>JABXKS010000001.1 GCA_013619125.1 Clostridiales bacterium
CATATATGGGCGCTTAGCTCAGTTGGGAGAGCACCTGCCTTACAAGCAGGGGGTCATTGGTTCGAGCCCAATAGTGCCCACCATTTTTATTTTAAAAGTGGTAAGGAAAAATAGCATTATGCTGGTGTAGCTCAATTGGTAGAGCAACTGACTTGTAATCAGTAGGTTGTGGGTTCAATTCCTATCACCAGCTCCAAAGAAGCAGTCGGTGATTTTACATCACCTAAACAGGGAGGGGTTCCCGAGTTGGCCAAAGGGGACGGACTGTAAATCCGTTAGCTGCGCTTTCACTGGTTCGAATCCAGTCCCCTCCACCAATTTTCTTTCGATTTTTGGTAATTTGGGTAGAGTATTTAAGTAGATAATATGCGGGTGTGGCGGAATTTGGCAGACGCACTAGATTTAGGATCTAGCGCCTAACAGCGTGGGGGTTCGAGTCCCTTCACCCGCACCATTATATATGACCCATTAGCTCAGTTGGTAGAGCATCTGACTTTTAATCAGGGTGTCCGGCGTTCGAATCGCCGATGGGTCACCATTTTTTTTTGGAGAGGTACCGAAGTGGTCATAACGGGGCGGTCTTGAAAACCGTTAGGGTGCAAGCCCACGTGGGTTCGAATCCCACCCTCTCCGCCATTCGCCAAATCATGATCAGGTTTGACAGCATGAAAGACATCAGTTCTTGTTTTGGCATTTCGGGGTGTAGCGCAGTTTGGTAGCGCATCTGGTTTGGGACCAGAGGGCCGCGGGTTCAAATCCTGCCACCCCGACCAAAAATGGGCCTATAGCTCAGCAGGTTAGAGCGCACGCCTGATAAGCGTGAGGTCGATGGTTCGAGTCCATCTAGGCCCACCATTTTTATCATATCGCGAAGACCAAAGGATCAGTTTGGTTGATGAGGCGGTATATTTGCCCAGATAGCTCAGTCGGTAGAGCAGGGGACTGAAAATCCCCGTGTCGGTGGTTCGATTCCGCCTCTGGGCACCAACAAAGACAACCCATTGGGTTGTTTTTTTGTTTGTAAAGAGGTCGCGAGAAAAAGATATAAATCCAGTTGCATGAGTATTCCTCTCATGCGATTGGATTTTTTTATTGGACGTCTCAATTCTGATCAGAGGTGGAGAGATTGAATGGAGCGAATTTCTGATCCTGCTTGTCCGTGATAATTGGGTTAGCTTGAAGGAATAGGGAATAGCGCTTCTTCGTGTGAAATACTGTCAAAGAGTAGGAAAGATGAGCGCAGATCAGTTATTGGAGGGTTGCACCTGTTAGCGGATAGATAGTTGAGAAGAAGACCATGAAATTTTGATATAATAAATGTAGAACATTGATTTTCATTTTTTGATTTGAAGCAGTAAATATTGGAGTTGGGGGGCACCGAATGAAATATGGGATGATCGCAACATGGAAAATGGCTTATGAAGGAGTCGTTGAAGGGTCCGAAAAATTGCGAAATGGAAAAGAAGTCTCGGAGGCGGTAATTTGCGCAATCGAATCAGTGGAGAATAATCCGGCTTATCGATCCGTTGGATTTGGCGGATTGCCGAATCGAGTTGGCGAGGTGGAATTGGATGCCGCGTATATGGATGGAGAGCGCTTGTGTTTTGGCGCTGTTATGGCGGTAAAGAATATTAAAAATCCCATTCGGGTTGCTCGCCACTTGAGCGGGTATCAGCGCAACAATATACTGGCGGGAGGGGGAGCGGAAAGTTTTGCGGCGACGCATGGATATGAGTCTGCCAATATGTTGACACATGAATCGCAACAGCGATGGGAAAAGAAAATCGGAGAAGGCTACATACCGGAAGAGATCGAAGCCTATGGCGGGCACGATACGGTTTGCATCATTGGATTGGATGATCAAGGCAGGATGGGCAATGGCGTTTCGACCTCTGGTTTGTTTATGAAACACCCAGGGCGTGTCGGAGACAGTCCGGTGATCGGATCGGGTTTTTATTGCGACAGTCGAGTAGGTGCTGCAAGTGCAACAGGCGTGGGTGAAGATATTATGAAGGGATGCTTGTCGTTTCGGATTGTTTCTTTGATCAAAGCGGGAGGAGATTGTCAGGGGGCCTGTGAGAAAGCGCTATTTGATCATGAGGCTGATTTAAAGGCGCGGGGAAGTAAGCCGGGCAGCATGTCGGTGATCGCCATGGATAAAAACGGAAACTTTGGCGGCGCAACGACCCAAAAGGAATTTCCCTTTGTGGTAAGCAGGGAAGAGATGGAACCAACCATTTTTGTTGCGCAAAATGATGGCAAGGTGCATCGGGTGATCAAGGCGACACAGGACTGGAAAGACAACTATTTAGGTGACTGATAAGGAAAGGGAAGATCAAATTGATCTTCCCTTTTGTCTTACATCTTTATAGTTTATTGTGTTATGGCTCTGCCCTACAGTGGAAGCAGCGTAATCAGATAACCACCAGCCACCAGGCTGAGCAGATTGGCAAGAATCACATAGGCTGCCGTTTTCAGTCGTTTTTGCTCCGGAACCAGAGCGGTAAATCCGATCAATTCGGCAAGGAAGACAAAGAACTCGCCGATAACCAAAGCAAAGATAATATATCCGTTGCTTGGGAACATGGAATTCAGCCAAATATTCAAAGCGCCCTGGGTGAAAAGATTGAGTACGAGGAAGATGATCCATGATCGCTTCTCTCTAAACCCAAAGGCAAAGAAAATCAGGCCTTCAATGATCAGGGTGAAAATCACGCGAAGCGCGATATAGAGAACATTTTTGTAGGGTGCTCTCCCCTGTGTGAGGGTATGCGTTTTGAGATCTAGGGTGTAGAGATTATTGTACCCAGTTAAAGGCGTATCGATGGGAACAACAATGGTTTCACCGTTTGAGACAATAAGGAACTGATAGATTTCATTTTTTTCGAAATGATAGGAGTGGAAGCTAAAGGTCGTTTCCAGCATCTTCTCATTCTTTCTGCTTTCAATGATCTGACCGTCCCGGTCCAGATGAATCTCCATATCCTTAGGTGGATTAGATACAAGAACGATGATCGAGGGCGGTTGCGCCGAATTGGCGAAGCCGATAGACGGGATCGTCAGGAACGTCAGAATTAGAAGTAAAATGAAAATCCCATGATGGTTCAATCTCATTCTCATATTCTTGTCTCCTCAGTTCATTTAGATACGGAACAGGATTTGAAGTCCATTTAAAGCGATGGTTTTCAAGCTGACGGCTTACAGCTCTTTGGATAATGCAATGGTATCCATCAGCATTTTTACGAATTTTTCGCGGTGACAGTTGAATGCAAAGCGAATATTGGGAGGATTGTCAGTTGGCACACGGTTATCGACAATGGTTCTGCCATCAGCCAAACCACCACCAAAATCGACATCCACTCGTTTTAATTGAATATCATACAGAATGGACTCGTCCACCGCTGCCAATACAGCCAGAGCATCGTGAGGCGGGGTGGAACCGGCGATTGCCATCGGTTGCAGGGCATCGTATGCCTTGATGCGTTGATCCATAAAATCGGAAACGGCGATGGCTACAGGGGTGTTGATTTCTCGAATGGCTTCACTCTCTGCGTATGTGACAACACCAACATGGGTGGCATCAAGAGGAACCAGTAAAATCTCACATCCAGAAGTAAAGACGATTTGTGCCGCTTCGGGATCTTTCCAGATATTAAATTCTGCCGATGGGGTTCGGTTGCCAACTTCATGGCCGCCACCCATAATGACAATGCGCTTGATTTTTTCAATAATGCGCGGGTCTGCCCGAAAGGCAACACCGAGGTTGGTGAGTGGTCCTACCGCGATTAAGGTGATATCACCGTCTGATTCTAATAAGGTATCAATCAAATAGGATACGGCGCTTTTTCTTTGTATTTTGCTGGTTGCAGGTGGAATTTCCAAATAGTCGCCGTGATATTCAATCACTTCGCCATCTTGGACGGCACTTGCAGCAGTTTGTCTCGTTTCAGCATGTCGTTCTGGAATCAATTCTGCCACCATCGGCTCCGCACAACCTCGGTAAACGGGAATGTTCATCCCCAGTAGATCGACCACACGAAGGGTGTTTTCCGTTGTATTCGGCACCGGCTTGTTCCCGCAAACCGTTGTCAATGCCAATAAATCCAATTGAGGATGAAGCGCTGCACAAATAATGGCAATGGCGTCATCGGATCCTGTATCTACATCTAAAATTATCTTTTCTTTTTTCATAATGATTCCCCTCTCTTCTTATAGTGTTCTCCAATAGACTACGTGATTAATTTTGGAGAACAAGGATAGCTGTCCTTGATTACGTTTTTCTTACTATCTTACTCTATCGATTTCGCCTAGCGATGTCAATTATGTGAGAAGGGAGTTTTTTATAGATATAAAAAGAAAAACCGAAAACTGCTCCTTTCATAAGAAGTTCTTTAAAATGAAAACAAGAATATTGCTATGAGAAACCTGAAATGTGGAAGATGTAAGGGAATATCATAAAAAGCAGAGTGGATTGTACTTGGTGGTTTTTTCCGTCTGCCCTATACATTTTCTTTGGAGTGGTTTATCATAAGACCAGATGGAATAGAAAGGCTGGATAGAGATGAAGGGAATTTTGGTTGAAAACGGAAATTGGGAATCGCCGAAGGTGGATGAATTGATGGAATGGATCCTTCGGGCCGCTTTCAAGGAAGAGATCAATTTAACAAGGGTGAAGAATGACGAACTTTTGGTGATGATCGAAGGGGGCTTGGGTAAAGTAGAACCTTCGGCTTTGGTGGAAGTGGATTTTGCCTTGTTCTGGGACAAGGATCTGTTGCTAGCGAAACAATTGGAAAACATGGGGGTACGGGTTTACAATTCCTCTGAAGCGATTGAGGCCTGCGACAACAAGATGAAAACGCATCAAGCGCTGGCTGAGGCGGGCATTCCCATGCCGACTACTATTTTTGCACCCTTTATTTACAATAATATGGTTCGTAAGAACTTCGAGTATTTGGATCGAGTCATTGCAAAATTAGGATTTCCACTGGTAGTGAAAGAGGCATACGGCTCTTTTGGTCAGCAGGTTGCGTTGATGGAAAATCGAGAGGACTTGGAAACCTGGATTTTGAGGGTTGGTGGGCGACCGCATTTGTATCAGAAGTATATTCGAGAAAGCCATGGAGAAGATCTACGGATTAATATAGTAGGCGGTAAAGTTGTAGCGGCCATGAAGCGATCCTCACAAGTTGATTTTCGGGCGAATATTACCTTGGGCGGCAGTATGGAATCCTATTTGCCTTCCGAAGAGGAAGCGGAGTTGGCAATACGAGCGTCGGCAACATTGGGGCTTGATTTTGCGGGAGTGGATTTACTTCAAACCCAAGCGGGACCCGTGATTTGCGAGGTGAATTCGAATGTTCATTTTATCACTCTTGCGGCATGTACAGGCATTGACACGGCTGTGCATCTTATGCGCTGGATAAAAAGCGGAGAACGGATATCATGACAGGATGGATGCTATATTGTCGAGAAGATGCAGAAAAGAATCGCGCTTATATTCAGTGGTTTCAAGCAGAGGGGAAGCTGCTGGGGATGATGATCGAGCTCAAGATGTTAGAAGACTTGGATGGCTTAAAGGAGCTAGCACTCCCGGATTTCGTTTTGAATCGATCCAGAAATACGGAAATTGCCGAAAAATTAGAAGCGTTGGGAGTTCGATGTATCAATTCCTCCTTTGTTACGAAAATTGCCAACGATAAGGCAGAGACATACCGTTTTTTTCCACAACATGGGATTCCTATGCTGTGGACTTGTGCAACGTTTGTGGATAGTAACCTACCAAACCAAACAAGCTGTGGATATCCTTTGGTTGCAAAATCTGTTGATGGCCATGGGGGATCCGAAGTCTTTTTTGTGGAGGATTCAAAAAGCTGGAAACAGGTGCTGAATGCCTTGTTCGGGAGAAAAATTGTCATGCAGAAGCTTTGCGCCCAACCAGGCAGGGATTTACGAATCTTTGTTTTGGGAGGAGAGATAATTGCCGCGGTGCTTAGAGAATCGAATTGCGATTTTCGTGCCAACTATTCTTTGGGCGGCAAAATTCGATTGGCGGAACTTACGGAATCGCAGAAGCAAATTGTTAACGAAATCTGCAGAGTATTCCCAATGGAATGGGGCGGAATCGATTTTCTGTTTGACTCAGAAGAGGTTTTCTACCTGAATGAGGTGGAAGATGCAGTGGGAAGTCGCTCCCTTTCACAGTTGACGGATCTGAATATTGCACGTATGGTGCTGACCTACATCCAGCGCAGTCAGGAAGTATAAAACAGTGATCATTTCGAAGCTTGGAAAGAAGAATTTTTTTTGAGGCGGATAAAAAAACGTGAATGTAATTGCAGGGAAGAATGAAAAGCAATGACGAGCACGCTACAATGAGGATCTGCAACAATGAGGATCTTCAACAATAGATTTCCTACATGAGACGAGATAATTTTATCATATAGGCGCAAGCAACAACCGAAGGGTTGAGGGCTTGGGTCTATTTTTTGCGATATTTATATCGTCAAAAGACGAAGTGAAAGAACACCGGCAATGATTGAGAAAAGCATCGTTTAATGCTAGGTAAAATTATTTTTAAAAAAACCCTTGACAGCCCTACAACGCTAGTGTACTATCTAGGTAGAACAGTGATACACAATTTAAGAAAGGAGAAGCCTATGAAGTTTGATAACAACCGCCCCATCTATTTACAAATCATATCGGAAATACACAAAGATCTTGCCTCGGGAAGATTGGTTTCAGGACAGAAATTACCATCGGTTCGTCAATTGGCCATCGACTACAAAGTGAATCCAAATACCATTCAGCGAACATTCCGCGAGCTGGAGGGAATGGGTATGACATTTACGAAGAGAGGAATGGGTACTTTTATTACGGAGGATGCAGAAATGATTGAAGAAATTAAAATCAGTGTTCCAATGAAGAGATTGTTGAAATTGTACAGAAACGACTGGGAGGTGTAGCATGAATACAAGAATAGAAATCGCGAACCTTCAGAAACGTTATGGCCGAAAGGTCGTCATTCAAGATATGGATCTGATACTGGAAAGCGGCAAAGTCTATGGCTTGTTGGGACCCAACGGGCAAGGGAAAACAACCTTGATTAAATGTATTGCTGGTCTTTTAACGCCAGAAAAGGGACAAATCTTAATCAATGGGGAAATGAGAGAAACTCGCCATAAAGGGATGATCTCCATGTTGGCGGACAAGGATCTATTTTATAAGTGGATGACTGTGCAGGATACGATTAATTTCTACGATACTTTTTTCGAAGATTTTGATCGTGCAGACAGCGAGGAACTGATTCGATTTATGGAGCTGGTTCCACAAGAGAAAGTGGAAAAGCTGTCCAAGGGAATGAAGGCAAGATTGAAACTGGTTTTGGTGCTTTCGAGAAAAGCTAAGATCTATTTGCTGGATGAACCCCTAAGCGGAATTGACCCGGTATCGCGGGAAAAAATTGTGGAGACGATTTTAGATCGGATCCGAGAGGATGCGATTATGGTCATTTCAAGTCATATGGTGCATGCGATTGAATCGTTGTTGGATGAGGTCATCTTGCTTTCGAATGGAAAGATCATTGCCAAGGAAGAGGCGGAAGTCATTCGAAGCGAGAAGGGCATTTCGATTGATGACTATTATTTGGAGGTGTTTAGACATGCTTAATCTGATGAATTTTGAATGGAAAAAATCATGGAAAGTATTTATGCTGGGGATCGCCAGCGTATTGATTGTGTATCTTTATTTGGTCCTTCAGGGAACGGATAATCTGTACCGGGGAGAATTGGGCGCTGGAATTGCCATGACAATCCTGGTTATGTTGATTACAGTCGGATCTGCCGCCTTGCTTTTTCAATCCATCAGCTTCCTGTCGGTGGATGTAAGGGAAAAAGGATATCTGCTCTTTAGCACACCCAACTCAGCTTGGAAAATTTTAGGTGCAAAGCTCACCGTTGTATTTTTGCGGTTCTTTATTTGGGGCTTTATGGTTGCGGCGATCTTCTTTCATATGATGAGTTCGTTGAAGGTAGAGGAACTGCAGGGCGTATTGTTGCATAATGTTCCACAAATTATCTTCTTGATCGTGATATCAGCTCTGGCATCTTTGTTCTTTACGATGACCATCTATTTCTTGATCAGCATAACGGCGACGGTTCTGGCGAGCTGGAGACATCCTGTTTTGTTTGTAATCTTAGCATACTTTGGCTTGACTTATGTGGTTGACTGGGTTGCTGTCAAGCTCGGCGAGTTGGCCACATGGCCAGTAACTTTTCAGTGGAATCTGCCGATGATCAATGAAATGAACGGATTTTCAATAACGGGCGCTATTAATTATAGCGCACAAGGTGTTTCATTTAACATTGTGCCGGCTTTATTCTATCTTGTTATTGGAGTCGGGTATTTTATGGCAGCCGGATACTTGCTTGATCGCAAGTTGAATATATAAAGGAGAAAAAGAATGAAACGTTTTTTACTCGCCTTCCTTGCAGCTCTGGTTGTAGTGGGTGGTATAGTAGCAATTGGTGTGTCTCTTCGTCCAGGCGATCAATCCAGTGATGTTTTCGGCTGGTTTGAGGATCTAAGTGAAAGAGATTTTCATATCGGAGATGGAGAGAACGGATTAAGCAATCTTGAGAAGGTTGAATTGGAAGATTCCATCGCGTGGAATCAGGAACAGGAAATCATCATTGATAGTGAAGTGAGCAACATTGAAATCGTCAAAGGTGATTCGGATCAAATCGAAGTGAAAACGACGGGTAAGGTTTCTGACACCATTAAAGTGCATCTGAAAGTGGAAAAAAAGAATGATTCCGTTCGGATTCTTATTTGGCAAGATCGACCGGAAACATTGATGATGAACACAACGAATCTGGATACCGTGATTACATTGCCAAAAGACTTTGCTGGTGATTTGGATATTCGAACCAATGTGGGCGATTTGGCATTTGGTGAGTTTAAAGGCGACAGCTTGATCATTGATTCTGATGTTGGTGATGTTCAGGGAATCGTTGAAGCCGAAGCGATTGAGATTGAATCCGATGTGGGCACGATTGACGTTACTGTAAACGGTGGAGATATCATTTTGAAGGCGGATGTTGGAGAGATTGAATTCATCTGCGAGAAAGCGGATTCTTTGATTGCAACCTCCGATGTTGGCGCGATTCATGCGACCCTCTCGCAAGCCGTGATTGATGCAGGAATTGCAGCGGAAGCAGGGATTGGCGATGTGGATGCGAATGTATCTTTCAAAGAAGGGAAAGATCGAGACGCAGCCATTCAGATGTATACGGATGTTGGAGAAGTGAAAATTCGCAAGCAATAAGAAAAGACCGGAAAAGGTACCGACCCCCAAAAGTTAGAGTGAAATCTAATCTTTGGGGGTCTTTTTAAATTTTCTGTGAAGAGATTCTTAAATCCACCTTAATTCAGCGATAAAGTTTGTTTTTTGATGATAAAATCAGTAAGATTAATAATTGGAAGGTAATGAAACTATTTGAAAAATGTAGACGTCTAATATGGGAAAGGGGGTTGCCATGAGTCTGATAGAAGTGAAAGATATCAAAAAAGTATATCGCTTGGGAAGTGAGAAAGTACATGCACTTCGCGGCGTTTCTTTTAATATTGAAGCAGGCGAAGTTTGCGTGATCTTGGGAAAATCCGGATCAGGTAAATCGACGCTATTGAATATGATGGCGGGCTTGGAAAAGCCAACCAAAGGAAGTGTCAAGATTAAGGGAGAAGCAGTCACCAAGATGAGCGAGAAAAGATTGGCGATATTTCGGCAAAAAAATGTTGGATTTATTTTTCAATCATATAATCTGATGGGTGCCTTAACGGCCCTTGAAAATGTAGCAATGCCGCTAACCTTTCGTGGAATTGGAAGTAAAAGGCGAAATGCCGCAGCAAAGAAGATGCTAGAGAACGTTGGATTGGGAGATCGTGTGAAACACAAGCCCAATCAGATGTCCGGAGGGCAGCAACAGCGTGTGGGCATTGCCCGCGCTTTGGTTGGAAAAGCCGAGGTGGTATTTGCCGATGAGCCGACGGGAAACCTCGATTCGAAAACCAGTGCAGAGGTCATGAAGTTAATGGTGGATATTTGCAAGCACAACAATCAAGCGCTAGTGATTGTTACCCATGATGGAAGTGTTGGACAATATGCCGATAAGATCGTCTCAATTTTGGACGGCGAGGTGCAGAATATCGTAGTGAAAGGGGAAAAAAAACATGAGCAAGCGTAAGGCGGTGGCATTCATCAGTATCTTGATGATTTTAGTCACCATGATACCAGCAGGATTTGCAGTGGATAACGGAGTGGATATCCGTGTGAGTTCACTATCTTCAAATAAAATTGAGGTGGGTGATTCATTCTCAATGTATATAGATATTCATAATCAAACTGGGGATGCGATTGAGGTTAATTCAGTTCGAGTAGTCGATTCTTCGTTTGAATTGACACATATGAATCCAGGAGTGGGTTATACCATTGATAAGAATCAAATTGAATCAGGCGTACAATTAACAGCAAAGTATTTTGGCGGCAAAAAAGAGATTACATTGGCTGTTGATTATACAAAAGTAGAGGATAATCTTAAAGGAAGCGCTACATACACAACAACACTTCCAGCAGTTCCTATTTGGGAGACGGATGATGATGCGGATGCTTCGGCAGATTATGAGCCGAACGTGATGGTGGATCCAACACAGACGATTCCAACACTCACAGCGGGACGTGCCAATACGATTCAAATTGGATTTGTGAATGATGCTTCCTATGATGCGAAGAATATTAAAATCGAGCCGCAAATTTTGGGGATTGAGAATAGTCCCTTTGAAGTGAAACAGGTATCGATTGTAAAAACGATCGCTGAAATAAAAGCGGATAAATATGAAAGCGTCAGTTTTTCAGTCGACGTGAAGGGGAATGCTCCTTCCGGTCAGGTGATTATTCCAATCAAGGTGACCTATGAAAACACCTTTGGCGATGAATTTTCATCAACGATCAACTACTATGTGAAAGTGCAAAACTCCAATGCAATGCCGGTGATTGCCGTTCAGTCCATGAAATTGGACAATGGGACTTTAAACGCGGGAACAAACGACATCTTGCGAATAACGTTGAAAAACACCGGATCCTTGCAGGTGAAGAATCTTTCTGCAAAGATCAGCGGGTTTACAGCCAATGGCATTCAATTGAACAATGCGGTGGATACGCAATTTATCACGCAGATCAATGGCGGACAAGTGGCTGTTTTGAGTTTTCCCGTAGCAGCTTATGAGAAAATCATGACAGGAAATCAATCGTTGAACTTGTCATTTACCTATGAAGACGCCTATGGAAAAGCCGGGGAGAATGCGGCGACAATCTTTGTGCCAGTGGAAGGGGAAACAGAGGCTTCTAGCGATGGCAACGCATATTTAATGTTGGAAACCTATGACTTCGGTGGAGATGCGGTAACAGCGGGAGAATCATTTGATTTGACGGTCCGCTTCCGTAACTCGAATCCGGAAAATTCCATTGAAAATACCGTGGTGACCATTAGTTCAGAAGAAGGAATCTTTGTACCGGTACAGAGCTCAAACTCCTTCTACATTGAAAAATTGGGTCCAAAGGAGGTCTATGAACATACCTTTACCTTGAGCCCAAGCCGGGACGCGAAATATCAAAGTTATAAGGTAACCTTCAATATCACGCCGAGCCACGGCATTGAATCACCGGAAATTAGCATCCCTGTGATCCAAGAGATGCGCTTGAAGATTCAAGAGCCTTCTTATCTGCCACACGCAGAGATTGGAATGCGTATGGATTATGACGTTGATTTCTACAATACAGGAAGAACAACCCTTTATAATCTTGCTATCCGAGCGGAAGGAAACTTTGAAATGCCGGAGGGAGGAGAATCCTATATCGGCAACTTGAATTCGGGATCCAGCAACTACTACAGCCTGACTTTGGTGCCTTCTGAAGAAGCTCTGGAAGGGGTTATCTATTTCGATTATGAGGACGCCGTGGGCGGTGCACATACCAAAGAGATGAAGTTCAGTATGATTGCGAGCGAGGGTATGTCGGAAGGCGAATTCCCAGGCGGAGATGAATTTCCACCTGATTTCGAAGGGGGAATGGAACCTCCAATCGACGAAAAGAGCGGATTGCCACTTTGGGGATATGGAATTATTGCTGTGGTTGCCTTGGGTGTTATTGTGACCGTTGTGAAGAAACGAAAAGCGAAAAAGGCGGAAGAGGAGTTGGATCTCGATGAATAGTATCGATCTTTTCCTGATGGGGATTAGAAATCTCTGGCGGAGAAAAGCGAGAACCTTCCTAACGGTCCTGGGCGTGATTATCGGGACAACAGCCATCATTGTCATGGTTTCCTTGGGCCTTGGGATGGAACGCGCGTTTATGGAACAAATGGAGCAAATGGGAAGTCTGACCAATGTAACAGTCTATAAGAATTGGGAAGGCGGATCGGATACAGAGTTGAATCAAAAGGCGATTGAGAGTTTCAAAAATATTGAGAACGTCGAGGCTGTCTTGGCGCAAAAAAATAGTTATATGAAGATCAGTACCGGAAAGTATATTGCGAGTTTGGGCATCAATGGCGTTGATTTGGATGCACTGGAAGCCTTTGGATTCCAAACGACAGAAGGCCGATTGCTCGAAGAAACCGATAAAAACGGATTACTGTTTGGGGCGCAAGCCATGAATGAATTTTACAACCCAAGAAAGAAACAGAATCGTTGGGAACAAGAGGTCGAAATCGATTTGCTGGAGCAGAAGCGAATGGTGATCACCACGGATCAAATGTATGGAGAGCCCGTGCAAGATATGAGTGGGGACATGAAACGGCCGAAGCCTCATGATACCAAGGTGGTTGGCATCCTTGCGGAGTCTCAGGATATACGAGGCTGGGGCATTTATATGGATATCAACGATATGCAAAAGATCCTGGAAACGGATGCGAAAGTAACGGGACAAAAATTCGATAAAAATCTTGTTTATGACGATGTAACGATCAAGGTGAACAATGTCGACAATGTGGCGGCGGTTTCGGAAACCTTGAAGGTTCAGGGTTATCAAACATGGAGCATGACGGATATGTTGGAGGAGATGCGCAATACGGCACGAACCATTCAATTGGTTTTGGCGGGGATTGGTGCTGTTTCCTTATTCGTAGCAGCCATTGGCATCACCAATACCATGGTTATGTCGATCTATGAACGAACCCGTGAGATTGGTGTTATGAAAGTGCTTGGTTCTCGATTGGTTGATATCAAGCGACTCTTCTTGTTTGAAGCCGCATTAATTGGCGGGATCGGAGGTTTGATTGGTCTTGGCCTGAGTTTCGGGGTCTCGAAACTCATTAATCAGCTGGGCGCTGGCGCCCTGGGAATGGAGGGCGGTTCAGGCCTCTCCTATATTCCAGTTTGGCTGGCAGCGGCCGGCATTGGATTTTCCATGCTGATTGGTTTGATTTCAGGATATTATCCGGCAAAGAGGGCGATGAACTTGTCAGCCTTGGATGCGATACGCACAGAGTAAGAAGAAGGAGAGCAGATTTGCTCTCCTTTGTTTTATGAAGAATGTCATTGTGGTAGAATAGATAGGAATTAGAAGTGTAAGTGGGGTAGGATATAGATAAGAAAAGTAGAGGGGAGGCAAGATAAAATGAGAGGCATGGATGAAGAATCGCGCAAGTATCATCAGAAAATGGCGAATCGAGAGAAAGAGCTTCAGGAAATGATTGAACGCAAAGAGAAGACAATCGAGCAGCGGATCGCAGGACAAGATCCCGGTTATAAGAAGAGAAGTATACCAACTCCTATTCGGAGGGCAAAACATACGCCGAGCGCCAAGAAAACCAGGGAAGAAACTTGGTTGGGGGAACAATCGTCTCCGAGACAATCGTCTCCAAGACAGGCGCCTCAACAACAGGAACCGAGACGATCGTCTACCAGACAACCGTCTATCAGACAATTCGAATCAAGAGCCGAGGAGGTCAAATCGACCTTTCAGAATTGGGGCGGTTCTCGTTCGGAAACTTCAACGGATAGTTCCAAGACTTTGGGCCGTGTGATTCGTACGGTTGTCATTCTCTATATCGTATTTGGCGTGTTCGCAGGAGTGATGCCAAGGATCGTTGGAAATCTGGGTGAATTTGTAACCGATATGAGAGAGGAATTCAATACGCCGCAACCGGAGCCGGGCTATGAGGTTGTTACCGAAGAAGCAGTTCGGGAAGAACCAATTTTCATGCGAACGGACTCGGTTGACTTCATACTGAAGACCGAGGAATGGATGGAAACTTTGGATCAAGCGCAAAGTTTTCTGGCTTTCGAGTATTCTGCTGAAGGCGGAGAGCCTGGTCCGGAAACTTGGTTGGCTGAGTTGCAGAGTTTGCCAGTGTATGAGAACACGCCACCGGATTCGGTATCAACGTATTGGGATTTTTTCTTGCAGGAATACGATTGGACCATGATGATGATGAATAAAGCGGTTAACAATGAATCCTATGAAGGGGATTTCGAATCGCTGAATCTTTTGCAATACGATAAGTTTGCCGAACTTGTGCGGGTATGGAATGAAGAAGGCGTTGATTACGAAGTTTCATTCCGAACGTATGACTACAAATTGCTACCAAAGACAGAATAGGAGGACATCATGAATCGATTGGAAAATGAAAAGATCCGCATTGTCGTCAAAGAGCGCGGCGCGGAGCTGACAAGTATCTTTCATAAGGGATTGCAAAAAGAATATTTGTGGCAAGCCGACCCCACCTACTGGGGCAAGCACGCGCCCGTGCTTTTTCCTGTGATCGGTGCACTTCGAGACGAGGAATTCATCCATGAGGGCAAGGTTTTCAATCTTTCCAACCATGGTTTCGCGCGAGATTTGGATTTCCTTTTGATAGAAATGGGTGCAGACTATTTGGAGTATGAACTCGAGGCTACCGAAGCAACCAAGAAACGTTATCCCTTTGATTTTTCTCTTCGCATTCGCTATACACTGGATGAAGAATCGGTGCATACCGATTATTTTGTGAAGAACAAAGGCGGAGAAGAAATGTTCTATTCTCTAGGGGCGCATCCGGCATTTAATTGGCCATTGGAACCTGAGGAAGATTTTTCGGATTATCATTTGCGATTTTCAAGACAAGAAAATTTGGATCGACTTTTGATTAATCAAGAGACTGGTCTTCGGAATCTCAAGAGAAGAAATGTAATGGAAGGGTCGCAAATATTGGACTTGGATCATGCTTTATTCCAAGATGACGCTTTGATCTTCGAAGGTGTGGAGTCGGAATGGATCCGGTTTGAAAGCCAGAAGAGTGACCGTTTTATTCAAGTATCTTTGACTGGGTTTACCCATTTGGGGATTTGGACGAAGCCGAACCATGCGCCTTTTCTTTGCATTGAACCCTGGCTTGGACTCTGTGATCGGCAAGATACAACGAAAAATATCGATCAAAAAGAAGGAATTCGCATGGTGGGTGCTGGCGAAGCGAATCAAGTTCGGCTGACCATTGCTATCGGGTAAAGAGCGGAATAAAGAAAATTTGAGAGGCATATTTAAAGGCGATGCTCTTCTGGAGGGCTCGCCTTTTTTCGCGGATAATTTCTTGTAGAAAGCGGCGTTCGTGGTTGACAAGGTGTTTGGAGAAAGGTAAAATTGGTATATACATATATACAACTGGAGGGGCACATGGAGAAAGCTATAATTTTTGATATGGATGGGGTAATTATCGATAGTGAACAAGCGCACAAGGAAGCCGCATATGTGTTGATTGATCGATTGGGTTTCTCTGTGAGCGAGTCTTTGTTTGAGACATTTACGGGTCGACGCAGTGTGGATTGCTGGAAGATGATGATGGATGCACAGGAAAAGTTGTTTGATTTTGATCCGATTAAGCTGGCGGAAGAGGAAGAGGAAATTTTCTTTTCGTTGTACTACGGAGAAAAACAGGCAGTTTTGGTTTCTGGCGTACAGGAATTGATGATGAAGTTTCGTTCAATGGGTATTCCAATGATTGTGGCATCTTCTTCACCGGTGATGGCCATCGAAAAGATGCTGACGTATTTCCGACTGGAATCTGTTTTTACTGGGTTTGTGTCTGGCAGCAATGTCAAACATGGCAAGCCGGCACCCGATATTTTTCTGGCTGCGGCGGAAAAATTGAAAGTTAAACCCGAAGATTGCCTGGTGATTGAGGATTCGGATGCCGGGGTGGAAGCGGCGAAGCGTGCGGGGATGAAGGTAGTTGGATTTGCCAATCCGAATTCCCACAACCAAAAATTGAACGAAGCGGATCTGGTTGTAGACGATTTTATGGCTGAATGGGATCAAATTCAAAAACTGATGAGGTGACGAAAGGTGAAAGCAATTATTAATGGGAAGATGATTCTTCCAAATGAAGTAGTGGAAAACAAGGTATTGATTTTTGATCAACAGATTCAAAAAATTGCAGATGCGGTTCCGGAAGGTATTGAAGTGATTGACGCTAAGGGCGCGTATGTGGCGCCGGGGTTTGTGGATGTGCATATCCATGGGGCAGGCGGTCATGACACCATGGAGGGAACGCGAGAAGCCTTGGAGGCGATCAGCAACAAGATCGTCGCAGATGGTGTAACTAGCTTCTTACCAACAACGATGACCATGGACAAAGCGGCGGTTCGCCAGGCTTTTGCAGAAGCCAAATTGGCTATCGACACCGATTTGCCGGGTGCTCGTCCTGTTGGAATCAACATGGAAGGCCCCTTTATTTCCATAGCCAAAAAGGGCGCACAAAATTCGGATTATGTGGTGAAACCGGATTGGTCTTATATCGAAGGATATGAAGATGTGATTCGTTTGATGACCATCGCGCCAGAGGAAGATGAGAATCAAAACTTTATAAAAAAGGTGAAAAAAGAGACGGATATTCGACTCTCTATTGGACATTCCAACGCTACGTTTGAGGAAGCCTTGGCTGGGATCGATGCGGGATGTTCCCATATGACACATTTCTTCAATGGGATGACTGGGTTGAACCATCGTGATCCAGGCTGTGTAGGCGCAGGATTTTCGTCCGATATTTTTGTGGAATTAATTACAGACACCATTCATATTCACCCCGGCTTGTTCGAGTATATTGTGAAATCCAAGGGATTGGATCGAGTGGTTTTGATTACGGACTGCATCATGGCTGGCGGATTGGAAGACGGAGAGTATTCTTTGGGCGGACAAGCCGTAACCGTGGCGGGAGGTGCCGCACGATTGCTGGATGGAACTCTTGCAGGAAGTACACATAGTTTGATTAAAGCTGTGGAGAATGTGAGGAAGCATACAGCCTTGAGCCTGCCTGAAGTGGTGAGAATGGCAACCTTAACGCCAGCCGCTTCCATTGGGATTGATGCGGTAAAAGGAAGCTTGGAGACTGGCAAGGATGCCGACTTCGTGCTCTTCGACGAGGAATTTCGGGTTCTTGAAACGATCATTGCCGGAGAAAGTCGATATCACGCATAACAAAAGAGCCTTGGGCACCTGCCTATGGCTCTTTTTTCTTGTCCTTTTTTTGGAATTCAGTAGAAGAAATTGGAGGAGAAGTGCTACAATGTAAGAAAGCGCAAAGGGGGGGAAGAGATGAAACGGTGGAAAGAAATAAGTATCGGATTGATCATCTTGACCTCTGTGATCGGATTGATTGCAGGCGCGCGATGGATGAATCAACCAACGAAGCAAATTATCCCGAAATCCCTAGACGATTCGGGATCCTGGGTGCGGGAATGGAAGTTAAAGAAGAATGTATCGGAGGGCATGGTTTTTGGGACGGGATGGCTGTTCCAAGAGGATTTGTGGTTGCGATCGTATGACTTGGAGGGGACGCTTCTGTTTGAGAGACGGATCTCCATGCAAGATGATTGGAGCGTGTCGGAGAGGCGCCTTTATATTTATAATCGATCGACGGGAAAGATTGAGTGCCTGTCACCGACCTATGAAGCACTTTGGGCCATTGGGTTTATGCGACCGATCGAATCGGTGTTTCCTTATGAAGGATTGCTGGCGGTTGGCGCAAAGAGCGGTCAAACCAGTGAGCAATTGATGATCCTTGATCCAGAAGCTGGACAGCTCCTTGCCAATCTGTCCTCTCCCAATACGAGCTTGTTGCTTCCCAATCGCAGCGAGTCAGGATATTTTGTATCGGGGATTCAGATGAAAGACGGGTATTGGCGAAATTATATTTTGCATTTTGACGAAGCAGGAAACCGCGTGGATGATTTAAAGGTAAATGAACCGGTGATTTTGGCAACGAGAATGCTGGACGGGGAAACCATGTTAGTGGTTTCTGAACGTGCTTTGGCGCTATATCGAGAGGAAGCCATAGCAAAGCGAGTTGAATTGGATATGAATCCAAGAGCTGTGCAGATTGAGGAACAGGGAATCGATTGTTTATTGTCGGGAGCCTTGTCGGGTGAAGTGGTTCGTTTGGATCAAGAGCTAAATGTGGTCAATCAGATGACCAATTTACCGGCCTTTACGAATTGGGTTCAGTATCAAGGGTATTATTATTTATGGAATGAGAGTGAGTGGGGAATGGTCGATATGGAATCCATGGCCTATATCCCGGGCACCAAGTCGGAAGAGAAAATAGTGAGTCTTGTACCGGTAGAGGGCGAATTATGGCTGGTGCATGAATATGGCATTGATCTGCTTTATTGGCAGAAGGAGGTGTAATCCATGGATGGAATAATGACATTATTATCGGGAACGAACTTATTGGATATCATCGTATTGGGTTTATGTTTGTGGTTTTCTATTGCGGGAGCTGTAAAGGGCTTTGTCTATACCTTCTTTAAATTAGCGGGCCTGATTTTGGCGGCATATTTGGCGAAAGTGTACAGCTCGGTAGCCGCTTATTATTTGGTGGATCATTTTCAATGGGCAAAAGACAGTGTGTTACAAATTCAATTATTTTTAACAGATCTGTTGGACAAAATCGGAATCAATTCAGGCTTGATCGATCAATTGAGGCTTGAACAGGTGCAAGGCTTATTGACACCCGAAGTGAAAGCAGGATTAAGTACCCAAGGGATTCCACCTGAGGTGGTGGAGAAGGTGTTGGCATCCAAACAATTGGCGACCTTGAGCATGGATCAAGGAACTGTTGCAGGAATTACCGATCATTTAAGTCAAATGATTTTCTCCGGTTTGGTTATGATCGTCTTGTTTTTGTTTTTTTATGCCATCGTGTCCCTTTTGGTTATGTTACTGGATCGGATAGCTGATCTGCCGGTATTGAGAACAATGAATGCTTTTTTGGGTTTTGTGTTTGGCTTGTTAAAAGCGATCGTATTACTTTGGATTTTGCTGGCGATGGTGCAGCCTTATGTCCTGATTAATCCTGATGCGGCGATTTCGCAATGGGTGCAGACCGCACGAATTGGCCATTGGTTTTTTGTCTATAACCCCATTGCATGGTTTGTTTTTCAATAAGTAAGGAGTGCGTATGAATCTTGACTTGATTTATCTTGGCGTGTTATTGGTTGGAATCGAAATTGGTCATCGCAAGGGGCTACTCTTTTCTACGGCCATTTTATTGATTCTTTTTCCGATCAGAATGTTGAGTTATCGCATTGCATTTTGGATCCATGATTTCTTTCTGATTGAGTTCAAAGGGATTTTGGATTTTAAATTACGCTGGACGGAATCGGTGATCCGGACCGTAGAAACAGGAGAGGTCAGCCGTTTTTCGCAAGGAAGCAGGCTTTTACTTCAGCACCCTATGATGCAAGACGATCGAATGTCGAGTTGGATGAGTGAGATGACTCAAGAAATGATTGTCACCCCTGGAGGCATTGATCGATTATCCGATTTGAATTTGATTCAGGTGAATGCCTTTGTGAGCTTGCTTCTTTTATTAGCCATTGCTATGGTAATGGTGGGTATGATAACACGAAAACTGAAATTTGGAAAACAGGATCGAATTGGCGGAGCGGTGATATTTTCCATCGTTGGATTGTTTCTTGTGTATCAAGCGCTTTTAATGGTGGCGCCGAGTGTTTGGCTGGTTCCAACGAGCCCAATTTCACAAGGGGTCGCAGATAGCTGGATCATCAAGGAGTTTTTCTCGCACAATCCGTTTATGTATATGTAGGAGGAGATAAAAATGAAGGTAAATGCAATCGGACTTCCATGTCCGCAACCCGTTATAGAAACAAAAAAGGCGTTGGAATCAATTGAGTCCGGTGTTGTTGAGGTTATCGTCGACAATGTGGTGGCCCGGGAGAACGTAAAAAAAATGGCGACGAAGCTAGGATTCCCCTATGAAGTGAAAGAAGAGGGCGACCATATTGCGGTATTGATTACAAAGGGAGAGAATGTGAAGAAAAAAGAAGTCGTGGAATCAAAATTGGCGCCTCGCACCATTGCCATTGCGGCGGATACTATGGGCCGCGGCGATGAGGCGCTTGGGAAGATCTTGATGAAGGGATTTATTTATACGCTGACGGAAGTACACCCATACCCACAGACGATTATTTTTTACAATAGCGGAGTCAAGCTTGCCTGTGAAGGTGCGGAAAGTATTGAGGATCTTGAAAAACTGGAGGCTGCCGGGGTTGAAATCTTGGTATGCGGAACCTGCTTGAATTTCTTTGATCTCGGTGATAAGATTGCCGTTGGGTCGGTGAGCAATATGTATTCTATTGTAGAGGCGTTGCAAGAAACAGAAAATACGTTGATTTTATCATAGGAGATAAGATGGATATTTTTTATATTTTCACCTTCGATTCTACGCAGCAAGCGATGCGATGCGAGAAGGAATTGAAAGAAGAGGGATTTCGTGTTCGGATTATTCCGACACCAAGGGAAATTACAGCAAGTTGTGGATTATCCTTGCGATTTGAAAAAAAAGATCAGGGGAGCATTCAAGACAAGGTGCGAGCACAAAACCTTGAAATTATGGGGATCTATCGTGTAGAGAAGGAAGGCTTGAAGAAGCACGTCTTTCCGGTGAGCGAAGAATAAGGAGGTTCCAATGGCGGTTATTCGAAAGTATTATATCGGTGATATTTTGTGGTTAAAGAAACAGCATCCTTGCGGATCTCATGAATGGAAAGTGGTACGAACGGGTGCGGATATGAAATTGAGATGCATGGGGTGCGATCGGGAAGTTTGGATTGAACGCCGAGAGCTCCATAAGCGTGTGAAAAAAGTGGTGCTTTCCATGGCGCCCAAGGAAGAAGAGGAGTAACCAGCGCAGGTGCGCTGGTTTTTTTCATTACCGAAGAAAGACAAACGAACGTGTGGAACAACGAAATATGACGAACTTGAAACAAAATATGAAAAGCGTTATAATGGGACTACTTGATTAGAAGAAGGCATGAGTGTTGTAATATTAAGAAAATATTACGGGTCATGTTTAAATTGTAATAGATCACAACGGAATTGGAGCAAGATCTCAGGTACAATAAGAGTAGGAAAACGTTATGATGGAGGGGTAGAATGAAGTACGCAAATCGAATGGATCGAATTAAGGCATCAGAGATCAGAGAATTATTGAAGTTAACCCAGCGACCTGAAATTATTTCGTTTGCTGGTGGTTTGCCGGCGCCGGAATTATTTCCGCTGGAGGCAGTTGAAAAAGCCATGGTGAAGACGATGCAAACCCAAGGCGCGCAGGCCTTGCAATATGGGCCGACGGAAGGGTACGATCCCTTGAGGAAACATATCGCGGGTTTAATGGGTGCCATGGGTATTGGAACAGAATTCAATAATATTTTGGTGACCAACGGATCGCAACAGGGACTTGATTTTGCGGGCCGCATTTTCTTCAATGAAGGAGATTATGTGATCGTGGAAAGTCCAAGTTATATGGGTGCGATTAATGCGTTTAAAGCGTATGAGTGCAATTTCCTTGAAGTCGATACAGATGCGGACGGGATGCTCATGGATCAATTGGAAGCGACGATCCGCAAATATGGCGATAAAGTGAAGATGATCTATGTGATTCCTGATTTTCAAAATCCGTCAGGTCGAACATGGTCTTTGGAACGCAGACAGCAACTATTGGCCCTTGCGAAGCAATACGAT
The DNA here is from genome assembly GCA_013619125.1 of Clostridiales bacterium. Lineage (GTDB taxonomy): Bacteria > Bacillota > Clostridia > Tissierellales > GPF-1 > GPF-1. The sequence continues at coordinate 22,073 of JABXKS010000001.1, forward strand.
TTGCCGATTCTAGAAGATAATCCATATGGCTTGTTACGATTTGAAGGGGAACCTATGCCGGCGATTCGCAGTATGGATGACGATGGCCGTGTCATCTTTTTGGGAACCTTCTCAAAGACCTTGACTCCAGGGTTGCGCTTGGGCTGGGTTGAGGCGGATCAGGAACTCTTGCAGAAATTCATTTTATGCAAGCAGGGTGCGGATTTACAGGCAAGCACGGTCAACCAGATTACCGTGGCCAATTTGCTGGATGAATTCAGCATTTACGATCATATTGAAAAAATCAAGTATGTTTATCGGAATCGACGTGACGTGATGATGGAAGCGATGGAAATGTATTTCCCTGAAGGAGTTACATACACACGACCGACAGGTGGCTTGTTTACCTGGGTTGAATTGCCTGAGCATATCAATACCAAGGAATTGGGTGCGAAAGCCATTGAGCACAAGGTTGCGTTCGTCCCTGGGGCTTCGTTTTTCCCGAATTCAGAGAATAATCATTGCATGCGCATCAACTATTCCAGCATGAATGAAGAGAAGATTAAAGAAGGCATTAAGCGACTTGGGGCATTAATTCAAGCGGAAATGTAACGAGTAAACATTCTGAAGGCCGCTGATAAGCGGCCTTTTCTTACCTCACTTGCGTATCGGAGAAAGGTATGATATACTACTTCGGTGCAACAGTATTCCTTGCCCGCGAGGGCCAGAGTCCATGAGGAGGTGAAAGAAATGAGAAAATATGAATTAGGTTTGGTTGTTAAACCAGACTTGACAGACGAAGCACGTGTTGCCTTGATCGCTAAATTCCAAGGTATTATCGAAGCTCAAAAAGGATCCATCGTTAAATTTGACGATTGGGGAAAAAGAAAGCTTGCTTACGAGATTATGAAGTATCGTGAAGGTTTTTACTCATTTACTACGTTTGAAGGTAACGAAGACGCAGTAAACGAATTGAACCGTATCGCGCGTATTTCAGAGGAGTTGCTTCGACACTTAATTATTCGTGTGGAAGACTAGTCCGAAAGGGTGGAATTTGAATGAATAAAGTAATATTAATTGGTCGATTGACAGCAGATCCAGAATTACGATTCTCACAAGGCAGCAATATGGCTGTCGCCCGATTTACTGTTGCGGTAGATAAGGGGTACTCTCGTGATAAGCGAGATGATTTGGCAAAACAAGGAAAACCAACAGCGGATTTCCCACGAGTGGTTGTCTTCGGACGTCAAGCGGAAAATTGCGCAAATTACTTATCAAAAGGGCGCATGGTTGCTATTGAGGGAAGTGTACAAACCGGATCTTATACGAATCAAGAGGGACGCAAGATTTATACAACAGAAGTGTTGGCAAATCGGGTTGAATTTATTGAGCGAGCCAATGCATCGCAAGGTGCAACTCAGCCGAGTCAACCACGCCCATCATTCGAGAATCGTCCAGCGCCACAGGCAAAACCTCAAACGAATTCCAACGATGATTTCGATAGTTTCAGTCAGATTAATGACGACGAGATACCATTTTAAAGGAGGAAACGAACATGGCAGGAAAACCTCGTTTTCGCAAACGCAAAAAAATGAACCCTTTTGCGGGCGATAACATGAAAAAAATCAACTATAAAAATGTTGAGGTTCTTCGCAAATGTGTAACGGACCGTGGCAAGATTTTACCACGTCGTGTCTTGGGCACAACAGCCGTAGCACAGCGAAAAGTGACAATTGAGATTAAGAGAGCACGCCAATTGGCATTGCTTCCTTACACAGCAGAATAAGAAGTTCACCCACAGAAATGTGGGTGTTTTTTTTTGCGATTTGCGTGTAAGCAGCAACCAGCAGGTTGAGGGCTGGCACGGTTTTTTTATGGTACAATAAAAGGAGTGAGGTGAGAGAATGATTGAGGTAGCGGTGGGAATCGCCATGAGGGAAGACGGGACTGTTCTTGTGGGACAGCGGAAACCGGAAGCGATTCATGGCGGAAAGTGGGAATTCCCTGGAGGCAAGATTGAGCCGGGTGAAACCCCAAAAGAAGCCTTAATTCGGGAATGGCGGGAAGAATTATCGGCAAACTTGCGCGGCGTTCAGCCCTGGAAGCGGGTGGACGTTGCTTATGGCGAGCGGAAGGTCGCGCTATTTTTATTGTTTTGCCAATCCCTTGGGGAAGTTACCCCCAATGTTTATCAACAAGTGGCTTGGAAGCAACCAAAAGAACTGCTGGAAATGGATCTCTTGGAAGGTGATCTCCTTTTTCTTGCGGACTTGATTGCATGGGAAGTGGGTCCGGAGCGACCGGGCATGCTTCATTTTTTTGATTGGTATCAAATTCATGCGCGAGAATTGCCTTGGCGAGAAACGACGGATCCTTATCGGATCTGGCTTTCTGAGATCATGTTGCAACAAACGCGGGTCGAGACGGTGAAGGACTACTATCGGCGATTTTTGATTCAATTTCCAACCGTGGAGGATCTGGCGAATGCTTCCGAAGAGGCTGTAATGAAGGCCTGGGAAGGGCTAGGCTATTACTCTCGGGCTAGAAATCTGCATGCCTGCGCCAAACTTGTGGCGGAGAACGATGGTGAATTTCCACAAACCCGAAAGGGGTTGTTAACCCTTCCGGGAATTGGAGACTATACGGCCGGTGCAGTGGCCAGTTTTGCCTTTGGGGAACGAGTACCTGCTGTTGATGGGAATGTGCTACGGGTTGCGGCCCGTTGGTTTGGCATCTGGGAAGACATTATGAAACCTAGGACCAGAACCTTGATCACAGAAAGAATATCTGCGATTCTTCCCGAGGATACGGCGACTTTTAATCAGGGGATGATGGAACTCGGCGCAACCATTTGTATCCCGAAGAATCCTGCATGCGGTCGGTGTCCATTGGAAGGGGACTGCTATGCCCGGTGGCATCATGAGCAGGACGAGTTGCCTATTAAAAGTAAAAAGAAGAAGCCAAAGCGGGTGGAAGTCGCTGTGGGTTGGATTCATGTTGAGGATCGAGTCATGCTGGAAAAGCGGCCGGCCGAGGGTTTATTGGCCGGGCTATGGGGCCTTCCCAGCGGAGAGGGAGAAACCCAGGAAGAAGCGCTTCAAGCTTTGCTTGATTATTTGGACGAAATGTTTGATCTGCAGGTTGGACCGGGTCGGAAAGGACATTCGGCGGAACATATCTTTACCCATCGTGTTTGGACGATGACGGGATATCACTTTGAGGTCTCTGAAAGCCCGGTGGTGGAGTATCCGATGAATCGAATGTTGAAACTGGAAGAATTTGATCAGTTGGCGATCCCGACGGCTTTTCAAAAGATCATAAAAAAAGGAAGCCGCTAGGCTTCCCTTTGTTTTATGCTTCTACTGGTTCCATAAATTCAATTCGCTCACCGTTGGGGCCTTCCGTAAAGAGAAGCAGGCTGCCGTCGATTGGCGTGTCGATTTCTTTGGTGATGGAGTATCCGGCTGCGAGTAAAGCGGCTTTCACCTCTTGGTTGGATTCGGAATAAAAGGCGAAATGATTGATGACACCTGTCGATCCGATTTGATCGTTATTAGCCTTGTAAACAAACTCAAGGGTTAGTGTGCCAAGGGTAAGAAATAGCAATTGATTTTCTCCCCCTGCAAATTCGTGGGTAGCAGTAAATCCCAATAGATCGATATAGAACTGGCGTGACGCTTCCAGATCATTGGTACGAATCGCCACATGTGCCGGTTTGATTTTCATAGCTTCCTCCTTTAATTGATATCTTCTTTAGTATAAAAGAAATTGAAAGAAAGAGGAAGCAAACGAAAGAAAGAATGGACGAAATGTTTGAAAATTAGGAGGAATTGGATATGACAATAGTAGCGTTCCATCAGCAGATGCAGGAGAATATGCAAAGGGTCATGGTTGGAAAAGAGGCTCAGATTACACAAGTTTTAACCGCGTTCCTTTGCGGGGGACATGTTTTGTTGGAAGATGTGCCTGGTCTTGGAAAGACCAAATTGGCGCGTTCTTTATCCCGTTCTTTGAACCTTCCCTTTGCACGGATTCAATTTACACCGGATTTACTGCCGTCGGACATTACAGGCGTGAATGTCTTTATGCCGAATGAGGGTCGGTTTGAATTGAGAAAGGGTCCCTTGATGACTTCCTTTGTGCTGGCGGACGAGATTAATCGTGCCACGCCACGGACGCAGTCGAGTCTGTTGGAAGCCATGGAAGAGCAGCAGGTTACCATCGATGGAGAGACCCATGTTTTGGAACGGCCATTTTTCGTAATTGCAACACAAAATCCCATTGAAACCGGTGGAACCTTTCCCTTGCCAGAGGCGCAATTGGATCGTTTCTTTATGAAAATATCCTTGGGATATCCAAGTATGGAAGAGGAGGCGTTGATTCTTTCCCGTTTTGAAGGGAAAGATCCCCTCGTGGATCTGGAAGCCGTCGTCGGGTCCGAAGAAATTTTTGCAGCTGTCAAGGAAACAGAAAAGGTGATTGTGAATGAAGCCATTCGCACGTATATTTTGCGCTTGGTGCAAAAGACACGAAATCATTCCGATTTGCGTATGGGGGTTTCACCACGGGGTTCTTTAGCGCTCTTTAAAGGCGCGCGCGCGTACGCAGCACTGTCGGGGCGGGATTATGTGCTGCCGGATGATGTGCAGGCTCTTTTTGTGCCCGTTGTCGCGCATCGGATGATTTTGTCCGGTGAGGCACGGATGCGGGGGAAAACGACAGAAGCGGTTGCAAAAGAGATTTTAATGAATGAAACGGTACCAATGGAGGAGGCGAATCACCATGTTGATTAGAGGGGGATTAATCCTAGGATTGATTCTGCTTCTTGTGGTGAAATGGAAAGATTGGTCCGTACTTGGGTTGAAAACAAAAAGGACGTGTCGAGACCGTTCTATCTTTTTGGGCGATCAGACGGCCCTTTCCTTTGTGATTGAGAATCGAAAAGTTTTGCCTCTACCGTGGATTCAATGGGAGATGGCTTTGCCGGACGGCATTCGCGAAACGGGCATGCCCGAGAGAGAACGGTTGTTGGTAACCAGTTCCTTGCTTCCCTATCAGAGGTTGAAGCGGCGGGTATCTGTGGAGGCGACGAAACGGGGATATTATGTGTTCAAAGAAACCAAGATTGTGATTGGTGACCTGTTTGGGGTGGTGAAAGCGGAGTATTTCGATGAGAAGTTTGACACTCTTTCCGTCTATCCCAGGGTGGAGGCATTAACTTCGATTCTGCCCGTGGCGGCTTTTCCCCAGGGGGATGTCTCGGTAAGGCGGTGGATTCTACCGGATTTGTATCAACCCGTTGGGGCGAGAGCGTATCATCCGGGTGATCCCATGCGTACCATGGATTGGAAAGCAACTGCGCGACACGGGGTTTTGATGGTACGAGAATTTGGATATACGGCTGAACCTCGGCTTTCCATTCTTATCAATATGGGAGAAAACTTTCGGTATTTGGTACGCCCCGATAAACGAGAGCGATTAATTGTCTTTGCGGCAAGCCTGGGGGTTCATGCCATTGAGGAAAAGATTCCAGTGGCTTATGAAACCAATGCCTTTTTACGTGCGGAGGATCCTTGTGCGGAACGTATTCCGGTTTGGCATGCCGAGCGAGGCCGTCAAATTTTAGAAAAGTCCGCGCGAATTGCCGATCAGGTAAGTGCTGATTTTCAAGGCGTTCTATGGGAGCGGCTGGTGCAGTTGCCAGTAGATACAACCCTAGTTGTTGTAGCAGCATCCCTTACAGAGGATGCAAGGGAAATGATCAATCAAGCGCGATTTGAAGGAAAAGCTGTGCAGCTGGCACTTCTGGAATCAAACGGCGTTCATGATCATAATATCCAAATTCCATGGAGGGAGGGACTTGTCGATGGCATCTAAATGGAATCGAATGATGGGAACGGGGAATTGGATTTTCTATGCCTTGATGCGATCCTTGATTCCTGGTGGAGTGATTCTCCACTTCTTTGGGATTCCCTATAGTGGTGCGATTTTTGGATTTAGTTTGGTGCTGGTTATTTTTGCATATCGAAGGCAGAAGACCTTGCAACCGGCCGAAACCGCTTTTTGGCTGATCGTCGCGATTGCCTTTTCTTTTTGGCAATTTGATTTGGTGCTGACTCGGCAGTGGGTGATGGTGATTCTATATGGGCTTTGGATTTTGAATCAGCCGCAACTGAATGCCTATTTAATCCCCGGCGCCTTTGGAAGATCACTACTTATTTCCTTAGGGATGATTTTCGTGATTCTGACGGCAACACCCATGGTGGGTTGGGAGGAGACGTACGCATTTATTCGGTGGAGCATTCCGGTTTATCTTCTTTCAGCTGCCTTGATGATGGTGCGGGTCAATCTTTTGATGGTGTATCGGCAAAAGAACGGCCATCAGATCAACCGAGAGAAAAATCTTTTGTTGTTTAACGGGGTTTCCATAGTCATTTTTGTTATCGGCGGATTATTCTTCTTTTCCGCATGGATGCCGCCGATCTGGACCACGGGGATCACGGCGGTTCTGGGTCAGTTGATGACCTGGATTTTATATCCATTGGCCGTTGTGCTGGCGAAGGGCTCTCAGCTTTTAAAGAAGTTGATTCTTTTGTTCAAGCCTGACCAAGTCAACTTGGCACCGACAGAGGGCGGCTTGCCGGATGGTGACATGAGTCTGGGATCGGAAATGATAACCCCCTTTATGCAATGGGCCGGATGGCTCATTCTGATCGTGTTCTTAGTTGCTGCTATGTTGGTGACCATGCGGCGAAGAAAACAGGGATTGGCTGTGCTGGAAGAGAATCCGCAAGTGGAGGAAAAAAGTTTTCTTGGTTTGCAGGAGATCTTTGGGCGCCGAAAGAAACCGATGGATCAGGAAAATAAGAAACAGGGCGAGGTTTTGTCTCGGTATAGAGAATTGTTTGCAAAGTGGCTGCGGCTGTTGAATCGACAACACTCCTTTTTGCAACCGGCGACAACGCCGAATCAAGTTGCGGAGTATGTGGAGGATTTGGGGATAAGCCAAGAAGAATCGGATTCTATTGTGGATATCTACAACCGTGTACGATATCGAGGGGATCAAGCAACCCCATTAGAAGAAGAAAAAATGGAAAAAGAAGTCAAATTCCTTGAAGAAAGACAGAAAATTCAATAGAATAGGTTAAAGGAGTTGATTGGATGAAGATTCCATTTATGAAATATCAGGGTCTAGGGAATGATTTTATCATTTTTCAGGCGGCAGAAATTGAAGAAATCAAACGATCGGATTTAGCGATTACCGTATGTGACCGACATTTTGGAATCGGGGCGGACGGCATGGTGGTCTTGTCCGAAGGCGAAGACTTGAAGATGGATTTTTATAATAATGATGGAACGATTGCACCGATGTGTGGAAATGCCAGCAGATGCATTGCCAAATATGCGGTTGAGCAGAACCTGGTAGCGGGTGATGTTTTTACATTAGAAACGCTGGGCGGACCGGTAGGTCTTTCTATTTTGGAAGATGGCAGGGTGCAGGTGGACTTGGGTGAGCCGGATTATTCGGTGGAGCAGGTGCCTGTGAAATGTGACAAGCCGGAAATGATTCAAGAACCGATTGAAGCTGGTGGAGAAACCCTCTTGTGGACGGGTGTATTTATGCTGACCACCCATGCGGTGACCTTTGTGGAAGAGCAGCGTGATGAGCTTATCGCGACGGTCGGATCGGCATTAGAAAATATGACGGATCGATTTCCCATCAAGACCAATGCAAACTTTGTTAAAAGACTAGATGATCATACCTTGAGGCTTATGACTTGGGAACGGGGCGCGGGAAGAACCTTGGCCTGCGGAACCGGCGCCTGCGCAGTCGTTGCGGTTTCGGATCGCTTGGGACTCACGGATGGACGTGTTCGTGTGATTATGGATGGTGGTGAGCTGGAAGTCTATGTGGAAAATAATCGCGTATTTATGATCGGTACGGGAGATAAGATTGCGGAAGGATTCTACGAGTACATGGAATAAGTTTATGATTAAAGATTCCAATTTATGGGAATCTTTATCGTATAGACAAAAATGAGAGGCAGAGTGCATGGAAGGAATAGTTTTAGGACTTGTAGTCGGTTTACAACTGCGATTTGATTGGTCAGGCAACCAAAAGCGAAGAATTACCAAGACCTTGTTTTTGCCGACTCTCCTTGTTTTTTATCTGCTACGGGCAGAGATGTTGGTTCCAACACTATTGGGTGCATTGTTCTTTGGCTGGATTGGTGATCTGTTTATGATGTTTCCTAGTGGGAATCGATGGAAGATGGTTGGTCCTGTCGCATTTGGAATTGGACATTTGTTTTATGTGATTTCCTTTATCCAATATGGTGGCGTTTGGGCGATTCCAATTACCGGCTGGTGGGTGATGGTGCTATATCCGATTTGGATTTGGACAGGGTACCGCTTGATGGGTAAAAGTTTGAAGCAGACAGGCCATGTGTTCGAACTGGCTTGCTTGTATGCCGGAATCATTGGGGTGATGAGTCTCTTTGCATATTCCATGGTTTATACACAAGGAACGCTACTCCCGTTTATTGGAGCTTTGATTTTTATTTTTTCCGATACGATGGTTATGTATCGGAAATATGGTCATCCTTTTGAACATAATAAGTTCTGGGTGATCGCAACTTATATGATTGCTCAAATCTTGATTGTTTTGGGATTCATTTCACTGTGAAAGGATGAGTCATATGAAACGCGTATACAAAGAAAAGATGCAAGAAATCCAACGATTGATCAGTAGTTCGCGGGTCTCGGATATTGAGAAGCTACGCACACTTGCTCAAGAGCTGTTTGTGGAATGCCGTATGAACCAGGTCGAGGAAGGAGTTGCTTATGCTCTTTACGCCCAGGGGATGGCGTATTTGAATCAGCTCGAGATCAAACAAGCCTTGGAAAAGTTGGAAGAAGCGCGAAAGCACGCGGTTTTAGCACGTGCCTACGAAACCGAAGTGCGAGCAACCTCGGGTATTGGACTTTGCTTGATGTTTGAACAAAACTACGAGGAAGCTTTGGAGCAATTTTTAGAGTATATGCGACTTTATTATGAATATGATGTTGGGACAAAATTATATTCTGCACTGAACAATGTCGGTGAAATATTTCGCTTGCTTCAGAAATATGACACGGCGTTGCAGTATTATTTGGAAGCGCAAGAGGTTTGCGATGCCGAAGACGATGAATTCTGGTGGGTTTTGAAGACTAATATTGCGAATACCTATATTCGATTGGAAGATCCGGATCAAGCGAGGCGGTATTTGAAGGAAGCGTCCGCGATTGGAACAATCGAGGAAGATTCACATTATGCGACCATTATGCAACAAACCTACGGGCATTTGGCACATTTGGAGGGCGATTTTAGTTTGGCGGAAACTCTTTTGAAGCAAGCTTTGGCATTCTATCGAGAGGCACCGTATTTTGCTTTTGTCATGGATCAAAATGCAGCCTATGAAGACCTGTATCGCGTGTATCAGTCTCAGGGAAAATTAGAAAAAGGGGAAGCACTATTGCTGGAAGCGATCGCCTATTCGAAGAAGAATGCGTTTTTGCCTTTGCATATTCAATATTTGGGCCTTCTATCCAAGCATTATGAGCAGACCCATGAAACCACAAAATCATATGATACTTTGCGGAAGTTCTATAAATACCAAATGAAATTTGAAGAAATACGACGAGCGAGGAAAATCCGCAACATTGATTTGCGCATTGAGCTGGATCAATTGCGCAAGGAAAAATCCGATTTGCATACCATTTCGTATATCGATCGGCTGACAGGCATCAATAATCGGCGTGCCATGCAGGATCACTTCGAGCAGTTTACGCGAGGGGAGCTGTATCCTGAGGTAAAACGACTAGGGGCGTTGCTATTTGATGTGGATTATTTTAAAGAATACAATGACTTTTACGGCCACTTGGAAGGGGATCATTGCCTTCGAAAGATTGCCGAGCTCTTGGCCATGATAGCTGAAGAGCTGGAGGGACAAGTATACCGGTATGGTGGGGACGAGTTTTTGCTCGTGTATCGCAAACTGGATGCAGACGGGCAGCGTGCCTTGGCAGAAGAGTTGCCCAAGCGGATTGCCGATTTGCGGATTGCTCATGAGAAATCGTATGTATCGGATTGGGTAAGTTGCAGCATGGGCATGATGGAAGCGGACCGTGAAATCTTTGAGAGTTTTGATCAAACGTTTTTAAGATTGGATGAGGCGCTTTATGTCGCCAAGCGCAAGGGTAGAAATTGTGTGGAGATCAGGTTGATTGAATAATGATGGAACTTGGAGTTTGTGTTCATTGGCCCGTATCAATCGTATCATGAGCTGAGGGTTAATATGGGATTGATCATCAGTAGAGGATTTGAAAGTTTCAGCGTGGTCGAACCGGCCATGTAAGTCGCACATAGTAAAGGGGCTGTCGAAAGACAGCCCCTAATTTTTATTCAAATGCGTGAAAACTTTCGGCGATTGCCAGAAATGCATCAACGCCCACACCAAGTACCTCTTCATTGAAATCAAATTTGCTATTGTGAAGAGGAGCGATGAGTCCTTGTTCTTCATTCCTTGTTCCCAAAAAGAAAAAGAATCCGGGGACTTCCTGTTGATAGAAGGAAAAGTCCTCCGCCCCTGCCGATGGTTCTGCGGGCTGGGTTTTAAAATCTGCGAAGGCATGATGAATTTTTTCTGTCAGTATCTCGTCATTCAAGACCGGCGGATAGCAGAAGTTGAATTCCGTTTGAATCTTCACTTGGTGGGCTTGAGAGAAGCCTGTGTTAATGGATTGAATGCGAGCCATCAAGAGATCCAACGTTTCCATTGAGAAGGCGCGCAGGGTTCCTTCGAGTCTTGCGGAACCGGCTACGACGTTTCGTATGGTGCCGCCTTCCATTTTCCCAAAACTGACGACCGCGGTTTCAAAGGGATTGACGCTACGGGAGATAATGGTTTGATAGGCTAACAAGAGTTCTGCCGCAACCACCAAGCTGTCTTTTGCCGTGTGTGGCATGGCGCCGTGGCCGCTTTGCCCAATCACATCCACATTCACCTCGGCATTGGTTGCCATCATGGCGCCCGCCTTATAGGCGATGACGCCTTCCGGTACGGTGGGGAATAGGTGTAGGCCAAAGATGGCATCCACTTGATGTTCCTTGAGCAGACCCGCGTCGCAGATCAGTTTCGCGCCCCCGATATTTTCTTCGGCGGGTTGAAAGATCAAAAGAATATTCTCTTTTAAGGTTTTATTTTTCAAGGCGCGAGCGAGCCCTAAGAGGATGGCCATATGACCATCATGGCCGCAGGCGTGCATATAACCTGGGTGCTTGCTGGCATATGCGGTGTTGTTTTCTTCCTGAAGAGGAAGTGCATCCATATCCGCTCGAAAAGCATAGGTTTTATTTCCTTCAGTTCCGGGAATATATACATAGACCCCTGTTTCTACAATGCGCTCGGGCGCATAGCCCATCGCTACTAATTGTTGTTCGAGGTATGTGGCAGTTTTACTTTCTTCCAAGCTCGCTTCGGGGATTTTATGCAAGGCGCGTCGATCCGCGATAATCGCTTGGAGGGTTTCAGAATTTGTCATATTTGACCTCCAAAATTTCCTTTATTATACGTTTGTATGAATAAAAAGTCAAAAAAATGTAAAAAACCTTTGACAAGGCTTCGTGCTGTGTTTATAATAGGGACAATTAACAAATGAATATTGATGGGTGTATAAATTGAGGATGCAATGATCAGGAGTACGGAGGGGTCCGGAAAGGGTGAATTGCCGAAAGGAAGAAATTCCTTGGGCTTATGTTTTAAGAGGCATAAGACTGTCTGTACGAGTCTGCCCAGATTCGTACAAGAAGAGCGTTTATACATGGGGTGAAAGAATGAATCAGCATTTTATGCGGTCATGAGTCTTTTGCTCATGATCGTTTTTTTATACCCAAGATGAATAGTCTTCGTTCTGCGATTAGCAAAGAATTTCATTTGCTAACGAAGAGCAAAAAGAACTAATTTGCTACTATGCGGTTAAGACGAAGGCGGTCTGACAGGAACTAGGTTCAAGGCGGAATTCATTAAAATCGGAAAGGATGGATATGATGAGATTATTTGGAACAATGGCAGCAAATGAGGAAAATCACTTAAATATAGGCGGGGTCGATACGATTACACTTGCGGAAAAGCACGGCACGCCGCTTTATGTGATGGATCAGGAATTGATCGAAGAAAATATCGAAACTTTTTTAAGTCGTTTTCAATCGGAGCAATTCGAAACCAATATTGTGTATGCATCAAAAGCATTTTTGAATCTGGCATTTTGTCGATTGATTGCTGAGAAGGGACTGTCCATGGACACTCTGTCGGATGGAGATTTATATATCGCAAAGCGTGCAGGCTTCCCCATGGAGCGTATTGTCATGCATGGCAATTCAAAAAGCATTTCTGAGCTGACCATGGCCTTGGATCTTGGAGTTGGCGTAATCGTGGTAGACAATCATGATGAATTTGTAAAACTCGACAGACTCACTCGTGAGCGTGAGCAGATGACGAGGATTCTCATTCGTGTGAATCCGGGAATTGAAGCCCATACTCATGAATATATTCAAACCTCCACTTATTCATCGAAGTTTGGGGAGAGCATCTTTGATCCTAATATCTTCAACTGGTTCACTGAAATGAACGCCGCGCCTTATCTTCAGGTGGAAGGAATTCACTGCCATATCGGATCGCAGATCTTTGAATCTTCATCCTTCTTACAAGCGGTTCGTGTGATGACGGAATTTGTGGCGAAAGTGGAGACGGAAACGAAAATTCGATTGACTACCCTGAATCTTGGTGGCGGTTTCGGCGTTTATTACACAGAGGGAGATGCACCCATTGCTCTTGGGAATATGCTCGATGCCATGATCGCTACATTAGAAGAAGAAATTGCCGAAAGAAATCTTGGAATCAACCGTGTGATGATTGAACCGGGCCGAAGCATTGTCTGCAATGCAGGTACCACTCTTTACACGGTAGAATCGAGAAAGACGACCTACAGTGGTAAGCGATATGTTTTGGTAGATGGCGGTATGACGGACAACCCAAGACCAGCGCTGTATCAGGCGGTGTATGAAGGCGTGATTGCCAATCGCATGAACGATGAGACCACTGAAGAGGTTTGCGTGGCAGGGAAGTGTTGTGAATCTGGGGATGTCTTGATTCAATCCACAAAGTTGCAAGTGGCACAAGTCGGCGACATATTGGCCATTGCCTCAACGGGAGCCTATACCTATTCCATGTCTTCTAATTATAACTCGGTTCGCCGAGCAGCGGTGGTTATGGTAAAAGACGGGCAAGATCGATTGGTGACAAAACGAGAATCCTTTGAGGATTTGATTCGAAACGATCTGGATCTGGAGGCGTAAATGGGAACGGTTATGAAATTTGGAGGCACCTCGGTTGCCACGGTAGAAAAAATGCAAGCAATTGCAAGTTTTGTGCGAACGCGTCGGGAAACCGGTGAAAATATTGTGGTGGTTGTTTCCGCCATGGGCAAGACGACGGATCGATTGGTAGAAATGGCCATGAATCTGTCAGATACTCCGGATCCCAGGGAACTGGACATGCTCCTTTCCACAGGGGAACAGCAAAGCGTGGCATTGATGGCTATGGGGCTGGATGCCGAAGGCGTTGCAGCCATATCCATGACGGGCGCGCAGGCGGGCATCCGCACGGAAGGCAAGTATACAAGAAACCGGATTGCGAATATTGATCCAACGGCGATTAAAGCCCAGCACGCCTTGGGAAAGGTCGTGGTGGTAGCCGGTTTTCAGGGTATGAATGAAGCTGGTGATATTACAACCCTTGGCCGAGGCGGATCGGATACAACAGCTGTCGCTCTTGCTGCGAAGCTTGGATTTGACTGTGCAATCTACACGGATGTGGAAGGCGTGTACAGTGTGGATCCGAGAATGGTTCCATCGGCAAAAAAGTTGGATCAAATCTCTTATGAAGAGATGATGGAAATGGCCGCCTTGGGAGCTGGAGTCATGGAGCCGAGGGCCGTAGAAATCGGAAAGAAATATGGCGTTCCGATTTATGTGGCAAAAAGCCTGTCGGAAAAGGCGGGTACCTGGATTGATGAGGGAGAAGCTATGGAAAAGAAATTGATTACTGGTTTAAGTGTAAGTGGTGAAATCCTGATGGTCACGGTGGAGAAGATCCCCAATGATCCCGGCGCTGTTGCCAGCATCTTTCAGGCACTGCAGGAACAGGAAATCAACGTGGACATGATTTCACAGACAGCACCCATGGAAGGAACGGTTGCCATCAGTTTCACCTGTGAAGTGGGCGATCGGGAAGGGGTTAGAAAAGCGATCCATACGATTAAGCATGACGGGATCAATGTTCAGGCTCGCCTTCAGGGCGATATTACGAAGATATCCGTTGTTGGCATTGGAATGAGAGATACCAGCGGCGTAGCATCTCGGATGTTTCAGTTATTTGCACGGGAGGGAATTCCCTTCTTCCAGGTAACGACATCAGAGATAAGCATATCCTATACGATCCCATCGGATCGAAAACAAGCAGCGATTCAAGCAATCGCAAAAGAATTTGAATTATAGTCGAGAAAGGATGAAGATGATGAAAAGCAAGGTTAATGTAGGGATTGTAGGCGCAACAGGAATGGTAGGTAGAACGTTTTTAAAGGTATTGGCGGAGAAGGATTTTCCGATCGATCAACTCTATCTTTTCTCTTCCGCGAAATCAGCGGGATCAGAAGTAGAGTACAGAGGAAACACCTATATTGTGGAAGAATTGACTGAAAGCTCTTTCGATCGAGACATGGACATCGCGCTTTTCTCGGCAGGTGGTGGAATCTCTGAAAAATTCGCGCCAATCGCAGCATCCAAGGGTGTTGTGGTCGTGGACAATTCCAGCCATTGGAGAATGGACCCAGATGTGCCTTTGGTTGTTCCTGAGGTGAACCCGGAAGATGTGAAAAAGCATAACGGCATCATCGCGAACCCAAACTGTTCAACGATTCAATCGGTGGTTCCCCTTCGTGTCTTGGATGACACATTTGGGATCAAACGGATTATTTATAATACGTATCAAGCAGTGTCAGGATCCGGCGTCGGCGGCATCCGAGATTTGGAAGACGGCATGAAAGGCATAGCGCCTAAAAAATATAATTATCCAATCGCGTATAACATCTTGCCTCAAATTGATGTATTTGAGGAAAATGGATACACCAAAGAAGAGATGAAGATGATCGAAGAAACGCAAAAGATTTTGGGAAGACCAGAGTTGAAGGTAACGGCAACAACGGTTCGCGTTCCGGTTCGTTACGGACATTGCGTTTCCATCAACCTGGAATTTGAGAAGCCATTTACCGTAGAAGCTGTTCAGGCTTTGATGGCGGAAACAGAAGGCATCATCCTGATAGATGATCCTTCGAAAGAACTTTACCCAATGCCGATCGATGTAGAGGGTACCGACGAGGTATATATGGGTCGAATCCGTCGAGATTTCTCTCAGGATAATGGTGTGAACATGTGGTGTGTAGCGGATAATATCCGAAAAGGCGCTGCAACGAACACCGTACAGATTGCTGAATTGTTATTAGACATCCTATAAGGAGGAAGCTATGTTATTTCAAGGATCAGGCGTTGCGGTTGTAACCCCGTTCGATGAGCAGGGACAGATTGATTTTGATACCTACGGAAAGTGGTTGGATTGGCATGTGGAGCAAGGCACTGATGCCATTATTACCTGTGGTACCACAGGCGAAGCGGCAACCATGAATGATAGCGAGCATAAAGCGGTGATGAAGTTTGCGGTGGATCATATTGCAGGCCGACTTCCGGTCATTGCAGGAACGGGTTCTAACGATACGGCCTATGCCATTCAACTTAGCCAATACGCTGAATCGATTGGCGCAGATGGACTTTTGGTCGTAACACCGTACTATAACAAGAGTTCACAAAAGGGATTGATTGCTCACTTTACTGCGATTGCCGATGTGGTGAACATCCCAATTATTTTGTACAATGTGCCGGGACGAACCGGTGTAAATATGGAAGCGTCAACTGTGGCGGCTCTTTCAGAACATCCAATGGTTTGCGGTGTGAAAGAAGCATCTGGAAACATTACGCAATGCGCGGATATCGCACGACTTTGCCCATCCGATTTTCAGATGTGGTCAGGCAACGACGATATGATTGTTCCGTTGATGAGCCTGGGCGGATCCGGCGTGATCTCTGTTGTAGCGAACATCTTGCCGAAAGAAACCTCAGAATTGTGCCATGCGTTTTTGGCGGGAGATACCAAACGAGCCTTGGATATTCAACTGGGTATGAACGCGCTCGTGCACCAGCTATTCACGGAGACGAATCCGATTCCAGTGAAAAAAGCGATGAATTTAATGGGTATGAACGCGGGAACCATGCGTTTGCCTTTGATTGAGATCCAACCGAACAACGAAGAAACTCTGGTTCGGGAATTGAAAAACTTCGGCCTGTTGGAGGTGTAATCATGCGTGTAATTGTTTACGGCGCTGATGGAACCATGGGCCAATGGGTAGTAAAAACCGTAACGGAAAGTGTGACGGACGAAGTTGTAGCCGGAGTCGCTCCAAGAAAAGAGTTGCTGGCGCCCGGTGAGATTAAAAGCTTGAAGAACTTTGATGGAGAAGCGGATCTGGTGATCGATTTTTCTCATCCGTCGAATCTCTCGGACGTATTGGCTTATGGCACCCGATTGGGTGTTCCATTGTTAATCTGTACAACGGGTTTCAATGACGAAGAGATTAGTCGAATTAAAGAGGCTAGCGCCTCCTGTCCAATCCTTTGGTCGACCAACACCTCTTATGGCGTGAATCTGTTGCGGTTCTTGCTCGAGGATGTGGCGGAGAAACTCTTGGATTATGATGTGGAAATTGTTGAAAAGCATCATAACAAGAAGAAGGATGCCCCAAGCGGAACAGCAAAGACTCTGGCGGGTGCCGTATCAAAAGGGCGTGGCGCGTATAAGTATGGCCGCGGACTGGAAGATGGAGCGAGGGTCCCTGGTGAAATCGGCATTCATGCCATTCGCGGCGGAACCATTGTGGGCGAGCATGATGTAATCTTTGCAGGAGCCGGCGAGGTTCTTACCTTTTCCCATCAAGCGTTATCGAAGGAAGTTTTTTCTTCTGGCGCATTGAAAACAGGCCGATGGTTAGTCAATCAGCCTGCTGGGTTTTATGAAATGAAAGATGTATTTATGAAGGAGGAAAAGGCATGAATCAGAACCTGACGGATCCTTATGAAATTGCACGGTATATTAAAGAGGTCGAGAAGTCGACGCCGGTAAAACTGACCATTAAAGGTGAGCTTGATTTGATCGATTTCGGTTCTTGCCGGGTTTATGGCGGCAACGAGGTTGCTACCGTATTCGGGGAAGCCAATGAATTGACAGGGATCTTGGAGCAAAATGCAGATAAAATCGAATCCTACGAGTGGGAAGCTGATCGAAGAAACTCTGCCATTCCGCTTTTGGATACAACAAATATCAATGCCCGCATCGAGCCGGGTGCCTTTATTCGAAGCCATGTGAGCATTGGCGATTCCGTTGTCATCATGATGGGTGCTGTCATTAATATCGGCGCTTCCATCGGGGCGAGAACCATGATCGACATGGGTGCGGTACTGGGCGCGAGAGCGACTGTTGGCAAAGATGCCCATATCGGTGCAGGAGCAGTTCTTGCGGGCGTATTGGAGCCCCCTTCAAAGACGCCGGTTATTATTGAGGACGGTGTTTTGATCGGTGCTAATGCGGTTGTTTTGGAAGGCGTTCGCGTCGGCAAAGGCAGTGTTGTAGCGGCAGGAGCGGTTGTTACTGAAGATGTACCACCAGGCGTGGTCGTTGCGGGAACACCAGCGAGAATCATCAAAGACAAGGACGCAAAGACCGAAGAGAAAACACAATTGCTCGACGATCTTCGCGGATAGAAAAGAGGCAGAACATGAATCGAATCGAACGAGACAAAAGAGTAATCCTGAATACCTATAAGCGCTTGCCGATCGTGATCGATCGGGCGGAAGGCCATGAGCTAATCGATGAGAATGGCATCCATTACCTGGATTTCTTCTCCGGCATTGCCGTGAATAATCTGGGCGCGGATCCGGCAGTGAAGAAAGCGATCCATGATCAAGTGGATCGGTATCTGCATCTATCCAATTACTTCGCATCGGAACCGGCGGTAGAATTGGCGGAACTCTTGGTGGATAATAGCTTTGCCGACAAGGTTTTCTTTACGAATTCCGGGGCGGAAGCGATAGAAGCCGCGATTAAGATGGTGCGCAAATGGGGGAATACCAATGGGAAGACGACCATGCTTTCAGCCAATGGCGCATTTCATGGGCGAACCATGGGTGCCTTGGGATTGACGGCAAAGCCGGCTTACCAAGAACCTTTCGCGCCGCTGCTTTCAGGGATTGCGCATTTTGAGATGAACGAGATCGAATCGATTCGTGAAATGGTCAAGGAAGATACCGCAGCTGTATTTCTGGAGATGATTCAGGGAGAGGGCGGCGTGCGTCCTGTAGAACAGGCATTTGTTGACGAGATTATCAAGTTGAAAGAAACCTATGGTTTTCTTTTAGTGATTGATGAGATTCAGACAGGCTTGGGTCGAACGGGAACGCTTTTCGC
This sequence comes from Clostridiales bacterium, assembly GCA_013619125.1. GTDB lineage: Bacteria > Bacillota > Clostridia > Tissierellales > GPF-1 > GPF-1. Next base: position 40,720 of record JABXKS010000001.1, read on the forward strand.
CCATGAGCAGTATGGGATTATACCGGATCTGGTTTGTGTCGCCAAAGCTTTGGGTGGCGGACTTCCATTGGGTGGACTATTGGTTGCAGAGGCGCTTACGGGTGTATGGACGCCGGGCAACCATGGCACGACCTTTGGAGGCAACGCGGTTGCCGCTGCTGGGGGAACTGCACTGGTCACCAAGTTGTTGGAAGACGGATTCTTGGATGAGGTAAATCGAAAATCTCGCCGCATTGTGTCAGGGCTTGAGGAACTGAATGCGGAATTCCCTGGAGTGATCCGGGAGATTCGCGGGTTTGGCATGATGATTGGTGTAGATGTCGGAGAGGCGGCGCCGCTGTTGCAAGAGGCATTCTTGGAACGCCATTGCATGGTGAATACCACTAGCGGCACCGTGCTTCGATTAATTCCAGCACTGAATATTGGCGATAAAAAGATTCAGCAGTTTCTGGATATTTTCAGGGAGATCCTGACGGAAAAAGCATAAGACTAACAGGAAACACAGGAGAGTTCTCTCCTGTGTTTATTTTTTTGCGTAAAGTAGATATTTTATTTGAATAAAGTTGTTTTAATAAGCGAAAGTGATAAAATTATTATGGGTGAAGTCTTTTGATATTGAATCGCATGTAAAGCCTGCAGAAGATTACACATGATTTATTTTGAAAATGTGCTCGGGAATTTGCCATTGATGACGAGACTATGCAGAGAAGTATAGTGAATGGGTTATAGAGGGGTTGCTGGAGGGTAGGAAGTGAAAATGAAGAGATTTATTGTGTTTCTTATTTGCATGATGTTTGGTTTATCGGGTTGTATGAATAGTGAAAGTGCTGAGATGGAAAATGAACCAAATGAGGAATCTGAAATTATTGAAGTTGACGAGCAGAAAAACAGTGTTGTCGAAGATCGAGAAGATGAGGCGAATTCATTTCAGTGGATCCAATATGTTGTAGACATAAATGAACCAAAGATGATTGATCAGATTTCTTATATAAGCGGTTCAATCACGATTCCAAAAGGGGATGAAGTGACCATCCTTGATCATGCATTATATGTTGATGGAAAGCCTGAGAAATGGAGCAGCCCATTGGCATTACATGGAGATGTGAGGGAAATAATGGATAGTGGTGAGCCGGGGAAACATTATGTCATTGTGTTCAATGCCCCTTTGGAGCTGATTGACTTCTCCGATGAGCAGCTGTCCCTTACTCTTTATATGTTAATGGAGGTTGATGGGTATCGACTGTCATTCATGGAGGGGAACCAAAAGATTCTATCATTGCCAGCCAAACCAAGGGAGCTGGAAGGACTTGGTTGGATGGACGGATCGAAAATTATTGCGGAGTTTAACAACATGGCGGACAATCCCTATGAGGTCAAGCTGGTGCAGACGGTAGTTCTGCCCCCGTTAACACCTGATGATGAAGATTTCGATATGTATAATAGCGGTTTTTATGGTGCATTTGAGTTGTGGCTGGTAAAGGATGGGGAGGTTGTTGATTTGTGGCTGGTAAAGGATGGGGAGGTTGTTGATTCGCTGAAGTTCAATGAATGCTTTGGCTATGAAAAGATTGGATTCGTTGGAACGTTTCCGATTAAGGGGGCTGATTACAACGATGACGAAAATCTTGATTTCAATATGGGCATCATTGACAAACGCGGTTCAGGGACCATTGTATTTACAGTCAAGGATGATTCCCTTTATGTATTCACCTTTGATGATAGCAAGACTATTATGAGAGCCAATCCGCATCATTCAGAAGATTTCCAGAGAGGAGCGGATGGTGAGTTAATTATTAATCTTCCTAAAAAAGAGGGGGGAGGATACTATTTGGAAAGATATTTCTGGGACGGAATCCAATTTGTATCTAAAGAGTATGATTGAGATTTGTTGCGTTGCAGTCAGAAGAGGCCTATCTTTGAAGAGGGTTGTCCGTGTTATTTAAGAACTGTCACAAAGAGCCAAGAAGAGGAGTTACGGTATTATGGCAAGAATATTTGAACTACCATATTTTTATTATACGGCCATCGCTATATTTTTCCTTATGTATGTTGTATTGATCTGGCGCAAAGAATCATTTAAAAGGAATATGGGCATGATTGTATTTTTCTTAGTGCTTTTTTTGTCGCTTTTCTCGATGTCTTCCAGTATGGAAATGCGTTATGTCTTAAATTCGCTTGACGCAGACACGATTGTAATTGAATCGGCAGAAGACGCGGAAGAAGTAAATGCAAAGGAAATTTTGGAAGGTGTGAGTGGAATATTCTGTGATAAAGAAAACATCGTAAGAACAATTGGAAGCTTGAACGAAGAAGAGGAATTGGTTCTGAAGTTTTACAAAGACAGCAAGCTGCTTATTCAAATGAAGGTAGTTGAAGTTGATCAAGAGACCGGTTATTCCGGAAAGATAAATGGAAAATCTGTGGAATTGAAATGGCAAAGATACCGGTTGAAATACTCGAAAGTATTTTACCAAAATCTTGAAAGGGTGTTGGTGGAATGATGAAGAGAGTATCCGATTAAAGAAACGGACTCAAGAAAGTAGAGGGATGAACTTTGAAAAAAACTTTGGTTTGGATTTTATTGTGTTCAATCTTTTTGAATATCTTTTTTGTTGTTCAAAAACTAAAAGAGGATAATGGGCTCACTTATGTTGATGAGACATATCATGCGGTGCAATTTGCTGCAAGGGCATATGACGTCGATATATTGAAAGCTGTAACAGTAGGGCAGTCCGATGAATATTGGAAAAAGAAACTAGGAGAGATTTGCCGAAAGAAAAGCACTTCTGGAAAATATACGAATCAAATTCTTGTTGAGTATGACAATGGTGAAACCCTGGTTTTGGAGATGGTTGAGAACTTGCAACACGAGTTTGTCATTGGAGAGTTATATTTTTTAAAGGGGGCGGATGATGATAAGTAACTATAGTGCGGATCTACTTTATGGTTTAATTATGATCGCGATGTCTTTGATAATTGCAGGCATGTATATAAGAGACTACAGAAAGGGGATTTATAAGTCTAAATTCTCATATACTCCATCTGGGGGATACCTGTTGAATTTAATCATTGTTCTTCTTTTTGTTTTTTCTTTTCATGCAATATCCAATCTATTGTTGGAAAAGATTTTTGCGTTTTCTACGTTGGCAATTCTGGGTGCAACCATTAATGTTTTGAATTACAAAACGTATTTGATTCAAAAAAGTCGAAAAATCATATCGAATACAATACGGATTGATTGTGGTGTTCTTTTCTTATCCTTATTCATTGGATTTTCGAATTTTTAGCAATGAAGGATGATCTGCTAAGGCATGAAAAAGCATAGCGGTAAATATTTGATTTCCATCAGGGAGGCGGGTGCCTTCCATTTTCGTGTGGAAAATTGTGGTTTGGGGTACAATAATAGAGTGAAGAAACTGATAAAAATAGGGAGGGAATCCAATGATTCTAGGCGGCATTGAAGCGGGCGGAACGAAATTTGTTTGCGTGGTGGGCACGGAAAAGGGTGAAATATTGGAACGGAAGGTGATTCCGACAACAGATCCGGAGGAAACCCTGAATGCTGTGATTGAATTTTTCGGTGGTCAATCCATCGAAGCCTTGGGGATCGCGAGTTTCGGTCCTGTCGCGGTGGATCCTGCTCACCCAAACTATGGCTCGATTCTCAAGACGCCAAAACTGGCGTGGGCGGATACGCCGATTCTACATATTCTACAGGAAGCATTGGGTTGTCCCGCAGTCATTGACACGGATGTGAATGCGGCGGCGTTGGCAGAGGCGAAGAAGGGAAACGCCTGGGATGCGAAGAGCTGTTTGTACCTCACCATCGGCACCGGTGTCGGTGGTGGATTCTATAATGGCGAACTGCTCCATGGACGGCTCCATCCCGAGATGGGTCATATCCTCTTGCCAACTGGACTAGATGGATTTAAAGGGATCTGTCCTTTCCACGGTAATTGCTTGGAGGGTTTGGTTTCAGGACCGGCCATTGAAGCGCAGGCTGGTAAAAAAGCAGAATTGATTGAAGAAGAAGATCCTGTTTGGGACGTGGTGGCAGAAACGATCGCCATGGGGTTGGTGAATTTCCAGATGATTTTGTCGCCGGAACGAATCATTCTGGGCGGTGGCGTCATGCATCAATGCCATCTCTTTCCGCGGATTCATCGGGCATTTTATCGGTTGATCAACGGGTATCTGCCCTTTACGGAAGATCAGGTGAAACACCACATCGTCTATCCTGGATTGGGAGACGACGCGGGTAGCGTAGGCGCCTTGATGTTGGCATTGAATAGTTTGGAAGATAAAAGAAGGGTTCGCTAGGAACCCTTCTTTTTCAATAGCCAGTATTTAAATTGATTCGGTTCATCAGAGTTTCGGGGTTTTCTTGGAATCGTGTAAAATTCTCTTCTAGAATTTCGATCCCTTTTTCTAGATAGTGAATGCTCTCACCGCAGATATGCGGAGTAAGTACCACGTTCTCCATCTGCCACAGTGGACTTTCAGCTGGGAGCGGTTCCGTTTCAAAGACATCGGCAGCAAGCCCGCTAATTTGTCCGGTCTGTAGCGCTTCAATCAAAGCCTGCTCATCGACGGTCTTGCCACGTCCAATGCTGATTAGAACGGCAGAATCCTTCATGGCTGCAAAGGACTCAGCATTCAATGCATGGTGGGTTGCCGGGGTGTTGGGCAAAAGATTAACCAAGTAGTCCGCCTGGCCTAAAAATTCATTTGTTTGATCAGGGGTGTACCATTGATCAACATTGGTTGTTTGAATCGGTGTGCGTTTCAATGCCAAGACTCGCATGCCCATGGCTTTTGCCCGGGTAGCCAAGGTGTCGCCGATGGCGCCGAACCCTAATATGCCGACAGTCTTGCCGAAGATTTCATCTTGAGGAACATTGCGCCTCCAATTTGAATCTCGTTGCTGTCGTTGAAAAACATGCAGATTTCTTGCGAAGAGGATCATCATGGCAATGCTGTATTCCGCCATATGATTTCTGTGGAGACCCTTCCCGTTGGTGAGGTAAAGTGCACGCTCCTTCATGGCGGCAAAGGGATAACCGTCAACGCCAGCGCGCAAACACTGAACCCATTTTAGTTTTGGTGCCGCGACCAGCAATTCTTCTGTAAAAGGCAGGGTGATTAGTATTTCCGCTTCTGGGATTTCCTTCATTAATTCATCTTCTGAACTGCAGATGGTGAAGGTAACGCCGGGTTGAGCGGTTAGGAATTCTCGAATCGGGGTGGGGTCGTAATAACCTGTATAGCTGACAACATGCATAATAATACCTCCGTTTTCTTTTATTGTACAACAAGGAAGAAAAAGGTAAAAGGGTTGATAAGTTGTTGACAGACAAAAAAACGGGGTATAGACTAAATATAGTTTATTGTTATAGTATATATATAACAAGGAGGACGATATGAAAAAAGCAATTGGCGTATTATTGATTGTGATGATCGCATTGACAGGCTGTAAAAGTGAAGTGGCGAAGCCGGAACCGGAAGCGCCCAAGGCTGCAACGTTGGAAGAGATGGAGGCGGTTGCCTTCGCCTATGTGGGTGATTTGATCGCAGGGGAGTATGTGAATGCATATGAAAACTATGCCCATGATGAAGCGATGAAAAAGGCCGTTAATGCAGGGGTTTATCAGCAGGTACTGGAAGAGTTGTACAAACAGGTGGGTCAACCGGGCGAAATTTTGCGGTCGGCGGAATGGATGGCGCAAGGTTATCAAATTGTACAGGTAGCGGTTGCCTTTTCGGAGAAGGACTTTGGAATCAACGTGGTCTTCAATGAATTTGGAGAGATCGCGGGTCTGAATTATAGCGAGGTAGCCAAGGTCGAGGAAGATTCAACAGCGACATCACAAGCTGTCAGCGACGACATTTTAGTGGGTCCTTATGAATTGGAGGGTCGGCTGATGTTTCCAGTGGAGGCATCGGAAGAAACGAAAGTTCCCCTTGTGATCTTGGTTCATGGATCTGGCGCAACGGACAAGGATGAAACCATTGGACCGAACAAGCCATTCTTGGATTTGGCGGAAGGATTGGCAGCACAGGGAATTGCGACTTTGCGTTACGATAAGCGGACATTGAGTCATGCAGATAGCTTTATGGGAAATTATGCGTTTACCGTATGGGAAGAAACCATTGAGGATGTGTTGGCAGCCATTGAAATTGCCAAGGCAGATCCACATGTCGATGAGAATCAAATCTTTGTCTTGGGACACAGCTTGGGTGGCTATTTGATTCCGAAGATGATGGTTCATACCAACGAGGTGGCGGGATGGATCTTTATGGCGGCTTCCAATCAGCCTTTACAAGGCATGATTGTGGAGCAGTATACTTATTTGGCTGAACTGGATGGGGAAACCAGCCAGGATGAAGCAGATCAAATTGCGCAGATTGAAGCGATTGCGAAGCAGGTGGATAGTCCGGGAGAATTGGATGATCAGGCTCCGATTCTTGGCGCGTATCCTGCGTACTGGATGGATCTGAATGCGTACCATCCTTTGCAAGAAGTGAAGATGTACACAACACCGAAATTGTTCTTGCAGGGAGAGCGGGATTATCAGGTTCCTGTCGCTCAATTTGAACTCTGGAAGGATTCCATCGGTGCGGCCCATGCGGAGTTCGTTCTCTTTGATGGGTTAAATCATTTAATGATGCCAGGTGAGGGTGCACCAAATCCCGGCGAATATCAATTGCCGAATCATATAGACGAGCGAGTGATTGATACGATTGCGGAGTTTGTTGACCGAGTCAAATAGGGTGGGTAGAAGAAAAGAAAAGAACTAAAAAAAGCGGCGCTGTGTGGACAGTGCCGTTTCTTTGTGGAAAATAGTTGAATTTATTGAACCGATTGTGGATAAGTGCATTTTTATGACAGAGGAAGAACGGAGTCTTTTAAATTGGATTCCTCATAATCGGGATTGTCCGAATCGAAGTCGTCGTCCATGATGATGTATCCATCGCTGAACAAGTCTGGTCTGGTTGAAGGAATAACTTTTAAGAGACCCTGTTTGTACGCTTTAAAGGTGGCGTCAATATTTTCAACAAATTGGGCATATCTTTTACACGTCAATTTTTTGGGATTAGCAAGATCATGTATGATTTGATAGCGTTCAGTTTCAGAACCGTAAAATTTGCTGAAGCTGCTCATACAGACATAGAGGAAGACGGTGATTTTTTCTTCAAGCTCAGAGTTGGGGGGAATGTGTCCGATTGAGTCAACAAGGTTTTGAAAATCGTGGCCAATGTCATGTAGCGTAGTTAGCTCTTTTTCTAAATCATTTTCCATTTTTTTCTCCTATACGATTGAATTTGGTGTTGAGTTGCCACTAGTATGCGCCTAAAATTTTGTAAAATAAAGGGGTTATTGCAAAACGTAGCATACATTGCAAAAAGCAATTAAATGGCTAATTGCACAAGTAGAAAATATGGAATAAACTAAGATTAATTGGCAGGAAAGCAGTGAAATTTGGAATAATTGTGGGAGTCGAAGGATGATAAAGCATTTTCGAAAATTGACAAAAGAAGAATTCCATTTAGTTGGCGGCAAGGGACATAATTTGGGCATTCTTTTGCAAGCGGGATTTTCAGTTCCGGAAGGTTTCTGTGTCTTATCAACGGCTTTTGATGATATGATCCAAGGAATTGGAGCAAGGGAACAATTATCCGCTTTGGATAACTTGGATCCGGAAGACATCAAAACAATTGAAGAAAAGGGCAAAAAAATTCGCGAGTGGATTCTTCAAACAGAAATAAACGAAACCCTAAAAACGAAAATGCAAACGGCTTTTGAGCAATTCGAGGATGGAACTTCCTTTGCGGTGCGCTCCAGCGCTACGGCGGAAGATCTGCCGGAAGCCTCCTTCGCCGGGCAACAGGACAGCTATCTCTTTGTTGAAGGGATTGATGCGGTTATGGTCTCTATTCGAAAATGCTGGGCTTCTCTATTTAATGACCGTGCCATTAGTTATCGCTTGAAAAATCAGATCACTCATCGAAATTTATCAATCTCTGTTGTTATTCAACAAATGATTGCACCAAAATACTCAGGGGTAGTCTTTACCGTGGATCCGTTATCGGAGAACCGAAAGAATTTGACGGTGGACTATGTAAGAGGTACGGGAGATGAGTTAGTAGCGGGAAAAAGGACGCCCAATACTATCGTCTATCATCGTGAAACAAAAGAAATTTTAGTGCACCATCAAGAATCAGAAGAAAATGAAAGACTAGAAGAGTCCGTGATTCACCGGCTTGCGAGTCTTGCGGGTGACGTTGAAAATCTTTACGGTATGCCAATGGATATCGAATGGGCGCTTGATCGAGACGGGAAGCTTTGGATCTTGCAGGCGAGAGCCATTACGACACTATTTCCATTGATCGATCCGGAGCGGGAAGGAAATGCCGTGTATCTCTCCTTCCATCATGTTCAAAATATGATGAAACCCATGCGGACTTTAGGAGCAGACTGTTTAAAATGGGTTTTCCCCTTTGACAGAGATGAAACAGGCAAGACGCAGATTATGCGGTATGTCGGTGGATATCTATTTGTGGACTTGACCGATTATTTTGCGGTTCCACTCTTTCGAAAAGTAATTGGAAAGCGGATGGACGTGATCGACGCGGTGATGGCAAGTAGCATGCGCCGGTTGCTTACGGACAAGGAATTTGTAAAAGGCTTGCAGCCACGCAGCGATAAGGGAAAGGCTCTTTGGAATACGGTGAAGTTTTTGATTCATGGGATGAGACAGGCCAGCCGTCCGAAGAAGTTGCAGATTGAGGCGTGCAACGTCTTTATCGATGCCTATCTTCATCAGTTGAAGGATGACTTGGAAAAAGAAGAGGATTCGATTAAGCGGTTGGAAGTTTGCAAGGCAGCCATACAGGGATATTTGTTGGAAGCCTTTACCCGGTTTGTTCCCTATATTGGACCGGGGATGGCCTCCTATCGATTTCTGGTGAAAAAAACCGAGCGGTTCTTGGGAATCGATGAATTGGCGCAGACCTTGGTGAAGGGTTTGATTGGCAATGTGACCACCGAGATGGGGCTCGTCATGGGAGACTTGGCGGAGAAAATTCGGGAAGACAATGTGTGGCATCGACGATTGGATCAATGGGACGCGCGTGTTTTTGTTTCTGAGCTGATGCACGAGGAGGGACCAACCGGCGATCAAATGAGAGTGGTTATGGAACGGTACGGATCACGGGGGATTGGGGAAATCGACATTACCAATGCCCGCTGGTTTGAAGATCCGTCAGCCATTGTCATCAGCATTCAAAATCATCTGCGGGTATTTAAACCGGGACAGCATCGACACGAGTACGATGCGATGACACATGCTTCGATTCAGGCTGGCGATGCAATTGTAGAGCAAATGAGTGCGGGATTCCGGTTGATTTTTCGACGGTTTTACCGAAATATGGTGGATCGTGTCTTGTATCTGATGCCGGCGCGGGAACATGGCAAGTATGGGTTGATTCTGGTGTATGGCGAAGTAAAAAAGGAGATTAATCGCGTTGCGAAAGAAGCGGTTAATCAAGGATGGCTGGATACGGTGGAAGATGTCTATGATTTGGAGTTTGGCGAGATCATGGAGATGGTTAAGAGCAAGAAAGCCATGCAAGAACGGATAAAAGCAAGACAACTTGTTTTCGAAAAGGCAAAGGACCGACGCGTGCCGCGTGTTGTGACGAATCACGGTTGGATTGTGCCGCCGGAAGAAACAAATCGAAATATGAAGGATAATGAATTGGGGGGCACCGGTGTATCTAGCGGTGTTTATGAGGGGATTGCCCGGGTAGTCGAGCACCCGGAAGACGCGAGGATGGAACCGGGAGAAATATTGGTTGCGCCCTTTACGGACCCGGGCTGGACGCCGTTGTTTATCCATGCCAAAGGCTTGGTGCTGGAGGTGGGAGGATTATTGACCCATGGTGCCATTGTCGCAAGGGAATATGGTATTCCGGCTGTTGTGGGGGTGGATCAAGCGACGAGCAAGATCCATACCGGAGATTGGATTCAGGTTGATGGAAGCACGGGGATTGTACGGTTGTTGAAAAGTGAAAAAGCGGTTGAGGGAGGATTAAAATGAAAATAATCATTGAGGATAGTGTCAAGGCATATATGCAAAAAAAAGGTAAGAGTGTGATCACCCTCAGCCTGAGAATGGCAGGCGGTGGTTGAGCGGGCTCTGTGATCGAGCCGGAGATCCAGCTCGCGGTGCCGGCGGCACCGGAAGAGGATTTTTATGTAAAGCACGAGGTAGATGGAATGGATGTGTATTTGCATTTGCCTGTGATGAAAAAAACGGAAGAACTGACTTTTGCTATGGCAGGGGTTTGGATATTTAAGCGGATGATTGCAAAGGGATTGAATTTACGGTTTTAGGGGAGATGAAATGACAACAAGATTATTTGATCAAGATGTATATTTGAAAGAAGCCCAGGCAAGAGTCGAGGCCATTGAAGAGAAAGACGGGAAAGTTTGGGTAGTTCTAGATCGGACGATCTTTGCCCCAGAAGGTGGCGGGCAGGATGCGGACCATGGCTGGATCAATGGCATTCAAGTCAGCGATGTGCGGGAAAATGGGGAAATGATTCGGCATCTTGTGGCGGAACCCATTTTGGTTGGAACCGAGGTAACCATGAAGATCGATTGGGAACGGAGACTTGATCATATGCAGCAACATTGCGGCGAGCATCTGTTGTCTGGTGTGATCTATGAGCGCTTGAAGGGAAACAACAAGGGTTTTCATATGGGAGCCGAGGTGGTGACGGTGGATATCGATTTGCCATCGATTCCTGAGGCGATGGTTCTTGAAATTGAAGCGGAAGTAAATCGAAAAATCCAAGAGAATCTGCCCGTGGAAATTCGCATTGCAGACAAATTGGAAGAACTGGTAGATGTTGCCCTCCGCAAGGAACCGACGGTGGAAACGGATATTCGTGTGGTAAATGTGCCGGGCGTCGATTGTGTTGCTTGTTGCGGAACGCATCCGTCGCGAACGGGAGAAATAGGAATTCTACGCATTTTGCGGGCGGACAAGTACAAGGGAATGACCAGGATTCAATTTGTCTGCGGCATGCGTGCAGTGAAAATTTCTACCTTTGAACATCGTATTTTGCGTGAATTGAATCAGCAATACTCGACAGAATCGGCTGGTCTGGTGGACCGTTTGACGAAAGAGCGAGAAAAAAATTCGAAACTGGAACAAGAATTGAAAGTGTATCAGATTCGGGATATGGAAGTCATGGCCGCTGAATTAATTGCGGAAAAGCAAATGATTCTCAGCCGAGAATTTGAAACGATGGAATCAGGTATGATGATGAATCTGGCGAAAACAGTATTGAAGGAACGAGAAGCGGCTTGTTTATTTGGGAGTTTGTCGGAGAAAAAGGTCGTTTTAATGCACAATATCGAAGGGTTGCATGCAGGTAAGTCCTTTAAGGAAACCATCCAAGCGGCGAATGGCCGCGGCGGCGGTGGGGCTAATTCAGCGCAAGGAAGTTTCCAAGAGGGTGAGGATCTGAAACGATTCATGGAACAGGTTGAACGGATGCTGAATTCTGAAAAAATTGACAAATAGAATAGATCAAGGTACAATGATTTCGAACAAGGAGGATTTTATGGTTCGAGGTTTCATTCAGTAAAGAAAATTTGGAATGGTTTGAAAGGCTCATTTTGTGATGCTTAAAAACCGGCCAGTTACTGATGAAATCTAGCATCCGCGTCCCTTCTGGGGACACCACCTTGTATGAATTGCAATTGTGGATCGCAGAATTTCTGCGATCCTTTTTTTATACTCGAATTTGAAATTTCATCAGGATTGGCGATGAGAGGAGACAACATGAAAGAAATAGGAAATAATACCCTGGATTTTGAAATTATTCGCGAGCGTTTGATAGCTTGCGCCAATAGTTCTTTGGGGAAAAAGAAAATTGAAGAGTTGCAGCCATCCGATCGTTTAGATATTGTATTGCATCGGCAGCGACTGACGACGGAAGCCAAAGCAATCTTGAGCGTGCAGGGTTCGGTACCTTTGTATGGAATTTCTGGTGTTGATCAGGATTTGGATCGTGCCGAAAAAGAGTATGTGCTTCAGCCAAAGGAATTGATAGCCATCGCAGATTTCATGCGCGGATGTCGATCAATGAAGAAATTTATGGAGGATCAATCTCATCTGGCACCAGAACTGGCCAGCTATGCTATGAATTTGGAATCTATGGCGGAATTGGAAGAGGAGATTCATCAAACCGTGGGACCGCAAGGCGTGCATCCCCGTGCTACCAAAGAGTTATGGCGACTCAGCCGGTCCAAGGAACAGGTAGAGAAAAATATCAAGACACGAATCAATTCCTTTTTGAAGCGGCCCGAGATGGCGAAGCTTTTGCAGGAGCAGTTTATTAGCCGTAGAAATGGAAGGTTTGTGGTGCCTGTCAAGGCCATGAACAAGTCGAAATTTCCCGGCACCGTAGTGGATCAGAGCGCAACGGGAGCAACCCTCTTTATGGAGCCGACGGTGATGGGAAAACTCACGGAAGAACTCTATGGGATTGAGCGGGGCATTGAAGCGGAGACGTATCAGATCCTGTCTACATTAACGGGATTGGTGATGATGGAAGAGCGTACAATTCGTCAGAATATCGAAGTGATGACGGAGTACGATTTTGCTTTTGCCAAGGCGAAACTGAGTTTTGAAATGGATGGAAAACAGCCGAAACTTCACGGAGGCGAAAGGATGATCATTCGCGCTGGGCGCCATCCGATGATTGAAGATGCCGTGCCGCTTCACTTTGAATTGGGAGATAAGGCGAGGACCCTGGTGATTACGGGACCGAACACTGGCGGAAAGACCGTTGTTCTAAAGACTTTGGGCTTATTTGTTTTAATGGCTCAATCGGGCCTGCATTTGCCGGTTGGGGAAGGTACTGAGTTGCCAATCTTCAAGGAAATTCTGGTTGATATTGGAGATCAGCAGGATTTAGCGCAGTCATTAAGCACCTTTTCTGGTCATATGACGAATCTGGTGCGGATTGTCAACCGAGCCAAGCCTGAAGTCCTGGTGTTGATGGATGAAATTGGCACGGGTACAGACCCTAGGGAGGGCGCGGCTTTGGGTATGGCGATTCTTGAGGATCTGTACAAACAGGGCGCACTGACGGTAGTCACCACCCACTACGGAGTGCTTAAAGATTTTGGCGAGCAGATGACAGGCTTTGAAAACGCGCGCATGATGTTTAATCCTGAAACCCTGGAGCCACTCTATCAACTGGAGATGGGGGCATCTGGCGAGAGCAACGCCTTTTGGATTTCCAATGAATTGGGCTTGAAATCGAAGGTTTTGGAGCGAGCCAGGGAACTAGCGGTCCACAAGAGTGGAGAGTCTCAAAATTTGCAGGTGCGGGAAGTGGCGTTCAAGAAAAAGAAAGAGCGTGCCGTCAAGGAAAAGAAAGTCTATGAGTCATTGGCTCAGGGAGATCTGGTGCGCTGTCTGGATTCGGGGGAAAAGTCCGTCGTTTACGCAGAAGATCAACAACTGGGAACGGTTACGGTAGTGAAGGATTACAAGGAGAGGGTTTTGCCTCGTCGCAGAGTGACTCGGCTGGGCAAGGCGGAGGATCTCTATCCGCCTGATTATGATATGAGTCAGCTCTTTGTTTCCTTTGCTAAGCGGAAATTGGAGAAGGATATATCTAAGGGGCGTTTTAAGAATCAGGATGAACTGAATGATCGATTCTCGGATTTGCCAGATCTGGCCCGGGCGTATCAACAGGCGAAAAAAAAGGCAAAATAAAAAGGGAAGCATATTGCTTCCCCTGCGGTTAATCACTCAAATTGGCGACTAGCCAGCGGTTGAAAATCAGAATAACAATGCCCAACCCTAAGAAAAGCAGGGACAGGCTGAATTGTTCGGCGAAAAAACCGAAAACCGGAGCCAAAACAATTAGCATAAGTGCGCGCAGCTGACTTTCTACGGAGAGAATGGTTGCGCGTTGTTTTTTTTGGATTAAATCGCCGGCTGCGGAAACGAAAAGCGGGCGTCTTGCATCCTTCATAATAAAAAGAAGGAAGAATGCAATCATGAGCAGGATAGGTTGATTGATCAAAATGCCGAGGGCAATCAGTCCAGCCATCAGGCCGAACCCGTCGAATAAACGGTTCATCCAAACCAATGGCGACGATTTTTCCGTCAGGCGGTACACATTGCGTGAAGCAAAGGCGCTGGCGAGGTTCATGACGCCGTATAATACGCCGAGCGTAACCTTGACCTGCATGGTTGCTTCGTCTTGAATGGAACCTACAAAGAGCAGCAATAATAAGGGCTGCACATAGTCCTTGATGGTTCGAAAGAATGCGTCGAAGCTGGAAGAGCTAATCAAAAGTCCACGCAATTGAGGATCTTTTTTTAGAACAGAGAGAGAACGAAAGCCCTCTTTGAAAACAAATCCTATGGAAATCTTGGTTTCTCGCCGTTCATCTAGAGTCTCGGGATAAGACGCGATCAAAAGAAAGTCCAATAAATAGGGAACGACCCCAATGATGAAAAGACCCCGAAGGCTGGGCAGATTTAAGACAAAGATGATAGACAAAAGGGCGGAGATGGAGGATCCGACTAAAGAGAAGGAACGTGTGCGTCCATAGACATAGGTCTTTTGATCAAACCAGTTTTTCTCTTCCAGATAGCTGTAAATCATGGCCTTGTGGGTGCCGGAGCGAAAGGCTTCGCCCAGGCCGAAAAAGAACATGGCAATGGCGAAGATCGAAAAGGTTCCTCCGATAAAGAAAAAGACAAAGGATGCCATATAGAAAAGAAAGCAAAGCATCAGTTCTTTTTTCTTGCCGTAATGATCCGCGATAATTCCGGAAGGGATTTCAAAGAGATACATAATGGCTTCCCGCAGGGAATAGAGCAATCCGATTTCAAAGAGGTTCAGATTGAAGCCCAAGAGATAGATGACCAGATAGGGCTCGAAAAACTTGAGGTTTTTGAGAAACCCATAGGCGCAGAACTTTTTAATTTGCTTGTCGTTTTTGATTGCTTGTTGTGTGGTTGTCATGTTGTGCCTCCTGGTTTCAGTATACAACTTTTTGTGGAGAAAAGTTCAAGATAGAAATGGAAAATTTCTATAAATATGTTATAATAAGAATGTTCATTTGCAAGAGTGGCGGAATTGGCAGACGCGCAAGATTCAGGTTCTTGTGAGCGAGAGCTTGTGAGGGTTCGAGTCCCTTCTCTTGCACCAAACGAATGATAGGGTTGTCGTAGACAGCTCTATTTTTTTGCAGAATTTTCAGGGATTTGTAGTGAAGACTTACTTTGAATTTTCCGAAAAATTAAAAAATGACTATACAAGCTGAAATGATTGTGGTATTCTTACATCAGAAAACCGGTTCAAGAAAATGATGAACAGACATTTTTATCGGTCAGTAGAGGTGAATCGATGAGCACAATTCTAGATGTTTCAAAAAAAGCAGGCGTTTCCAAGTCAACCGTCTCCAACGTATTTAACAAAAAAAAATATGTTAGTGATGAAGTGCGGGAAAAGGTTTTACAAGCAGCGAAAGAGTTGAATTATTATCCAAACAAATTAGCCTTGGGTTTGGCGAACAATAAAACGAACATGATTGGACTATTCCTGGAAAATTTTGGAGAGTTTAGAAATATGCACCATAAAATTATTGAGGGGATTGCGATCAAGCTGAATGAATATAACTACAATGTGATTTTATATTTGGACTCCGTAGATGGAGACGTTTCCCCTGGAATGAAATTACGAGCGGAACCTATAGATGGTGCGATTATTTTGGATCCGGCGATTGAAGATTCTCGTATTAAGGAATTGGTTTCATCGGAGACGCCAATTGTTCTTGTCGGCCGAGCTCCGCATGATTACAGTAATCTTTGTAGTTTAGATGTCAATAATGTCGAAATAGCCTATCAAGCTACAAAGCTATTGATTGAGCACGGTCATAGAAAGATCGTTCTGATTAATAGCGCATCAAACTTGACAATCACAGCCGATCGGCTTAAAGGATATGTAAAAGCACATTTCGAAGCTGGGATTGAGTTTGAACCTTCGCTTGTTTATAACTGTAACAATACAAAGAGTAAAGGACGAGAACTGGCAAAACGTGTTCTGGAGTCTAATTTAGCGACGGCAATTATTACAGAATCCGATGTAGTGGCTTCTGGCGTATATGAAGAAGCGAAGATGCAAGGAATTAAGATCCCAAGTGACTTATCTGTTTTTGCGTTGGGTGGTACGGATGAAACGTTAACGCCTGAAGTTGGGAAAGTTATCGTTGATTATAAAAAAATGGGAGAAGATGCAGTTAAGAAAATCATCAAAATTATTAACAAAGAGCCATTTGAGTCGAATACCGAATTGGAAGCATACCGTATGGTAAAGGCAAAGTCGGTTGCACGGATTGAGTGAAAAAGAGTGGTGTTTTTTTACCCTTCCAGAAAACCGGTTCAAGAACTTTGTGAGTATTATTTTTAGGTGTAGAAAGAGCAAATAAAAAGGAGGAGAAAAGAATGGTAAGAGTAAGAAAAGTCGCAGTTTTGTTTTTAGTTATGTTTATGGTGGTTGGTCTGTTTTCAGGTTGTTCGTCCGCGAGCAACGAGACAACAGGAAGTGAAAGTGCTCAAGCAGAGGCAGGTACACCAGAAGCATCAAAAGAGGAGCCAATTACAATTTCAATTTGGTGGGCAAGTCAAGATGAGTTTAAAGAGCCATTATTGAAGGCAATTGCCGAGTATGAAAGTGCTCATCCGAATGTGACGATTGAGCCGGAGTGGCTTGCAAACTTCGACTACTATGAAAACTATAAGATTGCACTTGCAGGGGATACGGCACCGGACATTGTGAAGATTGATCATGTATTTGTACAATCATTGGGATACAACGGACAAATTCTTGAACTTGGACAATTCGGTGCGGGAGAAGTCAAAGACCAGTTTGTTGAGGCCGCATGGAAAGCAAATATGTATCAGGACGATGTATATGCACTTCCGTTTGATGCAAATACCTTGGCACTGATGTATAACCAAGATTTATTAGATCGAGCAGGTGTTGCAGTACCTACGACCTATGATGAATTGGTAGACGTATCAATGGCAATCAATAACTTGGGTGATGAAGGGGTTTTTGGATATACCGTACCAGTTAGTCCTCAAGGTAGCGGATTCCTTTCTTTCCAATTTAACTCATGGTCAGCAAGAAACGGCGGACAAATTCTAAATAACGATTGGTCTGAGTCTGAGTTGAATAGTGCTGCTAATGTTCAAGCGTTGCAACAGGTTTCTGATCTTGTGACGGAAGGTGTTATTCCGGCAAATGTATATTTAGAAAATGAATTCTATGAAGGCATGGTAGGTTTGCTGGAGATGGGTTGTTGGAATATCAATCGTTTGGTAGCAGAAGAGGCCGTGGCTGATTTTGGTGTAGCGCCGTTAGTTACTTTGAAAGACGGTGTGACAAATTATGCACCGCTAGGATTATATAGTTTAGCGGTTACAAAAGGTTCTGAACATGAACAAGCAGCTTATGATTTTGCAAAATTCTTAGCAACAGATAAAGAGTTGCAATTGTCTTATGCGAAACAAACAAGTTTGATGCCGTCATTGAATGGCGCATTGGATGATGAATTCTTTAATACGCCTGAGTGGGAAGTATTTATTGAGCAATTTAGAAATACCGTGTCTCGCCCGGGAACGCCAGTATGGCCTTCGATTGACAAGCATCTTTCAGAAGCAATCCAAAAAGTATTGTTGGGTGAATCAAATCCTACAAAGGCTTTGACGGAAGGAAAGATCAAATGCGATGAGGAGCTTGCAGCGCTGAAGTAGAAAATGAAAGAAGGGTGTAGCGAAAGCTGCACCCTTCCTATCAAAAACAAGCATCGCATGTATTGCAATGTGACGAAATGAACACTTTCAATAAGGGGCTAATATGAAGCAAGGGATAGAGAAATTCAAAAAAGAAAATAAGGTTATACAAAATATAATGAAACCGTTTTATACGAAGCATCGAAATGAAATTATCGCGTATCGCATGCTGGCGATACCGTTGATCTTATGGGGGATTTTTTTCCTCTTTGCATTTTGTCGAGTTGTTTATTTGAGTTTTACCGATTGGAATATTTTCAACGAGCCAAATTTTATTGGATTTGACAATTATATTCGAATTTTCACGAAAGACGATGTGATTTTTAAGGCATTCTTTAATACATTAATTTGGACCGTTTTAACCGTGATTGGTCATAATTTGATTGGTTTAGCAACCGCATATATGATTACAAAAGTCAGAATTGGTCAAAAGTTCTTTCGAGCGGCATTGTTCTGGCCGATCATGGTGTCGCAAGTTGTCGGCGCCACAATGATCGAATGGATTTTCGACTCCAGCCCAAACGGTCTATTGAATACCTTGATAGGCAAACTCGGATTTGGATCAGTTGCTTGGCTGTCGGATCCAGACATTGCGTTGTATGCTTTGATGGTGTATCCGTTATTTATGCAATTTGGAAAAGTCATGCTGATTTACATCGCGGGACTTACACAAATACCTGCCTCCTATAAAGAGGCTGCAGAACTGGATGGTGCGACAAATTGGGAAACATTTAAGTGGGTAACGATTCCTCTTCTAAAACCGATTATTATTTTAAATGTCGTCTATACGATGATTGAAAGTTTCAAAATCATGGGACCCATGCAGCTTGTTACCAATGGAGGACCGCTCAATAGCACAATGAGTGTTGTTTTGAAAATTTATCAAGATGGATTTGTTGAATATAAAATGGGTTACGCATCTTCAGTTGCGATCGTTTTCTTTTTGATTATTCTTGCGATAACAATGATGCAGTTCAAATTCAAAGGGGAGGACGTGTCCTATGAATAAAAAGAGAAAAGATAAGATACTGAAGGCGTTGGTGTATCTATTTCTAAGTGTGTATGCTTTATTTCAATTGGTACCATTTTATTTGCGGTTGGTATTTTCTCTCCAACCGAAAGATTTTGTGCCTGTTCTGGGGGAAGTATACTGGTGGCCTGAAGGACTGCATTTTGAGAACTATGTGAATGCGTGGAAGATGTCAAACTTGGGTACCGGTTATCTGAATAGTTTCATATATGTGACCATCTTCACCGCAGTAAGCGCATTTATTGCAATTTTGGTTGGTTATGTAATTGCGAAGAAAAAATTCAAGGGTAGGAAATTAATTTTTATTGTTCTGTTGGCAACGTTTATGGTTCCATCGGAAGTCTTGTTAATCCCTAATTATATTATCGTTCGTGATTTGGGGTGGTTAAATACCTTGACTGCATTAATCGTGCCAGGCTTGGTGAACGTGGTAGGAATTTTTCTAGCGAAACAGTTTCTAGAAACCTTGCCTGACTCGCTCCTTGAAGCGGCTGTAATTGACGGAGCCAGTGAAATGGGAATTTTCTTTAAAATTGTTTTGCCGATGTCGAGTCCGGTGATTGCGACGTATGTAATTTTGGTCTATACACAAATGTGGAATGACTATTTGTGGCCGTTGATCGTTGCGAATCGGCAAGAAGTATTTACCGTGCAACTTTCATTAATGACGTTTCAAACTAATTTTCAAAACGGATATGATTTGATTTTAGAATCGGCAGCGCTGATTTTAACACTAGCACCTATGGTGCTTATATTCTTGCTTTTCCAGAAAAAATTTGTAGAAGGAATCAGTATGACGGGACTGAAATGATCGATGAAGGAGTAAGGGGAAATGCCTTATACATACCTGCAGTTTGAAAAGAATATAAAAATAGCGATTGATCGAGTACAAAAGGCAATGTATTTGCCGGTTGCAGATTTAAAAATCAATGCTTGGGTGACACCAGAACCGGTAGTATTCGAGGACCGTTTTATCGGGGAAGAAAAGAATTTGAAGCTTGGAGAAACTTGGGGAGAATTATGGGACTGCGGTTGGTTTCATCTTATGGGAGAAGTACCAAAAGCAGGTTTTGGAGAGAAGATTGTCCTTTTGATTGATGTCAACGGAGAAGGCTGTATTGTTGACAAACAAGGAACGCCCCTCCGAGGATTAACCAATATTAGCTCTTCATTTGATTTTACCCTTGGAAAGCCCGGGAAAAAAGTGGTGCAATTGATCGAGACGGCCAGAGGTGGAGAAGTCATCGATCTTTGGATGGAGACCGGCTGCAACGACTTATTTGGGAAATATAGTAAAAAAGGAACGATGAAAGAGGCCTCAATTGCGATCTGCAAAAAAGAAATGCGGGCACTTCATTATGATATAGAAGTTTTGGTTGAACTGATGAAGGCGATTCCTGATACGGAAGCAAGACATATGCGCATTCTTCATGCCTTAAATCAGGCGACATTATGTTTGAATGAATATACGGAACAAGAAGCCGTACAGGCACGTAAGATTCTTCAACCCGAACTCGAGAAGAAGGGGGGAGATCCGTCTTTGAGGATACATGCAATCGGGCATGCACATATGGATTTGGCATGGCAGTGGCCGATTCGAGAGACAATTCGAAAGGGCGGAAGAACCTTTTCGACCGTGCTTGAATTGATGGAGCGTTACCCGGAGTATAAGTTTGGAGCCAGCCAACCGCAGCTTTATCAGTGGATGAAGGATCGGTATCCAAGTCTATATGAGAAAATCAAAAAGGCAATTGCTGAGGGACGCTGGGAAACGCAAGGTGCCATGTGGGTTGAGCCAGATACCAATATTTCTGGTGGCGAGGCGTTGATCAGACAGATTCTCTATGGAAAGAAGTATTACCGGGAAGAGTTTCAACAAGAAGTAGATAGTCTTTGGTTGCCAGATGTATTTGGATATACGGCAGCGTTGCCGCAAATTCTGAAGAAAAGCGGAGTGGATTATTTTATGACAATCAAATTGTCATGGAATGAATACAATCAGTTTCCCCATCATACTTTCCGTTGGGAAGGGATTGACGGAAGCAAGGTATTGTGTCACATGCCGCCGGAAGGCGAATACAATAGCGCGGCGGGTCCTCAAGCAATAAAAAAAACAGAAAGAAATTTCTTGGACAAAAGTGTTTCCGAGGATTGTCTGATGCTATTTGGAATTGGAGATGGAGGAGGAGGTCCTGGTGCTGAGCATTTGGAACGACTTTCTCGTGTGAAGAATTTGCAGGGGTTGTGTCCCGTGGAGCAGAAGTTTTCCCGTGATTTCTTCCACCAGATTGATCAGCCAGAGATGAAGTATCAAACATGGAAAGGCGAATTGTACCTGGAGAAGCATCAAGGAACGTTAACGACACAAGCCAAAAACAAAAAATACAACCGAAAAATGGAATTGATGTTGAGAGAGCTGGAATTTACAGCAGCATTGGCAAAAAAATATCTGAACAAGCCTTATCCGGAACAAGCACTTGAGGCAATCTGGAAGGAAGTCTTGTTGTATCAATTCCATGATATTCTGCCGGGTTCATCGATTAAGCGGGTATATGACGAAAGTCTTGAACGATATGAAAGCTTGCTTAATCAGACATTAGAATTATTGAAAGAAGCGCAACATGAAATTACTTGTGCGATGGAAGTTGGAGGAGAGGCAGAGAAAGAAATTGCTTTTAATTCACTATCATGGGAACGAAATGAATGGGTCAAGAGGAGTGGCGAATGGGTGTTTGTCGAAGTCCCTGCTCTGGGCGTTTCTGTTGTGAATCAGGGTAAAGCACCATGCATGGAGGGATTGTCGGCAACTGAAAATAGCATGGAAAATCAATTCCTTTCTATTCGATTTGATAAGGATGGATCGATTGAATCGATCTTTGATAAAATGGAAAAAAGAGAAGTTATGATGCCTGGCGCTTATGGAAATCGACTGATCATCTATCAAGATGGCGATGATGCGTGGGATTTCCCTATGGATTATCACGAAAGAAGTATTGGTGAGTTCGCATTGCAAGACCGTCAGATTGAATTGGACGGGCCGAGTGTTGTTTCAAACTCGATCTACTGGTACGGGGAATCTGTATTGGAGCAGAAGATTGTGTTGAAGGAAAACAGCCGGCGAATCGATTTTCAGACAAAGGTGTCATGGCGGGAGCGCAAGGTGATGTTGCGCACCGATTTTCCGTTGAATCTTTACGCGAAGGAAGCGGTTTGCGATATTCAGTTTGGTACAATTGATCGTGCATTGCATCGAAACACTTCTTGGGAAATGGCGAAGTACGAAATTTGTGCCCATAAGTGGGTTGATCTTTCGCAACGCGATTATGGCGTAGCCTTGATCAATGACTGCAAGTATGGGTACTATGCGGAAGGGAATCAGGTTGGCTTGAATCTTCTTCGTGGAACTTCTGTTCCAGGAATAGAGGCTGATTTGGGGGATCATGAGTTCACGTATTCTTTGTATCCGCATGCAGGAGATCATGTCGCAGGAGAGGTTGCCCGTCAGGCGTATGAATTAAATATTCCATTAAGCTTGATTAAAAGGAAGAGGGCGGTTGCTTCAAAGACAATATTGCCGAGTCGTTACAGTATGATTGCTATTGATCAGAAGAATGTGATCGTTGAAACGATAAAAAAAGCGGAAGCAGATGATGGAATCATTATTCGTATGTATGAGAACAGTGGCGCAAGCTGCAAGGTGAAGCTTCGTTTGAATTTTGAGTGTGGAGTCGTGAGAATGGTGGGTTTGATGGAAGATAATTTGGCTGAGTTGCATGTGAAAAATAATGAACTGCTATTGGCCTTTGAACCCTTTGAGATTGTTACGATAAAAGTTGATCCGATCCAGGATAAGAAATAGGACATAACAAGTGCTGGAAAAAGCATGAAGTTACAAAGATGGTGGAGGAGAAATGAGCGGGTTAATCCAGAGGTTTTATAGGGAAGAGAATCGATTATTGATTAAATTCGAAACGGGTGTTGGAATAGTTGAGGTGATTGCTCCCTCAATTATTCGAATCGCTGTTCCGAAACAGCAAAGTGACGGCATATCTGCCGCAATTGAAAATCTTGAAAGGGTATCGTGCCCGTGGCGAGTTGAGCAGATTGATGGAAAGCTCCATATGGAAACAGAGGCGCTGAAGATTCAAATTTCTGATGATTTTAAAGTTGATATTTTCAATGCAAACAATGAATTGATCTGTGCAGATTATCGAGGGGAAAGAGAATCATTTTCCCGAAGAGGAGAGGGCGATATAGCTGGAGCGGAAGGTCATCAGATCAACAAGATGATTGGATCGTTGCAGATTGAAGTGATCAAGCAGATGGACGGCGATGAGTTTTTCTATGGTTTTGGTGATAAAACGGGACATCTGAATAAAAAGGGTTATCACTATAAAACATGGAATACGGATGATCCGCGACCCCAGGTTGAAAGTTATGAAGCGTTGTATAAAGCGGTGCCTTTCTTCATCACTTTAAAAAACAGGCATGCTTATGGAATTTTCTTCGATAACACTTTTGAGACTCATTTTGATATGGGAAAAGAAAATGAGAAGTACTATTATTTTGGCGCAGATCAGGGTGCGCTAAACTATTATTTCATCGATGGTCCAAGTGTACAGGCTGTAATGAGGCGATATACTTCGCTGACGGGAACAACACCTTTGCCGCAAATGTGGACGCTGGGGTATCAGCAATGCCGATGGAGCTATACACCGGAAGAGCGGTTACTTGAAGTGGCTAAGACATTTCGGGAAAAAGAAATTCCTTGCGACGGGCTCTATCTGGATATTGATTATATGGATCAATACAAGGTTTTTACTTGGAATGAAGAGCGCTTTGCCGAGCCGAAAAGAACAACAGAGAAATTGGCTGCGGATGGATTCAAGCTAGTGACGATTATCGATCCTGGAGTGAAAAAGGAAAAAGGATATTCCATTTATGATCAGGGAATAAAAAATGGATATTTTGCCAAGGATAAAGACGGGATCCCCTATGTGAATACCGTATGGCCGGGTGAGTCTTTATTCCCGGATTTTGCGCAGACAAAGGTAAGATCTTGGTGGGCAGAAAACCAAAAAATCATGATGGATACTGGTGTTTCTGGGATCTGGAACGATATGAACGAACCATCGAGTTTTACCGGCCCGCTGCCCAATGATGTGCAATTTGATTTTGATGGAAAATCTGTTTCGCACCAGGAATTCCATAATCTGTATGGGCATTATATGTCAAAAGCTACCTACGAGGGAATCAAAAAACATATAGATAAACGACCGTTTGTGATCACGCGTGCATGCTACGCGGGTACGCAAAAATATTCGACCGTATGGACCGGAGACAATCAGAGTTTTTGGGAGAGTCTACGGGCCTCCTTACCAATGCAAATGAATCTGGGCTTAAGTGGCTTTTCTTTTTGTGGAACCGATGTGGGCGGATTTGGATTTGATTGCACGCCAGAGTTATTATCCAGATGGGTGCAGGTCGGGTGCTTTTCGCCATTATTCCGCAACCATTCTTCGATCCATACCCGCGACCAAGAGCCGTGGGCATTTAATCGACAAACAGAAGACATCAATCGAAAGTATATTCAGCTGCGGTATCGCTTGATTCCATATTTCTATGATCAAATGTGGAAGGGTGAAAAGTCTGGTCTCCCTGTTATGGCACCACTTTTCCTCTATGCACAGAGTGACAAAAACACTTATGAATTGAATGATCATTTTATGTGCGGGGAGCAGATCTTGGTTTCGCCGGTTGTTCAACAGGGTCAACGGGCAAAAGCAGTCTATTTGCCGGAAGGAAAATGGTTTGACTATTGGACGAAGGAAGAAGTAGACGGTGGTAAATATCTGGTTAAAGAAACACCGCTCGAGACATGCCCGATCTATGTGAAGGCAGGCAGCATGATCCCAAATTATCCGATTCAAAACTATATTGGCGAGAAGAAAATTGATGTCTTGCGTTTGGATACCTATCCGGGCGATGGCATATACCTGCATTATCAGGATGATGGCGAAAGTTTCGATTATCAGAAAGGTTGCTACAATACCTATGCGTTTAGCATGGAAAAAACAGATCAGTTAACGATTGAGGTTAAGCGAGTGGAGAGAGGCTATAAGGAATCATATCGCCAATTTGAATTTGTTATCCATCAAACCAATGCTCAAGTAGTACGAGTGAATGAAGTTGAAATCCCATTTGAAAATCACGGAAATGAAGTGAGGATAAGCGTGAATGCAGAAGACGTGAAGATCCAGATCGTGGAGTTGGACCGATAATGGATCGACGAATAGAAAAATCACTATGGACCATACATCAAGAAGCCATTGGAAGCGAATCTGATGGCAAATACGAAACCATTTTCACACTTGCCAACGGGTATCGAGGACTTCGAGGTATTCTTGAGTTTTCATCCTATCATCGGCGAGGAAATTTTCTTGCGGGCATTTTTAATCGAACCGATTCTGAAGTGCCGGAAATTGTAAATTGTCAGGATCCGTTGATCTTTCGACTGACTATTAATCAGCATAGGGTGGATTTAGAAACCTGTTCCTTTCGTAAATTTCAAAGATTTTTAGATATGGAGAAAGGGATTCTTTTCACCGAGTTTATCGTTAAAACTGGTGAGGGGAAAGAAACGAAAGTTGTAAGTGAACGGTTTGTCAGCCAGAATCAGGTGCATCGATGGGGTGTTAGATATCAGATTACACCTTTGAATCATACAAGTGAAGTGAGGATTGAAAGTGCTATTGATGGTGGAGTAACGAACGAGGAATGGAGTGGCTCAGCTGTCAAACAGCATTTTCAAGTTGAGGGAAAGAAAGATCTTGAAATTGGGATTTTACTGATGACAAAAACGAAAGAACATGGAATCGAGATTTTGGAAGGCACAGGAGTGCGAGTTCTAAAAGATGGTTCGAGAATGGATTTGAATCGTCAATGTGTTATGCGAATTTCTTCAATTTCTGAAGAGTTCTCCTTTATTGCGTCCCAAAATGTGGAATACGTCATCGAAAAATATGGGGTGACATATTCCTCTCGGGATGTGAATGAAGAGGTGAAAGAAACCTTCAAAAAAGAATTTGAAACATACCTGAAGGAAGGTTTGAACTCGGAAATCCAACGACATGGAGAGCGGTGGAAAGAGAAATGGAAGTGTAATGATATACGAATAAATGGAGATGACGCCATGCAAATCGGAGTTCGATTTAATTTATTCCAATTGGCTTCATCGGCATATGCAGGAGATCCGCGGGTGAGCATTGCAGCAAAAGCCCTCCACGGAGAAGGATACAAGGGCCACGTGTTTTGGGATACTGAAATTTTCATGTTGCCCTTCTTTATATATACCAATTCAGAAGTGGCAAGGTCGCTGTTGATGTATCGGTATCATACTTTGCCTGGCGCCAGAATCAACGCAAAAGAGAATGGCTATAGGGGTGCTCAATTCGCATGGGAGTCAGCAGACAATGGGCGTGAGGCGACACCTCGTTGGTTAACCAACGATCAAGGAGAGCCATTTCGGTTGTGGATTGCTGATGAGGAAATCCATATCAACGCAGATATTGTATATGGGATATTCGCATACTATCAGGTAACGCGGGATCAATCATTTTTAAAGAATTTTGGAGCAGAAATAATTTACGAAGTGGCACGATTTTGGGCAAGTCGGTTCGAATATGATGGAGAAAATGAGCGCTATGAATTGCATAAAGTAATTGGACCGGATGAGTTTCATGAGCATGTCAGCAACAATGCATATACCAATCATATGGCGAAATGGAGTTTGAAAAAGGCCGTTGATCTATACAAGGAAATTCATCAGGAGGATCCGGCGGCATTCAAGGTGCTCCAAGATAAAATCGGGATCTGTATGGATGAAATTGTGGAATGGGAAAGAATCGAACAGAAAGTGTATCTTTCATCGTTGAAAGCCGGAGGACTCATAGAGCAGTTCGACGGTTATTTTGATCTTTTGGAAGTTGAAATTCAATCATTTGATCAGCATGGCATGCCAATACTTCCTCAACTTGAGGTGCGAGAGCTTTCTGAAACGCAATTGATCAAGCAAGCTGATGTTGTGATGCTGACCTTGTTGTTGAGGTCTGACTTTAATGAGCAAATTCAGAGAGCAAATTACGATTATTACAAGAAACGAGTTTTGCACAAGTCATCATTAAGCCCATCAATCTATGCGATTATGGGGAATTTGGTGGGTGATACGACGAATGCATATGAGTATTTTTCAAGATCGGTTATGACGGATCTCGATAACAATCAAGGCAATACCGTAGAGGGCTTGCATGCCGCTGCAACAGGCGGCGTTTGGCAAAGCATTGTGGTTGGATTTGCAGGCATGCATGTGGATGAAGAGGATCGTTTTTGTTTTCGGCCGTGGATTCCAGAGAAGTGGGACGACTATTCTTTTGCTCTGACAGTTCAAGGAATGGTGTTGAAGGTTATGATTTCACGGAATCGAATTGTTTTTAAGAGCGATGGTGAGTTGACCGTATTGGTAAATAGTGATCCGATTAGGCTTCAGAAAAATCAAAGGGTGATTCGCAAATTGAAATGAAACAATAAAAGTGATTCAAACCTTCTCGCAGATACCTGGCATGACTTGTGGTTCTATTTTAATCCTATTTATGTGTATAGTAACGAGCAATTTAGAAAGTATAGGGATGACCGAATCGTATGATGAAGAGCGTTATGAGTAAGGAAAAAGTGAGTAGGAGGAGTGTAGGATGATTCTTGGTGGAATAGAAGCGGGTGGGACAAAATTTGTCTGTGTGGTGGGAACGGGGAAAGGCGAGATTTTGAAACGAAAGGTAATTCCAACAACGAATCCGGAAGAAACGTTGAATGCGGTGATCACTTTCTATCGGGATCAATTCATAGAAGGATTGGGGATTGCAAGCTTTGGCCCGGTTGCGGTGAACCCTGATCATCCGAGGTATGGATCGATCCTTGCGACGCCGAAGGCGGGATGGGCAAACACACCAATTCTGCAAATTCTGAAGGATGCGTTGGGCTGTCCTGTCGCTATTGACACGGATGTGAATGTGGCGGCTTTGGCGGAAGCAGAAAAAGGTAAGGCTTGGGATGTGAAGACCTGTCTGTATTTGACAATTGGAACGGGAGTCGGAGGCGGATACTATGATGGGGAATTATTGCATGGCAGATTGCATCCCGAGATGGGACATATTTTGTTGCCGACTGGCAAAGATGATTTTAAAGGGATCTGTCCGTTCCATGGCAATTGTCTGGAAGGTTTGATTTCGGGTCCTGCTATTGAAGCACGGGCTGGGAAAAAGGCACAGCTTCTGGAAGAGGACAGTCCGATTTGGGATGAAGTCGCCGAGACGATTGCACAAGGTTTGGTGAATTTTCAGATGGTGTTATCGCCGGAACGCATCATCTTGGGCGGTGGTGTGATGCATCAAAAACATTTATTTCCGAGAATTCACAAAGCATTTTATCGATTGATCAATGGATACCTGCCCTTTACGGAAGAGGAAGTGGAGTGTCATATTGTATCTCCAGGATTGGGCGATGATACGGGTAGTGTTGGAGCATTGATGTTGGCTTTAAAAGGGTTGAAACAAGGGCAAAGTGCGTTTGAAGGGTGAATGAAACGACTTCCCAAAATTGAAAAGTTTTGCTTGTGCGTTTTTAATTCGGCATCTCAATTGCGAGGTGTCGTTTTTTTTATGAAAATCGGGTAAAATAAAAGAAAGGAGGCGAAGCCATGCACTGCACAATTGGAGTTTGCCAGATGACGGTGGTCGATTCGGCCGAAGAAAACCTGAAGAAAGCGGAAACGATGATCGGAGAAGCCGCACAAAAAGGAGCGGATCTGGTTGTCTTGCCGGAGATGTTTATTTGTCCCTATGAGCATACAGCGTTTCGCCGAGAGGCTCAGCCTGAAGGCGGCGAAGTGTATCAAACCCTTTCGAGAATAGCAAAGGAATGGAATATCTATTTGGTCGCTGGTTCAGTGCCGGAATTGGATGGGGAAGCAATCTACAATACCTCCTATGTCTTTGATCCCCATGGACACTTGATTGGTAAGCATCGAAAGATTCATCTTTTTGATATTGATGTGCCGGGGAAGATTCAATTTTTCGAGTCGGATACCTTAACAGCAGGGGACCAGATGACGGTTGTCGATACGGTATTTGGGAAAATTGGTGTCGCGATTTGTTTTGATATTCGATTTTCCGAGTTGTTTCGGGAAATGGCTGTTGCAGGGGCGCATGTGGTTGTGGTTCCGGCGGCATTCAATGAAACCACGGGACCAGTCCATTGGGAACTGACCTTTCGAATGCGAGCGGTGGATCAGCAATTCTTTATGGTTGGTTGTGCACCAGCATTAAACAGCGATGCGGATTATCATTCCTGGGGGCATTCACTCGTTGTAAATCCTTGGGGCGAAGTGCTGAGCGGTTTGAAGCGGGAAGAAGGAATTATTCTGCAAACCGTGGACTTGCGGGAAGTTGGCGAGATCCGCGGGCGGTTGCCGATTATGAAGGAATACCTTCACCACTAAATCTTGTGGTGTGGGTATTTTTTTTGAGTAAATAGGGTATAAAAGGAGTATAATTAAAGCAAGAAGTATTCTGAAAATTCAGACAGAGAGGAAGGCATATCATGAAGAAAACCTTTGTTTTGGACACCAATGTTTTGTTGCAATCTCCGTACGCCATGTTTTCATTTGAGGACAATGAAGTTGTTTTGCCTGAAGTAGTTTTGGAAGAGTTAGACCGATTTAAAAAGGATAATTCGGAATTAGGCGCCAATGCCCGGCAAGTCGCTCGACTCTTGGATCGCATGAGAGAGCAGGGTGATTTAACACAGGGGTTAGAATTGGAAAATGGTGGAACTCTTCGTGTGGAAATGAATCATCGGGATGTCGTGCTACCAGAAACCTGGGAAGATAAGAAAAATGACAATCGAATTTTGCGGGTTTGCAAGGGATTGCAAGATGATGGAAAACAAGTTTTCCTGATCACGAAAGATATTTTTGAACGGATTAAAGCCGATGTGATCGGGATTACGGCACAGGATTTCTTCAATGAACAGGTGCCAACCTATGATGAACAATATAAAGGGGTTTCTGATCTCTGGACGACCGGAGACGGGATGAATCGCTTTTATCAGGAGAAAGGGCTGCCGGTTTCGGAGGTGTTTTATGCGGAAAATGTGCATCAAAAGCCAAACCTAGTACAAAATGAATTCTTGATTCTTCATTCCAGCGATGACCCTCAGCAAACGGCCTTGGGCCGTTATAACGGAAAATCGATTGTTGCTTTGCGATTTGACGAGGAGAGACCCTTTGGCGTGAAGCCTCGCAATGTCCGGCAGAAATTTTTCCAGGAAGCCTTGATGATGGATGCATGGTCGGCGCCATTGGTGATTGTGAAGGGACCGGCTGGAACCGCGAAGACCTTTTATTCCCTGGCGGTTGGGCTACATAAGATGTTTCAGGTCGAGGATCAGGGCTATCGAAAGATTTTGGTCTGTCGGCCCAATGTCAAATTGGATGAAGATATTGGTTTCTTGCCTGGCACAGAAGAAGAAAAAATCGCTCCATTCTTGCGGCCGGTGATTGATAACCTTGAGATCTTAGTGGACAGCAACGAGGCGGAACGTTATCAAAGCGAGATGGATTTAAAGGATAAGATTGATGAGCTTTTTGATCGGAAGATTATCACGACAGAAGCGATCGCCTTTATTCGCGGACGATCCATCGCGAAGCAATGGGTCATTATCGATGAGGCGCAGAACTTGACGCCACGCCAGGTGAAGGGGATTGTTACCCGTGCCGGGGCAGGCACCAAGATTATTCTGGTTGGAGACCCGGAACAGATTGATCATCCATTCTTAGATGAGCGAACCAATGGACTTTGCTATGCAGCCGAGCGCATGAAGGGAAGCCCGCTATGTTATCAGTTAACCTTGTCGGAGGAGGATTGTGAGCGGTCTCCGTTGGCATCGGAGAGTTCGGTACGAATGAGATAAATACGAGGTTGAATTGGAGCCGGAAAGTTTACTTTGTGTAAGCTTTCTGGCTGTTTTATGCAAAAAAGTCAATGCTTGACATATCAAGTATTAAGCCGTATCATATACTTGATATGTCAAGCATTATAAAGGGGGAAAAGATGACGAATAATTTGGAAGAAAGAAGTATTGGTAAATGGGTGTCGATATTATACCGGCAATTCCAAATATATATTAATCGGGCTCTCAATGAGTATGATATAAACTCATCGGAGTACATATTTCTAATTAATATTTCAAAAAAACAAGGTGTGAATCAGAAGATGCTGTCTGAAGATCTGATCATTGATCAAGCACTCACCACGCGTGTCATGAAGAGTTTAGAGGAAAAAGGCTATATTACCAGGGCGAAAAACAGTCATGATAGAAGAGAGTATCAAATCTTTTTAACAGAAAAAGGGGAAGAAATACAGCCGATTATTCTCGGGAAATTGAAAGCCTGGACAGATATACTGGCAAATGATCTAAATGTTGAAGCGGTTGATCAAGGAATTGCAATGTTAAAGGTGATGTCTACGAATGCCGTACAAGAGAATAGGGGCGGAAATGAAGAATAGAATAAAAATGGCAATTTTATCATTGTCGTTAATCACGGTTATGGCTGGAGCGGCAACGGCTCCGGCGTTGGGAGCGATTGCCGCTCATTTTAATGATGTTCATCCTCTGTTGATAAAATTAATTATCACATTACCATCGCTATTTATTATTTTCACAACATTGGCGTTTCATAAAGTAGCGAGGGTGTTGTCGATCAAGAAAATAGCTGTCCTTGGACTGGTGATCTATATCATAGGCGGTTGTGGCGCTGGAGTGGTTAATGATATTTATTTACTGCTACTCTTTCGGGCAATATTAGGCGTGGGTGTAGGATTGATCATGCCATTGTCAACAGGTCTTATTTCATACTTCTTTGATAAGGACGAGCGGACGAAACTAATGGGCTATTCGTCATCCATGAACAATTTAGGCGGAGTTATTGCAATGAGCTTATCGGGTGTGTTGGTCACATTTAATTGGAGATATAGTTTTGCGGTCTATTTGCTGGGATTATTGGTATTGATTCTGATCGTGTTATTTTTACCAGACACTGATTTAAAGGGTTCAAATAATAGAGTCAGCTTTCAGTTGATCAAGCAGATATATCCATACTTAATTGGAATCTTCTCAACAATGTTAATATTTTATACCCTGCCTTCAAACTTTTCATTGGTGGTTATGGAGGAGGGGCTCTTTAGGCCCTCACTGATAGGGGCTGTTATGGCGATACAAACATTAGGAGCCTTTCAAATTGGGATGAAGTTCAGCGCCGTAAAAAAACGACTCGGGGATAAAACGAAATATGTTTCCTGCGGTTTACTCTTTGTGGGATATTTGTTGCTTTCTGTAGGGAACGGCATGATCCTTATTATGGCTGGATTATTAAGTATCGGATTTGGATTGGGCTTGATTGTGCCCTTGTTGAATTCTCAGATTGCAGCAACAGTGGATAAAAAAGAAGTAACTTCTGCTATGGCAATAACCAGCTCAATGCTATATTTAGGACAATTCATATCCCCTTTGCTCGTTCAAGGCGTTCAAAGTGCAATGAATGTGATGGACATTCGGTTTCCCTATTATATGGCCATGGGTTTGTCGCTTCTTTTAGGCGTGTGGATGAAAAGGTGTAGAATCGACTAATCATGATACTGAAAGGCAAAACAGCACCGGATTCCTTTGAGGAATCCGGTGCTGTTTTTATTATTTTCTCAGAATGACTTCCCCAAAGTAGGGAATCAAACTTTTTTGAATTTCTTGTAAGGTTTCGATGGGATACGGTGTCATTTTGACGGACGAATCTACGAGTTCATCTTGTGGATGGAAATTCTGGATGGCGTATCGCGGACTTCCCTTGAGCCATCTTGCGATAGAAAGAAAGTCGACCTGCTGAAAGCCTTCTTGGTAAACCGTGGTGCGAAACTCATGGGGAATCTCACTTAATCGAATCAGTGAGACGCTCTCCTCGATCGCTTCCAAGTCAACGGGCAGTTTGACCATGTGGCCATATTTGGGGATTGCCTGTTTGATGTCCATGGCGATGTAATCCAATACGCCGGCTCGCATCCATTGGTTCAGCCGGTTTGGCTTGGTTCCATTGGTATCCAATTTGATGGAGAAGCCTTCACTTTTCAACGCCTTCAAAAAAGGCAGCAGTTCTTTATGCATGGTGGGCTCTCCGCCGGAGATGACAACTGCATCGACAAAGCGCTTGCGACTTTTCAGGGTTTCCAGTAAGTCATCGAGGTCTTTTGCCTCATTTTCACCGGTGACCAGTGGAGCGTTGTGACAATAGGGACATCGGAAGTTGCAGCCCGCTGTAAAGAGCACGGATGCGATCTTTCCGGGGTAATCGATCATGCTGGATTTTAAGAAATCAACGATCATCCTATGCTTCTTTCAAGGTTTCTTTGGTGCCGAAGGTTTTACGATCAGAGAATTCTTCTTGCTTGCCTTTGTTCCAAGACTGCACCGGACGGTGGAATCCAACCACACGAGACCAGACCTCGGTTTGGCTTCCGCATGTCGGGCAACTCCATTGCTCGCCGGCCAGGTATCCGTGTTCTGAACAGATACTGTAGGTTGGCGTAATGGTCAAGTAAGGAATGCGTGTTTGCTTGAGACTCTTGTATAAAAGATCTTTCAAAACGTCAAGATCCTCGATCTGTTCTCCGATAAATCCATGGAGTACAGTTCCGCCCGTATAGCGGGTTTGCAATTCCTCTTGCAGGGTCAAGGCTTCAAATAAGTCTGCCGTGTGTCCAACGGGCAATTGCGTTGAGTTTGTATAGTAAGGCTCTTTATCGCCCGAGGTGATAATCTTTGGATAAATACGTTTATCGAGTCGCGCAAATCGGTAAGTTGCGCCTTCTGCCGGAGAAGCCTCCAGATTGTATAGGCTGTCCGTTTCCATTTGGAAGCCTTGAATGACTTCATTCATAAAGTCCATGATCTCGATAGAGAAGGCTTGGCCTTCCTCTGTCGTGATGTCTTTTCCAAAGAGGTTGAGGCAGGCTTCGTTCATGCCGTTTAAGCCAATGGTAGAGAAGTGGTTCTTGTAATAACCGCCTTGGCCGTCTTTGACACCCTGCAAATAGTATTTCGAATATGGATACAAGCCGGCGCTCATATAGTCTTCCAATAAGATTCGCTTCTGCTCGCAAATATCACGCGCCGCTTCCATCAAGGGACGGATGCGTGTTTTAAACTCGTCTTTGGTCGCTGACTGATAACCGATTCTTGCCATATTCAAGGTGACCACGTTAATGGATCCCGTTAGTGGGTTTGCCCCAAAGAGACCGCCGCCGCGTTTTCGAAGCTCTCGGTTGTCGAGACGCAAACGGCAGCACATGCTGCGCACATCTTCCGGTTTCATATCGCTATTCAAGAAATTGGCAAAATAAGGCGTGCCGAATTTGCTTGTCATTTCCATTAATCTCGTTGCAACCTCGGATTCCCATGGGAAATCTTCAGCGATGTTAATCGTTGGAATCGGGAAGCTGAAGCTTCGCCCCGCGCCGTCGCCTTCCATCATCACCTCGAAGAGGGCAAGGTTGAACCAGTCCATCTCCTTCTGAAAATCGCCATAGTTATCATCCATGGCTTTCCCTCCACAGATAACGGGGGATTTTTTCAATAAAGTATGAGGCGTGATATCCAGAGTGACATTGGTAAATGGCGTCTGAAAGCCAACCCGTGTCGGCACGTTCAGATTAAATACAAAGCTTTGTACGGCTTTTTTTACTTGATCATAGGTCAACCCATCATAGCGGATAAAGGGAGCCGCATAGGTGTCTAGTGAACTGACAGCCTGTGCACCAGCTGCTTCCCCTTGCAGGGTATAGAGCCAGTTGACGATTTGGCCTAAAAAAGCAGAAAAGTGCTTCGATGGACTCGATTCCATTTTACCTGCAGCGCCCTGAAATCCTTTCAATAAAAGGGTTTCCAGATCCCAGCCACAGCAATAGGGTGCCAACAACCCTAAGTCATGGATGTGGATATCGCCATTGATATGGGCTTCTCGCTGCTCTTTCGTGTAGATCTTGTTGAGCCAATATTTCTTTGTGATTTCTTCCACGATATGATTGTTGAGTCCCTGAAGGCTATAGCCCATATTGGCATTTTCATTGATTCGCCAATCTTCCAAAGATATATATTCTTCGATTAAACGTTCAGCGTCCATAAATAGATTCTTGTGGCCGACGCGAAGGTCTTCATGTTTTTTACGGTAGATGATGTAGGACTTTGCGGTTTCCGTATAGCCTTCTTCCATCAAAGCTTGTTCAACAAAGTCTTGTGTGTTCTCTACATTGGGCACACCGGCCCCATATGCTTCTGAAAGGATTTCTCCAATATGTTCAGCCAATCGGATTGATTCGGCGGTGGAGCCTTCGTTGGTTGCACGGAAAGCTTTATCAATTGCGATGGCGATTTTATCCTGGTTGAATGAAACGATGGAACCGTCTCGTTTTTGAATGCGGGTTATCAAGGTTCTTTCCTCCTTTAGTCGAGTTACAAGAATTATTGTATGCTTTTTTTGATTGGAAAACAAGATGGAACAACAACATATTGTGGACATATTATTATTATTCCCAAAAATAGACGAGATATAGAAAGAATCTCAAATTTTCTGAAAGATTAATTTTTAGATGGATTTTGTTGGATTTCATAAAAAATAGCGCAAAAATTCAGCCAGTGGCTGTTATCTGCGCCAGTTTTAGACATACGCAAAGAGCTCGCGGGAGTAGTATCGCGAGCTCTTTGTGTGTAGAGGATGTTTTAAATAATTGTTTTAGAACCAGCCACGAAGTTTCATGGCATCGGCAACACGTTTGATGGAGATCATATAAGCTGCTGTACGCATTTCTACGTTTGCGTGATCCATCATTTCCCAGATTGCGTTGAAGGCTTCCACCATCAAGCGCTCTTGTTTTTCTTGAACTTCTGTGAAGCCCCAGTAGTAGTTTTGTAGGTTTTGTACCCATTCGAAATAGGATACTGTAACGCCGCCCGCATTGGCAAGGATGTCTGGAACGATCAAGATTCCTTTTTCAGTCAAGATGGCTTCCGCTTCCGGTGTGGTTGGTCCATTTGCGCCTTCACAAACAATTTTCGCTTTAATTTGATCGGCATTTTCACTTGTAATTGCATTTTCAAGGGCACAAGGAGCGAAGATTTCTACGTCGACCGCAAAGATGCCATCTCGACCCATTTCTTCATCGACTCCTGGGAAGCCTTTGATGGTGTCATGCGTTTTCTTGTATTCTATCAATGCTGGAATATTCAAGCCGTCTTTTTTGTATAGGCAACAAGACGCATCGGATACGGCAACTACTTTAACGCCAGCTTGCATGGAATAGAAAGCGGCGAAGCTGCCAACATTGCCAAAGCCTTGAACCGCTACGCTTGTTTTTTTCAAATCAATGTTCTTTTTCTTCGCGGATTCGCGAATCATCAAAAATACGCCATAGCCAGTCGCTTCTGTACGAGCCAAAGAACCGCCGAATGCAACAGGTTTGCCAGTGATAACGCCTGGAACCAACTCGCCATGCATTTTCGAGAACTCGTCAACCATCCATGACATGATTTTCCCATTTGTATTAACATCAGGTGCTGGAATGTCTTTTCGATCACCAATAAAGTCGCCCAGTGCACGAACATATCCGCGAGACAAGCGCTCTAATTCACCTTCGGAAAGTTCTTTCGGATTCACGATGATTCCGCCTTTACCTCCGCCGTATGGAAGACCCACAACGCCGCATTTGAATGTCATCCAAGTGGAAAGGGCACGAACCTCATCCAAAGAAACATTTGGATGGAAGCGGATTCCGCCTTTTGTTGGGCCGACTGCATCATTATGTTGTGATCGGAATGCTTCAAATACTCGAATGCTGCCATTGTCCATCTTCACTGGAACTGGGAATGAAAGGACGCGCATTGGCTGCTTGAGCAGTTCATACACCGCCGGATCTGCTTGTAGTTGGTCACAAGCGTTCTTTACTTGATGTTGTGCGATCTCAAAAGGATTTAACGTTTTTTCTGCCACTGAAGTACCTCCTTAAAATTTTCCGATTATGAAAAGGTTTCCCTATTTGTAGAGTAACATAGACAGCATAAAAAAACAGTGAAAAGAATGAACATTTAGAAATGAAGATATTGAGAAGATTTAACATCTGTCGTAAAAAGCTGGAAGTACACTACATATTGTGATGAAACCAAAAAAATGGCAGGATTCAACGGTGTTGGGGAAGTTGCAACTTGATGATTAGAAGAGGTTTTGCGGGGAAAGAGTAGAGAAACGGAGGTGATAAAATGCGAATCGCATTTTTTGATACAAAAGAATATGATCGTCGCTCTTTTCAGGGAGTCGAGGATTTCGAGATTCAATACTTCGAAAGCAAGCTAAATAAAGAAACGGCTAGGCTAACAAAAGGATTTGATGCGGTGTGTGTGTTTGTGAATGATCAAGTCGACCGAGAGGTTTTGAACATTCTGAAGGAAGAGGGCGTTCGACTTATATCGACCCGAAGTGCTGGATTCAATCATATTGATCTGGAGGTGGCGCATGAGTTGGGGTTATCCGTTGTCAGGGTGCCGGCCTACTCGCCCTATGCTGTGGCGGAACATACGGTAGCCTTGATGATGACGTTGAATAGGATGACGCATAAATCTTATATTCGAACCCTACAAGGGAATTTTAGTTTGAAGGGACTTTTGGGATTTGATATGCACGGAAAGACTGTGGGGTTGATTGGAGGCGGTAAGATCGCAAAGATCGTCACGCGGATCCTTCGGGGCTTTGGAATGCGGGTGTTGATCTACACGCCGGATCCCGATGAAGAGGCGGCGAAAGAATATGGTTTCGAAAATACCGACTTAAACACGCTCTATGCGGAGTCGGATATCTTGTCGCTCCATTGCCCGTTAACCCCGGAGACGAAATATCTGATCAACAAGGATTCCATTTCATTAATGAAGAAGGGAATTATGATCATCAACACTGGGAGGGGTGGATTGGTTCATACCCAGGATCTGATTGACGGACTGAAATCGGAGCAAGTGGGGTATGCAGGCTTGGATGTCTATGAAGAGGAAGGGGATGTCTTTTTCGAAGACAAATCCAATGATTTGTTGCATGATGATCGACTGGCAAGATTGTTGACCTTCCACAATGTGCTCATCACCTCTCATCAGGGATTCTTCACCCAGGAAGCGTTGGACAATATTCGGGAAACAACCGTACAGAATTGGCGGGAGTTTGAAGCCGGGGATAAGTTGAGTAATCAAGTGGATCTGTAAGATCACACATTCGATCAAAAAAATCCGTTTCTCATATGGTACAGTAGTTGTGGGAGGGATGAAATGAGTGATTTGCGCGCGCTATCGAACACAATTTCATTTATAGAAAAGCATCTTTGCGAGGACTTTGATTTGGAGACGTTGACACTTGTTCACGGCTACAGCCGATGTCATTTTTCTCGAATGTTTCATGCGGTTGCGGGTTCTCCGTTGAGCCGGTATATTTGGAAACGCCGGTTGCAGGAAGCGGCTGACGACTTGATTCAAACCAATGAACGAATGATAGAGGTAGCCTTACGCTATCAATTCTCTTCGCAGGAGTCTTTTACTCGGGCTTTTTCGCGTTGGTTTGGCGTTTCTCCAGGGAAATACCGAAAAGATCGAACCGCAAAGGTGCTTCAACTTCCCGTTGATGTCAGTAAAATTGTCATTCAGGGAGGAAAGAAAATGAAACCAGAATTGAAGGAACTGAAAGCGTGGACCGTCATGGGTATCTTATATGAAGGAATCAACGAGAATGAAGAGTTGAAAGAGTGTTGGGCAGAAGTGGGTCGGCGGGCTGACGAAATCCCGTATGCTCGGAATACTAGTAATTGGTACGGATTGTGTGAGCCGTTGGAAGAAGATGTGAAGGATTTGGATTTGCTGAACAAAACCTATACCTTTCGGTATTTGGCGGGCGTAGAAGTTACGCAAGTTGATGAAGTGCCAGAAGGCATGACGGTGTGGCGAATCCCAACGCAGGAATATGCGGTCTTTCCCCATTGCGGGGACGTGGAAAAGATGGGGGAAACCTATCAGGCAATTTATTCTTCCTGGTTACCGGAAAGTGGATATGAAGCCGTAGAGGCTCACGATTTCGAATTATATAACGAGGAGTTTCATCCGGGTGACTCGGATTCAAAATGTTATATCTATGTACCGGTGAAAAAAGTGAAATGATTAAACAATAAAAAACAGCCGAGAGGAAATCCTCTCGGCTATACTTATACGCTCCATTCAATGGGTGTTTGCCCGGTTTGAATGAGAAATTCATTGGTTTTTGAAAAAGGCTTGCTGCCGAAAAATCCACGGTAACTGGATAGAGGACTTGGATGCGGCGCCTCCAATACCAAATGGTTTGGGTTGGTGATCATCTTCGCTTTTTTTCGGGCGTATCCGCCCCAAAGGATAAAGACCACGGGTTGTTTTCGTTCATTGAGTAATTCGATAATCTTGTCGGTAAAGGGTTCCCAGCCCATTTTGGCATGAGATCCGGCGTTCCCGGCACGTACCGTTAAAACGGCGTTGATCATCAAGATGCCTTGGCGTGCCCAATTTTCCAAATATCCATGTTCAGGAATGGGAAGTCCCAGGTCAGCATGTAATTCCTTGTAGATGTTGACCAAGGAAGGCGGGATTTTGATACCCGGCTGCACGGAGAAACACAAGCCGTGGGCTTGATTGGGTCCGTGGTATGGGTCTTGTCCAATAATTACAGCTTTTACATCCTTGTAAGGGGTGTAATCGAGAGCGCGGAACACATTTTCCTTGGCGGGATAAATGATTTGTGTCGCATACTCATGATCGAGAAAATCCACGAAGTTTTGAAAGGTTGGCTTTTTAAATTCTGGACTGAGCAGATCCTGCCAGTCGTTTTTTAATGTTAAATTCATTTGCTACTCCCATCTAACATCGGGTCCGAAAAACACGAGAGGCGTAAAGTTATTCAGTATTCGAGATGCGATTCTATCTGAATAAGCGCCTTCTAATTGCATCGGTGACAGATTGGTGGAAAGAATGGTTTTCTTACCCTTCATCAGCCGCGTATTGATGATGTTGAAAATCTCTGCATTGGAAAAAGCAGAGGCGACCTCAGTGCCCAAGTCATCAATGATCAAGAGGTCGGATTCAAAGAGCAATTGATAATTTTCCTGTGTGACGGCCTTGTCTCCGCGTGAAAATTTGATGTTGCGGATCGTGTCCAGCATGGAGAAGGCGGTTTGATACAAGACGACTTTAGACTGATCCAGCAAAGCTTTTGCGATGCAATTGCAAAGAAAAGTTTTGCCTTGTCCGGTCCCGCCGTATAACAGAAGATTCTCATCACTAGTTTTATCGAAGTTCGCGACAAAGGATTCCGCTACGCTCAGGTTGTAGAACATATTTTGCCGAGGAGTTTCCTGAAACCCCTCGAAGGATTCGTTGTTGAACAGTTCGATGTTGAAGCTGGAAAAATTCTCCTTCTCCATGACATGAGAGAGATTTGACATGGCGTAGGAATGATTGATCAGCGACTGCTTCAAGCAGGTGCAGGTTTTTCCTCCAACATAGCCGGTATCCTTGCATTTTTTGCACTCGTAATGCAATTCCAAATAATCCATGGGATAATTGTTTTCGGTCAGCAGAATGGCTTTTCGCTGTTGCAGGCGTTCCAATTCCAAGCGGATCGTTTGAATGCGCTTAAGGTTGATGTTCCCCAATGCGAGACGAGCCAGTTGCAGATTCAATTCATTGGTACGGTCTTCGACTGCCTGATAATCGGGAAGCTCTTTTCGAATGATTGCTTTTCGCTTTTCCCGTTCATGGTGGGCGCGATCGCGTTTTGCTTCATATGAACGGAGGATAGTTTTTATATTTTGTTCTTTCATGATTTTTTATCCTCCTTTAATTGAAATGATTTACCACGGTGTTTTTCCAAATATTTTCTTTCCAATTCTTCCGGCGAGTATTTTTGCATACGGCTGTCGAAGTTATGGAAACTATTTTTCTTTTGCGTAGCGGAAGATTTTGATGGAGCTGGTTTTCGATTTTCCGCTGCTTTTTCAACGGCTTCCACGGTAGTCAGTCCCTCAGATTTCCAACGCTCCAAAATCTTATGGGTATAATTGAAGTTC
Organism: Clostridiales bacterium; assembly: GCA_013619125.1. Lineage (GTDB taxonomy): Bacteria > Bacillota > Clostridia > Tissierellales > GPF-1 > GPF-1. The sequence continues at coordinate 81,921 of JABXKS010000001.1, forward strand.
GGGTTGGTGATTTTAATATTTTCATCGCAGGCGCGTTGGATCAACTCCAATTCGAGCTCCCACTCTTTTGTCCAGATCTTAACCATGCCCAACTCCTTTTGAGTCAAAGGCCGAGCAAGTCCCAAGGCTTTTCGAATGGCGTTTTGCGCGTAAAAATCGACCTCTTTTTTCTCGAGATAGCTTTCCAGTTCGTTGGTATGGGTAATGCCCATATCATACCAATTTCGAATGATTCCCTCGACGTATCGAATATTCGGCCGACCTTTCTTTTCGTAGGCAAGTCGAAAGGCTTCAACCACAACATCGGGTGCCATATTGTAATCGCGGATCCAGTTGAGAACGCTGGACATTTCCACGGCAACCAAAGGGCGCCTTGTTAGACTGGAAATTTGGTTGAACATGCGATTCGTGGTTTCGTCTTTTCTGGTTGCAATCATGGCAGCGACATCGTTGGAGTATGCCATTTTCCGTTTGTTCTGCGAATTCGGCTTTAAGTTTTCGAAATATAATTGTTTCAAATTAATAAATTCAATATCGTATTCATCCGGTTCAGATCCCCATGCATGTTTTCTCACAATTTCTTTACTTTCCCAGAAATTCCATGCGAGAAGGACTTCATCCAAGGGTAGATTTAAATTTTTTGCGATCGTGGAATGATCCCAACTTGCTTGATATTTGGGTTCTTTCGCGCAAAAATAAGCCATCAAATAAACTTTGACGGCGGATCCGTTTCCCTGTGGCATATATTCTTGGATAAAAATATTTTCGATCGAGGTGTTTCCTAGATCGATCATCGGTTCTTCTATACGGTAACTCATAATTTCCTCCACGGTTTCTTGGGTCTTTCTATTATAACACAAAATGCTTTTTGGTTGCCCTGAGAGGCCAGAATTGATATAATAACCCTAGTGTATGAAAAAGTTTTCATAATAATTACCAGTATTGGGGGAAGCATGGAAGCGAAAGGGCCGAATTACTCGAAAATCAGAGCAATACTCAACCGAATACCCAAAAAAACCCAAGCAATTGTACTCGTGTCTGGCGTGTTGATTTTTAGTGCCGTTGGATTTGGAATGAAGGTGCAAGCCGATCAAGAAGCGGTTGTAGCACAGCATTTAATTGAAACGCAGGGGTTTGAGGTGTATTATAATGGCGAATTGTTCGCCAAGGTTAGAAACACCTTGGATATTCAGACAACGATTGATGAAAAAGCAATGTTCCTAGAAAAAGCGGAAGGAATCGCAATGATTCCGGATGGGGAATTTACATATGAACCAACGAGCTTTGAAGATGAAGATGAAACGAGTCCGGTAGCGATTCAGCAAGCGGTTGACAGCAACGTCGAATTTCTTGCGCAAGCCACTCAAATCGTTGTGGATGGAATTGCCTTGGCTACAGTGAAATCGGAGACGGAAGCGCAGCAGATCATTGATGGAATTCAAGCGCCATATATCGCGAAGATGAGCGAAGATGGTTCGGAAATCTTTGAGGTGGGTTTGGTCGAGACCGTTTCTTTTGAAACATCCGCTACGGATCCAACAACCATTCAAACAGTAGAGAAGGTTGAAGAGTTTCTTGTAAAAGGAACAAATAGAAATGAGACTTACGTGGTACAAAGAGGAGATTGGTTCGAGAAGATCGCCTATGACCATGATATGACAGTTGTTGAATTGAAAGCGGCGAATCCTGAAATGAATTACAACTTGATTTATGCGGGCGATGATGTGAATTTGATTGTTCCTGATCCCTTTCTTTCAGTTGCCACCTATGAAAAAGCGACCTATGAAGAGGGTATCGAGTATGGAACGGAATATACAACCTCTTCCAGCTATTACAAAGACGAAAATCGTGTAGTAAGAAGCGGGAAAGAAGGAACCAAAGAGGTTGTTGCCAATATAAAGAAAGTAAACGGAAAAGCAGTGGAAGTAGAAGTGTTGGAAGAGACTGTACTCAAGGAGCCACGCGCGAAACTGATCGCTCAAGGCACCAAAGAGATCCCGCAACTGAAGGGGACGGGGGTATTCCAATATCCAGTTCAAGTGAGCAGCTTATCTTCTCGTTTCGGGAACCGGGTGCATCCGATTACAGGGCGACCTGATTTTCATACAGGAGTTGATTGGCCAAAATCGAAAGGAACCCCGGTAAAAGCGGCGGATGGTGGAACGGTAACCTTTGCCGGATGGAAATCTGGGTATGGATATGTTGTGTATATGGATCATGGGGGTGGATTTGAAACCCGTTATGCGCATATGAGCGCGATCTATGTGCAAAAAGGTGAAAAAGTATATAAGGATAAGTCAATTGGTGCCGTGGGAAACACCGGAAATTCAACGGGTTCGCATTTGCATTTTGAAGTACGAAAGTATGGGGTAGCGTACAACCCGTATAACTTCTTGGACGGATCAGCGTATCGCTAACAAGGAACTCCCATTGGGGAGTTTCTTTCTTCAAAAGGCTTTGAAGAAAGAACAGGGGTGGAAAAATGGCATATAAAATTTTAGTTGTAGAAGATGAACTGCCAATAGCTGATATTTTGAAATTCAATCTGGAACGCGAAGGATATTTGGTCGTGAATGCCTATGATGGGGAAGAAGCGTTGCAAATGACCTTTTCAGAGAAACCAGACCTCGTTTTATTGGATGTGATGATTCCAAAAAAAGATGGATTTCAGGTGTTGAAGGAAATCCGAGATCGATCACAGTTGCCGGTTTTGATGGTAACAGCGAAGGAAGAGGAAGTGGACAAGGTGTTGGGGCTCGAGTTGGGCGCGGATGACTATATCACGAAACCTTTTAGCATTCGAGAGCTTTTAGCACGGGTAAAAGCCAATCTACGACGCATGGGCGTGGAAGAAGTTGCAGAGAATCCAGAGGATAAACAGGTGTATCGTTTCAATGACCTGGAAATTAATTTAACCAAATACGAAGTGAAAAAACGCGGTCAAGTCATTGAGTTGACACTGCGGGAATTTGAACTGCTACAATTCTTGGCTGCAAAGCCTGATCAGGTATTCTCCCGTGAGCAATTGTTGGAAGAAGTTTGGGGCTATGAATACTATGGCGACATTCGAACCGTAGATGTGACCGTTCGGCGACTTCGCGTCAAAGTGGAAGATGATTCATCGAAACCGAAATTCATTTTCACAAAGCGCGGTGTTGGATATTACTTTAAGAGGAGTTAACGATGTTTAAAAGCATACGATGGCGACTTGTGATCATCTACTTTTTACTAGTTTTTATGGCGGTTACCGTGGTTGGGGTTTTTATTCTCGATCGGTTGCGGTCGCAGCAGGAAGAGTGGACTCTCAATAATATGCGTCAATACGCGGAACAAGTGCAAGTATTGCCTTCGCTCCGAGCAGATGACTGGGTGGAGAATGAATCGCAATTGGTCGAGTCTTTTTCCAATTGGCCGATTGCTCAGACGGATCAGGCGTATTTGCTGCGTATGGATGGAACAGTGCCGAGGGTGTTGTCCAGTTCCATGGGAGCGCAAAATCTGATTGGGAAACTGGCATACGAAACAGAAGTGATCGATAACGAGTTGGTTTTTAATGCCCTGAATGGGGAAAAAGAAGATAAAATCAAGAAGGGAACCTATCAGCCCGAAGATACAGTGGCGCACTTGGTGGTTCCTTTGTTTTCTGTCAGCGGCGAGATCAAGGGTTTGATTTATGTGACCAGTGATCTGGAAGTGACCAACCAGGTTCTTTCTGCATCGCGAACCATTTTGTTTCAAGGGATGGCGTTGGCGTTAGTGCTTACGGTAATCATGGGATCGATTTTATCTCGATCAATTACGGTTCCGATTCAAGCGGTAACAATTAAGGCAGCAAAAATGGCTGAGGGAGACTTCGACCAAAAGGTGGATGTGAAGTCCGATGATGAACTGGGCCAATTGGCCATGATGTTCAACAGTTTGACGGACGAATTGAAAAAGACGATATCGCAGCTGTCGGAAGAGGGCAGCAAGTTGGAAGCCCTGTTTACCAATATGGCGGACGGCTTGATTGCGATCGATACAAAGGGAAAATTGCTCCATGCCAACCCAATTGCACGAAAGTTGTTTGTGATTGACGAAATGGAGAAAGAGCAAGATGTATTGTCGCTGCTGCAGGAACTGCGTCCGGATGTTCAATTGGATCATTTGATGACCTCCGAAGATGCGCGGGGTGAACTGATGCTGGAATTTAGCCCTGAGGAAATCTATCGCGCGCATTACGCGCCTTTCCTCAATGACAAAGGAGAACGCAGTGGCTTGATCCTGGTTTTTCAAGATATTACGGAGCAATATAAGCTTGAAACCATGCGGCGAGAATTTGTCGCCAATGTTTCTCACGAACTTAAAACCCCCATTACAACCATTAAAAGCTACACAGAAACCATTATGGACGGAGTTTTGGACGACAAAGAGATGTCGACGAAATTTTTGGGTGTTATCAATAATGAATGTGATCGCATGACGCGCATTGTTCGCGATCTTTTACAATTGTCTTCGATGGACTATCAGGAAACGAATTGGGAGTTGAGCGAAGTCTGCCTGCAGGAACTATTGGAATTGGTCGATTTGAAGATGAAGATTTCCGCGCAGGCCAAGAACCAGCAATTGCGGATTCGAATCGAACCGACGCTTCCTTGTTTGACCGGAAATCGGGATGCCTTGGAGCAAGTAATGCTTAATGTCGTATCCAATGCTATCAAGTATACCCAAGAGGGCGGAACGATTGATATGCATGCCTATATGGAAGAATCTCATTTGATGGTTCGCGTGCGAGACAACGGCAGCGGAATTCCACAAGAGGATTTGGATCGAATTTTCGAAAGATTTTATCGTGTTAACAAGGCGAGAAGCCGAGCCATGGGCGGAACAGGACTGGGGCTTTCCATTGCAAAGCAGATTGTTGAGTTGCATGGAGGCAGTATTCAAATTCAAAGCAATCTGGGTGAAGGTACCGTTGTGGAAATTCGTTTCCGAGACGGTAATGCCCAAGAACGGGTTTAAATCAATCGTAATTGATCTGTAACCATCCTGTAATGATGAGTCGATATAATGGGGAAGTAACATGTATTCTGGAGGGAAACAATGAAGAAGACACCCATACTCATCCTAGTCGGGATGGCGCTCATCTTTTGGATCTGCTGCGCAAGCGCGGGTTTTGCCGATGAGGGATCAATCAATCAAGTGAATAGTGAGCCACTCGATATGGAGATTCTCTCGCCAGAGGGAAACTATGTGTCTTCGACTGGAAAAATCCCCATCTCATTGCAGTCTACGGGAGGAAGTATTGTCACGGTGAAAATTTATCCGATGGATTCGGAGTATTTAGCCATGGGAAGCTTTCGATTGGATGTCAGAGACATGGTTGTTGAATATCATGCAGCTGTCTTGCCTGCGGTGCAAAGAATGACGGATGAAGGTCTTGGAGACATTGAATTGGATGAAACGGGCGAAGAAATCGAAGCGGAGAAAACAACCGAGACGATTGAACTTCCCAGCCTACCGAGCAAGATGTTTTCGGAAACCATTGGCCAGACGGGTCGTTGGTTGTACGAATTGACTTTGAAGCCGGGGCGATATCTCCTTTTGATTCAAGCGGAAGGCAATATGCGGCGATCAGAGGAATATGCAATATCCATTACCGTAACGAGTATGGAGCGGGCAACTGAATTTTTAGAGAAGCTGGAAGAAGAAGCGGAGTATTCGTATATGAGTCCAGCTGTGCTAGCCCCCATACAACGGCCACTTTCCATGTATTAAGACATTGGAGAGGGTTTTATGGAACGAATAAAAACCATGATTATTATCGGACTTTTCGCGATGTCAGTGTTTCTGTCATCGCAAGTTTTATATACAACAAAGCCATTGATTGGAGAGGAAGAAGCGATACCTGTGGTGTCGTCTTTTGTGCTCTCCAATTTTGTTTTGCCCGAAAGTATGGTTTTGCACTTTTCGAAGGATTCCCATACCATTTTGTCTCCAACCAAGGAACCGGCGCTATGGGAGGCTGGAAAGCTTCAAATGAAAATGGTGTTGGAATCGGCGAACACGGTTCAAGAAGAGATAGATTGGGAAGTTTTGCGGGAGAAAAAGTCGGAAAAATCCATCGACTATTTATTTTCCTTTCCCGCCCCAACCGAATTGATATTGCGCACCTACGGGATCGTACCTGACGAGGGTTTAAATTTACCGGATTCCATTACAGGGATCTGGATCAGTGGAGACAACGGCGAGGTTGTATTGATGCAGGAGAAATCCGCGGTTCGCTTCTCATCGAACAGTGCAACCGGCAACCTATTGGCATTGATTCGCGAGGCACGGGAGGAAGAGTATATCCATTACTATCCCGGAGTTTTGTTAAACGATAAGGCGGAGTTTTATCTGCCGATTACCCTGGGGGATGTTTTGCCGAATGTGCGGGTGCAGTCTGCGGTCGACGTGAATGATTCAGTCTCTTTGGAAAAAATGGCCAAAGGATTCTTTGAAGAGAATTATCCCTATGCCAGACGAATTGTAGAGAGTGACTATACCACGATTTTTGTCCAGGGGAATGATACCTTGGTGATTTCAGAAGGTGGATTGTTGGAGTATTCCAATACCGCTGTAATGCTCAGTCAATCGAGCAGTTTATTTGAAGGGCTGCAGGTAGCCGGACAATTTATTGAGGATCGGGATCAGATCGGCGCTCCGGTGTATTTGACCGGGGTTGAAATCGGAGAGGATCATTATGGGGTGGCAACCTATGAGTTTGCGTTTTCGTATTTTATCAATGACACGCCGGTGCGGTTAAAAAAAGAGATGGAGGAGAGTTGGAATCTTCGCGCTCCCATCATGGTGCTGGTGAAGAACAATGAGGTGAAAACCTATCGAAGGGTGCTTCGGATCGTGCAGCCTGAATTTCAGCCTTTGCCGCAAGACACCTTGAGCCCGCAGGACGTGATCGATCGAAACTTTGACACCATTGTCGCCCGCTACCAAGGTTCCTTGAGAGCCAGGGGTGAAGCGGAACCGGAGAATTATGGCGAAGCTATTTATCAAGCGATCGAGGATGTAAAGCTTTCCTATTTTGATTGCCCTGAGCAACGGATGAATGGGGAAATGGAATTGATCGGAATATGGGAAGTACTGATCGATGATTATGCGTATTATTTTGACGTGCATACGGGGAACCTTGTGGACGTGGTTGAGAAAGAGGGATAAGGATGGATTGGTCGAAGGCGAAAAACATCTTAATTATTGGCTTTACCATTACCAATCTCTTGCTGTTTGCTCTATGGCTGCGAGAAGGGGAGCGAAAAGTTGATCCGAATGTCAGCGCGGAATATGTCGTGGCGGTTCAGGAACAATTAAAGGAGAATCATATTCGCTTTTCAGGAGAGATGGATACGGATCGGAAACTGATAGCGCCGGTGATGGTGCAATTTGTAGAATTGAATGGACCAACCACTGCATATACTTTGTTTGGCAAAGAGTATGCAGTGACCACAGATCCCTACTTCGAAAAATACGAAACTGAAACAGAGACGTTGACCTTTAATTTCGGGAAGGAGTTCTTTTATACCAGCCGAGCAGTGGAGGAAAAATATCTAAATTTGGATAAAACCCAAGCAGAGGAAATTGCCATGGCATTTCTAGCCAAGATGGGAATTGAATCCGATGTGGTGCGTTTGGCGTATGTGAATGAAGTGGAATATCGGGAACCGCATACCGGGTATCGTTTGAAACCATCCAGTTATCAAGTGAGATTCTTGAGCACCGATGGCAAGAATCTGATTGGAGGCAGTTTTTTCGATCTAAGCGTAACAAGAGCCGGGGTGATTTTTGCCCATGGGTTGGCCCTAGAAGTAGTCCGGATATCGGGCGAGACGTTGTCGATGCCGCGTATGCCGGATGCCTTGCTGATCTTGATTGGGATGCAGGAAAATCAGTATAAACAGATCGTATCTGCCGAGATTGCGTACAATTTCGATCCCTATAAAAACGACTATTTTTTTGGAGATGTTATCGAGGGGGAAGCACTGCCAGCCTGGCGATTTCAGTATAGTGACGGGAGTGTACAGTATTTAGATCTTTAACAAAGTGTGAATGTACAGGGTTTGCTTGAATTCTGGCTCTAATTTTATATAATAGAGCTAGTGAGTATTTTTAAGGATGGATATAAAGGGGGAAAGCCGATTTTCGGCATCAAATATGAGTGAAATGTTTGTAATTCGAGGGGGAAACCCTCTTCGTGGAGAAGTTCAAATCAGTGGATTTAAAAATGCGGCATTGCCGATCATCGCGTCCACATTATTATCGAAGGAAACCTGTATTATAGAGAATGTACCTTTAATCAACGATGTATTCACGCTTGTGGATATTATGAAGGAAATTGGTGCGGAAGCAAACTTGTCGGACGAAGGGGTATTGACCATCAATGCGGGAGCGGTGGAGGAGTGTAATGCAATCTTCGATTTGACGAAGAGACTACGTGCAAGCTATTATCTGCTGGGTGCGGGTCTTGGCCGTTTTCGAAAAGCGGTTATCAATTATCCTGGCGGATGCAATATTGGCACGCGGCCCATTGATCAGCATATCAAGGGGTTTGAAAGTCTGGGCGCCAAGGTTAAAATTTCCCATGGTACCATTGCCTGTGAAGCAGAGGCATTGGTTGGCGACCATATTTATATGGACGTTGTCAGTATTGGAGCAACCATTAATGTTATGTTGGCTTCTGTTTTAGCGGAAGGGAAAACGGTTATAGAGAATCCAGCCAAGGAGCCTCATATTGTTGACACCGCTAACTTCTTAAACTCTATGGGTGCCAATATCAAGGGTGCCGGAACCGATGTGATTCGGATTGAAGGCGTTGAAAGTTTGAAGGGTTGCATCTATACGGTGATTCCCGATCAGATTGAAGCGGGTACGTATATGATCGCAGCCGCGGCGACGGGTGGCGATGTCTTGGTGAAGAATATTATTCCAAAACATATGGAACCGATCATTGCAAAGTTGCGGGAAGCAGGAGTTCAGGTCGAAGAATTTGACGAGGCGGTCCGAGTGATTTCCACCGGGAAGCTGAAAGCCATTGACGTGAAGACTTTGCCATATCCGGGATTTCCAACGGATCTGCAGCAGCCGATTACGGTGATGCTGACCCAGGCGGAAGGCACAAGCATGATTACAGAAAATATCTACGAGGGTCGTTTCAAATATATCGACGAATTGATCAAGATGGGGGCTGAAATCAAGGTGGATCACCGGGTTGCAGTTGTTATCGGTAATGGTCCCTTGAGCGGTGCGAAGATTGAAGCCATGGACTTGCGTGCGGGAGCAGCCTGCGTAATTGCCGGCTTGATTGCTTCGGATGAAACGATTATTGAAAACATCTATCATGTGGACCGCGGGTATGAAAAAGTCATCGAGAAGCTGCGTGCACTTGGCGCGGATATTGACAGAATCTCTGAGTAAACTACTTGGGGATAGGAGGATTTATGGCATTTCGATTTTGTAATTTGTTTAGCGGAAGCAGTGGTAACTGCAGTTACTTGGAAGCGGGAACTGGCCGCTATCTGATAGATGCGGGGCTTTCTGGCAAGCGGGTACAGGCGGGGCTTGAGTCTATTGGAGTTGATCCAAAAAGTCTGACGGGAATCTTTGTTACCCATGAGCATCGGGATCATATTCATGGAGTCGGCGTTTTATCTCGGCGATTCAAGCTGCCGATCTATGCAAATGCTAAGACGTGGCGTGGTATGGAGCCGATCATTGGAAAGATAGCTCCGGAGAATCAACAGATTTTCACATCAGAAAAGGTCTTCACTCTCGAGGACCTGGAGGTGGAAGCGTTTATGGTGCATCATGATGCACTGGAACCCAATGGATATAATTTTTGCTACAAGGGCAAGAAGGTTACAGTGGTAACCGATACGGGCTATAGTTGTCAAAATATCGAGGATCGAATCAAGGGTGCGAATTTGTACCTGGTGGAGTCCAATCATGATCCTGAGATGCTTCGGATGGGACCCTACCCTTGGCCGCTGAAACAACGGATTAAGGGAAAGTTCGGTCATTTATCCAATGAAGATTGCGCTATGATGATGTCGCGCGTCTTGGATTATCGAGAAGAGATTGTATTGTTGGGTCACTTGAGTGGAGAGAATAACTTTCCAGAGTTGGCCTTTCGGACCGTGGCGGATGTTCTTAGAGCCCAGGGCTTTTCTCCTGAGGAAGATGTGAATTTGACCATGACTTATCGGGATCGAAGAACAGAAGTCTTTACACTTTTGGAGGATGAAGATGGAACGATGGAGTTGTGAGAAGGATCTAGATGAAATCATCGATTTGACTGTTGTTGACTGGGAAGTCGCGCCGGATATCGAGTTGGCAGAAACAGAGGAAGTCTGTTATCTCTGCAAAGCAAAAGCAAAATATCGACTCTTCTATGAGTCTGTTGTTGAAAATCAGGAGGAATCCTGATTTTTTTATTGAACGTATTCTTTATAGACTTTCGATGCCATTGAAAAGAATCGAGCCCGGTCATTCGGTGCAATAGGGCGTTGTGAAACTGAAAACCGCTTGTGATTCCGACCTATTTATAGGGGGTATCAGTATTTTGTCGAAGAATAGAGATGGATTGAAACGTGAAATAGCAGCGCTCTTTTAAGCGAAATATGCTGAAGTGAAAACTGAATTGGAAGAATATTCATTGCATTTACATCGAAATTTTGATATAAATAAGGAAATGAACAAATGGGGGAAAACTAGATGTCACAATGGATTTGGATAGGTGTAGGCGGATTTTTTTTATACCGCTTGATCATGGGAATACTTTATACAAAGAAGATTCATCGCCTGCCTCCGGAAGAAGCGAAAGCGCGGTTGGATAAAGAGAAAGTTTTTCTGCTGGATGTGAGAACCCCTGGGGAGTATAACAAAAAACATCTACCCAAGGCACATCTGATTTCACTGCAGGAGCTTCGCAGAAGACGCAATGAGTTGCCAGAAAATGAGGCACCGATTTTTGTATACTGCCAAAGTGGATCCCGCGCCATGCGTGCCTGTGTGCAATTGGTGAAACTGGGTCATAAGGATGTCTATCATCTTGGAGGCATCGAAAAATGGCCGTACAAGACCATCAAATCAAAATCTAAGAAGCATGCATAAGTAAAAACCCAACCGGAAGGTTGGGTTTTTTGTTTGTATAAACTGGCATCGCTGAGTCTGGGAGTAAAGAATGATGAATTGAATTTACAAAATGATTGGTGCGGGCGAATGGTTAAGCGCTCACATGTAATAGATACTAATTCAATAATGATTATAGTTCATTATGCTTGTATGAGAAATTGACAAATAATCTATACTTAATTATAATGAATCAAGATATGAAAGATGAAGGAGAAAAGAATGGATGCAGGGCGAGGGAATCATAATAGGAAACGGTTTACTATTTTTTTGCTATGTTGGCTGGTTTATGCGCTGGCATATTTTGCAAGAGTCAATATTTCTATTGTCCTGCCTGAGCTGCAGAATGTCTTTGGTTGGTCAAAGGCGCAAATTGGGTTGATTGGAAGCGGATTCTTTTGGGTTTATGGAATTGGTCACTTGATTAATGGATATTTGGGCGATAAGGTATCGGGAAAATGGTTCATTTTTATTGGCACAATTTTAATCGCATTATCAAATGTTCTCTTTGGTTTCACAACAAGTTTGCCACTAATGGTGTTGATCTGGTCGATCCATGGCTTTTTCCAATCGATGCTTTGGGGGCCGATGATTCGGATTTTAACCAATTGGTTTGAGGAAGGATCTAGAGGGAAAGTCGCTACCGCGATTTCAACTTCCATGGTGGGTGGATATTTTTTAGCATGGGGATTGACGGGAATCATTATGTCGGCCTGGGGGTGGCGCTACGGAGTTTGGGTGCCCGGGGCTGTTTTACTGGTCTACTCATTTATCTGGTTTTTTGGCATTCAAGATTTTCCAGAACAAGATCATGTCTTTGCAGAGAATTTGGGACGGGGTGAAAGCAAGCATCATAAGATGCCACTGGGTTCTTTGATCAAGGAGACTAATTTGGAATACATAATCGTCGCCTGCATATCGAAAGGGATTGTAAAGGAAGGCATTACACTTTGGGGACCCTTATTTATTATGGAGAGGCAAGGCATTGATATTCGATCGACCATGTGGTTGATTCTGTTGATCCCAGTGTTTAATTTATTGGGTATCTTGGCTACAGGATGGATGACAGAGAAAACGAACAATAATGATGCTGCGATACTCTCTCTTTTATTTGTATGTGCGGGCCTTGCCTGCTATGGGTTGCTGATAGTGGAGCATTCCAGTGCATGGGTAAGCGTTACGTTATTGGGTGTAGCGTCGGCTATGTTGCATGGCGCTAACACAATTTTGATGGGATCAATTCCGATGAAGTATAAAAAATATAATCGCACGTCTGCGATTGCAGGTATTCTGGATTCAATCTCTTATATTGCGGCAGGAATTTCTGTAACAATATCAGGATTCATTGTCGATAGCTATGGGTGGGGCGGGGTATTGATTTTTTGGATGATCTCTCTTGTTGCGGGCGTAGGGGCCATGATCAAGTATGGAGAAGTGGTAAAGGCTGGAGTCGCTCTACGAATCGAAAAGAAAAAGGACCTCACCGTATAGGTGATGGTCCATAATCGTTTTATTTGATACGGTGTTGGTCGAGCAACTTGTGCATATTTTTGATATGGGGCAAGGTTGTGTCTTTGCGCTTCAGAGCAATTCCCGAGTAAATGCAATCAAGGATTGTGATATGTGCAATTCTCGATGAAATGGCTTCATTAAGAATTTCTGTTTCCGTTGAGGAAGCGCATAGAACAATATCGGCGTATTCTGTCATGGGGCTGTTGAGAAAGCTGGTGATGCAGATTGTGGTCGCTTTTTTTTCCTTGGCAATTCTCAAGGTTTCAACAGTTTCAACGGATCGGCCCTTATGTGAAATCGCGATGGCAACGGAGTTTTCATCCAATAAGCTTGATGAGAGGATTCCGATGTGTGGATCTGTGGCAACATGAGCAGGCAGACCAATTCGCATAAACCGATAATAAAAGTCGTTTGCAATGGGTGCGGAAGATCCGATTCCAAAAAAAATAATCTTATTGGACCTGTCGATTGCTTCAATGGCCTGATCGACTAGTTTAGCATTCAGCATGTTCAATGTATTTTGCAGGGTTGCAATATTAACAGTGAAAACTTTATTGATGATAGATGTTGTGCTGTCATCTGGATTGATATTTTCGAAAATCTTGGTGTCCCAATGGGAAGAATGGCTGGCCAAATTGAGTTTGAATTCACTAAAACCAGAGTATCCCAGCGTTTTACTGAATCGCACAATGCTGGATTCGGCAATATCACATTGTTTGGCAATCTGAGCGATCGTCATGGAGATGACATCATTTTTGTTGCTTAATATGAAGTCTGCGATCTTCTTCTCAACACGATGCATGTTGGGATATAGACTTTTTAAGAGCAAATATGGATTTTGTTGTTGCAACATGGCAGAACCTCCTTAGACATTGCTATATAGCCATAATGATAGCATTCAATTGACTTTAATTCAATATCGAAGGAGAATCTATCGAATTATTGTGATAGATAGAGAGAGGGAAAAGTGCTTCTAAAAAAAAGAGCCCAACCGTAAGGTTGGGTTTGTTTTATGCTTGTTGGAATACGCCATATGGGCAAGAGCGCAGACAACGTCCACAGCTTATGCATAAGTCTTCATCAATAGTTGGTGCGGCATAACCGGCTTGTTTAATGGCTCCGACGGGACAGATTCGAGTCGAAGGACATGGATGGTTTTGCGGACATCGATTTGCGAGTACATTAATTTCCATGAGAATCTCCTTTCAATAACATTTCCTGCTTATCTTACCACGGAACACCCTATACCCGCAAGGGGTATAATGAAATTAATTTATTAGCGATTAAAAATTAGAAAGAAGGGCATGTTTCATAGTAAGGAGGAATTTAAAATGAGTGAAAAAGGTATTGCAATTGCAAAGGTTAATGTGGAAGAATTAATCGATATGCTGAATGAGGCATTAGCGGAAGAATGGTTGGCATATTACCAGTACTGGATTGGGGTCAAAGTTATGACTGGACCGATGCGCTCAGAGATTGAACCAGAGCTGTTGATTCATGCCAATGAAGAGCTGGCGCATGCAGAATTGGTTGCGAATCGAATTATCCAGTTGGGGGGAACGCCGGTTTTATCTCCAGTGGAATGGATGGACAAGGCCAGATGCGCATACGAAGCACCGACGGATCCTTACATAGAGACGATATTAGCGCAAAATCTTGCAGGAGAGCGATGCGCGATCCAACGCTACGAAGAAGTCGCGAGCTTTACCATGGGAAAAGATCATGCGACACATCAAATGGCGGTTCAAATTTTGAAGGATGAGTTGGAGCATGAACAAGAAATCGCAGATTGGATAGAAGATTTTCGTCGACTGCGACAAGATTTTATGACTTTGAAACTATAGATAGAATCAAGAAGACTGCAATAGATTGATGACAGCTGAAGGGAGCAAAAAAATGGAACGTGTAAAGGAATTGGTAGATCGACTGGAATTGAAGCCTCATCCGGAGGGTGGGTTTTACAAACAAACCTATAGGGATGACGGATTGGTTGAAAGCTACAGGGGGATTGATTTGGATAAACCCCATGCTTCTTCAACCGCAATCTATTTTTTAATGACGGAAGGAAATTTCTCCGCCCTCCACAGGCTAAAGCAAGACGAGGTCTGGCATTTCTATGAGGGGAGCGCGCTATCGGTTCATATCATTAAAACCGACGGCACCCATCAAGAAATTCGGATTGGAAGGGATTTGAAAGCCGGAGAGGTGTATCAGGCGGTCGTAAAACGGGGCGATATCTTTGGAAGCTGTGTGGATTCTGGGTATGCTTTGGTGGGTTGTACCGTAGCACCCGGGTTTGAGTTTGAGGATTTTGAATTGTTGCAGAAAGCGGATTTGATTCAAGCATATCCGATGCATCGGGAGTTAATTGAAAAATTGACGAGAGAGTAGGGAGGCTTTGCCTCCCTATTGTTTTATCTGAAGGAGCTTTGCTATTGCAAGCCCTTTATCAAATCCATGGAAATAGAGTCTGATCAACTTGGATCGATTTTTACTCATTCCCCGAACGCCGTAGGTATCATCAGGAGCAACGATGATGATAGACCCATTTTCCTGCTCGGTACGTAAGGTTTCGATGGTTTGATTATAGATCTCTGCGTAATGATCGCAAAGGGCGATCACGCTGGGATAGGTATTGCGGTATACCCAGTGAGGTGGCAGGCTCCGGATACGAGAGGCTTGTTTCGGTTCGAGGGGTTGCGTTAGAATAACAACCTGATTTTGATACCCCTGCTCCCGTGCACGCCCAGTTGGAATCGGATCGCTGATTCCGCCATCAAGGTAGGGAACTCCGTTTATGAAGACTGGCTTACAAACACATGGCATGCTGCAAGAAGCATATAGCGACTTTAAGAAGGTTTGAAACTCATGGCTGAGTTTTGCTTCCTGAAACGAGAAATAATCTACTTCGCCGGTTTGACAATTGGTAGCTCCGATTTCCAGTTCCTCTTTCGCTTGAAAAAGGGCAGCATAGTTAAAGGGATCGATTCGATGAGGAACCTCATCGTAAATAAAATCGAAATTGAAATAGCTACCGACCCTTCTATAATTTCGTATACTCATAAATCGGGGATCTTGCAGATAAGTCAAATTCACACGACAGGTCCGTCCTTTCTCGCGAGCGAGAAAAGGGATTCCATTGGCAGCGCCAGCTGAGACGCCGACGATATAGGGGAAAACAAGACCCTCGCTCAGAAATGCATCTAAAACACCAGTGGTGAACATGCTTTTCATGGCGCCACCCTGGAGAACAAGCGCTGAACTTAGCTTCATTTTATCCCTCCTTTCGAGGAGCTTTTTACTTCCTATAGGTATATCATTCCCCAAGATCATTATTTTTCCCAAAAGAGTAAGAAAAAAGGGTATCTTTTCAATAGATGGAGGTGAAACCATGATTGTTCAAGAAAAAGTATCGATTGGAATTAGTGCATGCATGTATGGCTCAAAAGTATGGCACAATCGCGAAGGCTGGGATTTGCTAGAAAAACTGGGATGTGAGGCGGATCTATATGAGTGGCATCCGATTTGTGCAGAGATCGAAGCGGGGCTTGGTGCGCCGCGAATACCGGTGCAAGTTTTGGACGGGAATGGCATCGATGTGTGGGATGATCGCGCACGCGTCATGCAAGGAAACAGTGACATTACGGATCGATTGAAAGCGGCCTGCTTGCAAGCCTTGAAAAGACTGCAAATCGGGGATGTCCATGCCTTTGTTTTCAAAGAGACTAGCCCAAGTTGTGGGGTGTATCGGGTGTTGGAAACAAGTCGGCAGATCAATCGTCCGCCTGGGGTTTTTGGTGCTCTTTTATATCGAGAGGGCTTTTTCTTGATCCCGGCCGAAGATTTGAAGGATCCGGTGAAATGGTGGGATTGGCGCCGTCGGCTTTTTGCCTATCTGTGGCTTCAGGATCAAACGATTTTGAGTTTGGTGGAATTTTACGAGGCGTGGCATGAGGTGAAACTATTGTGCCAGGATCTCGACAACGAAAGAGCGCGAGATATGGGTAAAACATTTGCACAATTCGATAAGAAAACACCAATTGCCAATTTGGAATATCAAAGAGAGCAGATTCTGGATCTTATTCGAAAGCCTTCTGATTTTCCACGAATTGCACAAAGTCTTTTAAAAAGTTATTTGTTTTTCTGCAAGCAGTTGAAAATCGAAATCGATGAATCTGCAGAACCAGTGGAAAGTCTAGAGTTGAAGCACTTGGTGGAGGAAGTCAGAGCGTTGGAAATTGTGGGCGCAAAACAGGAAATTTTCTTCGGAGGAAGTCCGATTCTTTATCGTTCACAAATTATGGTTGAATTTTCTGAATGATCATGATATATTAGATTCAAATTCTTCGAGGAAAAGGAGTGATGAAAATGATGAAAATTAATCTTCTCATTGTATCAAGTGAATCCAATAAACAACTCACTCCGGAGCGTAAGATTTAAACCTTGAAGAACTGGATCCCTTTGTGAATCCAAAAGCCCGGAGTGACAGGTCCGGGCTTTTTTATGCCCAAAATTAAGTGGAGGGCACTGAATGAATCATAGAAATCAAAACGAATTCGACAATCAAGCGAATGGGTTGGAACGAAATGATGAAAGTAAAACGGCGCGTGTGATACGCGTGGATCGAGGCATCTATCACCTGGAAGGAATCAAAGGCATTTTTCTTGCGGAGTTGCGAGGGCGCTTTCAAGAGGAAGCAATCGCGGCTTCGGATTATCCCGCGGTCGGTGATTATGTGGCGGTTGATCGATTGAATGACAAAGACGGGCATGGGATGATTGCAGCGATCTTGCCTCGAAAGAGTCATTTTTCTCGCAAGGTGGCGGGAAATCGTCTGGATGAACAGGTGGTGGCGGCCAACATAGATACCGTTTATGTGTGTATGGCTTTGAACCATGATTTCAATTTGCGCCGGTTAGAGCGTTATCTGACGCAGGCCTGGAGCAGCGGTGCAAGTCCGAAAATTCTCCTCACCAAAGAAGATTTGTGTGACGAGCGAGAGGAACGATTGCGGGACGTGCAGGAGATTGCTTATGGCGTTGACGTGTTTATGGTAAGCGCACTAACAGGCGCGGGGATGGATGCTTGGAAAGACTCCCTCCATCCGGAAGAAACTGGGGTTTTGCTTGGGTCTTCCGGTGTCGGAAAATCGACGTTGATGAATACCCTGTTGGGCATTGAGCATCTGGAAACCCAGGGGCTTAGAAATGATGACAAGGGAAGACATACGACGACCTATCGCGAACTGGTTACCCTGCCAAACGGCGCCTATCTGATTGATACGCCGGGGATGCGGGAACTGCAATTGATGGATGATGAAGAGGCAAGTAGATCGGTCTTTTCTGAGATTGAAGTATTGGCAAAGCGATGTCGGTTTCGAGATTGCGGACATGAGTCGGAGCCAGGGTGTGCGATTCAAGCAGCCTTGCACAATGGAGAATTGTCGGAAGAACGCTGGGAGAGCTATCAAAAGATACTTCGGGAACAGCGATTTATGGAGAAAAAGCTCAAGGAACGGGAAAGGCGCGAGGAGAAAAAGAACGGGAAAAGAAGGAATTAAGGAACTTGTAAAGGGGGAATTCCTAGGGGATTCGGATTGTGTATGGTAAGATAGGACTATTACTAAAATGAAGAGGCAGAAATGAAAAACGAAACTTATCGTGCATATATTTTACTCACATATACGGGTTCGATGCTGAGCAGTATCATTCGGAAGGCATCGGATCTGCCCTATTCCCATATTTCCATTGGGTTTGATGATTCTCATCAAACCTTTTATTCTTTTGGCAGAAAATATCACTCCAATCCATTTTTTGCGGGATTTGTGGAAGAGGATGTCAAGGATGGTGTTTATCAGCGATTTCAGCAAGCACAGTTTGCTCTCTACGAGATTGAAGTGACGAAGAAACAGTACTATGCCATGAAACGTCAAATTCGCCATTTCGAGCGTAATAAAAAACTTTATCGCTATAATCTCTTGGGGATGGCTTTTGCGAAGGTAGGGGTGTCATTAACGAGAAATAACGCGTATTTCTGCTCGCAATTCGTATCGACGGTCTTTCGGCGCTCGGGAATTCATAGTTTTGATCGATCAGATGGATTGATTCACCCCATGGATTTTCTGGAAATTGACGGGATGAAGCTCGTTGGACAAGGCAGGTTAAGTGATTTTCGATTGGAGCAATGGGGTGTGAATCGGCAGCAGCGAAGATTTCGAGAAATTCCGGTGTCGCTCTTCCATCGTGTATTCAACTAAAAAAGCCCCCGAAGGTACCGACCCCCAAAGATTAGATTTCACTCTAACTTTTGGGGTTAAGCACCGAATGAGGGCTATAGTGACAAGAGTTTTACGTCATTTTTTTGTAAATAATCGGTTAATGGTGCACCCATATAGCAGACATCAACGCCCAAAGATTCCAGCAGAGCGGTTGCAGCTAAGTGATTGGCACAGGAACGGCAGGCACGCACCGTTATATTGTGATTGACCAATCCTTGAATGGATTCTTGGATCGCTGGGGTGTCGCGAACCAATTGTGTGGAACCGCCCCAGATGATGAGCGTGGCTTCAGGCCACCAGCCTTTAAGTTTACTGTTCATTAAGTAGGGTAAAATCATTTCTGTGAATGTGACTTCACTATTTTGTGTCCATAGAATAACCAATTGTTTTGCCATATCATCCCTCCTTGTTCTTAGTATACAGGATCATGGAGGAGCTGAGGAGGAAAAGATGCGGTATCATATGCAAAGAAAAGAGCGAGAGATCACGTCTATGGAAAGTATTCATTCGATTCTACGGGATGGAAAGTTCATGGTTTTGGCATTGTCTTATCAAGGTGCGCCGTATACGGTTGCGATGAGTTATGGGTATGATGAGGATGAAAATGCCTGTTATTTTCATGGGGCGAAGAAGGGTCGAAAGATGGACTATATTCGTGCCAATCCGAAGGTGTGCGGGATTGTTATTCAAGATCGCGGATATATTGACGGGGCATGCAGCCATGCCTATCGATCCGTTGTGGTGGAGGGCACCATGGAGCTTGTTCGAAATGTGAATGAGAAAAGCCAAGCCTTAACCAAGATGTTTCTTCATCTGGAAGAACATCCGGAAAATCTGATTAAGCGTTTTGAGGGAAATACCGATGCGATTAGTGGACTTACGGTATTCAAATTAAAGATCGAATCCCTCACGGGGAAGCAAAGCAAGGAATAAGGATCGGGTACGATCCTTTTTTTTTGCCCACTACTTGACAATACCAAGTACCGAGTTTATACTGTAGGTGACTACTAGGTAATGCCATATAGAGAGGAGGGAGAAGATGGCGAAACAGACACAAATGTTAAAGGGCGTTCTGGAAGGATGTATTCTGGAAATTGTTTCTCAGGAAGAGACCTATGGATACGCGGTTTGTGAGCAATTGATTCAGGCGGGATTCTCCCATATCAACGAAGGGATTGTCTATCCTATTTTGATACGGTTGGAAAAAAAAGGATGGTTGCAGGCGGAGAAGAGACCCTCTCCCTACGGACCCAAGCGCAAGTACTATCAACTGACAGAAATGGGGAAACGGGAACGAATGGAGTTTATCCTGCGTTGGACGGAAACGAGCAGGCGTGTCAATCAAATCCTTGAAAGGAGGATCAGCGATGAAAACACGTAGAGAAAAAATGAAGAAGAGTTTTTCCCTGGTGATTGCGGGTATCGTTGTGCTACTCACAGGATTGTTCCTTTGGGCGTCACAGATTCGTGACCAAGGAGAGTTAGGATCCGGTCAAGGTGTTATTGCAATCGCTGTTTTGACACTGGCGGGGATTTCTGTTTTTGTGGTGTACTGGCAAGCCAGAAGCCGCAACCAAAAGTTGAAAAACTTACGGGAAGACTATCGAGAGCATTTGGATCAAGTCATGGAATGGGTTGGGCAAAGCGCGTTGCAAAATTCGGAAAAGAGAGAGATTGAACAGGAATTGATGGCAATTTTTTTAGAAGCGCAGGGAGCAGGCAGACAACCGCAATCTGTGATTGGTGAGGACGTAGAAAGTTTTGCGAAAGACCTTTTGGATGCTTACGGGATTCATCCAGGAATTCTTTCTTACCTATTGACAAGTACTCAGTGGGTTTTGATGTACCTCGTTATTGTGCAAGGCTATCGCAGTTTGAGACATGGAATTGGGTCGTATTACGCCGCGTCCATGGATGTAGAGGTCCTGTTCTTATTCGCTTGGATTTCCTTTGTGACCCTGCCGATGATTCAGTATGGTGGAAAGGCTTGGGTTGTCGGCAAACGAAAACAAGGATTATTTGCGATCTTTGGCTTTCTGACTTTTTTGATTGGCGTTGGGATTATTGAAGGAATTCATGCCGTGGCGGATCGAATGCCATGGGCTTCCGAGTTTTTGGGGAAACAGGTACTTGTATTTAAGCACCCTTGGCAATTGGCTATTGCGATCGCACTTGCGTTTGGGATCTTTTGGCTCAAACAATGGTTACGAAAAAAGCCCCTTCGTTGAAGGGGCTTTTTTCTTTTTAAGAGGTTTTTTTTTGGATCTTATTTTTTCTTTGAAGAACACTTGCAGTAATCATTCCGGCTAAGATGACTGCAAAAAGGACAATCGCCAAGGATTTTGGCAGGGGTGCAACGGCACTGTTAACATAAACGAGACACATTGTGGCGATGATGCAAATGATTCTAATGCCTTGGATTAGTCGATTTTTCATAGGTTCCTCCATTTTAATGATCAGATCGGCTTGCTAGTCAATCATTTTACATTCATTATAGCAGATTCGTTGCTTAAAATCGGGAAATTGTCTGTCAGGATCACCATTTTGTTATAAACTGAGAATAGAAGAAATTGGTAAGCGAGGAGAGGTAATGTGCAGATAATCATTGATGCGGGTTGGAAGGAATGGGCACCAAATTTACAGATCGGCAGTATTGTTGCCGAGGTTACTGTGGGCGACAGCGGGGATGAATTGAATGCGAAACTAGATCAGCTGGTGGCTAAAATTGAAGCGGGTTTGCCGGTTGCTTCCATTGCAAAGGAAGCGGCGATTGCCGCCATGAGAAAGACATATCGGACGGTTGGGAAAGATCCCACGAAGTATAGGGTCTCGTCTGAAGCACTGCTTCGAAGAATTGGAAGAGGTTTGGGTTTATATCGGGTAAATAATGTAGTAGAGATCAATAATTATGTCTCTATGAAAAGTCGGTGCCCGGTTTGCGCTTATGATAGTAGCAAGATTCGGGGGGATGTGAGGTTCACAGTAGCTCCGGAAGGTACGGTGTACGAAGGAATTGGACGCGGGGAGCTGAATATTGAATTTCTGCCGGTTTTTATGGATGAGGCAGGCGCTTTTGGCAGCCTGACCAGTGATTCCGCACGAACCTGTATCTCACAGGAGACAAGAACGGTACTCTTTAATCTGGTTTCCGTGCATCCTCATGATGAGTTGGAGAGTTGGATTCGAGAAGCGGCTGAATTATTGGAATTGCATGCGCAGGGAAAAATGAAAGAGATGAGAATTTGGAATGGCGTTTGGAGCAGCATCAAGTAGAAGCGATTAAATTATAGAATGATTGGTCAATACAAGCGGAAGAGGAAGGGGAGAAAAATGAGGATTTTAAGGAAAGGCGCGATGGATTGCATGGCAAGAACGATTCAAACTGTTGGGCGACCTTTGGAAGCGGAAAAGTATCGCTACTTATTTGCGGGTGGAGAAGCGGAAGATGTGATTCGGGAGTTGATCCCATTTCAAAACCCGGATGGTGGGTTTGGTCATGGATTGGAATCCGACTTTCGATTGCCGGATTCTTCCCCTTTGGCAACCTCGGTAGGGCTTCGCATGCTATTGGATTTGCCGGAGGGCAATGAACGTAATCGTATGATGGATGAGGCATTTTCATATCTTGAGGAGGCCTACTCAAGCGAGCGAGGTGGTTGGTATGCTGTTCCGAAGAGGGTGATGGACTACCCGCATGCGCCATGGTGGTCGATCAATCAGGAAACGGGACACACGGCAATCGATGAAAGCTGGGGCAATCCGACGGCAGAAATCTTGTCTCAATTTTCACGAGCCGGGCGACAACCCGAGGCATTTGATCTTCATCAGCGGGTCTTGTTCGCGGTGCGGCAACTAGAAGAAAAGCAGACGTATGTGTCTGAACATGAATTGTATTGCTATTTGCCTCTATACGATGTGTTGGAGGGAGAGCTGCAAAAACGATTGGAAGAAACTTTGACCCAAGGGATCCACGAGTTGATCAGACTGGATGTCGAGGGTTGGGAAGAATATGTACCAACGCCTTTGCATTTTCTTGATCCAAAGCGGACGAGCAACTTCGGAATTTCTGTGGAAGATCTTAATCGGCAATTGGATTGGCTGGTTTGCAAAATGGAGAAAAAAGGGGGATGGATGCCGCCATGGGGAGATTCCTTTTATAGTGGTGAGTTGAAGGTCGCCTATCATGAGTGGATCGGCGTTTTGACATTGAAAGCTTTGAATTGGTTGCATGTCTATGATCGAATAGAGAAGGGGGGCAAATGATGAAAACAGTGGAGAAATGGAAAGAAGAATTGCAAGCGATACGTGCAAATGATTGGCAATTGCCTAAAGAAGTGAAAGCCGATGCTTATGCATTAGAGCTCTACGACCTGCTTGGTGAATTGGATTCGGAATTGCGAGACGATCTCGCACTTTCTTTGATTACAAGATTGACTGAAGGGGAAAAGCTTTCAAAAGATACCTGTCGGGAACTTCTTGCTCGTAGTCAACGGGATGGGATCTTTGTTCACATTGAAGAAGCTAAAGGAAATGGAATTTTCAAGCGAAGCTTTGCCTTGCTGGTGATTGCTGTTTTGGTAGAAGATCATGTTAAGTCGCATCGCGCTTGGATGAGAAAGGATCGCTTTATTGAATTGGTAGAAAACTTGCTTCAATATGCAGAGAACGAAAAGGATTTGAGAGGATATGTCAAGGAGTATGGCTGGGCGCATTCAGCGGCGCATCTGGCAGATGTATTTGCAGAATTGGCGGCCTGCAAGGAATTGAATGAAAGTCAATCTAAACAGATATTTCGCGCAATCTTGAGAAAAATGGCGATTAAGGAGTATGTGTATATTCATGGAGAAGATGAGCGAATGGCGAAAGCCGCTTGCGCTTTGATCAAACATCAAAAGATAGGTTTTTTGGATTGGGAAGAGATTTTGGTTGAAGAAATGACCGGGATTGATCAATCCCTACCCGGATATTTACGACTTCAAAAACAGGAAAATGCAAAAATCTTCTTGCGCAGTTTGGTTGCGCGGATTCAGCGAGTAGGGCTTGATCAGAAGTGGACATTCCCTGTCATATCCGTATTGAGAAATTATGATGTGAAGTACTAGGAGCTGTTGATGAGATTGATAATTGGAGAATTTGCAAAACTGCACGGGGTTGGGATTCAAACCTTGCATTATTATGATTCCAAGGAAATACTAAAGCCTGCCTGGATTGATCCCGAGACGGGGTATCGGTTTTATAATGAAGAATCGTCGGATCGATTGTGGAAGATTAAAGCATTGAAGTCCGCGGGGCTCTCTTTGAAGGAGATTCGGGATTTATTGGATGCAGATGTATCCTATACGGAAGCGATTTTTGAAAAGACGGCAAAGGAATTGAAGAACCGAATCGAACAAGAGCAACAGATGCTCAAGTATTTGAATCGCAGTCTTCAGGCAATTCGAAAGTGGAATCAAGGGGACTGGGTAAAAGAACCAAGGCTTGTTGAAATCTCTGACCGAACGGGTTATGTGATTGAAGTGAAAGAGTCGGATGATCGGGAAATGCGTTTTCGTGCTTTGGAAACCTTTCAAAAGCACCTGCCCTTGCATGTTGATATTTTGTTTCAGCCCTCCAGGGTGATGAAAATTGATGAAACCGACGAACCGATTCTTGCCTGTTACGGGGCTTTAACCGAAGTCCCTTTGGAGGATGCAGAGCTCGAGATGCCAAAAGGACAATTCGTCGTCATGGATCATATAGGCATTCATCAGTCCGTGGGTAGGACTTACGATCAGATTTTTCAGTACTGCAGGAAAAATGCGCTGCAATGGACGGGGAATGCTTTGGAACTTTTTGTGATTGATCCGCATTTATCATCGAATGCAGAAAATTGGGTACGACAAATTCAAGTGGAAATACAAAAATAAGGGGACGCGATTGCGCCCCCTTTGTTCTACTTTGGAAAACTTTCTCCTGTGATCCACGGAAAGCCATAGGCTTTCAATGCATGGATCAAATCCAGATTATCCTTGGCCGACCAATTGGCTTTGTAATGGAGCCCAAAATAGCGCTGCGCCATGTTGATGGATCCTGCGGCCATGATCGAATCTTCTAGTTTCTTTTCATATGCCTTTCCGCCCAGATCGAAGGCGACCTCTTTGAGGCTGGCAAGATTTTTTATACTGACAGGGAAGGTCTTGTGGTTGTATTTTTCTTCCTGTGCCTGCACCAATTCCTCGATGGGATGATCTTCATACACTTCTTTGTGTACCATGATTGCGGTACCAAGTTTCGGTGCGATTTTGATGGGTTGTGCTGGATAGCCCATGCTTAGAAGAACGATTGGAAAGACACCTTCAGGCAAGTGGAAGATTTCTTTTAGTTCCAGAAAGCAGCTTTCAACCGTGCCGATGTAAACAGAGCCAAGTCCAACGGAGTCGGCAGCCGTGCATATGTTTTGAGCGGCGATGATGGTATCCTGAAAGGCGATCCAAAAATGTCGAAAGCTTTTTGTAGCAATGAAAGGTGCATTTGATGCCTCTGCCCACCGGCCGATTCTTCGCCAGTCAATACAAAACAAAAGGTTTGTTGGGGCTTTTCCGACAAGCGGCTGCATTTCCCCGGTATCCATGAGTTGCTTCTTTTTTTCTTCCGACTCGATCTGAATAATTGCATAGGGTTGAAGGTTCCCTCCGGTTGCTCCATGGAGTCCTGCACCTAGTACTTCTTCCATGACATCCGGCGGAATTGGCCGATCTTCAAAGACCCGAATGCTGCTTCGTTCATAAAGTAGTTTCATTGTTTCATTGGTATACGTATTCATCAAATAACCCCCTTCGTTACTAGGATAAACCTTATAGTAACTAGAGGGTCAAGCTTAGTTTCCAATATCCAATTCGATTTGATATTGACCGTTTGGCTGTAGGCGCCAAATCGTTGTGTATCGTCCTATTTCACTTACTTCGTTGTTTTCTTCATTCAGGGTAGTTCGGAGGTAGGATCCAAAGGTGTAGCCAAGGGTGAAATCTTCGGAAACTTGTGCAAACTCCGGTTGCCAGGTCAATCGGTTTGTTGATTTGGAGAAAAAACTTTGCATAAGATGATAAATTGCTTCTCTTCCAATGAGATTGTTGCCGGTTTTCATAATCATCGCTCCGATAGGAGAAAAGTAAGAAGCCCAGGATTTGGCGCCGCCTACCTGAACGGCGCGGCAAAATGTGCGATCCAATTCAAGCAGATCATTTGGTGTCATCATGATGGTCTCCTTCGTTTTCGTCGTGATTTCCAAAGAATAGCATGCCAAATACACCGCCGAAAGCAGCACCGAAGGCAATCCCCAAACCAAGGTTAAAATTAAAAATAAGAGCTGCGATGATCCCGAAGGAGACTCCAAAAGGCAGACCTTGCGCATATGCAGAACTCGTGTCTTTTTTCTTTGCCATAATACCCTCCGTTTATGAAATATTCTTGATTTTAGTATAGCATAATTGGCTATAAGATAAAGATGACGCAACCAAACAGTCGACCGAAACGGTGGATGGATATACCCGAGAAGCGATATCACTTAGATCGGTAAGAGCTATGAGAAATAGAAAAGACCCCGAGTTATGGGGTCTGCTTTTTTTTGCGTATTATGTGAAGCATTGTTTTCGAATAGCTGAAGAAAGCAAGGAGCTTTAAGCCAACGGCTAGTCCTAAGACGATATAGCTGATGCTTGAACCGGGAATTGCAAATAACAGAATAATGGCAAGGGTAAAAACGATGGTTGCGGCTTTCCCGAACCAGTTGGCTGGGATAACGACCTGATCGTCGTGGAAATACATGATGGTTCCGGTGATCATAAGGATGGATTCCTTGATGACCATGATGATGAAGATAAAACCAGGTAGATCTTGGTCGTAGAAAAGAACTCCCAATGCAGCCAAGAGCATCAGTTTGTCAGCAAGGGGATCCAAGACGGTTCCCACTGTTGTTACCGCCTCATATTTTCGTGCGATATACCCATCTAAAAAATCTGTAAAACCGGCAAGAAGAAAGATGAATAATGCCCATAGATGATGGTTCGGTATTGAAGATAAATAGATCCAGATAAAGACGGGGATCAATAGCATGCGTATCACAGTTAAGATGTTCGGTACGTATCTCATGAGTGACCTCCAGTTTAGATTCACTATAAGAATACCCATTTTTAGGAAAAACATGTTGATTAATTGTTTGGGAATGATGTGATAAAATATAAGAAATGAGAGGAGATCAAAATGAGAATAACCGTGATAAGCGTAGGGAAGATTAAAGAGAAGTATTTTACAGGCGCCATACAGGAATATGCCAAGCGCCTGACTCGATATTGCAAGATTAACATGATTGAAGTTCCTGATGAAAAGTGCCCCGAAACTTTATCACCAAAAGAGGAAGAATTGGTGAAGGGCAAAGAAGGAGAACGGATTCTTTCGAAAATCAAGGAGCAACAAACGGTGATTGCTTTAGCCATTGAAGGCAAACAGATAACTTCCGAGCAGCTGGCTAGTCAGATTCAAACTTGGGGTGTGCAGGGCAGCTCCGACCTGGTCTTTGTGATTGGAGGTTCCTTGGGGCTCTCGAAGGAAGTGATGAAGAGATCCAATTTTCAGTTGAGCTTTTCAAAGATGACCTTTCCTCACCAGTTGATGAAGGTCGTCCTTTTGGAACAAGTCTATCGGGCATTTCGGATCAATTCCGGTGAACCGTACCATAAGTAACTGTAAAACAGTTACTTGTTTTTTAGAAAGGTATATTAGTATAAGCAAAACAGAGATCATCTTCAGATGATCTCTGTTTTGTTATATCCGTATTATTTCAAAAAGTTCCTTGAGGTGAATAATTACTTTTCATTATGATGACTATTAATTATCTTGAGAGTTCTGAATGACTAACATAGCCAAGTAGCCCTGACAGCCGTTGTGAATAAGAAAGAAGAAGAGAACTAAGTCGTTCTTCTTCATCTTTGGTCATGCTTGTACCACTGATACTAATAGCACCTAGTGGTGTGCGAGTATGCTTCATTACAACGGTGCCCATACAGAAAACACCATATTCATTTTCTTCCATGTCAAGTGCATAGTTGTTTTGACGGATTTCTCCAATGTCCTGCAAGAGACTTTGTACATTTATGTGGGTGTGCTCTGTAAAGGGTTTTACATTAAATTGCTCCCATTTTTCGATAACATCACTATTCGAATATGTTGCTAATAGGGCTTTGCCTGCACTTGTGCAATAGAGGGGAGAGCGCTTACCGACATTTGTGTAGACAGAGAAAGCAGAGTTTTTTTGGCCGATGCTCTGTAAACAAATCAATTCGTTTTTGTCTTCAACTGAGAATTGAGCAATAAGACCAGTTTCCTTATGTAAATCTACAAGGATCGAATTAACTAAGTTTATCTGATCTAGATTTTGAATTGCACTGATACCAACCTCATAAGACTTTAATGTAAGTGAAAAGTTCCCGTTAAGAGGATTTTTTTCAATATAGCCATTTGTTACAAGTGTATGGGTCAATCGTGAAAGCGAAGCTTTGTTTAGTTTAAGTTCCTTGTGCAGATCATTTAAGCTAAGAGATCCCAGACGGGATAAAGTTTCAAGCACAAGAAAAGCGCGATCAACAGATTGTATTGTATCGGATTTTGTGTTCTCTTTATTCATTATATACCTCCGGAAGAAATGTGTTTCTAAGATTTTTCATATCAATATTCATAGTTAATTATATAATTTTGAAACGAATTCTGCAATAACAAAAATAAATAAGTTGATTTTGAAATATTTTAATAAAAAATGAAACATTAAGCTTGACTTATGTAACGCATAAACGTAAACTGTAACAGTATTACACAATACGAACTTTAACTTCGGATTTTGAAACGCTAATATAATTTATAATTTTTTGAAAGGGTGGAAAAAATGGCTATAGCAAAAGCGGATATTAATTTGTGCAAAGGTTGCCGTTTGTGCGTTGGGGCATGTCCTGTCGACGCCATTGAACCTTTACACGAAGTGAACAAAAAAGGATATGAAATTATTCGAATTGATGAAAACAAGTGCATCGGTTGTGGCATGTGTTATGTAATGTGTCCAGACTATGTATTTACGGTTGAATAAAACGGAAGGGAGGAAAATATGAATAATGATTATTCGCTAATGAAAGGCAACGAGGCAATCGCCGAGGGAGCACTACGTGCAGGTTGCCGTTTTTACGCAGGTTATCCGATTACTCCACAGAGTGAGATTTTGGAATATATGTCGACACACATGGAGGAACGCGGCGGAGTCTTTATCCAAGGCGAATCTGAGATTGCAAGTATGAGTATGATTTGGGGCGCAGCTGCGTGTGGCGAGCGAGTTATGTCAAGCTCATCGGGTCCTGGTTATGACTTGAAGCAAGAAGGTATTTCCTATTTGGCGTCATACAATCTACCTGCAGTGTTGGCAGACGTTATGCGTTACGGTCTTGGAGATGGTGAAATCACAGAAGGCCAAGACAGTTATTGGGAAGCGACGAAAGGCGGAGGACATGGTGATAGCAGACAGATCGTTTTGACTCCTAGTTCCGTTCAAGAATGTGCGGATCTTACTTATCTAGCATTTGAATTAGCCGACAAATATAATACAGTAGCCATTATTTTATCTGATGGTGCGATTAGCCAGATGATTGAAAAATGCTATTTGCCTGATGCGATTGAGCATGACAAGGATAAATATGACTGGGCTATCACTGGATATAAAGAGAAAGATGCTACCAAGGTTAAGGTGACGAACATGGATCGTACAATCGGTCATGAAGCTTGGAATGAACTCATGCGCAATAAGTTCAAGACTATTTATGACAATGAGCAACGTTGGGAAGAATTTATGGTTGAGGATGCAGAACTCGTCTTGGTTGCTTATGGAATTTCTGCTCGTGTATGCAAATCTGCGGTTCGTTCTGCGAGAGCTCAGGGCGTTAAGTTAGGTCTGATTCGCCCGATTACAGTTTGGCCTTATCCTGATCAAGCCTTTCAAAATATGCCTGAAAGCGTAAAGGCACTTGTAACGGTTGAGATGAGTATTTCTTCTCAAATGGCACCCGATATTCAAATGGCTTCGAAATTTTCGAAACCGCTTTATGGTTATCTTTCTACATTATACGTTCCCAAGACTGAGGAGCTCGTTGCATACTGCAAGAGCGTACTTGCTGGAAACGAAAATGCTCTGGAGGTGTATTAAATGGCTATTCGTAAGAAACCTGAAATGATAAACCAGCAAGTTGGCTGGTGTGGTGGTTGCGGTCACGGGATTGTCCAAAGACTGATTGCAGAATGTTGCGAGGAGCTTGGCCTTGTTGAAAAGACCGTACAGGTTGTCGATATTGCATGTGCATATTGGTCAATCGACACGTTAAACTGTGATGGCATTGCGGGACCTCACGGTCGTTGTGCTGCTGTTGCAACTGGAATTAAGAAGGTTCGACCTGAAGCCAATGTATATGTGCATGCAGGAGATGGCTGTTCATATGTGATCGGTCTAGCTGAAACCTGCTACACGGCAATGCGGGATATTCCCATTACAATGATTGTCGTTAACAATGGTACTTTTGGTATGACAGGTGGCCAGATGAACCCTGCAACAACTCTTTTAGGGGACAAAACGGTCAGTTCGGTAAAGGGACGTGACGAAAAGGCTGCTGGTAAACCTTTCGATATGTTGAAAATTCTTGAAACTTTTGATATTGAATATGCGGCGCGTGGTGCATTATACGACACAAAGCATATTAATCAGACTAAGAAGATGTTGAAGAAGGGCTTTGAAAATCAGCGCGATGGGAAAGGTTTTTCCATTATCGAAATTCTTTCTCCTTGCCCGACAAACTGGAAGATGTCTCCAGTTGACTCAATGATCAAGCTTGAGAAAGAAAATGAGTTGATTTTCCCTGTACGTGTTTATAAGGATCGCGGAGGTGAAAAATAATGGCTGATATTATTATGGCGGGTACCGGAGGTCAAGGTGTTTTGACAGCTGGGAAAATTTTAATTGATATTGCAGCAGCTGATGATAAAAATGTTTCATGGACTTCGTTTTACAGTGCTGAAATGCGCGGTGGGACAGCAGCTTGTTGTGTTGTAGTTTCGGAAGATGAAATTGGAACGCCGTATCCTGATAAATTTGATATCCTGTTTGCAATGACTGAAGATGCTTACAACAAATACATTGGGGATATGCGAGATGGTGGCAAGGTTATTGTTAATCAATCTTTGTTCTCGACATGTGAGTTTCCGAAAAATGTTGAAGTTTACGGTGTCGAGGCGAGTGGTATTGCAAACGAAATGGGAAATTCTCGTGGTGCAAACCTGGCTTTACTCGGTGCCATGATCAAGGGAACAGGAATGATGGATAAGAAGAAATTCGGTGAAACTTTAGATCGGTATTTTTCAAAAAAAGGCAAAGCGAGTGCGAAAAATCTAGATTGCTACAATAAGGGATATGAACAAGCTTTGAAGATTTAGCGGGAGGATGATTTTTTGAATATTACGAAACTGATTAAGCCACGCACGATTGCGATTGTAGGAGCAAGTGAGAATGCCGGTTTTGGTGGTGACACCACAAGAAACTATTTGAAGTTTTCTGATAATTTAGACAAGCTTTATCTAGTGAATCCCAAACGCGATGAAATTTATGGCCGAAAGGCATACCGATCGCTCTTAGATATTAATGATGATATTGATTTGGTTATTTTGTGTACGCCTCAGAAAACAATTGTACCGTTGTTACGGGATGCGGCACAGAAAAACTGTGGCGGGGCGGTTGTTTTCGCCAGTGGATATAGTGAAGTTGGAGCAGAGGGTCAGGTACGTCAGCAGGAACTTATAGAAGAAGCAAATAAGCTTGGTATTGCAATTATGGGACCTAACTGTGCTGGATTTGCAAACTATATCAGCGGCGTTTTTGCATTTGCATTTCCTTTTGAAGACCGTGATCGCAAGGGTAATATCGGATTTATTTCGCAGAGTGGACAGATTGTCCTCAGTGGACTGGATAGTCCAAATATGGGTTTCAGCTATGCAATTTCTTCTGGGAATAGTTGTAATGTAAAGATTGAGGATTATCTCGATTTCCTTGTTGATGATGAGGATACTACAGTTATTGCAGCTTATATGGAAGGTGTAACGAAACCTGCACAGTTGATCGAAACCTTCCGCAAGGCAGCAAAGAAGAAAAAGCCCATTGTTATTTTGAAAACGGGAAAATCCAATAAATCGCAACAGATTGCGGCATCTCATACGGGCAGTCTTTCTGGTTCAGATAAAGTAATCAGAGCGATGTTCAAGCGCTATGGGGTTATTGAAGTTGGGGACTTAGAAGAATTAATGGGCACGGCTGCTGCGCTTTCATGGCTAGATGAGTTGCCACAAGGCAAACGAACTGTGTTTATGAATGTATCTGGTGGTGAGGCTGGTGTTACAGCTGATTTGGCTGAAGAATACGGCCTGGAACTCGCAGAGTACAAAGTGGAAACAAAGGAATATTTGAAATCCCTTCTTCCTGAATATGGTTCGGTTAATAACCCATTTGACATGACCGCCGGCATTGGCTATAACACATCGGTTCTCTGTGAAGCAATTCGTGCGATTTCTAAGGATGAAAATGTTGATGCCATCTGCATGAACTATACGATCACTCCGGAAATTTGGGATGATACAATTACACATATGGTTGAGGCTGTTCAAATTGTTCGCGCCGAAGAGAACATGAAACCGATTTTTTGGATGCCATTTGTTGAACATACTCGTCATCTCGAGTCGGCGAATATTTTGTGTCGTGCAGGAGTTCCATTATTGCCAACAGGTCACTATGCGTGCAAGATTATGAAGCATGTTTTTGATTTTTCAACCCTCGACTTTGAGGATATGGTAGCAGCAATTCCTGTGAAAAAATATCCTGTTAGCAGTGCTATGAGTGAGTATGACAGTCTTTGTTATTTAAAGGAAAACGGTGTTGAAGTGCCACCAATGGCAGTAGCAGCAACCGAGGAAGAAGCGGTGGAAAAGGCAAAGGAACTTGGCTATCCATTGTCAGTGAAAATCAACTCTGTAGATATCCTTCATAAGTCGGATGTCGGTGGCGTAAAATTGAATATTAAGGACGATGATGGTTTAAGAACGGCATTTACTGAGATTATTGCAAGCTGTTCTAAGAATGTGCCTGGTGCTAAACTTGAGGGCGTATTGTTAAAACCAATGCTTGACGCTGGTGCAGAAATGATTATTGGTGTCAACAATGACGAAGATTTCGGACCGATGATTATGGTTGGCATGGGTGGTGTTTTTGTTGAACTCTTCGAGGATATTCAGCTTGCACCAGCACCTCTATCTCATGACCAAGCAATGACTATGATTAAAGAGTTGAAAGCGTATCCGCTACTAAACGGTTATCGTGGCAAACCAGTATGTAAGGTCGATGATCTTGGAAAGCTACTGGTCGATATAAGTGAGATGGCTGCAAATGGCAAAGAGTATCTAAAAGAACTTGATATTAATCCCGTATTCGTTACTGAAAATGGTGTTTCCATTGCAGACGGCTTGTTAATCGCATACGAAGGATAGAAAAATAAAGTTTGAGCTCGTATCGACTTGTGGGCTTAGGAAATTTAAAACAGGATGGTTCAAAATGCAGTTTAATAAAAAT
Organism: Clostridiales bacterium; assembly: GCA_013619125.1. Lineage (GTDB taxonomy): Bacteria > Bacillota > Clostridia > Tissierellales > GPF-1 > GPF-1. Next base: position 115,541 of record JABXKS010000001.1, read on the forward strand.
ACAGGCATTGAATTAATAAAATTAACAATTGGTTGTGTACTGTATGCTCTTTCGGTGGTACTCTTTATAGATCCAGTACACATTATCCCCGGTAGCGTTACGGGAATAGGAGTTGTAGTAAAAGCGTTAACTGGTTTTCCAATTGGCATGCTCAGCATTATTATCAATGTTCCGCTTGTTATTATTGGAACAATTGTTATTGGTAAAAAGTTGCTTCTGTATACAGGCTATTCCGTTTTTCTTTCATCGATATTAATTGATGCTTGGTCCTTTATGGAGCCATTTACTGAAAATGTGATGCTTGCATCAATCTTTGGAGCAGTTGTTATGGGCCTTGGTTTAGGCTTGTTGCTTGATGCAGGTGGGACAACCGGTGGTACAACCGTTGTGGGACGCTTGATTCTAAAGAAATATCCACATATTCCAATGGGAAATATCTTACTGATTGGAGATTTTATTATTATCCTAGTGGGATCTGTGCTCTTGCGCAATTGGGAGCTGTTGCTATATTCTTTGATCAATCTCTATATCTGTGTGATTGTTATTAATAAAGTGATGTATGGATTCAAGGTGGACAGTCTCTCGATCATTGTTACAGAAAAAAAAGCGGAGCTTGAAAATGCTGCTCAGGAAATGCTTCCATGCCGAATTTGGCAGGAAGAGAGTGCGGATTCAAGAACTTTGATGTTTATAACACGCAAGACTGACGTCAGTAAGTTGCAACGGCTTGCAGAGAAATACGATCAGCAGGCAAGTTGTGCGACCTTTGATTTGGATTACTCTTTCGGCGAGATTAAATAGGCTGGGAGTAGGAATATAACAGATTAAGTTTAAAATGGATGAAGACCCCTTTATTCATAGATTAATGAAACTGCAAGAAATTCTTTGCGGCTTGTAGATTTTATCAAGCCGCAAAGAACTCATCAAATGGTAAACGTTTTCAGCGATAACTTTCACAAATAAAGTTTTTAGCCGTTTCGATTGATTGTTATCGTGAATGTGTTTCCGTTATGACTGTATTTAATGGGAAGGGGGGCTAAAACGTATAAATTATTTTGGCTATTATTGGGATATTAAAATAGAAGCAATGAGGAGGCAGAACAATGAAATTAGAACAGATTACAAGTAAGACGGCATCGCCCGCTTTGGGACCCTATTGTCATGGCAAGAAATTCGGCAATATGATTATCACTTCAGGGCAAATTCCGCTGACCAAAGATGGTGTATTTGTCTATGAAATCAAGGCGGCTACAAAGCTTGTATTGGATAATTTACTTTCAATTGTTGAGGCAGGGGGAGGAAAGAAGGAGAATATCGCAAAGGTTGATATTTTTGTGAATGATCTTTTGGATTTTGCAGCAATAAACGAGGTGTATTCTGAATTCTTTGGAGACATTAAGCCAACAAGAGTACTTGTTCAAGTCGAGGCTTTACCAAAAGAGGTACCACTCGAAGCGGCTATGACTGCTTTTGTCGAGTAGTGCTTTCTAGTTAGGAATAATAAAAAAGAGTTGGAGGGAATTTTATGGAGAGTAACAAAAAAGGAACGTTGAACAAAGCGGCATTTTGGCCGGCATTTATCGCGCTAGTATTATTTATTGGAAGTGGCGTATTTTTTCAGGAACAAGTTGGGTCTTTTTTACATAAAACACTTTATGCAATGGCAGGCAATGTAGGCTGGTACTTTAATATTTTGGCGGTACTGTCAGTCGTGCTTGTGCTCGTGTTGCTAGTTATGAAGTATGGTGATGTCACGATCGGTGGAAAGGGAGCAAAACCTGAATTTAGCATGTTTCATTGGATTGCGATGTCGATATGCGGAGGCATTGGCACCGGGTTGTTATTTTGGGCAATGGGGGAACCAATATACCACTTTACATCACCACCAGTGGCTGCTGGTGTAGAAGCAATGTCGAGAGAAGCAGGCATATTTGCGGTCTCTCAAGCCATGTGGAATTGGTCATTCGTGCAGTATTCACTGTACACCATCTGTGCGATTGCATTTGCGCTTGCGGTTTATAATAAGAAGAAGGAATTATCATTTGGAACGATTATTGAGAGCGCATTTGGACGAAAAATTCCTTGGCTTGAAACGGTGATCCATGGGTTTACAATTTTTTGTTTGACTGGTGCTGTTGCGAACTCGATGGGTGTTGGACTTATGCAGATTGGAGCCGGTGTTGAGTCGGTTTTTGGCATTAAACAATCTCCAATTGTTTGGTTTGTCGTTGCAGGTATTATAGCGGTCATTTTCATTTTATCTTGTGTGTCGGGTCTCTCAAAAGGATTGAAAAGAGTCTCTACATTTACGATCACTGTCTTTATGTTCATGTTAGTCTATGTCTTTATTTTTGGCGATACGGCATTTATTACAAAAATCGGTACAGAAGCAATTGGTGACATTATTGATAATTGGGGTTCTAAGACACTCATGATGAATGCAATGGCTCCTCAAGATACATGGTATGCCGACTGGATTGTACAATATTGGGCATCATTCATCGTCTATGCACCAGTGATCGGCATGTTTTTAAGTCGATTGGCCAAAGGAAGAACCGTCAAACAATTCGTAGCGATTAATGTGATTGTTCCTTCGCTCTTTTGTTGGGTTTGGATTATGGTATTTGGCGGCATGGCAATCAGCTTGCAATATTCAGGAGCGGTAGATGTTATTGGTGCCGTAAATGAATTTGGTATGCAAGCAGCTGTTTTCCAAATTCTTGGTGCGCTACCTTTTGGGAAAGCATTGATTGTTGTATTCCTTGTTGCAATTTTCGGATCCTTTAGTACGCTTGCTGATCCGATGGCTGCTGTTCTTGCCACAGTTAGCACAAGAGGTTTGACTGTTGAAGATGAAGCACCGAAAAACATCAAAATTGTGATGGGTCTTATTATGGCGGTGACGGCATATTTGCTGGTTGCTTCTGGAGGAATTAATTCGGTTAAGGGCTTATATGTAATTGTCGGACTTCCGATTTCCTTTGTTTTGATCATGTGTTTTGTTGCTGCATTTAAGGGACAAAAGGAATGCTATCTTGAGGAAATCGAAACAGAGACTGATTTACGCCAAGAACTGGAAGAATTAAAGAAATTACAGATTACTAAGGCTAGTTAAAACTAGAAGTTTTTAAGCATAGTTTGACATTATGCTTTAGGAAATGATCAGTTATAAAGTATATTCATAACCGGGAAAGCATATCTTGGAGTTTTATCGGATGTTGTGATTGGTGGTTTACCGTAACTTCTTGGAGTCATGATATTGAGTAAAATAATATGGGAAAAAGAAAACATTGATCAAAGAGGCAAGTTTATATTAAGGGATGAGAGGAACTTGTTAGTTCTGTGCGGGTAACCATTGTAAAAATCGAAAAGCAACATTTGCTATAAGAGTTATTTGTTAAAGAATTGAACTTGGAGTCGTGTGATTTTGCATGGCAAGAAACTGAATGATGGAGGGAAATATGAAACTAACAACGTACGAACAGGAAATGCTTGAAGGCAAGCATGGCGAAATGAAGAAAAAAGCCTTGGAAGTTCTTATGGGCTTGGCGGAACATCAAGGTGTTGAAGAATTTGTTGAAGTAACCTTGTGTCATAGCGACAACGCTGTTTACATGGGTGAGGCTCAAGCTGCTTTTGTAGAGATGCTGGGTGATTCGGGAGCCAAAATGGCTGTGCCTACGACAACCAATGCATGTTCTATTGATATGGAGAAATGGCATGAACAAGGCTTTGAACCAAAAATCATGAATGCAATCAAGCGCATGGAGTCGGCGCATACGTGTCTTGGCGCTATTCCAACTTGGACATGTGCACCATATCAATCATGCTATATGCCTTCTTTTGGACAGCAAATTGTCTCGGCTGAATCCAATGTCATCTGTTACTACAACTCAATCATTGGCGCACGTACGAATCGTTATGCTGGTCCATTGGAATTGCTTGGTGGTATTGCAGGCCGTGTTCCATACTCGGGATTGCATATCAAAGAAAATCGATATGCCCAGGGTCTTGTTAAACTTGGTGATGATATTAAAATGGAATGGTTTGAGGATGATAGCATGTTTGCTCTTGTTGCCTATGCGTATGGTTCTATTGTAGGCGATAAAGTGTGGGCCTTGGAAGGTATGCCAAAAAAATACAGAAATGAAAATCTTCGAGATTTCTGTGCGACAGCAGCATCTTCTGGCGGAATTGCATTGGTTCATTTGATTGGTATTACACCAGAGGCGCAGACAATGGAAATGGCATTTGGTGGTAAAGAACCTAAAGTGGTAAAAGAAATTACACTTAAGGATCTTGTGAACGCCGAAAAACAACTTACCAATAGCGAAGTAACGCATGATATTGATATTGTGACACTTGGTTGTCCACACTTCTCATATGACGATTGCAGACTTGTGCTAGAGTTGTTCGACGGTCGACGTGTTCACGATAACATGGAATTTTGGATTACGGTCGGAAGAGATACAGCGGATCGCCTGCAGGATACAGGGATGTATGAGGAACTAGGACGGGCTGGAATCAAGATGTATAAGGAAGGCTGTGCTCTTGAATTTAGAGCGAAAAAACGAGGCGTTGAGACGATGATGTCGAACTCTGGTAAATTTGGAACGTATAGCTTTGGGCTTACCGGTATACAGCCTGTATTCGGAAGTTTGAAGGAATGTATTGAAACAGGGATCGCGGGACATCTTGTTAAGGAGGCAAAACCATGGAGACAATAAGAATTAATTGTAGTTATGCACTTAAAGGTAGTGCGAAGGCAGAGGTTCTTTATGCAACCGATTCATTCAGTTTTTGGGGTGGTGTCGATGTGAACGACGGTGTGATTACGGATCGACGACACAGCGGTTTTGGAAAGACCATGGCTGGAAAAGTTTTTATGTTCCCATTCGGTCGAGGTAGTAGTGGTGCAGGTACAATGATTATGGAAATGGCTCGGTTGGGAACGGCACCAGCGGCAATGATCAATATTATTACTGATCCGGTGATCCTGACGGGTCCGCTAATAGCGAATAGTTTTTATGATGTTAATATTCCGGTTGCAAATGTCAGCGAAGAAGATTTCAAAAAACTTGAGAATGCAAAAAAAATCGAGTTTTTTGAAGGTGCGGATTACATTGAAGTAACAATTTAGTAGAGAATAGGGAAACGGTGTGCCTTCCGTATATGCGGTCGGGGCACTGTTTTTTATTACAGAGGATTCACCTCTAACAAAATAGGTTGTTTATGAAAGTGCATCAATGATGGATCAGATGAAGATTATGGGAATAAGGAGAACAATATGACTGAGGAGAGTTGGAGAATATATTCGATCATATTAAAACGGATTATTCAGATTGAATACGCGCCTGGAGAATTGTTGAGTGAAAACTCGCTGGCTGAAGAGTTTGGCATAAGTAGAACACCAATCCGTGAGATTTTGATAAAATTATCGGAGAAGGGGTTTGTGAAGTTGACTCCAAGAGTAGGGACATATGTGTCGGATATAGATGCTCGAGAGATGATAAGTATATTTGAAGTAAGAAAATCACTGGAAATATTAGCGTGTGAGTTGGCTATTATGCGAGCAACCGAGGAACAGAGTCAAAAACTTTTGTCGATTGTAGAACAGATTAAATCCTATAATGATCAAGCAAGATACAAAGAGTGCGTGAATGAAGAATACAAATTTTTGAATATGATTGCTGTTGCATCTAAAAACGCATATGTGCAAGATTATCTTCAGGAATTAAATTCTAAGATATTGAGATTCGTCAATTATGTTCAATATGAAAAGCATTTGTCTGAACGAATGACTAATTCTCTATTTTCAATAGCAAAGGCAATATCATTACGAGATTCAGAAAATGCGAGTAAGGAAATGACTAGATATATGTTAGCGCACGTTAATGAACTTACGCAGTGTCTTTTGACAAAGCTTTTTTTTGATTGAAATTCCCCGCAAATAATGTACTCTTCCATTTGTTGTAAGACATAAGAGAAGCCAGAGCAAACGCTCTGGCTTTTTTGTTAGAATTTTATACCATTTACGTTTATTTACCATCGAAAACATTTAAATTCAGCGTTACTTTAAAAAACGTGCCTTTCTTGACTTTTTGGAGTGTGATTTCTCCCTTGTGAATATCAACGATCTTTTTGCAAATTGAAAGCCCTAAGCCGTGTTCACCTGTAAAGCCTTTTGAAAAGGGTTTGAAAAGTGATTCTCTATTCTCATAATCTACCATTTCTCCATCATTGTAGAAAAGAAAGCAAACGGAATTATCTTTTACATAAGCTCGTATTGCAATCACTTCGTCGGAATATTTAATTTGATTGTTGATCAAATTTTCAATGAGAATTTGCAGTTCGTCTTTATATCCGATCACTACTAAGTCTTCTGGAATATTGATTGTCATTTTTTTTGAAGAGTTCAAGTAGTTGATATTCCGTATAACATGGAGTGCGAGATTGCTGATATTAATTTCTTGAGCAATGAAATGTTGGTCTTCAACATTGATTTTTGCGATGAGCAGTAATTCCTCAACTTTATTTTGGATTCTGTTTGTTTGCGCTAAAATGGTATCTAAAGTCGCATTCATATCTCCTTTAGGGAAGATTTCATCTTTTGCAGATGTCGTATAGCTGGAAATAATCATGATTGGCGTTTTTAACTCGTGTGAAATGTATTGCAACATTGACTGCTGCACATCATCTTTCTCCTTAAGCCGGTCTTTCATATAAATAAAGGATTTGGCAAGATCCATGATGGCTTGGTCATCTGAATCAACATTCATTTTTGCATCAAGATTGTAATAAGCGATTTCGTTTGCATATATTTTCAACTTATCAATATTTTCATAGATCTTCTTGGTAATGATGCGGATCATTTTAATGGAGACTATGAAAATAAAAATGCTACTGATTGCAACGAATATAGAAATATTAGGAAAAACTTCTTTGTAAATATCTTTGATAACGGAGTATTTATATATTTTTTCCCCATTCTTTATATCCATTTCAATCATATAGAGGATGTATTTATCATCAACTTTTTCGCGGTAGGCTTTTACTTTATCGATCTGCTTCAGTGCTTCTTCATAAATATGCTCTGCAGTCGCTGTTCCATGGATGGCTTCTACGACATCGATATGGTGCGCCGTTACGCCAAGAATCCACTCGTTGTCTAATCCTATATCAAGATTTCTCTCCTCGGTAAATTGATCAATTACTTTGTCTTCAAAAATATGCCCAAAGTAATAATAAGACCAGAAGTAAACGATACCAATGACGACTATGCAAATAGCCGTGATAAAGACCGCCATCAAAAGAGTGATTTTTGTAAAAAGCAATGGCTGTTTCTTCTTTATTTTCATATGTTGCACCGATATCCATAACCATAGATTGTTTCGATGTCGATTCTGGGGAGTTTCTTCCTTATATTCTTAATATAGTTGTCTACAACCCTGTTGCTACCGTAGAAATCGTCTTCCCATACATCGCGGAGCACCTGTTCTCTCGAAAGAGCAAGGCGCTTGTTCTTTATAAAATATAAGAGCAAATCATATTCACGACTAGTTAATGGAATGAGGGTATCTTCTTCCATTACAACCCTATGGCTTTTATTGATTGTATAGGGACCGCACATTACTAATATTTTAGCGTTCCCGTTCGTTACTTTTTCGAATAGTTTTGAAACGCGATAAACCAGTTCTTTGGGCAAAAAAGGTTTTGCAATATAATCATCACAGCCAAATTCAAAGCCTAGAACACGGTCAATTTGATCGCCTCTTGCTGAAATTAGAATGACGGGTTTTGTAGGATCTGCTTTTTTGATCTCGCTTAAAATATCAAATCCATTACCATCAGGTAGCATGATATCCAAAATCCATAAATCAATAGAAGTAGTTAGCTGGGTATGCGCTTCAGATGAATTTTTGCACGAAATGACTTTCCAATTATTTTTCTCTAGGTATAAAGTCAGGATATTGTTCAGATCAGCTTCATCTTCAATCAAACATATCGTCCTCATAATCGCCCTCCACAGTATTCTACATAATTTCTTATGATAATTATAAATCAAATTCACATTCAATTTCATATTCATTACATTCTAACACAATTGAACATTATTTTTCACATTATTCGGATAATATTCTTAATATTCTTTCATACAATAAAAGTACCAAATTTAGGAGGGAAAAGCATGAAATCAAAGTACAAATTGCCAACTGCATTTACTACACTCATTATCATTTCGATTGTAATCGCACTACTAACATTTGTAATTCCAGCAGGGCAGTACTCGTTTGATGAAAATAACAGACCTATTGCAGGGTCCTATGCAGCTATGGAAGCCAATCCACAAGGACTTTGGGACATAGGCGCAGCGCCGATCAAAGGTTTTAATATGGCGTTGGATGTTGCTCTTTTCGTTCTAATACTCGGAGGATGCCTTGGAGTTCTTTTTGAAACAAGAGCCATTGATGCAGGTTTCGCAAAAGTAGCGAAAAAGCTGAAAGGTAGAGAGCGCCTCATGATTCCTATCTTATTAGGAATTTGTATGATTGGTGGATCCACGTACGGTCTTGCCGAGGAAACAATCGCATTCTATCCGATCATCGTTCCCATATTACTTGCAGCTGGCTACGATGTTGTCACTGCAGTCATGGTTATCTTTCTTGGTGCCGGGTTGGGAGTTGGCGCTGCAATTATTAATCCATTCAACGTAGGCATTGCATCAAGTCTTGCCAATATTTCCGTAGGAGAAGGCATTGGCGCTAGAGTTCTTCTGTTCCTTGCATATTTGGCTTTCGGAATATTCTTCGTCACGAGATACGCTGAAAAGGTGAAGAAAAACCCTGAAAAATCCATTGTTTATGACATCAGAGAAACGGTGGAAGCGCCGTTTAGAAAGCACTCTGATGAGGAAATCCCTGAAATGAACAAGAAACGCAGAAATATTCTTGTTGTATTTGGAATGTTGTTCGCGATTATGATTGTTTCACTGATTCCATGGGACTTCAAATTTGGAATTACTTTCTTTACAGATATCAATAACAGCATGAAAGCCATTCCGGTACTTGGCAAAGTCATCGGACATACAGTTGCTTTCGGAGACTGGTATTTCCAAGAATTAACGGTATTGTTCCTTGCTGGAGCTGTCATTATCGGTAAGATGTATGGAATGAAAGAAAATCAGATTGTAAAGCATTTTATTATCGGGGCAAAGGACTTATTAAGTGTCGCGTTAATCCTTGGTGTTGCACGAGGCATTTCTGTCATCATGATTGATGGACACATCATAGGTACGGTACTTCATGCAGGGGAGCAAATCTTATCTGAACTCAATTCAGTTGTGTTCGCTGCCATTGCATATGTGGTGTATATCCCTTTATCGTTCCTTATTCCATCATCGTCTGGCCTTGCAACTGCATCAATTCCAATTATGGCGCCACTCAGCGATTTCGCAGGAGTGGGGAGAGAATATATGGTTATGGCATTTGCAGCCGGCGCTGAGACAATGAATTTCTTCTCACCGACGCAAGCGGTTCTTATAGGTGCGTTAACACTTTGCGGCATCCCGTTTGGTCGCTGGCTAAAAGTCATCATGCCATTTGTTTTGGGTATTATGGGGATCACCATCGCTGTTTTGGCTATTGGGATTATGTTTATATAAGTAATTGGATTTTTATATAGGAGGGTTATCATATGTGTAAAATTACGGTTCTTGGTGCTGGCAACGGTGGCGTGACTGCTTCTTATCATTTTGCAAAAAACGGGAATCAAGTTTGTCTATTTGACTTCCCAGAATTCAGCACTCAAATTAAAGCAATCAATGAACGTTCAGGCATTCAAGCATTAGAAGAAGATCATGGATGTTCAATGATTCTTCCTGGTTTCGAAAAACTAGTAAAAGCAACAACGGACATTAAAGAAGCGATGGATTTTTCAGATGTATACGTAATGATTTGTCCATCATTTGCACAAGAAGTGTTCTTCAAGCAAATGATCCCATATCTGAAAGATGGTCAAACCATTATCGTAATGCCGGGGAATTATGGCGGATTGGTTCTTAGCCAAATGAAAAATCTTTCTGATAAAGCGGATACGGATGTTACATTTGTTGATGCGATCAGCATTCCATGGGCATGCAGAATCGTAGAACCGGGTATCATAACAATCATGGGTATCAAAGAATTTTTACCTGTGAGCATCTATCCGGTTAAAAATGCAACGGAAGAAACCATCGAAACGATTAAGTCAGTTTTGCCGATCGAAATCGAGATTTTGCCAAACCCTGTTGTTGCGGGACTTGAAAACATTAACTTTGGCGGTCATCCGCTTCTAACGACTTTAAATATGGGTATTCTAGAGAATTTTAAGGGCGATTTCAATTATTACAAGGATTGTTGTTCTCCTGCTACAGCAAACGCTGCAGCTAGAATGGACAAAGAGCGTTTATCAGTTGGAAAAGCTTTTGGATTAAAGCTGAGAACTGAGCTAGAAGCGATGAATGCATTGTATGATTGCGACTTTACCACAGTCTATGAATTTAATAGAGCTTCATCGACACACGGTAAAATCAATAGCGCGCCAAGTTCCTCCAAGCAAAGATATATCACAGAAGATGTGCCGTACCTTCTTGTGCCTTGCTATGAACTAGCCAAAGCAGCTGGCCTAAAAGTACCGATCGTAGAATCCTGTATAACGATTGCTTCTGCTTATAACGACGCAGACTATTTCAAATCAGGAATTACTTTAGAAAAAATGGGCTTGAACAATATGACTAGAGAAGAAATCATTGAACTTTTGAAAAACTAAAATTCGTCCGAATTATAGTTTTCAACTGCAAAAACAAACATATGAATATTGATTAAATAGCTTCCTATAATAAGGCAAATTATTATAGGGGGCTATTTTTTTGGTCTGATCTTGCTAAAATGGAAAAGGAACACTACATGATCGTGTACCATAATCAATCCAATGAAAAAGACAAATTATAGTAAATAACAAGTATGATGAAGAGTTTGGGAAAGTAGTAGTCTGGATGCATAAAGGGGGAAATGTTTGATCGAAGTGAGGCGAGCGGGTACTATACATATATAAGAGTCTAACTTGAGTGAAGGTGGTGGAAACGTGGGGAGTAAGGTGATTGGCTGGATCGATCGGCAAATTAAAGCATTCGATGGACAATTGGATCAGTGGAGCAATACGATTATGACGCGAGATCGGGAACCAGAGCAGAAGAATGGTCTTGGATTTACGAGAAACGAAGCATTCTATAAAATTGCTTTGCTGTTTGCGATATTTGGTCTGGTTCCCATTTTTTTTGGTGCTTGGATGTTTTTCAAAGAAGGGTTGCCAGTGCCAGGTATGATGCAGGTACTGATATATTTAGCCATTGTCTACGTAACGGTGAGCAATAAAATTTTGGCGACGTCAAAGAGGATTATTTTTGTTTTTGGGTACTATGGCTTGAGCTTAATGCTGCTGATTATGGTCGGGTCAAATGGCGCTGGGCTTATCTTGGTCATTTCCACGCTGGCCATTGCGGGTATCTTGTTGAATAAGAAACAGAGCATTGGCTTTGTTGTGAGCAACATCCTTATTTTTATGGGGGTAACTTTTTTACTGGGTTCAGGCGTTATGAATCATTTGGGGATTCAGGCGTATCAGGGGTCTTGGTTGATTGTGGCGATTTCCTCACAAGCTGTAGGCATTATCCTCATGCTGGTGATTCGTAGCATTTATAAGAACTTGGAGACACAAGCAGAATATCTGCTCATCAGCCGAGCGATGATTGCGGAAAGCGAAAAGCATTATCGACAGATGTTTGATGATTCTGGCGTGGGAATTAGCTACCTAACGACAGATGGCGTTTTGGTATCGTTGAATCGATTGGCAGCTACTATTTTGGGCGGGAAGCCGGAAGAATTCGAGGGAAAATCCTTATATGAAATCTTTTCAAGAGTAGGGGCGGATCGCTATCAAAAGAGGCTCGCGAAGACTATCGCCAGTGAAGAACCACAAAAATATGAAGATCAGATCATTGTGGGAGCGGATGAAAGATGGTTCGTGAGCACATTCGGTACAATCATAGATGCAAATGACAAGGTTACAGGGGTACAGATCGCCACCTTGGATATTTCTGAACGGAAGAAATTAGAGAAGGATCTCACCTATTCCAGTAGTCACGATTTTCTAACAGGCTTATACAACCGTAGGTATTTCGAAGAGCAATTGATCAGACTGGACCGAGAGGAGAATCTTCCCCTCACCATTATCATGGCAGACTTAAATGGATTAAAGCTGATCAATGATTCGTTTGGTCATCGGGATGGGGATCGATTGTTGATTGGGGCTGCGCGCGCATTACTGGCGGGATGTAGAAGAGATGATACCGTCGCGCGCATCGGAGGTGATGAGTTTGCGGTTTTATTGCCGTTGGCGGATCGAAGTATAGCTGAAGAGGTTGTTGGAAAGATTGTTGAGCATGTGAAACATGAGGTAACGGAGAAGTCTGTGCTTTCTATTTCTTTTGGACATGCAACCAAAGAAAAGGACGATCAGGATATGGATGATGTCTTTATGGAAGCGGAGAATCAAATGTACAAGCAAAAGATCTACGAAAGTTCAAGCATGCGAAGCAAAGCGATTGATGTCATCATGAATAGCTTGTATGAAAAAAGCGAAAGGGAACTATACCACTCGAAACGTGTGGGATCCTTGTGTGGGCAAATTGCTTCCCGTATGGGATTCTCATTGAGACGAAGCAAGCGGATTCAATTGGCTGGATTGGTTCATGACATCGGAAAAATTGGTGTAGCTGAGAAAGTACTCAACAAGGTAGGGAGACTTGATGATCAGGAGTGGAAAGAAATACAGAATCATCCGGAAGCGGGCTGGCGAATTCTTTCTTCGGTTCATGAGTTTTCAGAGATCGCAAATTACATCTTGGACCATCACGAACGTTGGGATGGGAAAGGGTATCCGAAGGGGCTAAGAGAAGAGCAGATCTCATTGGAAGCAAGGATCATAGCTGTCGCGGACGCCTTTGATGCCATGACGTCTCAGCGGTCTTACCGTGCACCGATGAAAATCGATGCGGCCGTTGAGGAAATCAAGAAATTTTCCGGATTGCAATTTGATCCCACCGTTGTTGAGGTGTTTGTTTCAAAATTTGCAACACTGACTTTGGCGGTGGATTTGACGGAAGAAAGCAATTTCAGTTCGATAAAATTAACAGCACAGGATCATCTTATGGATGAGTAGTGTTTTTTTGTATTTGATCTTATGGAGTACGTAACAAGAGAACTGCCAAAAAAAGGCAGTTCTCTTTCTTTTTTTACGGGTGTCGCACGCAAGGATGAGACTGCGAGGCGTTATTCAATGATCAAGATCTTGTCGTCCACCCGAAGATCATTTTGACCGCGAATGATGATTGTTGACGATTCATTAAGTTCGTCCGAGATCACTTCGATCTGGTCTCCGCTTGACAATCCAGTTTCCAACACCACTTTTTCTAACTGATCATTGTCATAGGTGAAGACATATTTTTCAATGCCTTTTCGGACAATGGCAGTCGAGGGAACCAAGAGGGCTTTGTAGGACTTTGTGACAAATTCAACTTCTGTGAAATCGCCGACGCCAATGTTGACGTCTTCCATAATTTCTACGGCCACTTCAAACAGCTTGCTGCTCAAATCTGGAATTTCATTGATTGTACTGATTTTTCCGGGGACGATATGATCAATTCCCTCTAAAGACAAATGAACATCTTGGTCCAGGGTTAATGTCTTTTTCAATTCACCGGGAACCATGGTTTTTACGTAGAGCGTGGTATTGTCGATGATGATTACGGCAAGTTGATTTCCAGCGGTTTCGCCGACTTTAACATTCAGGGAGGCGATTTGACCCATGATGGGGCTTTGAACCAAGAGATCCTCAACGGTTGAGCGCAGACTGCTGATTTGATTTTGATAGTTGGTATTGGCATCTTGATATTGCCGCTTCGTAACTAGCAATTGATCGTGCGAATCACTCAAGTTCTTTTCACTGATTGTTCCGGAATCGAAGAGCAGCTTCTGAAGATTATAGGATTCCAGCGCGGCATTGTATTGCACAGAAAGGTTATCTCGGATGGTTCGCAATTGGCTCTCCGTGGCATTGTAGGTTGTCTTGGTGCTTGGATTGCTCAATTGGATCATGGGCATATCTTTTTCGATGAAATCGCCGGGTTTAACAAAGATGGCTTCGATTTCGCCTGGGGGATTCAAGTAGACATCGAATTGATTGTTGGGGATTACTTCCCCAATCGTGACGTAGGTTTCTTCGACGGTATCCTGTACCACATGGCCTAGTTTTACCGGAATAACTGGTTTTGCCGCCTCGGCTTCAGGGGCAGCTGCACTGCAGCCGGCAAGGGTCGCCACCAAGAGGAAAGTTAGTACGGATAAGGTGATCTTTTTAGTGATCATTGCGACACCTCCTTTCTCGTTTTGGACACTCGGGCAAACAGTCCGTAGATTGTTGGAATAAACAGTAACGTGAGTATGGTTGTCATCATTAAGCCAAAGATCAGCGCGTAACTAAATTGCGCGTAGTATGCTTCCTTAAAGGCCAGCGGGAGGACTCCGCTAATGGTGGTGAGGGTTGTCGCCAAAACCGGATTGAACCTGGTTTTGCCGGCTTCTTTAATTGCATCTATGATTTGATGGCCTTCCGATCGAAGATAGTTGATATAGTCGATCAAAACAATGGCATCATTGACGGCAATTCCCACCAGAGCGACAAGACCCATAAAGGCATAGAATCCAAATTCATTGCCCGTAATAATTAGTCCCCAGATTACACCGATCACGGCCATTGGAATGGTCGTCAAAATAATGAAAGGCTGGCTGATGGATTTAAACTGCAGGGTCAAGATGATGAAAACCAAGAAAATGGCTAAAATCATACTCTGGAACAGATTGCCAAAGTTTTGTGAAATTCCTTCGACATCGCCGGAGTAAAGCAAGGCAACCCCGGCTGGAATGGCATCGGTTGGATAGAGCGCTTGCAACTGATTTGCCACGTCGTTGACGTTATAGTCTTCCTTAAGATCAGCGGTAATGGAGATTACCCGTTCTCCGTCCTTGCGCGAAATCGTCGAGATTCCGGATTGTTCCACGAGATCAGCGATGTTTGAAAGAGTCAGCATATTGCCTGTCGGTGTCGCAATAAATAGATTGTTGACTTCGTTGACGCTGTGGATCAACTCGAGATCCTGACGGATGACGACATCAATTTCACTTTGCCCGCTTCGCAAGGTGGTGGCTGTAATTCCGTTGATTTCTCCGCGCAACTGATTGGTGATTTGTTGAGGGGAGACCCCGTAATTCAAGCTTTTGCTCTTGTTGATGTCGATTAGCAATTGGGGAACGCCTTGTGAGGAAGAGGACTCGATGTTGTATACGCCTTCAATCCCCTGCAGGGAAGTCTCCACTTCGTTGGCGAACAGCGCGCTATTATTCAAATTGTCGCCAGTGATCCGGAGTTCGATCGGTTTCCCCACCGGAGGACCAGCAGCCAGGGACTGAATCGATATTTTCGCGCCAGGTATTTTCTTGATTTGCTCATCGATATCATTTAGGATGGCAAACCCATTTTTTTGTGAAATATCAAGCTCCACAGAAAGGGTAGCCGAGTCAATTTCATTTCCGCCAATCGTTGAATTGAATTGGGAAACGGCATCATTGCGAATTAGCAAAGCTTCAATTTCTTTGACAACAATGTCTGTTGCGTTAAGGGTCATGCCGCCAACCGTGTCGACCTTGATATTCAATGAGGTCGGTTCGCTATTCGGGAAGAAAGCAATTTTTAATAAACCGGTGCTGAAGGTTGCGAAACTACCAGCCAAGGCAAGAAATCCAATCAGCAATACGACAACGGCCCGTCGTTTCTTCGAAACAATCCAACCAATTAGGTGGCTGTAGACTTTGGTAACCTTGGAATCTTCCAAGCCCTTATCTTGCAAGAATAGAACCTTTAAGAGCATCAAACTTGTGAAAATGGCCATCATGATCAAGGCCAAACGCAGGTTGTTTCCGCCATCATAGAAAGCGTAAAAGCTCAATGCTGCCACGATGACAACGGAAAAGATTCCTTTGATTAGGGGGTTGATTGTATGCTTCTGGTTGCCACTTAAAAGTTTAGCCGCGATGCTTGGGGTGATCACAATGGACACGACCAAAGCAACGCTGATTGTAATCATAATGGTAATGGGGATGGTGGAGATAAACGCACCCAGAATTCCTGGTAAAATTGCCAAAGGGAAAAAGGCGGCCAGAGTCGTGAAGGTGGAAGAGACGATGGGGAAGCCCACTTGATTGGTACCATAGTAGGCAGCGTCTTTTGCGCTCATTCCCTTTTTCTTCAACCGATCAATGTTCTCCATTACGATAATGGAGTTATCGACCAAGAGTCCAAGGGCGACGATTAATCCAAGAATCGCAAAGGTGTTAAAGGTAATGCCGAATGCATTCAAGATCCCAAGCGTACCCAATAAGCTTAAGGGGATGGTAATGGACACAATCAAAGATTCCTTGATCCCGATAAAGAGGAATAAAACAATAATGACCACGATCAGCCCAGAAAATGCGGATCCTTGAATTTTATCCAGATCATTGGAGACGTTTACGGCCAGGTCATTCGAAACATTCACGGTAACATCTGTGGGATATAAAAGACCCTTTTCTTCTTCAAGAAGCGTTTGGATGGCTTGGCTTGTGCCGATCACATCGCTGCCTACTTTTCGGCTGACAGACAAGAATACCGATGGCAAAGCCTGGTCGTTGACATCTTTGATAAAGGTGCGGTTGTAGCTTCGAATCGGCTCGATTCCATCAATGACTTCGGCGACATCCTTTACATATACTTGACTGTTGATCCGTGTATCCTCGATTTCTTGAACGGTTTGAAATCGTTCATCGACTCGCAAGTTGTAACGAACTCCGTTAAGAGCAACTTCACCAACGGGGGCGCTATAGTTTTGTGAGGCGATGGCGTTGCGGAGAGCATTGTAATCAACACCGTATTTCATCATGAGTAGTTCATTGGTTACGATTTCGATTTCTCGATTGACGTTCCCCGAAAGCGTCACGTCTTGGACGCCGCGGACGCCTTCGATTTCATTGGCAAGATCTTCCGCAATTAAGGTCAGTTGATCCTGAGAGTAATTCCCCGCCACAGAGATATTCATCAGCGGGATTTCCGATGTGGAAAAAATAAAGGATCTGGGATCCTGAACCCCATCCGAGAATTGTAGTTCTTTTAGGGCGTTGTCAATTTCGATTTTCTTTTGATCGATGTCGATCCCTTCGATATAGGTGATGCTGACGACGGATAAGCCAAAGCTTGTTTCGGATTCGATGGTTTCGATATCGTCAAATTCTTTGATTTTGTTTTCAATCTTTTCGGTGACCAGGAATTCAACATCCTCCGGGCTCGCGCCGGGGAAAAGGGTTTGAACGGTAATCGCAGGAAAGACGATTTCGGGCAGGGATTCTCTCGGTAAGTTTATAATGCCCGCAATACCGATGCTTAGGATTAATAAAATGATCAAAACGGTGAGCTGGAATTGGTTGATAAATCCAAGCGCCGCCTTGCCAAAGATATTAATTTTGATTTTCTTTTCATTGAGGTTCTCGTTCATAGCAGGTCCTCCATAGAAGATACATGACATTCATGTAACCCGCGGATCGGGTTTGTTTTGGCGTCTCTTGTTTCCAATATACCCAAAAGGTGACTTCCTTACATTTTGGCAAACTGCGATTCTGAAGAGACGAACTTGGGTTTTATAGGAATTAAGGCTCTATTGCTCTGACGTTTCCATGGTTTTCAAACGCATAAGTAGGCCGTGGTTGTAAGAATGCGTTTTTTCACGGTATAATTATAGATACGGATTCACCTTGCTTTAGGAGAAGTTGAAAGACGATGCGGAAGAATCAATGTAGGAAAAGATGACAAAGCATTGGGGGGGGATGTTATGAGTTTTTCAAATGAAGAACTATTTACAGGTACTGCTGCATACTATTCAAAATTTAGAATCGACTATCCAACCGAATTGATCGAAAGACTCCTTTCGTTTTGTCAATCTAAAGGAAATGGGAAGCTATTGGATTTGGGATGCGGGACAGGTCAGTTGTCAATTCCAATGCATTCATACTTTGAAGAAGTCATTGGAATCGACATTAGTCAAGAAATGGTTGATGAAGCGAGAAGAATCGGGCGAGAGCAAAACACTGAAAATATGCGTTTTATCACAATGGAATCAGAAAAAATGGATAAAGAATTGGGTCAATTTGATTTAATCGTATGCGGGAATGCATTCCACTGGATGGATCGAGAATTGGTTCTTGATAAATCTTACGATTTATTGAAGCCTTCTGGGGGAATGGTGATTTTAGCAGGTGGCAGTATTTGGACGGGAAAGCAATACTGGCAAAAAGAAATTTCGAAGATCATTCAGAAATGGTTGGGAGAAAAAAGGAAAGCTGGAACAGGAGAATACCGAGTCAAAAATAAATTGCATGAGGCGTATATTCATGAAAGCGAATTTGAGCTGGTAAAAAAAGGTTCTTATCACTTTCTCCATGAGTGGAGCATGGAAAGCTTGCTGGGTTATCTCTATTCGACTTCTTTTTGCAACAGAAGATTACTTGGGGAAAATGTTGATGCGTTTGAAGAGGAGCTAAAGAAAGCTTTGCTGCGTATAAAGCCTGAAGGAATATTTCAAGAGGAAGTGAAAATTGCTTATTTTTTCTTGAAGAAGCAAAAAGAAGACTTATCATAACATAAAAGCTGCAAAGGAAGATTGAATCTTCGTTTGCAGCTTTTGTGTTATAGGTTACTTTCGTTTGTGAACTTTTTCGCCCTGTACCCAGACTTCTTGGATGTTTTCCGGTCGAGTCAGATACAAGATCTTTTGGAAGATAGATTCAAGAGGCTCGTTCTTATCGAAGATGGGAAGCTTGGCAGCCGGGGTTTTCGTGTCGATGATTTGAACGTCCCACGCATAGTCTGTCTCCAATCGTCCGATGGGAAGAGACAAGGATTCGCCGCCTCCAGCCGTGGCCAAATAGAAGGCTTCGTTGACTGTGATTCGTGATCCGGTCACGCCCCGTTCTTCCGCAGGTAGGGCAGGGTTTACCCCGTCTTCCAGCATGCGCGAAGACATCACGGCTTGTTTGATATTATCATAGAGGCTTGGTGAGAACCCACCGGACAGGTCGGTGTCTAAACCGATCTCCACCCCTAGGGATTTTAGATGTGCAACGGGAAGAACACTGTTTGCAAAGTAGGCGTTGGAGATGGGCGAATGAGCGATTGCCGTGCCTGTTCTTGCAAAGAGAGCTGCATCGTCATCATCTAGAAAGTTGCAGTGTGCCATCACCGATTTGTCGGATAATAATCCGAAGTCGTTGAGGGCAAAAGCATCGTGCTTGCCAAAGCGATCAATGACGGTACCGTGCGCCCAGTCACTTTCACTGCAATGGGATTGGATATGAGTGTCGTACTTCGCAGCCAATTTGCCTAAGCCCTTTAAAACTTTGTCCGTGCAACTGGGAATAAAGCGAGGGGTCACGACGGGGTACACCCCTTGCTTGGTCGATCGATTCAAATCTTGAACAGCGAGAATGAAGGATTCGGTATCCTGCAAGGCTGATTCGGCAGATTGGTCGCGGCAAAATTCTGGATTTGCTTCCGGGTCATCCATTACAACTTTCCCAACCAAACCGCGTTGTCCCTTTTTCGCGCAAATTTCCGCCAGCATATAGCTGGATTTTTTATGAAAAGTTGCAAAGTATTGAACGGTTGTTGAGCCGTTTGCAAGCAGCGTGCCGACTAGGTCTTCATAAACGGTTTGAGCAAAGTCGAGATCGGAAAACTTGGCTTCCAACGGGAATGTATAATGGCCCAGCCATTCATATAAGGGGATGTCTAGGGCGATTCCGGCTTGTGCCCATTGTGGTGCATGAACATGTAAGTCGATAAAGCCAGGTAAAAAGTATTGCCCTTCAGGCAAGCGATTAAAATTCTCTTGATCCTGAAATTCCTGTATGATTTTCTGATAGTCTTTGTGTTCGGGTGAAATGATTTTTTCAATCATCCCTTGGGCATTGATGCAAAAAAGATGATCCTGTAAAACCCGCACTTCTTTTGGTGATTGGCTAGAAAAAGCAGTTCCTTGGAAAATATTTGCATATTGATTCATGAAATCCTCCGGTACGATGATTTAAAGATTAATCGATATTATATCAGACGTTTATCTTGACGAAACCATTTGTCCGGCAATTCTACCGAAAACGATACATTCCGTGATGGCACAACTTCCGAGACGGCTGGCACCATGAACACCACCCGCAACTTCTCCAGCGGCGTAAAGACCTTCAATGATTTTTCCGTTATAATCGAGGACTTGCGCCTTTTCCGTAATCCCGAGCCCGCCCATGGTGAAATGGACTTTTGGCCATAATCTCATGGCATAGAATGGCGGAGAAACGATGGGTCGGGCGTCTTCCACAATTTGTTTTCCATAGTCCGGATCCGAGCCTTGCGAGACATAGTCGTTATAGGTGTTGATTGTATTTTTTAGATCATGCAGATTTAGGTCATAATGGGTCGCTAGATGATCCAATGACTCGAATGTATTGACGACGCCCTTCTTTATTGCTTTTGAAATATCCCAACCTGACTGGGAAACGGCGTGATGATCCGCGATGCCCAGACAAGGATGACCAATGGAAAGGATTGCATCACCGGTAGTCTTTCTGTCGCCAAGTTCGTTGACAAATCGTTTTGTATCTTTAGGATCAATGATAACGCCATATTGAAACAAGATATAATCCGCGAAAAGCGGGCCATGCCCATATCCCTTTTCATCGGGCGAAGACCATGCGCCTAATTGGATCTGCGACAATTGAACTGCCGCGGCATTGATTTTGAGTGCGGCTTTCAATCCTTCGGCGGTTGTGAAGGGTTTGTTTGTGGTAGAAATCTCAGATGTTAGCCTTGGGTCCTGCAATTGTCTGAATGGAACATCCGCTCCATAGCCACCCGTTGCAAGGATAATTCCTTTTCGAACCTTGATATGTGAAATCGTTCCTGAATGACTTTTATAGTCATAGTTTTCCAATACAGTCGCGCCAATCACTTTCCCGGCAGCATCTACAAGGAATTCTTGAAAAGAAACGCGATACTCAATAGGAATATCCAGCGATTCGGTTTTCGAGATCATCCTTTTTAGGATGGTCGCACCGCTCTTTCCTTCTGGGGTATAGCATCTGGGAACAGAGTGGCCACCAAAGAGATCGACACGGTCCATATAGGGCACGCCTAATTCGTCGATTGTCCATCGAAATGCATTTTCTGCATTTGCGACAAGGGTCTTTAAGAGATTGGGATAATTTAGTCCCAATCCGGCAGTCAACATATCTTGGTACATCAAGGCCGCATCATCCTTTATCATATATTTCTTTTGGAGATGGGTGTTTGGCGCAGCAATGCCTCCATCACTGATGATGGAGTTGCCGCCATAACTATTCATTTTTTCTATGACCAGCACATCAACGTTATGAGTTCTTGCTTCGATGGCTGCCGAGAGACCAGCGAAACCAGTACCTACAACAAGGACATCGGTTGTGCGGTTCCATGTGAAGTTTTCATTTAGCATCGAATTCACTCCTATTTTTGGCAGTTGGCAATGAGGCTGTTTACCTATACTATACATCACTGAGTGAGTGGGTGGGAGAGCAGTTGCGAGTCCGCAGAGGGTTAAGACGCAAATTTCTTTCTTCAGGGTACCTATTATAATTGAATCAAGGGGTGGGAAGGCGGGTAAGGAGAGAATGAAAAAGCATTTGGTACCTGGAGCAAAAGCAAGTTACGGTTGTTTGATGCCTAAAAAAGCGATGGAAAGCTGATCGCTCGGGGTATACCGGGTAAAGCAACGTAAATAAGAATGAGGTGGAGGAATTTTGAAAGCAAATCGTTTTTTTGAACTTGTTGAGCTGCCGACAAAGGTAGCGAGTGTTTTTCCATTTATAATCGGTACTTTGTATGCATTGTATAGGTACGGACGCATTAATGGGATTAATTTGCTTGTTATGGCGATTGCCATGCTGAGTCTTGATATGTCGGCCACGGCACTCAATAACTATATGGACTACAAGCGTGCAATCAAGACGCATGGTTTTAATTACGAGCAGCAGAATGCCATCGTAAAATATAAGCTGAAAGAGAATACGGTGCGATGGGTTATTGGAGGCATGGCCAGTATCTCGATGATTCTAGGAGTCTATCTTTTTCTTAGAACAGATATCGTTGTTTTGTTTCTTGGAATGGTTTCTTTCTTTTTTGCGGCTATCTACTCATGGGGACCGTTTCCCATCTCGAGAACGCCTTTGGGAGAAATTGTTTCCGGGGTTGTCATGGGTGGGATCATTCCCTTTATAAGCGCATATATTCACATATTCGACCAGGATCTGATTCGGATTGGATGGACGGACGGTACGCTTTTGTTCCACTTGGATGTTGTGGAGCTTGTCGGATTTTTTGTTGTTTCTTTGCCGCTGATTGCAGGCATTTCGAATATCATGCTTGCGAACAACACCTGTGATATGGAGGATGATTTTGAAAACAGAAGATTTACGCTCCCGCTCGTAATCGGGAAGGAAAACGCATTACGATTATTTGCGGGGATTTATGGTCTGGGGTATGTAGCAATTATAATCGGAAGTGTGATTGGATGGCTTCCGAAGACAAGTCTTGCTGTTATTGTGACGGTGATACCGGTTAGGAAGAATGTCTTGAAATTTTTCGATAATCAGTCTAAGAAAGAGACCTTTCTTTTGAGTGTTCAGAATTTTGTTATCATGAGCGCAGCTTATGCGGTTTCGCTCGCAGTTGGATTGCTTCTTAAATGAGTTGAATATTTCAAAGGAGACACCAAATTCCAATAATCTGGAATTTAGGTGTCTCTTTTTTTCTCTTGAGAAATGAATCGCGTCATGTTTCCGGAATTGCATACCTCTACAAATATGCACATTCCTTTTATATTCATGCAATCGCCTCATTCATAACTATAATGTTATGTGTTTGATATAATAATATTATTTTACTTATGTATCTTCAAGGCATACGATCAAGGTATCAAAGAAGATTCAGGGGGGAATGGATGGGAAAATTATGGAAACTGTTTTTATCAACGTTCTATTTGAGCGCATTTACTTTCGGCGGAGGATATGTCATTATCTCGCTGATGAAAACGAAATTTGTAGATGAAATGCATTGGATGGAAGAAGAGGAAATGCTGAATTATACAGCAATGGCCCAGTCGGCTCCGGGTGCTGTAGCGGTAAATGCTTCGATTCTTGTGGGTTACCGCATTGCGGGATTTGCGGGTGCGGTTGTGGCGATAATAGGCACCATTTTACCTCCGTTGATTATTATTTCGGTGATCTTTTTCTTCTATGAAGCCTTTAGAAGCAACCTAATCGTCAGTGCAGTATTGAAAGGCATGCAGTCGGGGGTCGCCGCGGTGATTGCCGATGTTGTGTTGAATCTGTCCAGTACCATCGTAAAAAACAAGGATAGTATTTCTGTGATCATTATGATTCTTGCCTTTGTTGCCACCTTTGTTCTTGGGGTGAATGTGATGGTGATCATCGCAGCGTGCGCGACGATAGGCATTGTTAGAGAAGGATTGGCTGTATCTAGGAAGGAGGCCGCACATGAGCTTACTGGAACTCTTTAAGGCGTTCTTTCAGATTGGAATGTTCAGCTTTGGTGGTGGTATGGCTGCGATTCCTCTTGTTCAGGAGGGAATTGTTGCTCAGCGCGGATGGCTGACCATGACGCAGTTTACAGACCTGATTACTATTGCGGAAATGACACCAGGTCCGATTGCCGTCAATTCAGCGACCTTTGTCGGCATGCAATTGTACGGGCTACCAGGTGCCCTTGTAGCAACGGCGGGATGTATTTTGCCATCCATCATTCTGGTTTCATTGCTTGCTGTTGCATATACCAAATACAAGGAAATCTTCTGGATCAAGGGAGCGTTAAACGGGCTTCGTCCGGCGGTAGTGGCATTGATTGCTTCGGCAGGTGTTACCATTCTGTTTCTCGCTGTCTTTGGCACATCTGAAATCTTTTCGGGGCTTGGCACTATCAACATCATCGGTTTGTTGCTCTTTGTTGTCGGACTTTTTGTTTTACGCAAGTGGAAGGTCAGTCCGATTCAAACAATGATGCTTTGTGGACTGTTTGGAGGAGTTTTTTACAGCGTGCTATGAGCGGACTTGTTTTAGGGAATTAGGTGATAGAAAAAGAAACCCTAGACAGGAGACCTAAGGTCTTCTCTCTGGGGTTTTTTTGGGATTTGCATCGGTGCCGCTTAAGCTAGATACAGCTGACAAGTTTGCCGACAATTTGCTTGCGATGATTCTTTACCAATAGGGGGAGTCGGCTGTTGATTCGTTCGAACTCGTCTTCTGTGATGTAATTGTGCTTGAGAAGGAGTTCTGGAATGATGCTGTCCAGGGCACGGTAGGCGCCACCCTCTGTCTTCATGGCAATGCCGGTGTTCTTGTCCATTACAGACATGCAATACACGGATTCGGCGCCCAGTTTGGCCAAAATTTTTCCGTTGGTTTCTTCCATAAGTATGGTATCGAGGCGATCAGTGCCTGCCACATAGAAGGGTTCGGAAGTCATGGCTTCCGAGATTTTCTTCAGGGTTGCCTGACGGTTGGTGTTTTCTGTGAAGGGACCAGCCAATTTGGCGTAGGCTATGGCCATGTTGATAATGGGGAGACCGAATACTGGAACACCACAACCATCAATGGCGATGTCAACTTCATCACGCTTTAGGTTGGTCATTTCGGCGATCATGTCAACCATGGTTTGCTGGATCGGATGTTCCAGCAGAATATAGTCTGCCAGATCCCATTCATTGAGGATCCCGAGACCCAGCATACAGGAATGCTTGCCGGAACAGGGATTGTTGGCTGGGGAAAATGGGATTCGTTCGGTTAACATCCGCTTGTATTCACCTTCATACATCGGTCGGGCGGATCCGCAGTCCAAATCGTCCACGGTCTTTCCGAGTTTGGTCAGGAGACTGGCCAGCACTTCCCGGTGTTTGATTTCGCCGTTGTGTGATGAGGTCATCAAAGCGAGTTCTTTGGTTTCGACCATGTAACGCTCAAGCCCGCCCGCTTCGATAAAAGGGATCGCTTGAATTGGCTTTGCCGCTGATCGCCAAAAGGTCCGCTTTTCCTTGTCACCGTATTCAAACAATACCTTGCCGTCTCTGTCGACACCGACGATATCGCCGCGGTGGATGCTTTCGATTTCTCCGCCCCGCATGACATGTACCAATTCAATTGACATCTTCAACCTCCATCTGTAATGTTTGCTTATATGATAACAATAAAAAGAACGGATGTCATGCACTTTCCGATATTTGTAAAAGCATGTAGACGATTGATAAATGGGGCGATGCCTGTAGAGAAAAGGGCAACAGATGGAGGGTGTGCTGGTTACATATTATCATCTTGGCGAATCGAAAAATACCGGGCATAGATTAAGGCTACGGAAACACCGTCGAGAGTAGTCGTACCCCTTTGGGGTAGACATGCATAAGGAGGAATTTGGAGGGCGAATTGGTATGAAAGCAGCTAGGAAATTCAATGCAGTCTCGATAAAGTGGAACAATTTCTGAGGATATGGGTCGCTATTTTGTCTCCCTTACCCGTGTAATTCCGGATTGATGGGTTTCTTTTATTAAAACTTCGGAAAATCCAGCATTGGAAATGCAAGGATGCAATCCTATAAGAGTATCTTTGAAAAATGAGAAAGAGGTGACGAATGAAACAAATATGCATCATTACAGGTGGTTCGGCAGGACTGGGGCTCTGTCTTGCAAAAAGACTCGCCGCGGTTGGGAAGAATGTTGCGATTATTGGAAGAACACAAGAGAAAATTGAAGCGGTGGTTCAGGAACTGCGAAAATTGAACCCTGAGGGAATCGTAGTGGGGTATTCGTTGGATATTTCTGACGGGGAGAAGGTGAAGTCTCTTTACGAGGAATTGAATCGAGTGTACCAGGTGGAATACCTGTTTAACGTTGCGGGTGTAGGGATCTTTGGCGAGGCGAAAAGCATCGTTGAAGCAGACGTGGATGCGGTTCTTGATGCCAATTTGAAAGGGATGATTTTGATGACGACGGGCGCTTTGCATCGAATGGAAGCCAATGGCGGAAAAATTATCAACATCATTTCAACAGCGGGGTTGAAAGGGAAAAGTAATGAGGCGTTGTATTGTGCGTCAAAATGGGGTGCTAGAGGATTTACCGAAGCGCTGAAGACGGAGTATAAAGGCAAGGGCATTTATATTTACGGGATCTATCCTGGTGGGATGAAGACTGGATTTTGGAATGAATCCCCCAGTTTTAACACCGAAAAATTCATGGATCCAGACCAGGTTGCCAAGCAAATTCTAGAGGCAGTGCTGAGTGATTCGGTTTATGTCGGCGATCTTGTCATGGAACGAATGTAAGAGGAATCGATGAAACGGAACGACCTCATTGTGAAAGCCGTAAGCGGTTGGAATACAAATAGGGATGAACGAAGGATATCTAGGAAGCACCCGATCTCCAAAGAAGTGGAGATAAGGTGCTTTTCTTATAGAAAAATATCGAAGGAGTAAGCGGATTTGACCGAATTAAAGGGACATGATATGCTTGAGTCAACAACAGACCGACCGTCGGTCTGTGTGCGGAAAATCGTGAGGTGCGAAGATGACGTTAAAAGAAAAAATTCTAGAGGCTGCATACGAGTTATTTGGGGAAAAAGGCTACGACAAGACAACCGTAGCAGAAATCACAAAGAAGGCAGGCGCGTCGAAAGGTGGGTTTTATCATCACTTTGAATCCAAGGAAGAAGTTCTGGAAACCATCACCTTTGCGTATATCGATCGGGTGCGCGAAATTTACAACGAGCTGCTAGAGGATGAGTCCTTGACGGTAATCGATAAATTTGTCGCGTCTTATTATCGAATCAACAAACTCAAGCTAGAAAGCGTTGAGGAGTGGGACAAGATCAAAAATCTCTACGCAAATCGAGAAAATCATGTTCTCCTTGTGAGAATGGCTGAATCCTTTGAACAAGCGACTGTCGAGTATTATCAGTGTTTGATTGAAGCGGGTATTCAACAAGGCATTTTTCATTTGCAGTATCCAGAACAATTGGCCGCGTTATGGGCAAGAGAGTCCATCAAGTTTCAGCAAATGTCCAGGCGATTGTTTTTAAACCCTTCTTTGGAAGAAGAACATTTTTATCAGGTCCTTCGCTTCAACGAACAACTAATTAACCAGCAATTAGGCCTACAAGAAACGAAAATTGCATTGGAAGAGATGGGAAGAGACTACTTGAAGTCGATGAAAAGTAAGCTGAAAGGGTGGGAACAATGATTCGATGGTTGAGAGAAATTGGTGATCAGGAGTTTTCATTGATTGGTGGAAAGGGGTTTAATTTGGCGCGCTTGCGAAATGCGGGGATTGCCGTGCCCAATGGATTCATTGTAACAACAACAGCCTATGATACCTATCTGCAGGAGAACAGATTGGAAGAGAAAATCGCAGAACAGATGACTTCCTCAATGAATATGGAGGAAGCATCGGATGCCATACAACGTCTATTCGATGTTGAAAAGGTATCTGAAGTACTAAAACGAGAGATTTTTGAGGCATTTCAAACGCTCGGGAGCAAAGGGGTGGCAGTCAGAAGCAGCGCAACGATTGAGGATTTGCCGGGCATGAGCTTTGCGGGGCAGTACTCAACCTACTTGAATGTAACAGAATCAGAGTTGCTGGAAAAAATCGTGGCATGCTGGAGATCCTTATGGAATCTGCGGGCGATGGAATATCGTAAGAAAAATGGCGTGGTTACTGGATTTAGTCATGCGGTTGTTGTTCAAGAAATGGTGGAATCTGTGGTATCAGGCGTAGTCTTCACTGCCAATCCGATGAATGGATTGAGGCATCAACTGGTGATAAACGCATCCTTTGGGTTGGGGGAAGCCATTGTTAGCGGCGAGGTTCAACCCGATCAATTTATCTTTGACCGAAAGTCGAAAACGGTATTGTCCAGCGCGTGCAATGAAAAGCGGATCAAATACGTTTTTAAGGAACAAGGAATTGAAGTGGTTGAAGTGGAAGAAGAACAGGTTCGGGCAGCCAGTATGAACACCAAGCAGATTGAAGTGTTGGCGCGGGAAGCAGAAAAGGCGGAAGTACTCTTCGGCAAGCCACAGGATTTGGAATTTGCATTTGATGCAGCGGACCAATTGTTTATTGTTCAGTCACGGGATATTACGACGCTTTACCCGATTGATGCCTTGGAGCAGGATGGAAAGCTCAGGGGTTACATGAGCGCTGGTACCGTTCTTTTGGGAATGAAGGAACCCTTCACCCCTTTGGGATATGATCTGATGAGCAACATGTTTCCTACCATTATTAATGTGATGACGTCACGGAAAAAGAATCCTCTTACTAATCATTTTGTCAGCTATGCGGGGAATCGTATCTTTGTTGATATGACACTTTTGTTGTCCAATGGATTTATTGCCAAGCAATTCGCGAGCGCTTTTTCCGGGAACGATCTTCCCCTAAAAGGCGTGATGGAGCAGATGCTTGCCGACTATGGAAAGCAGTTTCGAAAGCAGGGTATCCATTTCCGACTGCCGTTGGGGATTTTTCGATATGCGATTTCCATGGTGTCTGGGATGCGCCGTATAATGAAGATTCCCAATGCGTTGCGGTACGCGGCGATGATTGAGGAAGGGAACCGCTGGTACTCGGAGATTGTGCCGGAATATGAAAAATCAGAAACAACACAAGAACGATTGGATTTTTCATTGAAAGCACTCACGCATGCTTTTCAGCTATCGCAAGCACAAGCCATGTATTGCTTGGATGCGAATAAATATCAAAAAATTGAGAAGGTGTTGAATAAGCACTTTGGGACAGCATATAAGGTAGAAACCTTGGCGCAGTCTTTGCCGGGGTGTGTGACACAGACCTTGGCAATCCGGCTTAATGAGTATGCGCAGCATTGCGACGAGCGGGGTATTGGCCCCATGGTGGAAGACCCAGAATTTCAGGCGATTTTAAAGAAGTACGGTAGCCGGGCAAATATGGAGTTGGATTTTGGCACCATGCGGTGGCGAGAGGATCCGACATACCTGCTGGATTTGACACGTTCTTATATGACAGAACAGATGTATAAAAGAAATCTGGAAGACGTCCAGAATAAGGAGCAGGAAGCATTGGATCTGATTGCGGAGGTTTCGGATCGGTTGAATGAAAAGATTGGCAAAAGGCGCGCTGAGAAATTCCGGAAACTGATGATCAATTACCGTTTTGGCGCTGCGATGCGGGAGTATCCGAAATTTGATATTGTGCGGTTTCTTGATCTGGCGCGCCAATCCATTCAAGGGATTGGCGACGAGCTGGTGACAAAAGGCGAACTGGATGAAAGAAATGACGTTTTCTTTCTCCATAGAAGTGAAATCTTGGAAGGTGAAGAGCTACGAGCGCGGGTTCAGCGCGCCAAGGCAAAATATGACGTTGAAATGAAACGCACCTCCATTCCACGAATGATTTTGAATAATGGTCATACCTATTACTCTTCGAATAAGATTGATCCCAAAGCAAAGGTGATACAGGGGATGCCTTTATCGGCTGGCGTTTATGAGGGAAGGATTAGAATTGTATGGGATCCAAGAACCGCGATCTTGAATGAAGGAGAAATCCTTGTAACGGAAAGCACCAATCCTTCTTGGACGCCGCTTTTCGCCGTGGCGGGGGCATTGATTATGGAGTACGGTGGTCCCATGAGTCATGGCGGTATTGTGGCGAGAGAGTATGGCATACCGGCGGTTGTCGGCATTCCGTCGGCTGGCGAGATCCTAAAAAACGGTCAATGGGTCCGGATCAATGGCGAGACTGGGACGATCGAGATTCTTGAGGATCATAAACCTGAGTAATCTACTACTGAGACAAGCAAAACGTGCAAAGCGGTATTCAAACGTAAAAGCCCAATCAGGGCTTTTTAGTTTGTTTATTTTTTAGCCCAGATTGTTACCAAAGCAAAAGAGGGATAGTCTGACAGCAATTTTTTTTTGAAGGATGCAATTCGTTCGAAATTTTGATAGGGTTGTAACAAAGAAAGAATGCGCATAGAAGGGGTGACACGCAGTGAAACAAACAATCGGAATCTTCGCCCATGTGGATGCGGGGAAAACAACATTTTCAGAACAATTGTTGCATCGGACTGGAATGATTCGGGAGATAGGTCGGGTCGACCATAAAAACGCTGCTTTAGACACCCACGAGATTGAGAAAAGACGCGGAATTACGGTATTTTCAGACCAAGCGTACTTTACCTATAAAGGAAATGAATACTATCTGATTGACACGCCAGGGCACGCAGACTTTTCGTCTGAAATGGAGCGAACCATTGGTATTTTGGACGCAGCGATTGTTATTATTAGCGGGATTGACGGAATGCAAAGCCATACAGAAACAATTGCTGATTTGCTGCAAGAAGCACAAGTGCCCATGTTGTTCTTTATCAATAAGATGGACGCTAAGCACGCTGACAAGGAAACGGTGTTTCAGGTGTTGAACAAGCGGTTTGGGAATGTTGTGGATTTTGACAATGTAGATTACGAGTCTTTGGCCGAGCATTCTGAGATCTTAATGGAAGCCTTTTTTGAGGATCGATTGGATGAAGGTTTGTTTTTGAAGGAAGCGAAAGAATTGTTTCTGGAAAGCTTGATTTGTCCGGTTGTGACGGGGTCTGCCTTGAAAGGGGACGGAATGGATCTTGTTTTGCTCCGGTTGCATCAGCTGACGGAAACAAAATATCCCATGGAAGAGTTGGGAGGCAAGGTATACAAAGTAAAGGTCGAACAAGGGGTTCGATATGCCTTTATCAAGTTGACTAGTGGAACCTTGGCGGTTCGGGACCTCATTGGCGAAGAGAAAATCACAGAAATCAAAAAGGTTTTTGGTCAGAAGATGGAGAGCGTGCAGCGAATTGAGGCGGGAGATCTTGCAGCCGTGACAGGATTGTCGCTGAAGGCGGGCGAGGGCTTCGGGTCGAGCCAAGGAATCTCTTATTCGATTGCGTCGGTTTTTAGAACGAAGCTAGTTTTTGATTCCGATCAAAAGCCAATGGATGTTTTTTTGGATATGAAAACCCTGGAGGATGAGGATCCTTCTTTACGTGTTGTGTACTCATCAAAGAAAGAGATCACTCTGGGGATGATGGGTGTGATTCAGTTGGAAGTTTTGGAGGAACTGATTCCGAAGCGCTTCGGATACTCCGTGCACTTTGAGGACCCTCAAATTCTTTATCAGGAAACAATCGATAGCTGTGTTTTGGGTTGCGGGCATTTTGAACCCTTGCGGCATTATGCTGAAGTGATTTTAAAATTGGAACCGGGGAAAAGGGGCTCTGGAATCGTGTTTCATAATACGTGTGCAACCGAGGCACTGACGATTGGGCAACAAAATTTGATACGGCACCATATTTTTGAGCGGACACATCGGGGACTTTTGACGGGATCTGCTTTGACAGATTTGGAAATTACGCTGGTTACGGGGCGCGCGCATCAGAAGCATACAGAGGGTGGCGATTTTCGCGAAGCGACAATTCGCGCCTTAAGGCATGGTTTGGAGCAGGCGAAGAATGTGATTTTAGAACCGGTCTACGAGGTGTTTATACGAGTGCCATTCACGGAAGTGGGACGGGTGATGACGGATATGATGGTGATGCATGGTACGGCAGAGGCGAAACAGGATGGAGAAGACGCGATCATTACAGGGCGGGTACCAGTATACACCTTCGCAAATTACGCCTTGAAGCTGACGAGCGCGACGGGCGGTCGGGGAAGAGCCAGAGTGAAGGTGGCTGGGTTTGAACCATGTCATAATCCGGAGGTGGTAATCGAGGAGATTGGATATGATAAGGTGACGGATGTCGAATACCCTTCAAGTTCAATTTTTTGCTCGAAAGGGAAGGGCTATACGGTCTCTTGGGAAAAGGCAAAAGCTGCCATGCATAGCTTGAAATAGCAGAGAATTGCTTTGCTTGAGGCGAGTTGATTGTAGGGGGCAAGTCAAGGGTACGTTTTCTATGGAGGTGGTGATATGAGTAAAGCGAAAATCACAGCACTGGAAAACGGACCATTTTACGTACAGCAGATGAAAAAACTGGTTAACTCAAAAGGTGAAGCGCTTGAATGCACGGAAGAGATGTACTTGTGTCGATGCGGCGGGTCTTCAAACAAGCCGTATTGCGACAAAACCCACGAAACAAATGGGTTTGTCAGCGCAGGCGAGGCGTCTCAAGAACAGATTGAGACGGTTGCATATGTAGGGAAGGAAATCACGGTTTATGACAACCGAAATATTTGCTCGCACAGAGGGTATTGTTCGACAGAGTTGGCAACGGTCTTCACCAAAGGCAAGCCATGGATCAATCCCGATGGGGATACGGTGGAGAAGATTATCGCCATCTGTGAGAAGTGCCCTTCGGGCGCATTGACATATGCTCTGAAAAACAGCGAGCGTGAATTCGGAAAGGATTTCGAACCTAAGGTTCGATTGGCTGAGCGGCATTTTGGCTTTCACGGTCCCTATGACATTACCGGAAGGGTGAGAATTGAGGGGCAGATAAACCGGGACCCAGAATCGCCGGTGAAGGCGACCTTGTGCAGATGCGGGCATTCGAAGAACAAGCCTTTCTGTGATGGGGAGCATTACAATGTAGAATTTGAGGATGAATTGAACGAGTAAATTGAAGGAAGCATGGCGTAATCGTAAGATTACGCCATGCTTTTTATTTTGCTATACGGCTTGGTGTTTCGATCTTGTATTTCTTGATTCGGTATTGTAGGGACTGTCTCGATAATCCCAATTGCTGCGCGGCATTGGTGATGTGGTAGTTGTGTTCCTTTAGAATAACTTCAATCAATCCCTTTTCAAGACTATGGTTAATCTCGCTTAAGGAATTGGGCGCCTTGCCGGCCAGATCCTGCGAATAAGGGATCGCAGATTCTAATTTTTTCGCGATATAGGATGGAAGCAATTGCGTGGATAACTGTTCCGTATCGAAATCAGCTGAGATAAAGGTGGATTCAAGCATATGACGCAGTTCTCTTACATTGCCGGGAAAGTCATAGCCCTGCAACAATCGCAAGAACTCATCGCTCACTCCTTTGATCCGGTAATTGAATTTTTGATTAAAGATCTGTAAGAAATGATTAATCAAAACGGGTACATCACTTTTCCGCTCGCGAAGGGGTGGAATTTCAAGAACAAAGGTGGATAGGCGATAATATAAATCGTCCCTTAATTCATTATTTTCGATGCATTCTAAGGGATCTTTGTTGGTTGAGCTAATGACACAGCAAGCAACGTCAATTTGTTTGTTACTTCCGAGTTTCATGATTTTTCTTTCCTGCAGCGCACGAAGCAACTTTGCTTGCAAGATCACATTCATGCTATTGATCTCATCCAGAAAAACGGTGCCGTCTTTTGCTTCTTCGAAGATTCCAATGGAATCGATAGCACCCGTGTAGGCACCTTTTGTGGTTCCAAAGAAGATGCTTTCCATTAGGGTTTCGGGGATAGCGGCACAGTTAATTGCAATGAATGGTTTGCCGGCTCGGTCACTATTTTGGTGAATTGCGTGAGCGAACAATTCTTTTCCAGTGCCAGTTTCTCCAAATAGCATGACGTTTGCATTCTTTTTTGCAGCCTTAAAGGCAATCTTTTTTGTGAATAGGAACTTTTCATTTTCGCCGATCAGATCATCTGAAGCGCTGGTATTCTCGGAATAAATAACGAAATTTTGTAAAAGGCTGGATTGATAGGCGAGATTTGCGCTAATCAAATCTGAGTTCTGATAGATGGAATATACTGCTTCCAATTCGCCGTGATCGAAGTGTGGGTAATTGTCTGAAATGACACTCATAGATTGTCCGTTGGACATTTGATACTCGACTTTATGGTTGCATAGTGCTTTCTTGGTTTTCATAACATAGTCATGGGGCGCATTTGGATCCTGATTTGCATATAAATGATCGCGTTTGATATGGTCATCTGCCGAATAATTGGCAGCTTCCATATCCAGTGCGGCTTTGTTGACAAACATGACGAAGTCATCTTTGTCTGCAACAAAGATGCCCTGTTTGATGTTGTTCATAATTTCTTCGTAGAGATTGACTTGCATAGTCAGTTTTTTTTCTGTATTTGGCATAAATAAGTAAGCGTCCATGTTTTCCAAGGGGAAAGGGGAGATCGTAAAAGGATGATTCTTTATTTTCACATTGCATGTATTCTTGCGAGCTCTGATTTTTTCAAATTCTTTTGTATCAATATAATGGATTAGATCAGGATTCTTCTCGGCACTCAGGTTGCTGTAAACAAACTCATGATTAAGAAAAACGATAACAGGATGGGGAAAGTGCTCATAAGCAAAGTGTTGCATGGCAATCCTCCTTGTTGGAATACGTTTATTCTATCGTGCTTGCTAGAAAATCGCAAAATAAATTTGCGCAAAAGCAAAATAAATTTGCGGTAATATGAAAAAAAAACCTTATTATAATAATTTTTTTCAGGAATTGGTGCATTTTAGACTTGGCACGGTACTTGCAATATTTAAGTATGACAGAAGGGTGGTGGTATCAAGATGAAGAAGGGATTGAATTTTGAACCGTATCTGCAATTGGTTAATTTCTTCGGTGAGATTTTAGGAGAAAATGTAGAAATTGTGCTGCATGATCTGACAAACTTGGAGGAATCCATTGTCGCTATAACAAACGGACAGATTAGCGGTCGTCAATTGGGCGGTCCGGTGACGGATTTGGTATTGCGGATGATGAAAGATGTGGAATTCAAGGACATCAATTACATAACAAATTACAAGAGTGAATCCAAGAATGGCAAGATGTTGCATTCAGCGACTTATTTGATAAGAGATGAACAAAGCCGTGTATTCGGAATGATGTGTTTTAACTTTGACTATAGTGAACATTATGCTATTCAACAAGCTGTAGAAAAGATCATACCAAAATTTATATTGAACAAAGAAACAAATGAGAAGCAGACGAATGGAATTTCCGAAAAGTTGAATGATTCTATTGAACATTTGGTTGCGGGCTCGATCCAAGAAGCCACTTATTTCAATGAGTTTGTACCCCAAAGGCTTGTACAGGAAGAGAAGATTGATATTGTACGCAGACTGCATGACGAAGGAATTTTTCTTTTGAAGGGCGCAGTGCTGGAGGTTGCATCACAATTACAGATGTCTGAGGCAACGGTATATCGATACTTGTCGATGATCAAAAGAGCAGAGTAAGTTGTAAATTCCATTGGTAGTCTGGCCAGATGCCATTGGATGCAAAATAGTTAAGATTTGAATTGGAAAGGCATCATCACTGTAAGAAATAAATAGAATGACAAAGAATGTATCTAGAACTTATACTAATCTTACGAAGGAGTGTGTTTATGGGAACGCAAACAAAAACGGGAAACGGGAAACGGTTACCAAATAGAATTGAAGCATTTTCGGTTCTTATCTTAGTAATAGCAGGAGTAAGTCTAGGCAGTAAATTTGGCGTAAGTATTGGTTCAGTTTTGATTGTAAGCGCCGTATATTCAATTATTATCGGATTGAGATGCGGATATACATATAAAGAACTGGAAGAGGGTATCACGGAAAAAATTGTAGATATTTTACCAGTGTTTTTCATTCTCTTGTCAATTGGTGTATTGATAGGAACCTGGATGTTTGCTGGTACAATTCCAACGGCTGTTTACTATTTGGTTAAACTGGTGGATCCTCGAATGGTAATTGTATTCGCTTTTGTGGTTTGTGCAATTGTAGCCACAATCATTGGAACCTCTTGGGGTACGGCAGGAACAATTGGCGTTGTGATGATTGGCTTGGCTCAAGTATTGGATGTGCCAATGCCGGTCGTAGCGGGTGCGGTCGTAGCGGGTTCCCATTATGGTCAATTAATTTCACCAATGTCTGATATGGTTGCCATATCCGCGACAATGGCAAAGGTGGATCCGGCGGAAATGATTAAGCGAACGTTGATTGTTGTCATTCCGAGTACAATTGTCAGTTTGATTCTTTATACATTTATTGGATTTTCATCCGCTGGCGGAGCCGGTTCGTCCGCGATGATTGAAGAACTATTGTTGACGATCCGCACAACATTTAATGTAAATCCGTTGGTGTTATTGCCATTGGTATTCATTATGTTCACAAGTGTGAAAAAGTATCCATCTGCTCCTTCCATGATCCTTTCTGGATTCTTGGCAATCATTATCGGTGTTGTGTTCAATGGCTTTTCATTGGGTGATGGCCTTACGGCTGCATTTGATGGATTTAGCGCAAGTATGACTCATATCGATCCAAGTACACTCATGCCACAAGTGGCTTCATTGATCAACCGCGGTGGTATGCTGACCATGAGCTATGTGATTATTTTGCTCTTCTGTGCAATGATGTTTGCGGGTGTTGTATCAAAAATTGGATGTCTTGAAGTCATTGTTAGTTCTTTAGCGAAAAACGTCAATTCAATCGGCGGTTTAACGATTGCGGTTATTATCGCTGCTTTTATTACAGCGGTTACAACCTTGCAAGCATACTTGGCGATTATTGTACCGAGTGAGTTGTTTGAGAAGAAGTATATTGAAAACGGATATCATCCAGTGAATATGGTGGTAGCGGCACAAACTATCGGTGCGATTATTATGGTTTGCTTCCCATGGGGTGATACGGGTCTTTATATGGCAGGGATTACTGGCGTGCCAACGCTTGCTTATGTGCCTTATGCATTCTTCTGCTGGGGAACAGCAATCATTGCCATTGTTTTTGCTTTCTTGAAAATCGGTGTAAAAAAACTTGATCCATCAGAAATTGCTAAGTTTGAAAAAGCAGCATAGGTGGAGAAAATGAAATAGGAAAGAATGAAGGTGTCTTGTCGCCGCTGTCAAAAAGTACATTTTCAATGATGGATGGCAGCAGCGACAAATCACTTTTCCATGTTCTGATCAAGGTATAAATGAAAGTAAGGCTTAGAATAAAATGATATGTTTATTTAACGGGACTCGAGTGAGCGTTTAGCATAAAATGCGCAGGTTGTTACAGAAGGGATGAATGAAAATGAAATTTAATTTTGATAAAAAAGTAGACCGATATAAGACCGCTTCTTTAAAATGGGATAATTTAAAGAAATACTATCCAAATGCGAAGGAAGACCCATTTGTTATGTGGGTAGCGGATATGGATTTTGAATGTGCGCCATGTATCCTTGATGCCTTGCATAAACGCGTGGATCACGGTGTTTTTGGATATTCTGCTGAAGGGGAAAAAGAGTACGCCCAAGTCATTTATGATTGGATGATGAGAAGACACAATTGGGATGTCGATAAAGAGGCAATCTTCTTCTCACCCGGGATTCTTGCGGCGCTGGGTTATATCATTCAGTTGTTAACGGAACCTGGCGAAGGTATTATTATTCAACAACCCGTTTATTACCCGTTCTCCTATTTGCCAAAGGGCAATGAGCGTAAACTTGTCGACAATTCGCTTATTTGCAAGGATGGGAAATATGAAATGGATTATGAAGATCTCGAAGAAAAGTTGAAAGATGACAATAACAAAATGTTGATTCTTTGCAACCCGCATAATCCTGTTGGACGTGCTTGGACGAAGGAAGAATTAAGCAAGTTTGTCGCCTTGTGCAAGAAGTACAACAAGATCATTATTTCGGATGAGATTCATTTTGATCTTACTAGAACGGGTGTAACACATACCGTACTGGAAACGGTTGATCCATCTTATAAAAATAACATTATTACATGTACGGCTCCAAGCAAGTCGTTTAATCTTGCCGGATTGCAAAATTCAAATATCATCATCAACGATCCGAAAATTCAAGAAGAATGGCGATTCTTCACGAGATATGTTGCCCATCTAGATGGTCCGAACACCTTTGGTGCGATTGCCAATCTTGCAGCGTATGAAGAAGGGGAAGAATGGTTGGATGAAGCCAGAAAATATATCGATGGAAATATTGCTTTAATGGAAGGATTCATTATTGAGAACTTGCCAAAACTAAAACTTATTGAATGTGAAGCAACCTATTTGACTTGGGTGGATTTTAGCGGTTATGGTTTAGCCGATGAAGAAGTCGATCGAATTCTTATTGAAGAAGCAGGCGTATTGCTTGATAATGGTTTGGCATTTGGCGAACCGGGACAAGGATACCAGCGATTTAATGTTTCTTGTCCAAGATCAACGGTTGAAGGTTCTCTTCAAGCAATTAAAGCCGCATTTGCCAAGTACGAATAAAAGAGTCAATAAGCTAGCAGACGGATCATTCTTTGCAGGTGATCCGTTTGTTTTATATGGGAAAAGAAACCACTCGATTTTTATTGAGTGGTTTTTTGCTGGATAATTTTAAGTGGGATTCTGTCTTTTCGTACAATTGGTACGGAAAGTGGACAACGCTTGCTTGACGAAGATTCTGTCAATTGGTATACTGGTGTTGCGTTGATATATCAACGCTATATCAAAAAACGATGGAGGTGCAATATGATTCAAGTCAGATGGCATGGACGCGGGGGACAGGGAAGTTTTACAATTGCGCGTCTTCTGGGAGCAGCTGCGGTTCTTCAGGAAGGCAAAAACGCATTAGCGTTCCCAACATTCGGCCCAGAAAGAAGAGGGGCTCCGGTTCTTGGTTTCACCAAAATATCCGATGAAAAAATCCATGATCGAAGTGAAGTTCAAAGTTGTGATTACGTAGTGGTACTGGATGAAACACTGGTTGATGAAAATACGGTAAAAGGTTTACTATCTGACGGTTGCATCCTTA
Source organism: Clostridiales bacterium (assembly GCA_013619125.1). Classification (GTDB taxonomy): domain Bacteria; phylum Bacillota; class Clostridia; order Tissierellales; family GPF-1; genus GPF-1. Next base: position 154,535 of record JABXKS010000001.1, read on the forward strand.
TTAATACCAAAAATCCGCAGCGGTATCGGGAGATGTTTGATTGCAAGGTGATCGGCATTGACGCGACGGAGATTGCACTCAAGCATATAGGATTGCCGATCACCAATACGGCGATGCTCGGTGCGTTGATTGCAGAATCCAAGATGTTGAAAATCGAATCTGTAAAAGCGGTGATTGCAACGGAGATGCGGGCGAATTTGGTTGAGAAAAACCATGCAGCATTGATGGCGGCCTATCAACAGATTAAGGGGGAACAGTCATGAGACCAAAAGTGCGGGCCTATAAAAGACCAAGCAAAATATCGGAATATCCAAGCGCACCTGCCTTTGAATCGGGTCACTTAGTGACGAAAAATGCAGGGTGGAGAACCTTTGTGCCGATTGTAGATCCTGAAAAATGTGTTGGGTGTTTGCGCTGTTACCTGGTGTGTCCAGACGGTGTGATCGCACGAACAGAGAATAATAAAGTTGAGATTGATTATGATTTCTGCAAGGGCTGTGGAATTTGCGCCCATGAGTGCAAAGTAAAGGCGATTACCATGAAAAAGGAGGCTGATGAAGATGAAATCTAATCTGAAGTTCGTCTCAGGAGATGAGGCAGTTGCATTAGGTGTACGATTGGCAAGACCGCATGTTATTTCGGCATACCCAATCACACCGCAAACCATTGTTGTTGAACGGCTTGCAGATTTTGTCGAAGACGGTAGCCTCAAAGCGGAATATATGCATGTTGAATCCGAGCATTCGGCGATGGCGGCAGCCATGGGTGTCAGTTCCGTGGGGGCCCGTGCATTTACGGCGACCTCATCTCAGGGTCTTTTACATATGGCGGAGTGTGTACACTATGCCAGCGGTGCCCGTTTCCCGATTGTGATGATGAACGCGAATCGTTCCATTGCAGTCCCTTGGAGCATCTATGGGGATCAGCGGGATTCCTTGGGTCTATTGGACTCTGGTTGGATTCAAGTCTATGTGGAAGATGCGCAGGAAGCCTTGGATATGATGATTCAAGCCTATAAGGTTGCGGAACATCCAGAGGTGATGACGCCATTTATGGTGAACCTTGACGGATTCGTTCTTACTCATACCTATGAACCAGTTGAAGTACCAGATCAAAAACAAGTTGATGATTTTCTACCAATGTATCAGTCTACAAACAAGATGTCGATGGATGAGCCAAAGAGCCTGTGCTTTAGTACCTCGCCGGCAGATAACCAAGAGTTCAAGTATATGCAGCACAAGGCGATGGAAGGGTCAGTTGATATCATTCGGGAAGTCGATGCCGAGTTTGGTCAAGTCTTTGGGCGGTATTATCACGGGATGACGGAGAGTTACCGATGTGAAGACGCGGAAGCGGTACTCATGACCCTCGGATCTGTGACCGGTACGGTAAGAACGGTTGTTGACATGCTTAGAGCGGAAGGCCATAAGGTTGGCGTGTTCAAGATCCGATATATGCGTCCGTTCCCGCAAGACGAAGTGAAGGAACTGGGCAAATTGGGTTCTCGAGTGGGCGTGTTGGAAAAGAACATTTCTTTCGGCAACGAGGGGACTGTATTCACGAATGTGAATTCCGTATTCTCAACACTGGAAAAAAGGGTGGAATCGAAGAACTATGTCGGTGGACTTGGTGGCCGGGATATTACAAAAGAGGATATCCGAGGCATCTTTATGGATTTGTTGAGCAAGGAACCCTTTACAGAACGGGTTGAATTTATAGGAATGGGGTGTGACACGAATGAGTGATTTTAATATTCGTCCAAAGGATTTAACAGATCAGGAATACTTTTACGGCCATAAGGCCTGCGCAGGATGTGGCGCGACAATTGCCGTGCGCTTGGCCCTGAAGGTTTTAGGGGAACGAACCTATTCGGTCCTTCCTGCGAATTGCATGTCTGCAGTCAGCTTTATTTATCCGCAAATGGCATTTACGACAAATGCGATTATATCGCCATTTGCATCGACAGGCGCCATGCTTTCGGGTGTTGCTGCGGGTGCAAGAGCCTTGGGAATTAAAGATTTTCAAACCGTTGGATTTGCTGGTGACGGTGGAACCGCCGATATTGGATTCCAGGCATTGTCTGGCGCTATTGATCGAGGCGATGATATCATCTATATCTGCTATGACAATGAGGCCTATATGAATACGGGCATTCAAAAGAGTGGATTGACGCCATATGGCACAAAGACAACCACTTCACCAGCGGGGGAGAATCTTCCCGGTGCAGTGACACATAAGAAAAATATGTTCGAAATTGTCGCAGCACATGGGATCGCCTATGCGGCGACTGCCAGCATTGGATATCCCAACGATTTTTTGAGAAAGCTTAACAAAGCGAAGAGTGTTAGGGGTCCGGTTTATCTTCATATTCTGGCAAGTTGCCCGACCGGATGGGGTTCCAAAACGGAATTGTCGGTTCAGTTGGCAAAGGACGCGGTCGATTCGGGGTTGTGGTATTTGGCGGAATACGAAAATGATGAATTCAAACTGAACAGAAATCCGAAGGAATTCATACCAGTGGAAGAGTACTTGTATAAGCAAGGGCGTTTTAAACACTTGAAAGAAGAAGACATCAGTGTAATAATTGAACACAGAGATAAGAAGTGGGAGAAAATGCGTAAAACTTGGCTTTAGAAGGAGATCGTTATGCCGCAAGAGAAGCAGGGGATTTACTCGATCTTATTGGATCGTATCATAGAGTTGAAGTATCAGCCGGGAGAATTGTTGAACGAAAAAATATTGATTGACGAGTTTCAAGTCAGCCGTACCCCGATTCGGGAAGCGCTGTTGAAATTAGCGGAAAAGGGATTTGTAAAGATGGTGCCGAGGGTGGGTACGTATGTATCTCAAGTGGATTTGATGGAAATCAAATATGCCTATGAGGTGAAAAAAAATCTAGAGGTGTTGGCCTGCGAGCTGGCTGCTGAACGTGCTTCACAAGAACAGGCGGAGGCCCTTTTTGAGATCGTAATGCGTTTGAAAGCCTACAGCCCTCAATCGGACTATAAAAAATATATTCACGACGATTACCTTTTTCGAAAGATCATTCGAGATGCGTCAATGAATCCTTATCTTCAAAATTACCTGGAAGAGCTGAACCGCAAAACCATGCGTTTTGTCAACTATGTGCAATACAAGATGGTGGACCCTCAATGGTATCATGACTCCTTGCATGTGATGGCACAGGCAATCAAGGATCATGAACCAGCTGTTGCTGGAGCAGAAATGAAAACCCATACGGAAATCTTCTTAAATGAACTTTCAAAACGGTTTTTTGTGTAAATAGATAACTGTTGATAAAACGAAGTTGCGAGCGGGTTGAAAGAGAATCTAAATATCAAGACATGCACCCTTTGCATGAGAGTTGAAACTATTCAACTTTCTATGCAAAGGGTGTTTTTATATGGAAAGAGAAAAAATGCTACAGCCTTTGGAATGATGCAGCGCTGAAATTAAGGGGTATAAAATAGAAAACAAGAAACTGGATGAGAAAGGAATGTAAAATGAAAATTGGAATGATTGGGTTAGGAAAAATGGGAGGCAACTTAGCGAAAAACATGAAAAGTCATGGTCACGAAGTGATTGTGTATAATCGAACGAAAGAAAAAATAGATACCTTTGTGCGAGAAGGCTTTGAGGGAGTAACCAGTATTGAAGCACTCGCAGAAAAACTCACAGAGGGTGATGTTTTCTGGGTCATGGTGCCAGCAGGAACGATTGTCGACGATGTACTCGACGATATTATGAAATACGCAAAACGAGGTGCACTGATCATTGATGGAGGAAATTCGAACTATAAAGACACCGTACGGAGAGCCCAAGAAGTTTCTGAACGTGGGTACCGGTATATGGATATTGGGACTAGCGGCGGCCAGCAAGGGGCTTTAGAGGGGGCATGTATGATGGTTGGCGGTCTTTTGGAAGATTTTCGACACATGGAAACAATTCTGACAGATATCTGCGTTCCAAGAGGGGTTGACTATATGGGCAGCCATGGTGCTGGCCATTATGTGAAGATGGTGCATAACGGCATCGAATACGGCATGATGCAAGCCATAGCGGAAGGCTTTGAAATATTGAATCATTCAGGCTATGAGCTTGATTTGACAGCGATTGCGAAAGTGTGGCAAAACGGTTCGATTATTTCAAGCTACTTGATCGATAAATCGGTTGCCGCATTAGAAAAAAACCCTGATCTGGAAGGAATTCTGGATCAAGTTGACTCCAGCGGGGAAGGCCTTTGGACACTTGAAGAGGCTTTGGAGCAAAAAGTTCCTGCGTATGTGATCGCAGCATCCTTATTTAAGCGTTTTGAGTCCAAGCAGGACGATCGATTCTCGAACAAGCTATTGGCTGCAATGCGTAATGAATTTGGTGGACATAAGGTGCATAAGGACGGTGAATAGAATGCTTAGAATCTTTCTGTTTGGCGCGACTGGGAACCTCAGCATGAAAAAGTTGATTCCAGCTTTCTATCAGCTTCTCGAGAAAAGACAATTGCCGGAGAATGTAGAGATTATCTGTATAGGAAGACGAGAATTTACGAGGACATCGTTTCAAGATTTTGTCATTGATCGTATCGGAGGAGAGCGGGATGTGAAGAAGTGGTTCACATTCATTAAGCGATTGGAGTACCATCAATTGCGATTTGATGCGCCAAATGACTACAAGCGATTGCTAGAAAAGATTGCGATTCATGAGGTGGATGTGCATCTTTTCTATTTGGCAACAGATCCTCGATTCTTTACAATCATTACACGGTATCTTTCTGAGTTTGGTTTGCTTGAGTATAGCAACATCAACCAAAGAATTGTTTTTGAAAAACCCTTTGGGAAGGATTTAGAGAGTGCGACAGAAATTAACGAGGTTCTTTCTACCTATCTTGTTGAAGATCAGATTTATCGCATGGATCATTATCTGGGGAAAGAGATGATACAAAACATCATGATGCTGCGGTTCAGCAACATGATCTATGAAGCAAGTTGGAATCATGCGTATATCGATCATGTGCAGATCACGGTTACTGAATCGGTAGGTGTGCTTGAACGTGCGGGATATTATGACCAATCCGGTGCAATCCGAGACATGATTCAAAGTCATCTTTTGCAGATGCTCACCTTGGTTGCCATGACGCCAAAGAAATATCCGGATGAGGAAACAGTGATTTCAGGAAAGACAGAAGTTTTGAAAGCGTTGTCGATTGCAGATGCAAAAACAGATGTAGTGATCGGTCAATATGTCGCAGCAAAGGGGATGCAAAGCTACCGCGATGAAAAAGGCGTACCGCCGGATTCCTGCACGGAAACTTTTGCGGCGCTGAAAGTGAAAGTGGATCTGCCAAGATGGGAAGGGGTGGATTTTTATCTAAAAACGGGCAAACGGCTATCGGGAAAAATATCTGAGATTGCCATCATATACAAGGAGACGGGGAAAAACCTTATTCCAGATTGTCCAACGAATGTTCTCGTCATCGAAATCTATCCTAAGGAAGGCATGCGACTTACATTTAATATGAAAAAGCCGGGGACAACCCAAGAAATTGTCACGAGGGAGATGGAGTTTTGCCAAAGCTGTTTGGTTGATTACAGCGCTCCAGAAGCCTATGAGATCCTCATTCACGAGGTGATAATGGGCAAGCATGACCTGTATACGCGCTGGGATGAAGTGAAATATGAATGGACCTTTGTTGAAAAGATGCTTCATGAATGTGGCACCCTGGGGGATAAATTACAGTTTTATCCTGCTGGTAGCCGGGGACCTGAATTGGCCGATGCATTATTGGAGCGTGATGGACGATCTTGGTACTCGCTTTAGAAATGGGGGAAATATGAAAATTCATGATATCTCACAAACCATTGAAGCAAATATGTTTGTTTATAAGGATAAACGTGAAAAACGTCCGATTATTCAGCAGACCAGGGTTTTTAAAGATGGCGGTGTTCAAGAGTCACGGATCTCTCTGGATGTGCATACGGGTACACACTTGGATGCGCCCATGCATATGCTTGCTGGTGGAAAACCCATTGAGTCAATACCGTTGGAAGCGTTGATTACAAAATGCCGCGTGCTTGATCTTACGCACATAACAGGTGGCATTGAAGCGGATGATCTCAAGAACCGAGACATCGGTGCGGGAGAGGTTCTGCTGTTAAAAACAAAAAATTCATTTGAAGAGAATTTCAATGAAGCATTCATTTATCTTGCAGCTTCTGGCGCAAAATATCTTGCCGATGTTGGAATCAAAGGTGTGTGTACCGATGGATTGGGCATAGAACGCGCTCAACCTGACCACGCAACACATCAGATCTTGTTTGAAGCTGGTATTTATATTCTCGAAGGAGTACGGCTCAAAGCGATACAACCTGGGCATTACCAACTTATTGCTCTCCCATTGAAAGTAAAAGGTCTGGATGGAGCACCTGTGCGTGCCGTATTAATTGAGTAGCATATAGATATGTTTATAAAGTGGCAAATGAGTGAAAATCGTTTATTTTGCAATTCCTTGGAAGGATCCCGTATCGATTCGGAAAATAATTGGAGATGGAGATGGATTTTGGATTGATCCAAACAAGGTTGGGGTTGGGTTGATCCATGAAGGAAATCGAGCGGGATGATCGTATGAAGGAAGAAGAAATTGAGGCAATACGAACGGCTTCAATGCGGCTCTATACAAGGTTTGAAAGGCGAGGAAGCTTGACTGGACCGAAAAATTGGTATACCCTAAACAGGAACGTAAAAATCGAATACCCTTCAACAGTAGAAGTAAAAGTCGTGAGTAGTAGACGAGTGAGGTTCAGAATGCGTTGGTGCAGTGTGAATTCGAACTTGTCGGTCAGAGTGAAAATGATTTTGAAAATATTTGATCTGAACTGGGGTTTGTTTAGGGTCTGGAAGCAGGCAATAAACTACACTATGGAAATGGTGTAATGTGAATGCATATCGCGTGAAACTTAAACACTCTAACTCTTATCCATAAGAGTTGGGGTGTTTTTTTATATTCTTTTAAGGGGGAAATATGGAGAGGAAAGAATTAAAGGAGAAGTTATTTAGCAGAAATTTTGTGAAATGGGGATTCGATATGAATCCATTTGTATCGTTGACAGCGGCCTTTTTGGTCGGTGGATTTATATTATTCACCTTGTTGAATCCTGATTTGGCAGCGAATACATTTAACGAGATTAACACGTTCTTGAACCAGAAGTTCAATTGGGTATATATTGCGACCATTAATTTGGCGGTTGTTTTTCTACTGATGATGGGATTGTCAAAATTCGGGAAAATTCGATTGGGCGGATTTACGGCACGACCGGAGTACAGCAATTTTTCTTGGTATGCGATGTTGTTTAGCGCAGGGATTGGAATTGGAATCTTCTTTTATGGGGTGGCAGAGCCCATCTACCATTTATCAATACCAGAAGCGCTTCAATCAGGATCAGTTTTTGATAATTTTAAAATTATGTATTTACATTGGGGTGCTCATGCTTGGTCCTTGTATGGTCTTGTTGCCGTAGGGCTTGGATATTTTGCATATAATCTCAACCTACCTCTATCCTTTCGAAGCCTGTTTTATCCGATCATTAAAGATAAAATCTTTGGGATTTGGGGTGACATCATTGATACGTTTGCGGTCCTTGCGGTGCTTTTTGGGTTGGCAACCTCTCTGGGATTGGGAGCGAGACAGATCAATGCGGGATTGAATTACGCTTTTGGAGTTTCAAACAGTGAAGGGATTCAAGTCCTTCTCATTGCAGTGATCACATTTATGGCGACGCTATCGGTGGTGAGTGGAATCTCGAAAGGAATCAAATTTTTGAGCCAAGCCAATACAATCATTAGCGCGACTTTTTTATTGGTTATTCTGCTGGTTGGTCCAACGGCATATATTATGTCGACATATTTTTCGAGTCTGGGCATTTATTTGAGGGACTTTGTCAGCATTGGTTTCTTTACGGCAATTACACCTGAGGATATAGCATGGCAAGGGGGATGGACCATCTTCTATTGGGCATGGTGGATTTCTTGGACACCTTTTGTCGGTACCTTTATTGCTAGGATTTCCAAGGGCAGAACGATTCGAGAAATCGCCGTGGGAACCATTGTTCTTCCGACTTTAATTATTACCTTTGCGATGACGATCCTTGGGGCGACAGGCGTTTTTCTCAATGACGCCTATCAAGGGGTGATTTCAAATGCGATTAGTGCGAATATCGCAACCGCAATGTTTGAAATGATTCGGGTCTTGGTGAGTCACCCGGCATTGCAAATGGCGTTGTATTGTATAGCGATACTTGCAATTGTCTTATTTTTCGTAACGAGCAGCGATTCTGGGTCTTTGGTTGTCGATAATCTTACCAGCGGCGGGAAAGAAGATTCACCGAAAACACAGCGGGTGTTTTGGGCGATTATGGAAGGTGTTATTGCGCTCTCTGTCTTGCTGTTGGGAGGGGAACGGGCATTGAAAACCTTGCAGTCGGCAGTTGTGATCACAGGATTCCCTTTTGCTATTCTTTTAATGATTATGATGTTTTCTCTTTCAAAAGAATTAAAACATAGTTATAAGA
>JABXKS010000002.1 GCA_013619125.1 Clostridiales bacterium
GGATTATATGGAGTTGAAAAATCGTAAGCAAGGAGATCAGGATGAAAATAAATTTTCCGAGCGATAGAAAAAATAGAAAATTAATCCGATGGTTGAGTGGCGTGGTGATCATTTTTCTAGTGTCTGGAGCAGGTTTCGCCGCAACGGCTACTAATTATGATGATTATGTCAATCATAACTATGAAAAGATCTCAATTGACATGAATCAATGGGATATGATGGTTCGTTCTTTTTCAACAACCGAAAAAATCACGCGCGAAGAATTTGCAAAATTATTGAGTTTGACCTTCCACCTGCAATTGCCTCAAGTGGTACAGTCAACTTTTTCGGATGTAACACCCGAAGATTGGTCTTTTCAGTATGTGGAAGCATCGAAGGATTATTTAACGGGGTATTTTCCACCAAATGGAGAAGCGTTCTACTTGCCGACCGAATGGATGCGTCGAGAGGATGTTGCTGTCGCATTGGTTCGAGTGTTGGGGATTGAAACCGAAAATGCTGCAGTTTCTGGGAGTACAATCAGTGATGTTGATACCATTTCGCCACAGCTTGTTGACGAAGTGGAAACCGCCATTGAATACAACTTGATCACAACTAATATCGATGGTGATTTTCGAGGAACAAGTTATGTGGACAAAGAGACCGCGATCAACCTGGTTTATCGTTCATTGAAATCATCTTACACCCAAAATTATATTGAAAATGCCAATGTTGCCCTTGAGGTAACGATGGTTAAGGAAGTGTATGAAAATCTTTTGGAAATCACCGGGAGTGTTGACGAAGGCACAAGGGTCTATATCAACGACGATCCTGTTGATGTCTATGGCGGATCTTTCGAAGAAACGGTCTTGCTGAATGAAGAGGGAATTCATGAATTCCGAATTGAAGCGGTGACATCCAACGGCAGAAGCCGTACGGAAACAAGATATGTTGAATATATGATTGAAAATGCCAATATTGAGTTCTATCATTTCAAGAGTGTCTCGGATGAGCAGGCAGTTACTCTGCGAGGCAAGGTTGATACGGCCGGCGTGCCAACTCGATTGTATATTGATGATTTCAGCATAACGTTGGGCTCAGACGGGGAGTTCAGTCTTCCATATCAATTGGATATTGGGGATAACGTGTTGAACTTCATTACGGAAAATGATTATGGAAAGACGACAAGCGTAAAGAAATATATCCGATTTAATCCAGCAGCACCTGACTTGATTGGGGTGGCGGAGTATCCTGAATTGGTAACAAACAAGACCATTGAAATTCGTGGAGAAGTACGAGATATGAATGACGACGATCCTGTTTTGGTTGTCAATGACGATATCATTGCGGTAGACGGCAACGGAGAATTTATCGTGAAGGTTCGTTTGGTTCCTGGGAAGAACCGTATTTTGTTCGAGGTGAAGAATAAGTATAACCAATCGTATGAATACGAAAAGATTATCGAGTTCGTACCGGAAGAGCCGGAAATGGAGCTTTATGTAGCGGAACAAACCAGCAAGGCTCGGATTACCGCGAAGGCGCGAATTACCAATATGGCGTATAGTCCTGCATTGATGAAGGCACGCATCAATAACGAGTATGTGGAAGTGGACAGCAGTGGATATTTCGAAGCACAAGTAAGCTTGGAAGAAGGTAACAATACGATTCTCTTTGAGGTTGAAGATCCGGATGGACTGAAAACCACAATCGAGAAAACCATCGTTTTCCGAATTGGAAGTCCAAAACTTTCAATTGACGATATTAAAGAAACCAGCAGCGGAGCATTTATTGTCAGTGGGCACGTTTATGACGAGTCCGACCGTAGTCCGGTTGTAACGGTCAACGGAGAGCAGGTCCGGGTTGATTACTTAGGCAATTGGAAATATCTATTGGAAACGGATGCTCCTGAGAGCGAAGTGATCGTCGTACGAGCGGTCAATGCGTTCGGAAAAGAATCGATTGTAGAAAGCAAGATTAAATAGTTGATTTACGCAATCCTTTCTTCGGAAGGGATTGCTTCTATTTTGGAGGAAAAATGAGTATACAAGTCTTTGGACACATCAATCCGGATACGGATTCAATTACGGCTGCGATTGTGCATGCATATCTCTTAAATCAAACGGGGCAAAAGGCAAAACCATGCCGTTTGGGCGAGATTCAAAAGGATACAGCCTTTGTACTTCGATATTTTGGGGTAGCGGAACCTGAATTGCTGGAGGATGTACGCGTCCAGATTCGAGATATTGAGTATGATCACCCAAGGGGAATTTTACCGGAGCAATCTCTTTTAGCGGCATATCGAAAGATGGAGCAGGGATCGATCAAGACCCTTCCAGTGATCAATAAAGACAAGCAACTGGTTGGTATTGTTACGATGAAGGATATCGCCATGTCTTTGATTCATGGTGAAATGGATTCCTTGAATACCTCGATCAACAATCTATTGATCGATCTGGATGCTGATGTTCTTTCGGGAAAATTACGCGAGATTCGAGGCCGTGTCGGGATATTGACCTATGAAGAGGAAACCATCTATCAATCGAAACTTCTTAGTCAATATGAGGTGTTGGTGGTCGGAGACCGCTATCGATTGATGGAGGCTGCGATTGTTGCGCGCCCAGTGTGTCTGATTGTTACAGGGGGCGCTGAAATTCCAAAGGAATTGGTGGAACTGGCGGAACAACACGCTGTGAATCTGCTGGTGACGCCCTATGACACCTATCGGACAAGCACCATTCTTCATCAAAGCAATTCTGTAGGCGCCATTATGCGTGCGAATCATATTATGCGATTTACTGAAGCCGATTATATGGATGATTTTTCGGAAACCCTGAGGCATTCGAAACATTCGAATTTTCCGGTTGTCTCGGATAATGGCAGATACAAGGGGATGCTGAGCCGCAAGCATTTGTTTAATCCTGGAAGAAAACGGGTGGTTTTGGTTGACCACAATGAATATGAGCAAAGCGTGCAGGGAATCGAGCAGGCAGAGATACTGATGATCGTCGATCATCACAAGATCGGAAATATTTCAACAATGAAACCTATTAATTTTCGAAATATGACCGTTGGCAGCACAAACACCATTCTCTATCAGATGTATCGAGAGCAACGGGTTGATCCTCCGAAGTGGGTGCTGGGGCTGATGATCAGCGGTATTATTTCTGACACGCTGATGCTTCAATCGCCGACAACAACAGCGCTGGATATTGAAACGGTCGAAAAGATCAATGAGAAGTTGCAGTTGAATTTAGAGGTTTTTTCTCATGAAATGTTTTTGGCTGCCTCGCAGCTGATGGGCGATAATCCGGGAGAGGTATTGTCGCAGGATTACAAGGAGTTTTTGTGTGATATGGGTCGATTTGGCGTCAGTCAAGTGTTTACTTTGGATGATAAGGCGATTCAGAAAAACCGGGAAGCCTTGCTTCAAGCCTTGGATCAAAAAGCCAAAGATCGTGATTTGGTGTTGGCGATTTTGATGGTGACGGATATTTCGAAACGCGGAAGTTACCTGTACTATTCAAATCAGGCGCAGGAAATCTTTGAAGGAATTTTTGAAGTCGCGGATCAGGGTGAATTCTTTGAGCAAGTGGTGTCTCGCAAGCAACAGATCATTCCACGAATTTTGCAAGCCATTCATTTGATATAAAAATGGTTGTGTAAACTTTCATCCAAAGATGACTGCCTATGATTTTATTGTATAAAAAACCCAGCGTCCACATATTCTGTGTTCGCTGGGTTTTTTATACATTGAATCGAAAATCAACGACGTCGCCGTCTTTCATGACGTATTCTTTTCCTTCGAGTCGCAAGAGTCCAAGTTCTTTGGCTTTTGCTGTCGAGCCGCATTCTACCAATTTTTCAAAATGAATGATTTCGGCGCGGATAAATCCTCGCTCGATATCCGAATGAATTTTTCCAGCAGCCTGCGGTGCTTTGGTGCCTCGCTTGATTGTCCAGGCACGGGTTTCCTGCACACCGGCAGTCAAAAAGGAAATAAGACCGAGCAGTGTATAGCTGGCACGAATCAATTTGTCGAGACCCGATTCAGCCAGTCCCAGCTCTTCCAAAAATTCATGCTTTTCGTCGTCATCCAATTCTGCGATTTCCGATTCGATCTTCCCGCAAACCGTGATGGCTTCGGCATTTTCTTTCGCAGCGCGGTCTTGGACCAGTTGAACAAAAGGATTTCCTTCTAGCAAATCGTCTTCAGAGACATTGCACACGTACAAGACGGGTTTTGACGTGAGGAGATTAAAACCTCGCAGGCTCAGTCTTTCCTCATCATCCAGATCCAAACTGCGGGCAGGTTGCTCATTTTCCAAGACGTTTTGGATTCGTTTTACAAGCGCTAGCTCTTTAAGCAAGTTTTTATCGGATTTTGCCATTTTCTCTGTTTTAGTCACGCGACGCTCGATAAGTTCCAAGTCCGACAGAATTAATTCCAAATCGATGATTTCCATATCGCGAATGGGATCAATACTTCCTTCCACATGGGTGACATTTTCATCCTCGAAACAACGAACGACATGGACGATTGATTCAACTTCACGTATATGGGATAAAAATTTATTCCCAAGGCCTTCACCGTTGCTGGCCCCTTTCACCAGGCCTGCAATATCATAAAACTCGATAGCCGTGGGTACTATTTTTTTTGATTGATAGATATTTGCTAATGCTGTCAGTCGCGGATCGGGCACTGCGACGGTTCCGATGTTGGGCTCTATTGTGCAAAAGGGATAATTTGCAGATTCTGCGCCAGCGGCGGTGATTGCATTAAACAATGTGCTCTTTCCTACATTGGGTAGGCCAACAATTCCTAGTTTCAAACCAATTCCTCCTTGTCTATAACAGATGAATTATATCGCAATCTGTTGGGTAGGGCAAGGGTTTGACTATTTTTTCTTCTCACTCTATAATAGGAGAGACAAAAAGGAGATGATACGATGGATCGAGTAGCCTTTGAAATTTTCGGAATTTCTGTAATGTGGTACGGTGTTTTGATTGCGATCGGAATGGCGTTGGGTATTATACTTGCTTTGCGAAGGGCAAAGAAGGTTGGCTTTTCGGAAGATGAGTTATTGAATGTTTTGTTGATTGCGATCCCAAGCGGAATTGTGGGCGCAAGAATCTATTATGTATTGTTTAATTGGTCGGTGTATAGTGGGAATTTGGCAAAAATTTTGGATGTGCGCGGTGGTGGATTGGCAATTCATGGCGGTTTGATTGCTGCAATTTTGGTTGCCTGGATTTATTGCAAGCGAAAGCAAATTTCGATCTTGGAGATTTTGGATATTGTTGCACCTAGCATTATCCTGGCACAAGCCATTGGCCGTTGGGGAAATTACATCAATCAGGAAGCTCACGGCGGACCGACTGATTTGCCCTGGGGGATTTTGGTCGATGGGATACGTGTTCATCCCACGTTTCTGTACGAATCTCTTTGGAATCTGGCGGTGTTTTTTGTATTGATTGCTTTACGAGATCGAGTTTTCAAAAGGAACGGACAAACCATTGGAGCTTATATGATTTTGTATTCATTGGGCCGGGTATGGATTGAAGGACTGAGAACGGATAGTTTGATGTTTGGACCATTTCGCGTTGCTCAATTGGTCTCTTTTGGAATGATTGCTTTTGGACTATTTCTCTATGCAAGAGGAAAGAAAGAGCTTTAGAAATTGAATGAATATATGCAGGATAAGCAAATGCCTTCGGCCTATTTGGTTGAAAGCGGATGCTTATTTTTTTGTGAAAAAACAAGATGGGAAAGTATTCTGAAAATTCGATTTTTCATTCCTGGATTCCTTTACAAGGACTAGGAAAAGTAGTATAATGTGGTTAGAAGTGGTAGATTGTGTCACAAAATGGAAGATTTGAACAAAGAGAGTGGTGATTTTCATGTTTATAGGCGAGTATCAACACGGATTGGATGCAAAAGGCCGGATTATTATTCCGTCTAAATTTCGTGCTGCGCTTGATGAACAGTTTGTCATTACCCGGGGACTCGACAAATGTTTGTTTGTCTATCCGAAAAAAGAGTGGGAAATATTCGAAGAAAAATTAAAAGCATTGCCTTTGACGAAAAGGGATGCACGGGCATTTACACGATTCTTCTTCTCTGGCGCCAACGAGTGTGATTTCGATAAGCAGGGACGTATTTTAATTCCTAATAGCTTGAGAGAATATGCAGAGATTGAGAAGGACGCAGTTGTCATTGGCGTGGCCAATCGGGTTGAGATTTGGTCGAAGGAATCATGGGAAGCATACAATCAATCGGATTTATTGAGTTCTGACAGCATCGCATCTAAAATGGAAGAATTGGGGATATAAAAATGGAATTTTCACATATCAGCGTACTATTGAACGAAACAATTGATGGACTAAAAATCAAGCCCGATGGACTTTATGTTGACGGCACCATGGGTGGCGCGGGACATACGCGGGAAATTGCAAAGCGACTGACGACGGGCCGAGTCATAGCGATTGATCAGGATCCGGATGCGATTCGAAATGCGAAGGAAGCGGGAATTGAATCCGACGGCCGTATTGTCGTTGTGGAAAACAATTTTAAGAACATCAAGATTGTTTTAAAACGACTGGGTGTTGAGAAAGTCGACGGCATGATTTTGGATTTGGGTGTTTCCTCCCATCAATTTGATACAACGGATCGAGGCTTTTCTTATCTTTATGATGCGAAACTGGATATGCGCATGTCACAAACGGGACTAAGTGCTTGGGATATTGTGAATACATACGAAGAGAGCCGATTGGCTGACGTGATCTTCCAATATGGGGAAGAACGTTACGCCAGACGGATTGCCAGACGAATTGTTGAACGGCGAGAGATAGCAACGATTGACGGCACATTGGAATTGGTTGAGGTTATTCGTTCATCCATGCCAGGTGCTGCATTAAGGAGTAAGATTCATCCGGCGAGACGAACCTTTCAAGCCTTGCGAATCGAAGTGAATAACGAGCTTGGCATGCTTCGCGATGCCCTTGAGAATATTGTAGATGTGCTAAAGCCTGGGGGAAGAATTTGTGTGATTACCTTCCATTCTCTGGAGGATCGTATTGTCAAAGAAACTTTTAAATATTTGCAGCAGGATTGCATTTGTCCAAAGGAGTTTCCAATCTGCCAATGCGATAAACAAAAAGAGGTTCTGATTATCACCAGAAAGCCAATGATTCCCTCTGACGAAGAGATTGAGATGAACCGACGCTCGAGAAGTGCAAAATTGCGAATTGCTGAAAAAATGGAGGTAGAGGAATGAAAAAAATGGGAATCACAATGCTCATAGCCACAATTTTTTTCGGACTCAGCTTTGGTGTGGTTACCCTCTATTTTCAGAGCGCAGAAATTAAGATTCAAACTGAAATTCACGCGATGGATTGCCAAATTCAACAATTGTCCGAAGATCAGAAGGTTTTGGACGTGGAAATCGATCGAATTGCCAAAAAAATCGATTTGGAAAGAGTTGCAAAAAAAATTGCAATGGATTATCCTAGTTCACAACAGCAAATCGTTTTGGCGTTGAATGACGGCATATCGGCATACGATGGAGTGGTACTTGCTTCTAGGAGATAGGTGCGATGAATAAACAAAGATTAAAATTAAATCGGAGAATACTTGTGATGGCGCTTCTTATTTATGGAGCGCTTTTTGTCGTAGTTGCCAAACTAGGTCAAGTCCAATTGTTGGACAGCGGCGAGATGACAGAGAAAGCATATGGACAATGGACAAAGGATTATTGGACGCAAGGGGAACGGGGAGAAATATACGATCGTGACGGGAAGATCTTGGCTGAGAATATTGTTTCGCAAACTTTGATCGCAACCCCTGAAATGATTGAAGACAAGAAGAATTTTGCGCAAATCATCAGTGAATTGCTGAACCTGGATCCAACGAGGATACTGGAAAAATTAGAAACCGAGCGGTCGGAAGTGGCTTTGCGAGAAGATTTGACCTTGGATGAGATTCAATTATTAATGACAAGCGATCTGTCAGGGATTGAAATACGCAAAAAGAATAAGCGGTTTTATCCGTATCATGAATACGCGGCACATCTGATCGGCTTCACCAATTATGACGGAGTTGGTCAATACGGATTGGAACGGTATTATAATGCCTATCTGGCGGGAACACCTGGGCGTGTGATGAAGATGACGGATGCAGGAAACAACAATGTGCTATTCAACATGGATCGCTCTGTACAGGCGGAAGACGGGCGGAATTTGATTACCGCCTTGGATATGGAATTGCAGGAATTGGTTGAAGACGAGGCCATCACAATCGCTCAGCGAACACAAGCGAAGCAGGTTCAAATTCTTGTTATGGATGTGAATCGTGGAGAGATACTATCGGCTGCTGCTTTTCCTAATTACGACAGCAACAATCCCACGGCATTTTTATGGAATCCGGATACGCCTTCTGATCTTGATGAAGAAAAAATTGCCGAGTGGAACCGGAAATCCTGGTCGGAGACCAGTGATCAGAGTTATCAATTATGGAGAACGCCCTATATTATGGACAGTTTTGAGCCGGGATCCACCTTTAAAACCCTTGTTGCGGCGGCAGCCCTTGAAGAAGCACGGGTTACGCAAGACGAAGGCTTTTATTGCGATGGCTATGTGAGACAGATTCGAGGCGCGGATATTCGGTGCTGGAGTTGGGAGCATCCCCATGGAGCGGAAAGCTTTTCGGATGGATTGGCAAATTCTTGCAACGAAGTCTTTGTTGAGGTTGGGCAAAGGCTTGGTGTGGATACCTTTTATCGATATCTTGATCAGTTTGGATTGAATCGGCTGACGGGAGTGGATTTGCGAGGGGAACAGGCGGGGATTTATGCAAAATCTGAGGATATCAATGCCGTTGAGTTGGCTACCATGTCCTTTGGACAGGGATTTCAGCTTACGCCACTTCAATTACTGACGGGTTTCAATGCCTTGGTCAATGGTGGCTATCTAATTGAACCACATTTGGTCACGAAGATCGCCAATGACGAGGGGAAAGTGGTTGAATCCTTCGAACCCAATATCCTTCGTCAGGCCATTGCCAGGGAAACATCTGAAGAAGTGCAATGGATGCTTCGTAAGGTTGTCGCGGAAGGCACAGGAAAACGAGCGGATCTAAAGGGGTATCAAGTTGGCGGAAAAACAGGGACGGCGCAAAAACTGATCAATGGCACCTATGAGGATGGCGCTGTGATCGCGTCCTTTATCGCATCCGCTCCCATGGATGCACCAAAGTATAGCGTTTTAATTATTGTCGATGAACCGCAAGGGGAGTTGACAGGTGGCGGCAGTACGTCGGGCTATGCGTCATCGAGGCTTCTTGCCTTCATGTTGGACAAAGAGGGGTATCAACCTTCCTTAGAATGGGAAACGGTCGAGGTTCCAAATTTAATTGGATTGACAAAAGAAGAAGCGATTGAAACTTGCAAGAAGAACGACATTCCGTACCGTTTCTTGGGTGACAGAGAGCTGGATGGCTTGGTGACTACCCAATATCCTCAGCCGGGAGTGGCAATGGAAGAGCGGATTTATATGGAAATTCAGATCGAGAAAGCCCAAAAGGGAAGTTGATTTTTTCTAGGGGGAGAAGTATGATAGGTACAACAGATTAGCGCATGGGAGGAAGAATTTTGAGACTGAAAGATCTATTGGATAGAGTGAAAATCCTAAATTCAATCGGGAGTTTAGACAAAGAGATTGGTGGGCTTACATATGATTCGCGCTCAATTGCTTCAGACGGGCTGTTTATCGCAATTTCTGGATTTCAGGTAGATGGACATGCCTATATCGGAGAAGCGATTTCACGCGGTGCTGCAGCGGTTGTCACGGAGAAGGAATGTCTATTAACCTATATGGAGGGAACGACGGCAATTATGGTGGCGGATTCACGAGTTGCCATGGCAACGATTGCGGCGAATTTCTATCAGAACCCCTCTCGCGAGTTAGGTGTAGTTGGCATAACGGGAACCAATGGGAAAACTTCCACAAGCTATTTCGCTCAACAAATATTAGCAGAGCTAGACCCTCAAGTTGGTGTTATTGGTACTCTGGGCATCATGCTGGGGAATAAAAAATTGCCGATCCCGATTACGACGGTAACAACACCGGAGGCGATTGAATTGCAACAAACCTTTCGCGAGATGGTGAATGCCGGCGCCAAACGATGTGTGATGGAGGTTTCCTCACACTCGCTAGCATTGGAAAGGGTAGGTGAAATTCAATTCCGTCATGCTGTGTTTACAAACTTGACTCAAGATCACTTGGACTTCCATCATACAATGGAAGAATATTTTCTGGAAAAGAAAAAATTATTTGACCGTACGGATGGGAAACGCATCATCAATTGCGACGATTCCTACGGGCTTCGATTATACGAAGCGTATAAGGACAATGCTTGTTCCTTCGGTTTGCACGGGGACTGGAACATCTGTGCCGAGAATCTGGAACTCACGATTCAAGGTTCTTCCTTTGACTTGATTGTTTACGGGAAGCGTGCTCGAGTCGAAACTAAATTATTGGGCGAGTTTGCGATTTACAATCTGCTGTCAGCTGCGGCGATCGCTTATCATGAAGGAATGCGTTTTGAGGCAATTTGCAAGGCAATTCCAACCGTAAAAGGGATTTGTGGGCGATTTGAATTGGTAGAAACACCAGCAGATTATTCTGTGGTCATCGATTATGCACATTCACCTGATGGGGTGGACAAGGTAATTCAAGCTGCTCGTGCGATAACCAAGGGCCGAGTGATTACGGTCTTCGGTTGTGGGGGAGAGCGGGATCAGACCAAGCGTCCGATCATGGGGCGAATTGCCTCAGAAGGCAGCGATATGGTTGTGATTACTTCGGACAATATGCGTACCGAGGATCCACTTTTTATCATTTCACAGATTCAAGAGGGAATTCCTGTCGAGAATCAAAACTATCTTTGTGAGCCCGATCGAACGAAAGCGGTGGAACGAGCACTGCGTTTGGCTGAAAAAGATGATTTGATTTTGCTTCTTGGTAAGGGCCATGAGCGGTATCAGATCATTGGAACCAAAAAGATTCCAATGGATGAACGGAAAATCGTGCATGCGTATTTTGAGAGGGAGTAGAAATGGAAATAGGTGAATGGATCATAGGATTTATGGCGTTTTTTGGAGCGTTTGTTTCGGGCAAACTTTTATTGCCTCGGCTGATTCGATTGAAAGTTGGCCAACATATACGAGAAGACGGACCGCAATCTCATTTGAAAAAGACAGGGACCCCGACAATGGGAGGCCTTTTCTTTTTGATTCCAATGGGGATTGTGATGTTGGGTGTAGCTTTGGCTTATCAGAGTATGGCGGGCGTTTTGATGTTCCTCGGCGTATTTGGATTTGCCGCGATCGGATTTGTGGATGATTATCAAAAAGTGATCAAGAAACAAAACTTAGGCCTAACGGCAAAACAAAAAATTTCATTGCAATTTGTAGTTAGCTTAATAGTCATACTACTATACGCACGAACGATTGGCGATTTTTCGGTAAAGATCCCGTTCTTATCGGGAGAATGGGAGTTGGGATTCTTTCCATTTGTTCTGTTTTCCGTATTTGTTTTTCTTGCTACAGTGAATAGCGTGAATTTAACAGATGGGGTAGATGGACTTTCAACTAGTGTGACCATAGTGGTCTTACTCGCATTCTATTTGATAGGCATCAAGTTGACGATCGGTGCTGAACTTGGGGTTATGATGCTGGCGACCGTGGGAAGTTTGCTCGGTTTTTTGGTCTTCAATCGATATCCCGCCCGCGTATTTATGGGGGATCTTGGTTCCTTGGGACTGGGGGGTGCCGTTTCTGTGCTGGCGTTATTAGCGGGCTTGCAGTGGTGGATTCCCATAGTCGGTTGCATCTATTTCGCTGAAGCGCTGTCGGTGATCATTCAAGTGGTTTCCTTTAAAACGCGGGGTAAACGGGTATTTCGGATGAGTCCGATTCATCATCATTTTGAGTTGGGCGGTATGACGGAAAATCAAATCGTAATTCGGTTTGTTTTGATTACACTTTTTGCAGGAATGATCGGATATTGGGCATTATAGGGGGTTGACATGAGATACGCAGCGGTGATTGGATATGGAAAAAACGGCCAGGCTAATGTAGAAGCCTTGCTTCATATGGGCTATCAAGTACGCGTTTATGACGATAGCCCAATTTCATTATCTGACTCGGATGGCGATTCTTCGGCGGTGGTATGGACGGGGAAGCAAATTCCTGACGAGCTGGAAGTTGTGATTAAAAGTCCTGGGATTCGAATGGATCATTCCTTGATCCAACGATTGATTCAGGCGAATATTCCGGTTGTTACTGACGTGGAATTCTTTCAAACGAATTTTGATTTTCCTGTTGTCGGAATTACGGGGACCAATGGAAAGACTACGACTACGACGTTGGTAGGAGAAATTTTTAGACAAGCGAAAAAAGAAGCCTGTGTGGCAGGAAATATCGGAGTTGGCATTTTGCCGTGTGCGGTTCACGCAAAGGAAGGTACCTGGTTTGTCTTGGAATTGAGCAGCTTTCAATTGGAGTCGTGTGCACATTTTCAGCCGAAAATATCGACTATTATCAATCTGCGCCCCGATCATTTGGCGTGGCATGGTGGATATGAAGCATATAAGGCGGCAAAAATAAAGATCTGGGCAAATGCTTCCTCTGACGATATCATTGTAGTGAATCAAGACGAACCGGAGCTTGTAGCAGTAGGAAGAGAATCAAAAGCAAAAATAATTGGTTTTTCCATCGAAAAAGAGTTGGAAGAAGGATGTTTTCTACGTGACAATGCTTTGGTGTATCGTGAAAATGGAAGCACGGTAGTCATTGCGAAACTCGATGAGATTCCCTTAAAGGGACGGCACAATTATCAAAACTTAGCCGTTGCCGTTGCCCTGAGCCGTCAGGCTGGGGTGGGATTTGATCCGATACGAAAGGCGATTCTTTCTTTTCGTGGGATTTCCCACCGATTTGAATGGCTGGGCATGCATGGAAAGCGTGGTTTTTTCAATGATTCCAAGGGGACCAACACAGAAGCTAGCGTGGCTGCCGTTCAGGCTGTGGTAGGACGGAAAGTGCTGATTGGCGGGGGATACGACAAGGGTGAGGAATTCGGTGAGTTCTTTGAAGTCTGTCATCGCAACCAAGTGCATACAGTAGTGTTAATGGGCGAGACTGCTCCGAAGATGAAAGAGGCTGCAAAACGAGCGGGAATTTTGACGATTTTGGATGCTTCAAATCTAAAAGAGGCGGTTGCGTTGTCCATGGAGAATTCTCAAGAAGATGATTGGATTTTGTTGTCACCGGCTTGTGCAAGCTGGGATCAATATAAAAGTTATGAAGAACGAGGAGAAATTTTCCGTCAGGTTGTGATGCAAATTGAAGAAACTGATTAATCGAAAAAAAATGGATTGGATGATTGTCATCCTAGTTGCCATTCTATCAATTCTTGGGGTTGTCATGGTTTATAGTGCCAGCGTGCCTACAGCCTTGATTCAAAAAAATGGGGATGTATATTTTTTTATTTCTCGTCATTTGAAGTTTTTGGGTTTGGGCGTACTCTTGTTCTTCGTGGCAAGCCGAATTCATTATCGGGTGTACGAGCGGGTTTCTATTTTGTTGTACATGGCTTCAATTGGTCTTGTTTTGTTGACGCTTTTTTCCCCACTGGGGAAAGAAGTAAATGGATCGAGACGATTTTTGGAGCTCTTTGGATATCGTTTGATGCCGGTTGAGTTCGTTAAAGTGGGTGCTATTCTTTACTATGCGAAATTTTTATCAACATGTGAGTTCAAAAGTTTCTTGAAAGAAACCTTGCCGGCTTTGCTTTTGATCGCTGTGACTGCGGGATTGATTTTATTTCAGGATGATCTAAGCAGCACCTTGACAGTGGCGGCGACCATGTTTGTGATGTTGATTTGTGCTGGTTTACGGTTGCGCGACCTATTTTTTTCCATCGTTGTGGGCGCGGGCGCGGTTGGAGCGGTGTTTTATCGGGCATTTATTAGTGGATCTTATCAATGGAAGCGAGTGGATGCGTGGCTTCATCAGGACGAATATTTAGGAACATTGAATTATCAGTTGAGACAATCCCTGTACGCTTACGCCCATGGCAGTTTGACAGGCGTGGGTATTGGACAAGGGATTCAAAAATATTATTACCTACCATATCCATATAACGATTTTATCTTTTCTGTTTTGGCCGAAGAGCTTGGATTTATTGGCGCAATCTCCACGATTTTTGTATATGGGCTGTTTATTTGGGCGGGGCTAAAAATTGCCATGCGTACGCAAAATACGTATGGTGCACTTTTAGCCATTGGAATCACAGCACTTTATGCCTTTCAGACCATCATTCATATTGGGGTGGGAACAGGACTGTTGCCCAACACCGGGGTAGTATTGCCATTGATTAGTTATGGCGGGACGGCATTGATCACCTTCCTGTCAATGGCGGGGATTTTGGTCAGTATTTCGATCAGCGAATAAGGGGGAACCATGCGGTATATCATTAGTGGCGGCGGAACGGGCGGACATATTTATCCGGCTCTGGCGCTTGTGGAAGAAATTCAGAAGCAAGATCAAGAGGCAGAGATCCTATATGTGGGTACGCCGAACGGATTGGAAAAAGAGTTGGCTGAGGCGAAAGGAATTGCGTATCATGGGATTCCCGTTCAGGGCTTCAGAAGAAAATTAACAGTACAGACGATAAAAACTGCATTGGTATTGGTGAAGGGAATTTTTGGCGCTTTTTCTGTTATGCGGTCCTTTAAGCCGGATGTTGTGATTGGAACCGGGGGCTATGTGAGTGGGCCGATCGTGATGATGGGAACCCTGTTTCCTGGCGTCTTTACGGCGATTCAAGAACAAAACGCGTATCCAGGGGTTACCAATCGTATTTTAGCCAGACGGGTGAACCTTGTGTTTACAGCTTTTCAGGAAAGCCATAAATGGTTGAAAAAAGCAAGGGAAATTCGTTTGGTCGGAAATCCAGTCAGGAAGGCTTTTTATGAGGCGAAAGGACGAGAATCAAATGAATTTCGCGTTCTTTCCTTCGGTGGTTCTGGGGGGCAAACCTCACTAAATCAAGCAATTATTGCTCTTTTTTCACAGACAAAAATTGATTTCAACTGGACCCATGCGACGGGGATAAGACATTACGATGCCTTTGTTCAAGAAGTGGGTCAACTGTCTGATGGGATTCAAGTTCACGCCTACTTGCCGGAAATTTTTGAGGATATGGTGAATTCGGATCTGGTAATAACGGGTGCAGGCGCCATCACGATCGCTGAGTTGCAAGCCTTGGGGAAAGCCTCAATTTTAATTCCGAAGGCATACACGACGGAATATCATCAGTTTTTCAACGCGAAAGCCATGGCGGACGCGGGCGCCAGTTTGATGTGCGAAGAGAAGGATTTAACGGGTCAATGGCTATTGGAAGCAGTGGAAAAATTACGAAGTGATTCGGATTTGCGACAGAAGATGGAGAACCTTTCTCATGAAATGTCGAATCCGCTGGTGACGCAAGAAATATTTCAATTGATTTGGGAGCGGGTGAAACATGGTGAGTAGAATCAGAGAGGTGTCGAGTTGGATTGTGATCGGGATAGTAGTTTTCATTTTATTGGGATTGCTCAGTTATCAATATCTTGTTTTTGGCGTTGACACCATTGTGATTCAAGGGGAAGACCAGCTCACAGAAGAGGAAATATTGGCGGCCGCTCATGTGGACGTGCAGCAAATGCTTTGGAACATAGACATTGAGCAGGTGGAAACCAACTTGTCGAACCTGCCTTGGGTGCAATCGACTTTGGTCAAACGAAGTTTGCCTGGTCAGCTTGAAATCAAGATAGCAGAGCGAATCGCTAGGTACCGGGTGAAACTGAGTGACGAGAGAGTGGTTTTATTGGATGAAGAAGGTGTCTTTTTGGATTATTCGAAACCGGAAGATTATTGGGGTGGGGATACAGAGAGTATGGATGTGCCTTTGGAATTTGATTTTGGGACAATGCCAAGCAACCTTTCACCGGAACGGTGGACATGTTTCATGGAAATATTGAATTGGAAAGATACGCTTGTTGGCGAAACTGCATTTCGGGTCACAAAATTGACGGAACAAGAGATGGAATTTTGGCTGACAAAGCGATTGAAAGTTGAAGTGATTGATATGACGGATGGTCCATATATTGTTGATATGCTTGCGAGAATTGTCAGTGACTTGTCACTGAAAGGGATATCGGCGGGAACCATTCAACTAGAGGCTGGCTATGACGCCAGATTTATGCAAGAAGAGTAGGTGAGGCTATGAAGAAACGATGGATTGAAGGATTGATCATAGGTGTGATCTGTGTGGTAGGAGTGCGCGTTGCTTCTCACATGGAAATCGAACAACGATACCCCTATGGGAATGAGGCTCTGTTGCAGCAGATTCAAACATTGAAGAAAGAATTGCAGCAGCAATCGGAAACCATCACTGTATTGGAAACAGAAAATGGATTTTTACGGGATCGAACCAAGTCGAGTGATGAAATTGTCAACCAATATATTGAAACCATTGATCACCTTGAGCTGAAACTGGGATATACACAGGCAAAAGGACCAGGTGTGGAGGTACGGATTCAAGAAGATAATCTTTATCCCAATATGAGTGTTTTGGCAGAGAATACCGAGATTTTACATGATGTGATCAGCTATTTGAATGTTGCTGACGCGGAGGCCATTGAGATCAATGGAGAACGATATACGGCGAGAACGGAAATCCTGAAAGTCGGTTCCCATATCAATATCAATGGAATTTCCATTGGGAGTCCGATCGTGATTCGTGCCATTGGAGATCCTGATAAATTGGCGGCTGCCTTGGATTTGAAGGGCGGAATCATCTTTGCCATTGAGAATTATTTGGGACTGGAAGTCGTGGTTGAAAAGCAAGAGGAAATGATCTTGAAAAGTCAGGTCTCCCGTGAATCCAGTCGATTTATAAGGGGTGTTGACGATGAATGACAAGAAGAGACTTCCGTTGTTTATTGCTTCTTTGATTCTCGGATTTTGCTTATTATGGTTGGTGCGGGTTCAATCGAATCACCTTGAGGAAGAAGAAAAGGCAGAATTGTTTCGTCTGCAAAACCAAATTACAGTGATTTCGGAGCTCATTCAAACCCGAGAAGATTCGTTATCGGAGCGGGTAGAGATTCTTGCCACATATCAGAGCCTGACGGACGAAACCGAAACCCTCGCCTATTTGCGCGAGGACTTGCAGCAAAAAAAGATTTTTTCCGGGTCGGAAGCGGTCAAGGGGCCAGGGATCTTGATCAAGGTGAATGATCGCACCGATAGTGGCGAGCAAGTGGAAATGTTTGATTTGGTTCACAACACGGATATACTCAATATCGTCAATGACCTTCGAGCAGCAGGCGCAGAAGCGATCAGCATCGAAGGAGAACGGGTGGTCTGGGGATCAAAGATTCAATGCGGTGGACCGATTATTTGGGTAAACGATGAGAGCACAACGGCTCCCTTTGTGATGAAGGTGATTGGAGACCCTTCTGCTTTGTTTGCGGCAGTTACGGCGCCAAACACCTATACCGATCTTTTGCGATCGGTGTACAATTTGGAAGTTCGTGTTCGTGTCAGTGAAAATTTGGAGATATTGGGTTATGAGAGGAGGAGGTAAATGAAATATTTGATGCTTGGAATTTTTGCAGGAGGCGTCATTGGATATCTGATCCCTCTGGGATGGCCTTTGAATTTTTCTGCGTATTTGGTCGCCTACATTTTGCTTTCCGTCGATGGCATTTTGGGCAGCGTGTTGCAGCCTGAACTTTCAAAGAAGAACCATGCCTTGATGGCGTTGGGAATGGAGATCCTTCTTTGTACGGGAATTGTCTTTTTGGCGGATCAATTTAATAACTTGTTGTATCTTGGCGCGTATTTGCCGATTTGCATACGAATGTTTGGGCGAATTCGTTCTTGGACAGAAAACTTGTCTGAATAGAAGGATTGTGCTTTCACTTGGAATACGATAAACTGTATATAGATAAAAAGTTGCTTAAAACTACTAGATCTCGTGATTTTGGAGGTGCGAAATGTTTCAGATAGATTTTGAAAAAGACTCAAATGCAAAAATTAAAGTGGTAGGTGTCGGTGGCGGCGGAAACAACGCGGTAAACCGAATGATTACTAAGAATCTGCAAGGCGTTGACTTTGTTGCAATCAATACGGACATGCAAGCATTAAAGGCATCGGAAGCCGAATTTACTATTCAAATTGGTGAAAAGTTGACCCGCGGCTTGGGTGCGGGTGCAAATCCGGATATTGGACGACAAGCAGCAGAAGAAAGCAGACAGACAATTATGGAATCTATTGAAGGCGCGGACATGGTTTTTATCACCGCTGGGATGGGCGGTGGAACCGGTACAGGTGCCGCTCCAGTTGTAGCGGGCATCGCGCGCGAAATGGGTATTTTGACTGTGGCAGTCGTAACCAAACCATTTACATTTGAAGGGGCTCGGAGAATGCGTTTTGCTACTTCGGGGATTGATACATTGATGCAGGCGGTTGATACTTTGGTGACGATTCCAAACGATCGATTATTGGATATCGTAGAACCGAGCACCACGATGATGGAAGCCTTTGGGATTGCGGACGAAGTTTTGCATTCCGGCATCAAAGGAATCTCCGATCTGATTGTGGTTCCAGGAATGATCAACTTGGATTTTGCCGATGTAAAAACCATTATGGAGAATCAAGGGGTTGCCCATATGGGAATTGGATCAGCAAGCGGAGAAAACCGTGCCATCGAGGCGGTTCGAAAAGCGATCGAGAGTCCATTGCTTGAAACCACCATTAACGGGGTTTCGGGTGTGCTATTGAATATTTCCGGAGATCAGTTAAGTTTGATGGAAGTCACTCAAGCTGCGGATCTGGTTCAGCAGGCTGCATCTCCTGATGCGAATATTATCTTTGGAGCGGCGGAAGACAGCAGCTTGAATGGTGAGATCAAGGTGACCATTATTGCAACGGGATACCAGGAACAGGAAGATCGAATTTCCAGCAAACCTGCAATTGTTGAAGCAAAGCCGGAACCGGTAGTTGAGGTTAAGGAGCAAGTGATTGCACCTGTTGAAGAAGAAATGGCGGAAGAAACTGAACTGAAGCAAGCAGAAGCAGAAGTGGTTGCTCCTGTAGAGGAAATTGAAAAAACGTCTGAGAAGGATTCAGAGGAAGACACACTAGATATTCCAACGTTTATACGCCAGAACTTTTAATAGGGAGGGAGACGAAAATGAAATGTCCTTTTTGTGATTATTATGAAACAAAAGTGGTAGATTCGAGACCGACAGAAGAGGGTCATTCGATTCGTCGCCGTCGGGAATGCGTAAAATGCAATCAACGTTTCACGACCTATGAGAAAATTGAACATATTCCGATTGTTGTCATCAAAAAAGATGGAACCAGACAGGAATATAATCGAGATAAGATCTTGAACGGATTGATTCGCGCTTGTGAAAAACGGCCAGTTTCCGTGAAACAGATGGAGTCGATTGCCGATGAGGTGGAAAAAAATCTGCAGAATTCTTTGAAACGGGAAAGTTCTTCTACAATGATTGGCGAATTGGTGATGAATCAGTTGAAGGATTTGGACGAGGTTGCGTATGTTCGCTTCGCATCGGTCTATCGTCAATTTAAGGATTTAAATACCTTTCTTGATGAATTGAAAAAGATGTTGGATGAAAAGTAGGAGAAAAATGGATTTATTTGGATTTGTGGAACAAAAGAAAATATACCAGCCTTTGGCAGAACGCATGCGTCCGAATCGGTTGTGTGATTTCCAAGGACAGGAACGTTTAGTTGGTGAAAATTCAGTGTTAAAAAAAGCGATTGATCACGATCAATTGCTTTCTTTAATTTTGTTTGGACCTCCAGGCACAGGAAAGACAACCCTTGCACGAATTTTGGCTCATGAAACGAAAAAGGCCTTTTTTCGATTGAATGCAGTTACTTCTGGCGTGAAGGACATTCGTGAAGTGGTTGAAAAGGCGAAGGCGTCCTCGCGGTTTGAAGGGGTTGGAACCATTTTATTTATCGATGAAATCCATCGCTTCAATAAATCGCAGCAAGACGCGCTCCTGCCATATGTGGAAAATGGCACCGTAGTTTTGATCGGTGCTACGACGGAGAATCCGTATTTTGAAGTCAACAAAGCGTTGATTTCGCGATCGATCGTTTTGGAGTGTGCACCTTTGGATGACGAAGCCATTCGCAAAATTGTCCGACGAGCGATTCTTGATCAAGATAATGGATTTGGTAGGTTGCCCATTTTTCTTGAGGATGAGGCATTGGAATATATGATTCAGGTTGCCAACGGAGATGCACGTGTCGCATTGAACCTTTTGGAAATGGGGGTCATGCTTGCCGAAACGAAGGAAGAGGAAATTCGGATTTCTCTTTCCCTGCTTTCGAACGCGTCACGGAAAAAACCAGTACGGTATGAAAAAAACGGTGACTATCATTATGATGTGATCTCCGCCTTTATTAAAAGCATTCGCGGTTCAGATCCAAATGCAGCCTTGTATTGGCTGGCTTTGATGATAGAAGCGGGAGAAGATCCGAAATTTATCTGCAGGCGCCTGATGATCAGTGCGTCGGAAGATGTCGGGAATGCGGATCCGCAAGCCATCCAGGTCGCCGTGTCCGTCGCGCAAGGGGTTGAACGGATCGGGATGCCGGAGGGTAGGATTTTGTTGGCACAAGCGACAACCTATCTGGCTTCAGCCCCAAAGAGCAATGCGTCTTATCTGGGGATCAATCGAGCGATTCAAACCGTGCAGAATGAGAAAATTGGCGCGGTTCCCGAACATCTGAGAGATTCAACGGCACGGAGTATGAAATCGCGACATCAGGAAGATCAGGGACCGAGCTATCAATATCCTCATTCTTTCGAGAATCATTATGTGGAGCAAGCTTATTTACCATCGTCTTTAGGAGAGGTGAATTTTTACGAACCCACCGAGCAGGGATATGAAAAAAAGATGAAAACATATTTGAACTTTTTACGAGAAGACGACTAGGGTCGTCTTTTTGCTTGAAAAAGACGAAATTTGTGGTATGATAAGACTGAAATAATACGGTATAGGGGTACCGAAAGGATGAGTTGATGGATCAAATTGGATATGTAATTGATAAAAAAGAAAATGAGGCGATTGTTCAGGTGAGGAGAATCTCTGCCTGTGGTGGAAACTGCAAGTCGTGCGGGGGAGATTGTGATGCGCCGGCGATTGTTGTCGCCCTTCAAAACGAAGTGGACGCAAGCAAAGGGGATTACGTAGAGATAGTCTCCGATACGCGATTCATTCTGCTGTCGAGTTTGATACTCTACGGAATTCCAGCCTCGGGCATGATTGTCGGTATTCTTTTGGGGTCGGCTTGGTTCGATTCTGAGGTGAAAGCCTTTGGCATGGGCGTGCTGCTGATGGGTGTGACATTTGGATTTTTATGGATCTTAGATCGGAAGGTGTTCAGCCGTCAGAAAAAACGACTGACCATGAAACGAGTGTTGGGAGGAGATCAATATGACGACAAAATCTTGTAGTCGGAAGGATAAAAGCAGTTTAATTCTTCGCCTGCGTCGAGTCGAAGGGCAGGTAAAAGGGATACAGAAGATGGTGGACGAGGAAAAAGAATGCAAGGAAATTTTGGTTCAGATTTCAGCGGCCAAAGCGGCGTTGCATAAAGTTGGTGGACTGATTTTGGAAGAATATATCGAAGATTGTCTGATCCATCAATTGAAAGAAGAGAATCCGGAAGACTTATTGAAGGATTTGCTGGATTTGGTTGTGAAATATTCAAAATAATGCGGAATTCGCGTGGAAACCTATGATATAATAACGTTATCTTTTGAGAGGGAGGTCGCGCATGAATTTTGAACATGTAATGAAAAATGATCCAGAAGTATATGAGGCGATTCAATTAGAGAAGAATCGTCAATCCGACAAAATTGAATTGATTGCATCGGAGAACTTTGTATCCGAGTCTGTGATGGAGGCAATGGGAAGCTATTTGACCAACAAATATGCAGAAGGATATCCAGGGAAACGATACTATGGCGGTTGCGAGTTCGTTGATATTGTAGAGGACTTGGCACGTGATCGTATGAAGGAATTATTTGGCGCCGAGCATGCCAATGTTCAACCACATTCTGGAGCCAACGCGAATATGGGCGTATATTTTGCAATTTTGGAGCCGGGTGATACGGTCCTTGGCATGAATCTATCCCATGGCGGGCACTTGACCCATGGCAGTCCTGTTAATATTTCTGGAACCTATTTTAATTTTGTGAGTTACGGCGTTGACAAAGACTCTCAAGTAATCGACTATGAAGCCTTGATGGAATTGGCGAAAGAGGCAAAACCAAAACTGATCGTTGCGGGTGCGAGTGCTTATCCGCGAGAGATTTACTTTGATAAATTCAGAGAGATTGCAGATGAGGTTGGCGCGTATCTGATGGTGGACATGGCTCATATTGCCGGACTTGTTGCAGCGGGCTTGCATCAAAATCCAGTGCCGTATGCTGATTTTGTCACGACAACCACTCATAAAACCTTGCGTGGTCCGCGTGGCGGGGCGATCCTTTGTCGAGCTGAGTATGCAAAGAAGATTGACAAAGCCATCTTCCCTGGAACCCAGGGTGGTCCATTGATGCATGTCATTGCTTCTAAAGCGGTGAGTTTCAAGGAAGCCTTGGAACCGGAGTTTAAGGTTTATCAGCAAGAAATCATAGATAATGCAAAGGCTTTGGCCGAATCCTTGTTGAAGCGCGGCTTCACCTTGATTTCAGGAGGAACCGACAATCATATGGTTTTGATTGATGTTCGAAATCGAGGATTGACCGGGAAAGAGGCGGAACATCGCCTGGATGAAATCGGTGTGACGGCGAATAAAAACACTATTCCATTTGATCCTGAAAGTCCATTTGTTACCAGCGGGCTTCGGATCGGTACACCGGCGATCACCACGAGGGGATTTACGGAAGCGGATATGGATGTGATTGCAGAAATCTTTGAATTGACATTGAAGGAAGAACCGGATAATAGCAAAGCGAAGGAATTGGTTGATACGCTTTGCGCGAAGTATCCAATATATCGATAGTTGAAAAAACGCCCTCTTGGGCGTTTTTTCTTGATTTCATGCAGGAAAGCATGTATCCTTAGAAGGATGAAGAATTGAGAGGATTGTTATGGAAGTAAATAATGAACGTTCGTTGCGTAATTGCGTCGAATTTGTTGAACCAGATAGCATTGCAGCTGAAGTGGGCATTGAACCCGGAGATCGATTACTTTCGATTGACGGGGTAGTCGTTCATGACATCATTGAATATCGATTTCTACTCGCAGGTGATTCCATCGTTGTTTTAATGGAAAAAGCCAATGGTGAGCAGTGGGAAATCGAGGTGGAAAAAGAATACGATGACGATTTGGGCATCCTTTTTCATAATCAACTTCTAGGATGCGCGCATCATTGCAAGAATAAATGCCTGTTTTGTTTTGTGGACCAAAACCCCAAAGGAATGCGAAAAACGCTTTATTTTAAGGATGATGACAGTCGATTGTCTTTTTTGCAGGGCAACTTTGTTACGCTCACCAATATCGAAGAAGAAGAAATTGAGCGTATTATTCGGTATCGCATCTCGCCAATCAATGTATCGGTACACACGACGGATCCCGAACTGCGCATTAAGATGTTGAAAAATCCGAAATCAGGAAATTTGTTGCCTTTGATGCAGCGGTTTGCCGATGCGGGGATTGAGATGAGTTGTCAGATTGTATTGATTCCTGGATTGAACGATGGGATTCATTTGGATCGAACGATCCATGATTTGTCCGAATTGCACCCTGCGGTGCATTCCGTCGCTATTGTGCCCGTTGGATTAACGAAGCATCGAGACGGCTTGGCGAAAATACGCGGTTTTCAATCAGCAGAGGCGGCAGTTTTCTTGGATCAATTGTCGCGACATCAAGAAGCATGTCTAGCGAAAGTTAATACCAAATTCGTTTTTGCCAGCGATGAGTTCTATTTAGTGGCCAAGCGAGATTTCCCAAAAGCCGAATACTACGAAGATTTCGATATGTTGGAAGATGGCGTTGGGATGGTTTCAAAGTTTGTTCAGGAATTTATGGAATCCAGCAATACCTATGAAGATTCGTCCGCCAAAAAGCATCAAGAATATGTCTTGGCGACGGGTACTTTGATGAAAGACATCATGCGAGAACTCGCAGGAATCATCATGAAAAAGAAGCCGCATATTTCGATCGAAGTTGTTGCTGTGGAGAATGATTTCTATGGTTCCAGTATTACGGTAAGCGGTTTATTGACTGGACAGGATATTCTGTCACAGGTGCAGGAGAAAGTGAATGGGAAAACCTTACTCTTGCCATCGAACGTACTGAAGTCTGGGGAAGCCATCTTTTTAGATGATTTAACACTTGAAGACTTGAAAGATCGGCTTAATACCGATATTATTATTATGGAGAATGATGGAAATCAATTCTTTCGCTATTTTTAAGGAGGAACACCATGGCAAAACCAGTAGTAGCCATCGTGGGTAGACCGAATGTCGGGAAATCCACATTATTTAATAAATTGGCAGGAAAAAGAATATCGATTGTTGAAGATACACCTGGGGTAACGCGGGATCGTATTTTTGCAGAGGCAGAATGGCTGAACAAGTATTTCACCATGATTGATACGGGGGGAATTGAACCCGCGAGCAAAGATAAAATTTTAAAGCAGATGCGACGACAGGCAGAACTAGCGATTGAGATGGCAGATGTCATCATGTTGTTAGTGGATGGGATTCAAGGCTTGACCGCGACGGACAGAGAAGTCGCCCAAATGTTGTTCAAGGCGAATAAACGGGTGATTTTAGTTGTCAACAAGATCGACACCAATAATATGCCCGATACCTTCTATGAGTTCTATGAACTTGGATTAGGGGAACCCAATGTGATTTCGGCAACTCAGGGCTTGGGTCTTGGAGATTTGCTGGATCAAGTGGTTGCACTTTTCCCAGAAGGGAAATCAACAGAAGCAGATGAAGATGTTATGAAGATTGCTTTTGTAGGCAAGCCGAATGTCGGCAAATCGTCTTTGGTCAATCGCCTTTTGGGGGAAGAACGCGTTATCGTAAGCGATATTCCTGGCACAACGCGAGACGCGATTGATACAGCATTTGAAGTTGGTGAAAAGAAATACGTCTTTATCGATACGGCGGGATTACGCAAAAAGGGAAAGATTCAAGATGAAAGCATTGAGCGTTATAGCGTGATCCGAACGTTGGCCGCAGTAGAGCGTGCGGATCTTTGCATGATTATGATAGACGCCACGGTGGGTTTGACGGAACAAGACAAGAAAATTGCTGGTTTTGCTCATGACAACGGCAAGGGCGCCATTATCGTGGTGAATAAATGGGATTTGATTGAGAAAGACAGCAAGACCTATTTGAACTTTGAGAAAGATATTCGAAATGGACTGGCATTTATGAGCTATGCACCGATTATCTATATTTCAGCTTTGACGGGGCAGCGTGCGCATACAATACTAGATACAATCAACGAGGTCTATGAAACACGACGTATTCGTGTGAAGACGGGAGTCTTAAACGATATTATTGGCGATGCGATTTTGATGAATCAGCCTCCGTCTGACAAAGGGAAACGATTGAAGATTTTCTACGCGACCCAAGGCAGTACGGAACCGCCGCATTTTGTTGTTTTTGTCAATTCTAAGGATTTGATGCACTTTTCATATCAACGATATTTGGAAAACCAAATTCGATCTCATTTCGGCTTTAAAGGAACGCCAATCTGGTTTACCATTCGCGAAAGGAGTCAGAAATGAAAATAGGCTTGGTGATTGTACTTTCCTACTTGCTTGGGAATATTTCCACTGGTTTTTTATTGGGGAAATGGTTACGGAAAGAAGACATTCGTGAATTTGGCAGCAAGAACGCCGGTGCAACGAATGCCTTGAGAGTTTTTGGAATCAAAATTGGTTTGATGACATTGGCCGGCGATATGCTAAAGGGATTTTTAGCGACGCGGATCGGATTTGCCATTGGTGGTGAAACGATGATGGCGATAGCAGCACTTTCAGTCGTAATAGGACACAATTATCCGGTTTTTTTGAAATTCAAGGGAGGCAAAGGAATTGCAACAACGGCAGGCGTTTTACTTGCCTTGTCGCCGCCCCTTCTTCTTTTACAAGTCACACTGATGGTCCTGATTGTATGGATCACCAAATATGTATCATTGGGTTCTGTTTTGAACGCCATTCTATTACCGATATTCATTGCTCTCTTTTACAGGCCTTTTTCGTGGACGTTGGTGATTGCGACAGGCTTGATGGGGTTGATGGGGGTATTTAGACATCGCGCCAATATTGTTCGATTACTCAAAGGGAATGAAAGAAAATTTGGAGAGAAGGTGTAGACATGAAAATTGGCATCATCGGTGCAGGTAGCTGGGGAACCGCTTTGGGAATCGCGCTCGCTGAGAAGGATTTTGATGTGACGCTTTATGTGCGGAATCCTGAGAAGTTAAAAGAACTAGAACGGACACGGGAGAATCACCATTATCTGCCGGGACGAATTTTGCCTGCAAATCTTAAGCTGACATCAACGCAGCAAGAAGTTGTTATTGGGTGTTCTTTCACGTTGTTGGCCGTACCTACTCAGCAGGTTCGAAAAGTCTTGGTGTCCTTACAGTCGATGACTGAACCGGGACATTGTTTTGTGAATGTGGCGAAGGGATTGGAAAACGGCACTCTCTTGCGCATCTCTGAAATTTTTAAAGAGGAATTGCCGGAGTCGGTTTACGGAATTTTATCCGGACCGAGTCATGCGGAAGAAGTCGCAAAAAAAATGCCGACAACGATTACGGTAGCGTCGACAGATTCAGCCTTTGCGCAATTGCTGCAAGAAACCTTTACAACGGAATTTCTGCGAATCTATCGTAATGACGATTTAATGGGTGTTGAATTGGGTGGCGCATTGAAGAATGTGATTGCTATTGGCGCCGGGATTTCTGATGGATTGGGCTATGGTGACAATACAAAAGCCGCCTTGATGAATCGGGGTATTGTTGAAATTACTCGACTTGGAGAAGCAATGGGTGCTCTTAGAAATACGTTTTTGGGCTTGTCTGGAATGGGTGATTTGATTGTGACGTGCATGAGCAAGCACAGCCGAAATCGACGGGCCGGAATTTTGCTGGCCAAAGGAATGAGCCTCGAAGAGACCATTCAAAAGATCGGCATGGCGGTTGAAGGAGCTGAAACAGTGAAATCGGCCGTAGAATTGGCACATCAATATGGAATTGAAATGCCGATCACGGAAGAAATCTATGGCGTCTTGTATGGGTCGGAGGATGTATCGCGATCCGTTTATAAATTAATGATGAGAGATTCAAAACCGGAGTGGGATTAGCACTCCGGTTTTCTTGTTTCAAGGCTTTCCAGTTATGGTATAATAGAAGAAAATTCAGCAATTGAGGGAAGCAATGAAAGCAAATCGAATACTGACATTAATATTGATGATCTGCATGGTGATGAGTATCTTTTTTCTTTCAAAAATACTTCCTCAACAATCGCATCCAACCACGATTGCCGGACCGGTGGATCAAGCGCTGGCGGTTGAAGTGGAAGGAATAGTTGTTCGAAAGGAATTTGTATATTATGCGCCTGTATCTGGATCGTTTACGACGGCTCAAGAAGAAGGGCAAAAAGTGCGTAGAGGTGCGGAAATGGGTCTGTATGCATGGGATCAAAACGAGTCTATTGAAGAGGTTGAGAATCGGTATGAACTGACTGTTTCTGAACTTTCCTCCTATGACAACATCCGGGTGGATCTCCAAAAGATTCGAGGGCAGATCGACTCAGCCAATCAGATTTTTGTGGCTGCTTATCGGCGAGCCATTCAACGGAATGAATTTCCAGCTGTTTTTGAGTCGGTTGAAGCGTATCAAAGCACGTATGATGGGCTGTTTTCCGAGCAAAATACCACGGGAATTCAATTGGCGAAGATACAGCGGACGAAACGAGAATTGGATAAGATGAGGAATGGGGAGATTCAGTATCAAGCCCCTATTGCCGGGATCGTTTCCTATGTTTTTGATGCATATGAAGAAGAATTCTTATATGAAAATGTACGCAATGACTTGGAACGGGCGTATCGGTATATTCACGATCCCTTTCAAGGCAAGGCCATTGAATCAAGGCGGGATTGGATGCAACCGATCTATCGTCTTTCCGATAACAGCGCTTGGTACGTATTGCTTCAAATCCCCGATGATGCCAGTCAATTTTTTCGGGAAAGCGAGCAATTTATTTTGAATTGTGAGGAATGTCTGGTGCCTGTACGCGCGACAAAGTCTTTTGTCAGTGAAACGGACGATGGCGTGTATTGGTTGTTGCAAGTGGAAGAACGGTTTTACGAAATTAATGACGTACGGCATCTGACCATGGAATTACAGCCGGCAAGAATTCCTGAGGGGGTCTTGTTGGATCGGAAAGCTGTACGATTTCAGGATGGTTCGTGGGGCGTTGATCGCTTGCGGTTAAACAAAGACGTGGTATGGACACCCGTGACCATCATTGATCAAAATCGAGAGAATTTGATTGTGCAGCCAGTTGAAGAGAATAGATTAAGAGCATATGACGAAGTACAATTGCAGGAGGAAGAGAGTGGACAGCATATTGAAACAGCGAATTCTTGAAATTCAGAAGAATATTGAGGATTCAGTGGAGCAAGGACAGAGAGAGTTAGTTACCATGGTTGCCGTATCAAAAACCGTCGAGGCAGATAAAATTCGCGAAACCTATGAATTGGGAATTCGGGATTATGGAGAAAATCGAGTCCCGGTGCTTGAGAAAAAAATGGAAGATCTCAAGGATTTGGATATTTCATGGCATTTTATCGGGCACTTGCAGAGAAACAAGGCAAAGAAAATCGTGGGGAAAGTAGCGATGATCCATGCGATTGATTCGATGCGCTTAATTGAAACTATCGATACTATTTGTCAGAAGCAAGATTGCCTGCAAATGGGACTTCTTCAAGTCAATATTGGAGAAGATCCCAATAAATTTGGATTTACAGAGGAAGAATTGTTGGCTTCTCTGGATCAATTGCAAAGATTTACGCATATTAAGATCTGTGGATTAATGACAATTCTGCCATATGGTCGAACCCCTGAAGAAAACATTTCCTGGTTTCAGCGACTCTCTGAATTGTTGAACAAAGTGAAAGTACATCCCGCTGCAAAAGAATGGACGGAATTGTCCATGGGGATGTCCAACGATTATCAAGAAGCGATTCGAGCGGGCGCTACCATGGTTCGCATCGGCAGTGCGATTTATCAAGCTTAAGGAGGATAACATGGAAGAAAAGGAAACCTTCGCATCAAAGTTTAAAAATTTGATTGGGATGAGCCAAGATCAAGAGATGAATGTCGAAGAAAATCTATTTCAAGATGATGGGTTCGAGGAAGGAAGCGAAGAAATGACAGATACATTAGATATCAATAAGGAAATTCTATTTAGCGAGCCAGAGTCAAGCCATTTTGGTTCAACATTTGGCGAAGACGGAAGCATTATTATTCAAGAACCTGTTACCTATGATGAAATCACAAAATCGATTGATCGATTAAAAAACGAAAAGACAGTGATTATCAATTTCAAGCAATTGAAGGGCGATTGGAAGAAAAATGCCTATCATTTTATGCTGGGAGCCGTTTATGCTTTGGAAGGAAATGTAGAAAAGGTTGATTCCAATATTTTCATCATCACACCAAAGTCTGTCAAAATCACAACAGCGGGCGCTGTGGCGGAGACGATTCAGTCCTCCGATGATTTGAAGCTTACGTGGTAAAAGAAATCAACTTGCAATTCGTACGAGATGACGATTGCAAACAGAGAATTTATCGGTTGATTGACCAAGTGAAGCGCGCTGGATTTCATGGCGGCGTGGAAACAACACACTTCTTCGATCCCTATACGGTTGAGGTGGCGGAATCGGTATTGCATCAAGAGACGGCCCTTTCTTATCGAATAGAGGGCGGGTACGGGGAGGCAGAACGGAGAAGGATCCTCTTCACCTATGGGGAGGAAGAATGGCTCCAAGATGCTGAGATCTCCTTATATAGAGGCACGGGGCGGGGATCGTGGATACCGGAACATCGTGAGATTTTGGGCAGCCTGATGGGGCTGGGAATTGACCGAAGCAAATTTGGTGATATTGTAATTCGCGGCAATCTTTTTTTTGTATTTATGGAGAGTGAGATTGCGAATTATGTTACAAGTCAATTGATGGAAATTGGAAGAGAATCGATTTCTGGAGAGTTGATTGACCTGGCGGGATTTGAATATCAGCGAGAGACGGGAACCATCAAGCGGATTTCAGTTGCGTCTCTTCGACTGGATGCGGTGGTTTCGGCGCTTGTGCCAACAAGCCGTGGGAAGGCACAGGAACTGATCCGACAAGAGTACGTGAAAGTAAATCATCATTTGGAAAAAAGAATTTCCTATGAGCTTGCACCGGGGGATCTGATCTCCATTCGCAGGGCGGGTAGATTTCAGCTGGGACAGGATGTGAAAATATCTAAAAAAGGAAGAGTGCAGTGTGAAGTGGAAAAATTTTAGGGGGGATTGAAATGCTGGCACCGGTAGATCTTGAGAAAAAAACCTTTTCGAAATCGTTGAATGGGTATAAAGTTACGGAAGTGGAAGATTTTTTAGAAGAGGTAATTGCTGGTTATGAACGGCTTTATCAGGAGAATATTGAGCTTCGTGAGCGAAACATGATTTTACAGGAGCAGATCGCCAAGTATGATGATCTAGAGCTAACCCTTAAAAACACGTTGGTTCTTGCTCAACAGACGTCCGAACGCTTGAATCTGCAGGCAACGGACAAAGCGGACATGGTGATCAACGAAGCGCAGCGAGATGCGGAGAAAATCATCAATGAAGCGCGTATGAAGACGGTTGAGCTGACACAAAAATCGGAGTTGCTGAAAAAGGAGCTTTTTGTATTTGAAGCAAAGTTTGCTCAATTGCTACAAAATCAAAGCGATTTTTTAAAGACGAATCTTCGAATGCTGCAAGAAGAGCCAGGAGTATTTAAATAAGAAATCATTGACGGTCGTACCAAAAGGTTTGTAGACTTATTGGGTTAGGGATACAAGCCTTTTTTGTGTCATAGTCTTTTGAGGAGAGCATGTGCATTTAATCAGTTAGGGAATGAGAAGATAGAAATATGGGAGCAATCACTGACATTTATTGAGTTTGAGGAATTGATTCAATCAATTCGTTTATCGAGTTAAGGAGGAATTTATGGGCTGGTTATTAGCAATCGGATTGATTGCAATCGATCAACTGATTAAGATATGGGCGAGTGCTTCGCTGGCTGGAAAACCGGCAATTCAAGTAATTTCTGGTTTTTTTCAGTTGAATTATGTGGAAAATTACGGGGCTGCTTTTGGGATTCTTCAAAATCAGAGGCTATTTTTTTTGATTCTAACCTTGCCGTTTGTGGCTGGGGTCGTTTATGTAATGAAACGTTATCACTTCCGTAAGCCATTTATGATTTTTGTTATGGCTCTGACGGGCGGTGCCATTGGGAACCTGATTGATCGCATGTTTCGGGGCTATGTTGTCGATTATTTAGATGTAACTTTTGGACGTTTTTACGATTTTCCGGTTTTTAACTTTGCGGATATTTGTATTGTGATTTCTACAATACTGATCGCAATATGGGTGATATTCCGAGAAAAGGAGATTTTTGCCCATGAAGAATGAGATCTATCAGGTGACTGAGAATGATATCGGGAAGCGTTTGGATCTATACCTTGCCGAGCAGAGTGGGGAATCTCGAGCATCAGTTCAGCGACTGATTCGAGAAGAACAAGTGACAATCAAGGGAAGAGTGCGTAAGGCGAACTATCGAGTGAAAATGGAAGAAATCGTGAGCCTATGCATACCCGAACCGATTCCTTTGGCCATTGTCCCTGAGAATATTCCCATAGACATCATCTATGAGGATGAGGACATCGCTGTAGTGAACAAGCCGGAGGGAATGGTTGTGCATCCGGCGCCCGGACATTACACGGGCACCCTGGTCCATGCCTTATTGTTTCATCTGGAGCATTTGTCATCGATCAATGGTGTTATTCGACCGGGTATTGTTCATCGAATTGATAAAGATACCTCGGGGCTTTTGGTGATTGCGAAAAACGATCACGCCCATCAGTTTTTTTCTGAACGATTGAAGCATCACGAGGTGAAGCGAATCTATTGGGCTTTAGCGGAAGGGCGGATCAAGGAAGGCGGAACCATCGATAAACCAGTTGCACGGGATCCGAAGGATCGTAAACGAATGGCGATTGTTCCAGACGGGCGGCACGCCATTACGCATTATACTGTTTTGCAACAGTTTTCGAAGCATACTCTTTTACGTTGTGAGTTGGAGACGGGACGCACTCATCAGATTCGCATACATTTGGCTTCGGTGAAACATCCCTTGGTGGGTGATTTGATCTATGGTCATAAGAAACAACGGTTTCAAGCCAATGGGCAGTGTTTGCATGCAAAAGAAATAGAATTTGAGCATCCGCGGACGGGAGAGTGGATGCATTTTGAAACGGAATTGCCGGAGTCCTTTCAACGAATCATGCGGATCTTAAATCAGGAGGGGAATAAATGAAAACGAAAGCACGATTAATGGACGAGAAGGCAATGGAGCGGGCTGTGACTCGAATCGCTCATGAAATTTTAGAAAGAAATCACGGTGTGGCGCATTTGGTGCTTGTCGGTGTCAAGACCCGCGGGGTTCCCTTTGCGAAACGAATCGCGGAAAAGATCGAGCAGATTGAAGGCGTGGAAATATCAGTCGAAATGTTGGATATCACGCTCTATCGTGATGACTTGACGGAGGTTGACGAACAGCCTACAGTCAACCAGGCGGTGAACTTCGATGTGCGAGGCAAGGATGTTGTTCTCTTTGATGATGTGATTTATACGGGACGAACGGTTCGAGCGGCATTGGATGCCTTGGTGGATCATGGACGGCCAAGGAGCATACAATTGGCAGTATTGATTGATCGCGGCCATCGCGAATTGC
This sequence comes from Clostridiales bacterium, assembly GCA_013619125.1. Taxonomy (GTDB): domain Bacteria; phylum Bacillota; class Clostridia; order Tissierellales; family GPF-1; genus GPF-1. The sequence goes on from JABXKS010000002.1 coordinate 33,163, forward strand.
CAATCCGACCTGATTATGTTGGGAAAAATGCACCAACCTCAAGAAATGAGGTGATCAGCGTGAAATTCATGGAGTCGGATCAAGAGGATTCGGTTACCATTTTAGAAAAGGAGAAATAGGCTCAGCCTATTTCTCCTTTTCTCGCAGTGCTTTAATTTTTTCTGAATCCGGGGTGATATGCATGGAGTAGTATTCGTGATAGATCACCAGGCCGGGCTTGCTGTGCGCTGGTTTCTTGATATGCTTCTTTCGTGTATAATCGATGGAAACGAGGCTCGATTCCCGGGATTTACTGTGGTAGGCAGCAATCATTGCAGCCTCTTCCATGCTTCGGTCGGGGATTTCTTCGCCGTTGGTAACCAGAACAACATGGGAGCCGGGATAGGCCGTAATGTGGAACCACCAATCCATCCGATCCGCTTTTTTGAAGGTGATTTCTTCATTTTGCAAATTGTTTTTGCCAACCAAAACGACAAATCCATCGCTGGTTCTGTAACGAAGGGGAATATGGCGGATCTTTTTTTGTTTTTTTTCAGAACGCTTTCGCAAAATTCCGTTTTCTTGCAGTTCAAATCGAATGCCCTCAATATCATCTTCCGTTTCGACGGATTCCAATGCGGTCAATACCGTTTCGAGATAGTTTTTTTCTTGTGTGGCAATCTCCATTTGTTCCTCGGTGTGGATCACGGCGGCTTTCAGCTTTTGATACCGCTTGAAGTAGTATTGCGCGTTGCGTTGTAGATTCCATTGATCGTTTAATGGAATTTCCAAAGTGGTTTGATCTTCCGTATAATAATCCACAACAACAATAAAATCGCGGGATTCTTGCTTGGTATACAAGTTTGCCATTAAAAGCTCGCCGTATTTTTGATAGACATCTCGCTCTTGGGCATTATCTTGTTCTGCATGCAACTTTTCAATCTTTTTTTCCAGTCCATGGACTTTTTGAGCCAGTAATTTTGATAAATCGCTGGTCTTTTGGTGGATCCGTTGCGCCTTGTCTTGCGAGTAAAAAAACTCATCGATCAACAGGCTGAAGCTTGGAAAGGGATGAGGCGCCATGGATCGATGGGTAAGGGCGAGGGCGCTGACTGTTCGTTTCAGTTTTTGCTCTTCATTTCGATCGTAAAGAAGCGGTGTCGCCGAGTCCGTCAACTCTTTTAGCAAGGCTTGATGAACCTGCAAGAAGTCTTCTGGCGTTTGAGCCTGATTGGCCGTAGCTCGCCACTCGAACTCATCCGCAAGGTCATAGCTGGTGCCTGAGACCAATTGGAAATAGGACCGAGAGAGAGAATCGGGTCGAATCCCTTGGAAGGCTTCGGGTGTCGTCAGATTGAAAGGGGAGTCCTTTTTGTTCGGCGGCAGGGAATAGGTCAGGTTCGGCTGTAATTGTCGAACAGAACTCATCTCGCTAGACACGCGCTTTAGAACTTCCAAGATACGATTTTCATTGTCGACCAGAATACAATTGCTATGCTTTCCCATCATCTCGATGATGAGAGAGAGCTTTTCATGATCGTACAATTCTGTTTTGCGGGTGCAATTGATTCGAATGATGCGATCAAATCCCACCTGCTCAATAGATTCGATTTGCGCGCCGCCTAAAAGCTTTCTTAGCAGCATGCAAAACATGGGCGGTTGCGCCGGATTGGGCTTGTTGTATGTTGTCATATGAATTCGAGGAAAGGTGCCATTGATCGTGATTAAAAGCCGCTCTTTTTTGATCCCTCGAATACTGAATTGGATCTCGTCTTGTTCGGGTTGAAAGACCTTGTCGATTCGTCTGCCCGCAAGCCGATCGTGTAATTCTTTCGCTAAACGATTCACAAGGAATCCGTCATAAGCCATAGTGATCACTCCTTATCATTCAATTGTACTGGAGCGGGGAAAGAAAATATGTTAAGAAAACGTCACATTCCATAGAGTTCTGAGCGGTGACGTGATAGTATAGTATAGGTATGGAGGTGCGACTAATGAAGAGCATGACTGGATTTGGACGAGGAGAAGCGGAAAAGAATGGAATTCGAATTGTTGTGGAAATGAAGAGTGTGAACAATCGCTATTTAGATCCCAATATCAAGATGCCGCGGATGCTTAAATTCGCGGAAGAATCAGTGAAAAAAGCGATCAAAAAGCATTTGCAGCGTGGACGGATTGAAACCTATATCAATATGGATATGGATACCGATGCATTTACAAAGGTCTCTGTCGATAATGCCTTGGCGGATGCTTATTATTATGCTCTTGATGCCTTAAAAGAGAGATTCCAGATGGAAGAAGTAACTCGATTGGATCATCTCTTGCGATTCAACGATATTATTCAGGTGGAGCAGTCGGAAGCTGAGGAAGATTTACTGCAGGAAGTATTGCTTCAGGCTACCGAAGATGCCGTAGCAAAGCTATCTGAAATGCGGGGAGTCGAAGGAGAGCATCTGCGGGTGGATATTCAAGGCTACTTGAACGAAGTCGCCCTATTGACCGAAAAGATTGCTGAATTAGCACCCCGCGTAGTGGCAGAATACAAGGTGAAGTTGGAAACGCGATTGGCGGAGCTGTTGGATCAGAAGATTGAGTTAGATCCATCAAGGATTGCCAATGAAGTTGCCTTCTTTGCGGATCGTGCGGACATCAATGAAGAGATTACACGACTTAACAGTCATATGAAGCAGTTTGAAGATGTGATTTTTAAGGATGAGGCAATTGGTCGAAAACTTGATTTTATCCTTCAAGAGATGAATCGGGAAACCAATACCATTGGATCAAAATCAAATGATGTTGGGATTACTGAATCGGTGATCGAGATCAAAAGCTATTTGGAGAAGGTTCGAGAGCAGGTTCAGAACATCGAATAGGAGGGGCACATGCAATCGAAGTTTGTCAACATTGGATTTGGGAATATAGTACCTGTAAAACGGATTATCGCTATCGTCAATCCAGAATCCGCGCCGATTAAACGGTTGATTCAAGAAGCGCGCGAGGCGAACCGATTGATTGATGCTACCTATGGTCGTCGCACACGAGCTGTGATCGTGGCAGACAGCAATCATATCATTCTTTCAGCGGTGCAGCCGGAAACGGTCGCGCATCGATTGGAAGACCATAAGTCAGCGGACGCCTAGGAGGATTTTGTATGTCAAAGGGTCTATTAATTGTGGTTTCAGGACCATCTGGAGCCGGGAAAGGTACGGTATGTTCAGCGCTTTTAGCGAAGCAGGCCGATATTCAATTATCAATTTCAGCAACGACACGCGAACCAAGGAAGATTGAAAAGCCGGGAGTGAATTACCACTACTTCACGAAGGAAGAATTCAGGTCGCAAATTGATCAGGACGGATTTTTAGAATATGCGGAAGTATACGGAAACTACTACGGCACGCCGAAAAAGTTTGTTCTGGATGCCTTGAAAGCCGGGAATGATGTTCTGCTTGAAATTGATATTCAGGGCGCTTTGAAAGTAAAAGAGGCATACCCGGATGGTGTATTTATCTTTATTCTGCCTCCAACCCTGGAGGAATTGCAAAAGAGGATCACATCGCGGGGAACAGAAACAGAAGAATCTCTTAAAAAACGGCTTGGCGCTGCCGTAGAAGAAATTGAGCAAGCGTTTAAGTACGAATATTGTATTGTCAACGATCAAGTTGATGAAGCGGTTGAAGAATTGGAAGCCATTTTAAAAGCGGAACGTTGTTTGATTAAAAGAAATCACGAGAAAATTCATAATTTCAGGGAGGAAGAGTTTTATGTTGAAGCCTAATATTGACGAATTAATGGAGAAGGTTGACAGTCGTTATACCTTAGTAATGGTTGTGTCGAAGCGCGCGCGCCAATTGATTGAAAAGAATGATCGCCAGGTTCAAAGTGATTCAAACAAACCGATTTCAGTTGCTGTTGAGGAATTTTATGAGAACAAGTTGCATTACTCCGAATATGATCCCAATGCAATTGAGGAGCCGGTAGCGGTTGTCGAAGAATTGAAAACAACAATCGGTGAAGGACATGCAACCGAATAAGATCGGAGGTCGATGATGAAAGGAAAGAATATCGTTCTTGGCGTAACGGGAGGGATTGCGGCGTACAAGGCTGCGGATCTATGCAGCCGTTTGATAAAAGCTGGCGCACATGTTGATGTTGTGATGACAAAACATGCAACCGCTTTTATTCAGCCCTTAACCTTTCAAACCTTATCAGGGAATCCAGTGATTATTGAACAATTTGAAACTCCGATAAAATGGGAATTGGCGCATATTTCATTGTCGCAGAAAGCGGATCTTTTTGTGATCGTTCCCGCTACGGCGAATATGATCGGAAAAATGGCAAATGGAATCGCGGATGATTTTTTAAGCACAGCACTCCTCGCAACAACAGCACCAGTCATGGTTGCCCCAGCGATGAATACAAAGATGTTTGAACATCTTGCTGTGCAAGAAAATATGGAGACATTGCGCAGACGAGGTGTTTTTGTGTTGGAAACAGCGGAAGGCAGACTAGCCTGCGGTGATATCGGGAAAGGTAAATTGCTGGATGTTGAAGCGATCTTGTTTGCGATGAAAAAAAGTTTGGCAAAAGCTGATTTTTCTGGACTTTCGCTGACGATTACAGCAGGACCGACAGCGGCAGCCCTTGATCCGGTGCGATTGATCACCAATCGGTCAACGGGGAAAATGGGCTTTGAACTGGCGAAGCAGGCGAGTCAACGAGGTGCCAAGGTGGATTTAATTGCAAGAACCTGTCCGAAAAGCATACAACCCTTTGTTAATTGGATGCCGATCGAGACAACGAGTGATATGGCTGAGGCGGTAGCAAATTCCCTTCAGCAGACCGATGGACTGATTATGGCAGCAGCTCCTTTGGACTATCAACCGATTCGAGTCGAAAAAGAGAAGATTAAAAAGACTAACGATGATTGGCAGCTGACCCTTGTTCGAACGGTGGATATTTTGCGTACCACACCGAGAAAAGAAGGGCAGGTTGTGATTGGATTTGCAGCAGAGAGTCAGAATTTGATTGAAAACGCAAAGAAAAAATGCAAGGAGAAAGCCTTGGATTTGGTGGTTGCCAATGATATTTCGAGAGCGGATATTGGATTTGGTTCGGAAGAGAACCAGGTTGTTCTGGTCGACTTGAATCGAGAGGAAGCTTTGCCTAAAATGACGAAGTCATCGGTTGCAGATTGCATCCTTGATCGATTTTTAAGAATCAGGGAGACGAAGTAGTGTTTGCCGAGGTGTTGGTTTTTCAATTGGGAATGCATCAGGCATTCACTTACTCCGTACCTGCTTCCGAGCAAGTTTACCCGGGAGAATTGGTAGCCCTTCCCTTTGGGAGAGGCAATCGAATCAAAAAGGGACTGGTGATTCAAACAAAAGAAGATCATCAAGGAAAATATGCGCTGAAACCCATTGTTGGCCGGTTTCCGCAAGACCTCACCTTGTCTTCTGAACGGTTGTCACTTCTATTGTGGATTCGGCAAGAATATTTTTCGCCATTTTATGAGGCGGCAAGATTGTTTTTTCCAGAATACACATTTGCATCTTATGAGTTGATTCATCAAGAGTCTGGCAAGGTATTTCAGGAAAATGAAAATATAAAACAGTCGATGGATTCGGACCGCTTTCTATTCACCATACAAGAGAAACAAAAAAGACAGCAGTTTTCAATTCGAGACTGTGAAATTCGTTTGACTCAGCCGGCACAGGCACCATCTCGCCAGGCGCGCAAACAAAATCAGGTGTTTCAGTATTTGATGGAACAAGGGGATTGGACATTGGTTTCAGCCTTGATTGAGACCCTTGAATTAACCAACACAAGCCTGTTGAAAACAATGAGTGAAAAAGAAATGGTCGAATTTCAAGAACCTAAAGAGACACGGATGGCGGATCAATCAATTCGAATTTTGGATTTGAGCGATGCGCAATTGGTCGTTTTTGAAGAAATTCAGGAAATAGGCAGTCAAAAACCGATTCTGCTTCACGGCGTGACGGGGAGTGGCAAGACCGAGATCTATTTTCATCTGATCGATCAAATCATCGCCAAACAACAGACCGTTTGTTATTTGATTCCTGAGATTGCTTTGACACCGCAAATGATTGACAGGATTCGGCAGAGGTTTCAAGTTTCTGTTGCGGTTTTGCATAGCCGGCTTACGGTGAAAGAAAGAAAATTGGCCTGGGATCGTGTCGCAAAAAATCAAGTTTCACTGGTGTTGGGTACACGCTCCGCCTTGTTTTCTCCGATGCAGAACTTAGGGCTGATTATCGTTGACGAGTGTCACGATCGATCGTATCATTCCCAGTCTGCCCCTCGATTCCGTGCGGATGAGGTTGCAGCACAATTGGGGAAGAGGATGGGTGCCCCTGTTATTCTGGGTTCTGCTACACCAACCTTTGAGCAATACCATTTGGCGCAATCTGAGTTCTATCACTACACTCCTTTGATGGTGCGAGCAAAGGATGCTGTTTTGCCAAGTGTGGAAGTGGTTGATCTTCGAGAAGAGTTGAAACAAGGAAACAGGAGTATGATCAGTCGGAGTCTTTATGCCGAGATGAAGGAAACCCTCGCTCGAAAGGAGCAAATCATTCTGTTTCTGAATCGAAGAGGATATTCTGGGTTTATTTCATGCCGTGCCTGTGGAGAGGCTTTGAAGTGCAGCCATTGCGATGTGTCATTGACATATCATCACGAAGACGGGTCCCTCAGGTGTCATCTTTGCGGACGGAGATTTCCAAAAATTCGAACCTGCCCAAGCTGTGGAAGCACATGGTTGAAGCCATTTTCTGCGGGCACCCAAAAATTGGAGAGGATTGTTCAAAAAACCTTTCCGGAAACGCGAATTGTACGAATGGATTATGATACAACACGATCCAAGGAAAGTTTTCAAGACATGTATGAAACAATCAAGTCTGGGAATTGTGACATTGTGATCGGCACGCAAATGATCGCTAAGGGATGGGACTTTCCACAGGTGACATTGATTGGTGTATTGGCGGCGGATCTATCGCTGTATGGCAGTCATTACGATGCGGCAGAACGGACCTATCAATTATTGGACCAGGTATCCGGTCGTGCAGGACGAGGCGAACACGCGGGCCATGTGGTGCTGCAGACCTATTCTCCCAATCATTATGCGGTTGAAGCGGTTGCAACGCATTCTTCGGATTGGTTTTATCAGAATGAAAAAGGCGTTAGGGAAATTTTGAGGTTTCCTCCCTTTGGTCATTTATTGACGGTCTTTGGCACCTCGCGAAGAGACGATCGTTTGGAACACGGAATTCAAAGTGCGAGACAATTGTTTTTGCAAGGGGATCAAGAAAATTTGGAGAAGATTCAAATCGGAGAACCGATTCCATCCAGGATTTCGAAGGCGGATGGATATTTCCGCAAGGAGTTTATTATACAAATCCCGGTGAATCAAATCAAAGCATTTCGGGATCATTATTTTCAGAAGATAGAAACACCATTGATTGGACTGCGGTCCGAGGGATGTCAAATTTCGGTTTTATGGAACGAAGAGGCATAGAAAGGAAGGATAAAAATGGCAATACGACAAATGCGATACGATGGAGATCCGGTTCTTCGAAAGGTAAGCCGTCCCATTGATACTGTGACGGATCGAATTCGAGTCCTGGCTAAGGATATGATTGAGACGATGCGAGCGGAGCAAGGTGTGGGCTTGGCAGCGCCGCAGATCGGTATTCTTAGAAGATTGTTCGTAGTTGAAATTGAAGAGATTGGTCTTCATATCATGGTCAATCCTGAAATCATAGAACAGACAGGTGAACAAACCGACTATGAAGGATGTTTGTCTGTGCCCGGAAAATCCGGGAAGGTAAAGCGGCCGGATTATGTGAAAGTGAAGTATATGGATTTAGAGGGAAAAAATCAGGTTCTTGAGGCAGAAGGTTTTTTTGCTCGAGCGATCTGTCATGAGAATGACCATTTAAACGGTATTCTCTATATCGATAAGGTAGAAGAAGAGCTCTTGGAGGTTCAAGAATGAGAGTAGTCTTTATGGGAACTCCTGATTTCTCCGTTTCCGCCTTGGAAGCAATCCATCAAGCTCACGAAATTGTGATGGTTGTGACGCAACCGGATCGTCCGCGAGGTCGTGGTAAAAAAGTCCACCCGTCACCGGTGAAAAAAAGAGCCATAGAATTGGGTCTTCCAGTCTATCAGCCCGATCGATTGCGCGATCCGGAAGCGATCTTAAAGGTAGTAAAAGCGGAGGCCGAGGTGATGGTCATTGTCGCCTTTGGGCAAATTTTGCCAAAAGAGATTTTGGAGGCACCGACCTATGGATGCATTAATATCCATGCCTCGCTGCTGCCAAAATATCGCGGTGCCGCACCGATTCATCGGGCGATTCTGTCTGGTGATCCGACGACGGGCATTACCATTATGAACATGGATGTGGGACTTGATACTGGGGACATGTATCGATCGGAGTCCATCGATATTTCGGAGTCGATGACGACGGGTGAGCTGCATGACGCACTTTCTGAAATGGGAGCGCGCATGATTGTGGAAGTTTTAAGCGGATTGGCCCAAGAGGAAATTCAAGCGACGCCGCAAGAAGATTCACTGGCGACCTATGCCGCGAAGATTTCAAAAGCGGAGGCGGAGATTGATTGGAAGAAAGACGCGAAAGTGATTCACAATCAGATCCGTGCCTTTGATCCATTTCCGGGCGCGTGGTCGAGGAATGATGAAACCAAGCTAAAAGTTTTTGCATCAGCTTGCCAGTCAGAGGATTCAAAAGGCAAGCCAGGCGAGGTTTTATCGGTTTCCAAGAATGGAATTTTGGTTCAAACTGGAGCTGGTTCTTTGTTGATTCGAGAAATTCAAGCGCCTGGAAAGCGGCGAATGACTGTAGAAGAATTTTTACGAGGAAATACATTGGAGAAAGGTGTTGTTTTGCTATCGAAAGAAGAGATGCAAGAGGCATAGCCTTTGAATTGTTGAAAACTGCGATCCGTGAGGATCGCTATCTGAATATTGAACTGAATGCGCAATTGACGGGCAAGGTGACGCCCGAGGATCAAAGAATGATTCGTGAACTGGTTCTTGGGGTTGCGGAGCGTCGTCTCTATCTGGAATCCGTTCTGGGGGATATGTTGAAGCAGCCTTTACAAAAGAATCGATTGGCAGTTCGTGTGATTTTATTGATTGGTGCGTATCAGATTCTATTTATGCCTTGGATTCCCGACCATGCCGCTGTGTATGAAACGGTCTCTTTGGCGAAGAAAAATTCGAAAACAAGTCATGCTTCCCCTATGATCAATGCGGTCTTAAGAAGAATTCTTGAGAACCGCGAGGCGCTATTGGATATTTCCGAGGCGAACTTTCAGGAAAAAGCATGTTTTTTTGGTTTCCCATTATGGATTGTGAATTTATGGCGCAAACAATACGATGAAGAGACCGCTATTTCGCTGATGGAATCCATGGGTTTGCAAAGGGGTGTGACGATTCGTGCGAATCGGTTGAAGGGGTCAGTTGCAGCCTTGGGAGAGGAATTGAAGGCTGCCGAATTTGAGGTTTCTTCCCTGACCTACTCGCCATCCGGACTGCGCGTTGAACGTGCCAGTGAACTATCGGAGAGTGAGGCCTATCAACAGGGCCGGTTTTCTATTCAAGACGAAAGCGCCATATTGGTTGGGGACATCATTTCTCCTCCTGCGCACGCACGCATCCTAGATCTCTGTGCGGCACCGGGAGGGAAAAGTTTTCATTTGGCGGAAAAATGTCCAGATTGCGAACTTGTATCCAATGATATTTTTGAAAAGAAAGTCGAAAGAATGCAACGGGAAGCGAACCGATTGGGCATAGAGAATTGTACCTTTACTGTTCGTGATGCAGAAAAACGTCAAGAAGACTGGATTGGAGAATTTGATTTTTGTCTGGTAGACGCCCCCTGCTCCGCATTGGGATTGATTGGGAGAAAACCTGAAATCAAATCTTTGCGAAAACCGGAGGATTTGGATGAAATTATTGAGATTCAGAGGCGCATTTTAAAGCAGGCGGCACAATATTTGAAGCCGGGTGGCACTTTGATTTATGCGACTTGCACCTTGAATCGCAAGGAAAACGAGAAACAGGTGGCTTGGCTGTGCGAAGAAACCGATTTGTCTGTAGGCGAGATCGGCGAACCGATTCCGGCTGCTAGAATGACGCAGGAGCAAGATGCGGGCATGATCACATTGATGCCTCATTTAGATCGTACAAATGGATTTTTTATTGCTGTTTTGAGAAAGGAACCGATATGAATTACAGGGACTACTCTTATGAAGAATTAGAGAATCAAATGCGAGACTTCGGATACCCAAAATTCCGAACCAAACAGTTTTTTCAATGGATTCATCAAAACCCCATTGAAAAGATGGAAGAGATAACGGTCTTCTCGAAAAAAATGCGAGAAGATTTGGAGCAGAAGGGAAGCTTAGCGTTACCGGTTTGTGTAGATGATATGCAGTCACAATTGGATCCGACGCGCAAATTTCTCTTTCAAATGTCTGATGGACATATTGTTGAATCGGTGGCGATGTTCTATCAACATGGGATTTCTCTATGTCTCTCGACGCAAGTCGGGTGTAAAATGGGATGTGTTTTTTGCGCAACCGGCAAGGAAGGATTTGTTCGTAATTTGAGCCCAAGCGAAATTTTAGGGCAGGTTGTCATGATCGAAAAAATTCTCGGGGAAAAATCGACGAATCTCGTGATGATGGGGTCGGGAGAGCCCTTGGACAATTGGAGTGCAGTGAAGACTTTTTTTGAACTCATTCATCATCCAGAAGGGCGTGGGATGGGATATCGACATATTACCTTGTCGACGGCCGGCGTTGTTCCCAATATATACGCTATGGCAGAATCGGGAATCCCCGTTAATCTATCAGTCTCCTTACATCAGCCATTTCAAGAAAAACGAGAAGAGTTGATGCCGATTGCAAAGAGATATCAGCTGCCGGAGTTGATGAAGGCAACGAAGCATCATCAAAAGAAAACCGGGAGACGGACGACTTTTGAATATACCCTGATTGAGGGTGTGAATGATCGGATTGAGGACGCGAAACAATTGAAGGACATCCTTCGAGATCAAAATTATCATTTGAATTTGATTCCAATCAATCCGGTTGACCCTAGTTTCAAACGACCCAAAGCTGTGTTTCTTCGAAAGTTTCAAAAACATTTACAAGATGCAGGGGTCATGAATGTTACAATAAGAAGAGAACTTGGCACTGACATCTCTGCTGCCTGCGGCCAATTGAAACAACGGTTTGTTGCATCACAGGAGGACGATAACGAATGAAAATCTACGCGTGTACCGATCGAGGAAAAGTCAGAGAAATCAATGAGGATTCAATTTATACCAATGAGTCGGAACAATTGTATATTGTTGCCGACGGAATGGGTGGCTATTTTGGTGGAGAAATTGCGAGCCGATTGGCTGTCGAAGTGTTGTCGGGCTGCATTCAAAATTGCGATGAAGTCGACAGAACCATCCTGAGGGAAGGCTTTGCTCTCGCCAATCAAACAATTTTTGAGACCGCGAAGAATAGAGGGCAGAAGCTGATGGGAACGACCGCCTCACTTTTGCATATTGAATCGAACCTTGACAGCGGATGGATCGGACATGTCGGAGACAGTCGAATTTATCGGATGCGCGATTCTTTTCTTGAATTGTTGACAAAGGATCATTCCTACGTGGAAGAGTTGATTGATGCTGGGAAGATTACCCGGGAAGAAGCTTTTTCTCACCCGAATCGCAATATCATCACCCGTGCTTTGGGAACCCATACTTTAGTGGAAGCGGATGTGATTCAATTTCCGATTCAAAGGGGTGATTTGTTTTTGCTCTGTTCAGATGGCTTAAGCAACAAACTGCCGTTGAATGATTTGCAAGGTATACTGGTTTCAGACGCATCGTTGGAAGACAAAGGGAATAAACTGCTTGAAGAGGCATTGCAGCGAGGCGGAGAAGACAACATCTCGCTGGTATTGGTTGAGATAAGCGGAACAGAGGTGAAGGAATGAAGGGGAAACTTTTAGGGAATCGATATGAACTGCTTGAGCGTATTGGTTCAGGCGGTATGGCAGAAGTATATCGAGCAAAATGTCATTTGTTGAATCGGCAAGTCGCAGTAAAAATTTTAAAAAGCGAATTGATGATGGATGACGAGTTTGTTCAAAAATTCAAGATTGAGGCACAAGCGGCCGCCGGGTTGAACCATCCCAATATTGTGAATGTATTTGATGTTGGGGCGGATCAGGGCATGTACTATATCGTGATGGAATTGATTGAAGGGAAAACCTTGCAAGAGGTGATTCGGGAGCAGAAGCACTTGAGTCCTGAAAAGGCGGTTCGATTTCTGTTGCAGATTGTAAGTGCAGTGGAATTCGCCCATGAGCGACATATTATTCATCGCGATTTGAAGCCGCAGAATATTATGCTGAATCATTTGGGGAATCTAAAGGTGATGGATTTTGGAATTGCACGGGCGACTACTTCTGAAACTCTTCAAGTTTCAGACAAGGTGCTGGGCTCGGTTGCATACCTGTCTCCGGAGCAAGCCAAGGGTGGCTATTGTGATGAACGCTCCGACTTGTATTCCTTGGGGATTGTGTTTTATGAAATGCTGACGGGTCGAACTCCCTTTACGGGGGAGACGCCAATCTCTGTCGTTATGAAACATCTGGAGGAAGATTTGTCCTTTCAGGAAGTGGACGACATCCCTATTGCCTTTCAAAACATTGTTCGGAAATTGACGCAAAAGTTGCCAGAAAATCGATATCAGTCGGCTCGAAAATTGATTATTGATTTGAAGAAAGCTAAAACATCGCCGGAGGAGGCAACCATAGCCGCTCAAACTTTTTCCGATTCGCCGACTACCGAAGTGGATGTTGAAGTGGTGAAAGAGCGGGCTAGAAAAATAGCGAAGGATGGAAACAGCATGCCGCAAAAAAGACAGCAGTCGAAAAAAACGTCAAAAAAGAAAAAGATAACAGGACTTCAAAAATGGGCAATTTCAGGTTCAGCGGTAATTTTAGCCTTTTTGCTTGTCTTGTATGGTGCCTATCAATTGTCCATGAACAATATTGTAAACATCAGTGAAGTGGAAGTGCCGAATATGCAAGGACTGACTTTGGCGCAAGCACAAACGTTAATTGAAGACATTGGGATTGAATTATATGTTGAAAAAGAGATTTACAGCAATTCTTATGATAAAGGTGTGATTGTGGAGCAGGGGATTCCCGCGGGTAGGAAGATCAAACGATCTCCAGTGAGTGTTACCTTGAGCAAGGGCGCAAAATTGGTGGAAGTGCCAGATGTTGTTAATAATTATGCCTATTCCATTGATGTACTGCTAAGCGGAAGTGGATTGAGCAAGGGTAGCTTGGTTTATGAATTTTCTGATGAGCCGGATGGTATTATCATCCGTCAAGAGCCAGCAGCGGGCGAGATGGTCGCAGAGGGTACGGCGGTGAATTACATTGTGAGTTCTGGTATTGAGAAAGAATATCGCGCCATGCCGTCGATTATTGGGCTTCAATTGGAAGAAGCAACCCAACAACTTGAGGATCTCGGCTTTACGATTGGGCAGACCATTTACGAGAACAGCGATCAGCCTGCAGGAGAAATCCTATATCAAAGCTATCCGGAAGGTTCGGATGTTGTGATCGGAAGTGAAATCAGTGTGAAAGTAAGCAAGGACAACGAGACAGCTGGTCCTAAGGAAGTATCAAAGACGATTACCCTCAGACTGCCTCAAACCAATCCAACGGTGAAGGTGAAGCTCACCCTCGTTGCTGACGGCGGAGAGATTACCGTGTATGAAGAAGTGTTAAGCACGGAACAGGGGAACGCGGCGATCGCCTTAAAGGGAACGGGTCAGCAAACCTATAAGATCTATTATGATGATCAATATCTGATTGATTACAATGTGACCTTTAGCGGGGATGGGCAATGACAAAAGCGAGAATTGTAAAAGGTGTTGGAGGCAATTACGTCATTTTAGTGGATGGGGAGCTCCTGCAAGGTCGATTGCGGGGCAAGCTTAGAAAAACCAAGATTCGTCCGTCTGTGGGAGATTATGTGGAATTGTCAGTCGATCCCGAGGGCAATTCCATGATTGAGAAGATCTTGCCTAGGAAGAACGCCTTGCTGCGCCCCGTGATTGCAAACGTGGATTGCGCAATTATCGTCTTTGCGCTCAAATCTCCAGATCCCCACTTGAATCTCTTGGATCGATTTTTGGTGATGAGCGCCGTTCGTGGAATTGACGCGATCATTTGCCTGAACAAAGGGGATTTGGTTTCAGATGAAGAGACGGAAAAGATGGCGGATATCTACAGACAGGCGGGCTATCAAGTACTTGTAACTTCTGCAAAATCAGAGACGGGGATTGTGAAATTACGTGAGGTTCTGCGTGATCGAATTTCTGTATTCGCTGGACCGTCGGGTGTGGGGAAATCCTCTTTGCTTAATGCGGTGCAGGAGGGATTGGCCCTTCGTACGGGTGAGGTCAGCGAAAAGACGCAACGAGGCAAGCATACAACACGCCATACAGAGCTCCTCTTATTGAATGGCGGGGGTGCGGTTGCCGACACGCCAGGTTTTAGCGCACTGGATTTGGCGGATTTGGATTCTCATGACATTCAAATGGGCTATCCAGAGATGGTAGCGTTGGCAGGAGCATGTCGATTCAATGACTGCTTGCATCGAACGGAGCCGGGTTGCGCGGTACGCGGTGCGATTGATCCTGTACGATATGGGAATTATTTATTGCTGTTGGATGAGACTATGAATAAGCGGAGGTATTGAAATGGCGAAAATTGCACCCTCAATCCTATCGGCCGATTTTGCACGGCTGGCAGAGGATATTGAAAAAGTAGAGCGCGGCGGAGCTGAGTATTTGCATATTGATGTGATGGATGGACAGTTTGTTCCGAATATCACCATGGGTCCTCCAATTATTAAATCCATTCGAGCTTGCACGAAGATGTTTTTGGATGTCCATCTGATGATCGACAAACCGGAACGATATATCAAAGAGTTCGCCGAGGCAGGCGCGGATCTGATCACCTTCCATGTCGAGGCAACTCCTCATGCGCATCGTGTCCTCCAAGCCATTCATGCACAGGGAATCAAGGCGGGTGTAGTTTTAAATCCAGGCACCTCGTTGGATACCATTGAATACCTGTTGCCAGACGTGGATTTGGTGCTATTGATGAGCGTAAATCCAGGCTTTGGGGGCCAAAGTTTTATCCCTCAAGTTAAAACCAAAATTCAAGTGTTACGGGATTTGGTGACACGTATGGGTCTACAGGTTGAAATTCAAGTGGATGGCGGTGTGAACCGCGAGAACATTCTTGAATTGGTACGTGCGGGAGCCGATGTTTTTGTGATGGGCTCGGCTATTTTCAATAGCGAAGATCCTGAACAGACCACGAAGGACGTACGAAAAATGTTGGCTTTACAGGGGTAAGAGAACCTGTTATACTGAACACGAAATTAATCATATGCACTAGGGGAGCCGTATGGCTGAGATGAAAGGAAACTTTCGACCCTTATAACCTGATCTGGTTGATACCAGCGTAGGGAAGTGACTCTGAATATAGAGCCATTTTCCTTGAGAATGGCTTTTTTTTTCGAGGAGGAAAACATGAAGAGTAAATCGACACAAATGATCACTGAAGCAGGAATTTTAATCGCACTGGCAACGGTATTGAGTCTGCTCAAAATTTCATTGCCAATCAATCTTCAAGGTGGTTCCATTACCGCCGGTAGTATGATACCAATTTTGATTTTTGCCCTTAGATGGGGATTGAAACCTGGAATTTTAATGGGTGCTGTTTATGGAATGATACAAATGATTCTTGAGCCCTATGCGATGACACCGGTTCAAATCTTTTTGGATTACGGAATGGCCTTTGGCGCATTGGGCCTTGCGGGATTTGCTAAAACAAGCTTTGACGCAATGCGAAACGGTGGAAAGGCGAAATTTAGTATTTATCTAGCCATCCTTTTGGGCATGCTCGGACGATTTTTATCGCATTTTGTTGCGGGGGGTACCGTATGGGCGATTTATGCGCCAGAGGGACAAAATCCTTGGATGTATTCTTTCATCTATAACGGCTCGTATATGCTGCCAGAGATTCTGGTTACCTTCTTGCTATTGGGCGTCTTGTTGCGACCGCTTTCAAAAATTAAATGAAGCGCGGAATTGTAGTTGCAGGCGGCTCTGTTGATCCCAAGTTTATAGAGGTTTTGAAAGCCCGTGGACCAGAGGTGATTACCATAGGCGTGGATCGAGGGATTTCGCTTTTTCTGAAGGCTGGTTTGGAGGCTGATCACTATCTTGGTGATCTTGATTCCATCGATCCGGAAGACATCCCTGCAATTCCAGCAGAGCGCTTGCAAAAGTTCCCTGCGGAAAAGAACGCATCAGACCTGGAGTTGGCTTTGGCGCTTTGTGTGGAGCTGGACTTGGAAGAGGTTGCCGTATATGGCGCCACCGGAACGAGGTGGGATCATAGCTTTTCGAACCTTATGATGCTGAAGCGGTTTTATGATTTGGGGTTGCGGGTCATTCTTGTGAATGAGAAAAATCGAGCCATGGTTTTGTCTTCGCATCAGATCATTCCAAAAGAAGTAGTGGAGAACTATCGCTATCTCTCGATCTTGCCTATTTCCATGGAGGGAATACTTGTTTCGGAAGTTGGTGTCAAGTATCCTTTAAATCATGAACATCTACAGTTTGGCCAAACGAGAGGCGTCAGCAACGAGAGCCTTGGCGAAGATGTTGAGATTGATGTGATCGAGGGTGTAGCACTACTGATTTTGTCAAACGATTAACCGGCGAAAGCCGGTTTTTTTGTGTAATTGACAAACAGCCTTGATTTCAGTAGAATTACGTAATAAAGAAAAATGTATTCAACATCAAGAATGAGATGGAGGCTTCCTATGAATTTGCATGAATTGCGAGAAAAATACTTACGTTTTTTTGAAGAAAAGGAACATCAGATTATAAATAGTTATCCGTTGGTGCCGATCAATGACAAGAGTTTGCTATTGATCAATGCGGGTATGGCGCCACTGAAATCATATTTTGTCGGAACCCAAACACCGCCGAGTGTAAGAATGGCTTCTTGTCAGAAATGTATTCGTACGGGCGATATTGAAAATGTCGGAAAGACGGATCGCCACGGCACTTTTTTTGAGATGCTGGGAAACTTCTCCTTTGGGGATTATTTCAAAGTGGAAGCGATTCAATGGGCATGGGAGTTTATGACCGATGTATTGAAAGTCGATCCGGAAATTTTGTGGGCGTCTGTTTATTTGGAAGATGATGAAGCCTATGAGATCTGGAGAGATACAGTGGGACTTCCGGAATCACGGATTGTTCGATTGGGCAAAGAGGACAATTTCTGGGAGCATGGAACCGGACCTTGCGGACCTTGCTCGGAAATTTATATCGACCGAGGCGAAAAATATGGCTGTGGAGACCCGGACTGTAAACCAGGTTGCGAATGTGATCGCTATGTTGAGGTTTGGAACCTTGTATTTACACAATTCAACAAGCAGGAAGACGGCGCGTACTTGCCATTGGCGAGCCCAAATATCGATACAGGAATGGGATTGGAAAGACTGACGGTTATTTTAAACGAGTGCGCGAATATCTTTGAGATTGATCCCATCATCAAGATTATTGAAGCGGTGGAGAAAACCGCGAACCAGACCTATAAAAAAGATCCGAAAATTGATGTGTCCATTCGCGTGATTACCGATCATCTTCGGGCGGCAACCTTTATGATTTCCGATGGTGTTCTTCCCAGCAATGAAGGTCGGGGATACGTGTTGCGCCGACTGATTCGCCGCGCCTATCGTCATGGAAAACTGATTGGTATTGAAAAGCTATTTTTGGCGGATCTTTCCCAAGTTGTGATTGACAATTGGAAAGACTTTTACAGAAACTTGGAGTCTGAGCAAGCGCAGATTTACAAGGTATTAAAATACGAAGAAAAAAAATTCCAAGAAACCCTAGAACAGGGATTGCAAAGATTGGAATCCTTCTTGGGTGAGATGAAGGCTGATGGTAAAACGGAATTAACAGGTTTGTCGGCATTTCGTCTTTACGACACCTTTGGTTTTCCGCTGGACTTGACGATTGAGATTTTGGAAGAAAAGAATTTCACAGTGGATCAAGCTGGATTTGAAGAGGAGATGACCAAGCAACAGAAGCGAGCTCGCGCGGCTAGAAGCGCACAGGATCAAGAGAGCTGGCTGGCTGGTGCAACGGAAACATTTGATCAATATCAAACAGAATTCCTTGGCTACGAGAAGGAACAAACGGAAGCGA
Organism: Clostridiales bacterium; assembly: GCA_013619125.1. Taxonomy (GTDB): domain Bacteria; phylum Bacillota; class Clostridia; order Tissierellales; family GPF-1; genus GPF-1. The sequence continues at coordinate 51,513 of JABXKS010000002.1, forward strand.
CGATTCTGGCGATTTTCCAAGACGGTGTTTCAGTAGAAGCCTTATCAGAGAATGAGAAGGGTATTGTTCTCGTTGATCGCACAACCCTATATGGAGAGAGTGGCGGACAGCTTGGCGATCGTGGGCAGATTTTATTTGCGTCAGGGCTTGCACAGGTCACGGATACTAAAAAGAACGGAAACGCATTTTTGCATCAAACACAAGTGGAGCAAGGACTTCTTTCTGTTGGAGACAAGGTTCAGATGAGCTATGAAGGGGACAGGCGACGTTCAACAGCCAGAAACCATACGGCAACCCATCTTCTTCACAAGGCTTTGCAAGAGGTGCTGGGTGACCATGTGCGTCAATCAGGATCCCTGGTAACATCGGAACGGTTACGCTTTGATTTCACGCATATGGAGGCGATTTCGCCCGATGAGCTTGGGAAAATCGAGCAACGTGTCAACGAAATCATTTATGAAGATCACAAGGTGATGACAGATTCAATGACCATGGAAGAAGCGGTTCAATCTGGAGCAACTGCATTGTTCTCTGACAAGTATGGAGAAAAGGTGCGTGTTGTGTCGGTGGAAGGATACTCTCAGGAACTGTGTGGAGGAACCCATGTTTCTCGATCCGTTGATATTGGAATTTTCAAGATCTTGCATGAAAACGGAATCGCGGCGGGTGTGCGCAGAATTGAAGCGGTTACCGGCAAGTCTGCCTATGCATATACCAATGAATTAGAGAAGGAACAGATGGAAATAGCAAGTCTTTTACGCACGAAAAAAGACAATTTAATGGGCCGCATTTCGGAGCTGGTGGCGGAACAAAAGCAAATGAAAAAAGAGTTGGAGCAAGCGACTGCTAAGTTGCGCAATCAGATGTTTGAATCAATCTTTGATGCAGTCGAGATTGTGGGCGATACCAAGGTTTTGATTGCTGGCTTTGACGGACAAGATGTAGACGGCTTACGTGGTCTAATGGACCGCATGAAGGATCAGGCTTCCTCGTATCTATTTGCGGGAGTAACGGAGTCGAACGGGAAACTATTGCTACTGGTTTCCGGCAGTGAAGATCTTGTGAAAAAGGGATTCCACGCAGGGAATATGATTCGCGCAATGGCAAAATTAGCTGGCGGCGGTGGCGGCGGACGGCCGAATATGGCGCAAGCAGGCGCTCCTGACACTGGAAAAATCGGAGAAATTTTAACTTTTGCTAAAGAAGAGGCGAAGAAGTTTTTATAAATCCTTGATGGATCTTCTTTCTGTGGTATAATTTGAGAGAAAGGAGTGATACCATTATGACAGAAGAAAAAACCGTTGATTCAAATCATACCATTCATTTACAGGTTGCGGTTGATGACAAAAATGATGCAAAAGAGATTTTGCGCGAAGTCTATCTAGCGCTTGAAGAGAAAGGGTATCATTCAATCAATCAACTGATCGGCTATTTCTTATCAGGGGATCCGACGTATATTACAAGCTACAATAACGCGAGGAGCCTGATTCGTAGAATTGAGCGAGATGAATTATTGGAAGAAATTTTACGTGAATATATTGAAAACAATGTAACCAAGTGATGGAAAGAAAGTACAGCCATATTTGCTGTACTTTTCTTTAAGTGAAAGAGGAATTTATGCAGTTTACCAATTTGGGAACGACAGGAATTCGCGTTTCAAAAATTTGTTTTGGCAGCTTAACAACAAGCCGGCTTCAGAAAAATTTTTCTGCAGAGGAAGCTGCTGCGTTGTTTGCATATGCGATTTTAAAGCATCAAATCAATTTCTTTGATACGGCGGAATTATACGGGAACTATGCGCATTTTCGCGCGCTTCTCGATCTTGTGAAACGGGAAGAATTTGTCTTGTCTACAAAGTGCTATGCCTATGATCGCGCGACTGCGAAAGCGAGCCTGGAGAAAGTCTTGCGGGAAGTGGGTACAGACTATATCGATATCATGATGCTTCATGAACAAGAAAGCGAGCATACTCTGAGGGGACATCGCGAAGCGATTGAATACTTTGGGGAGCAAAAACAAAAAGGCGTGATTCGTGCGATCGGGTATTCCACACATTTCGTACGAGGCGTTAAGGCGGCGGAGACGATGCCGGAAATGAAAGTCATTCACCCTCTGATCAATCGACGCGGAATTGGCATTGTGGACGGGGAAAGACTGGATATGGAGCAAGCCATACACGAACAGATGGATCGCGGGATGGGTTGCTATTTGATGAAACCCTTAGGCGGCGGTCATTTATTGGAGGAATATCCACAGGCAATTTCGTATCTTCATGAAGAATTTCCGGAAGCGGTGATTGCCATCGGCATGCAGAGTAAAATAGAAGTGGATTTAAATGTTCGAAGCATTGTCGATCATGAATGGACGAAAACGGAGCAAGAACGATTTCATTTTCAAGAAAAAAAATTAAAAATAGCAGATTGGTGTGTGGGCTGTGGACGATGTGTTGAAGCCTGTCAACAAAATGCATTGGGGCTTCAAGACGGGAAAGCAGTTGTTTTGGATCAGTCCAAATGCGTTCGGTGCGGATACTGTGCCAAGGCCTGCAAAGAATTCTGTATTAAGGTTGTGTAAAATGGGTAGATACTTAGGGTTAGATGTTGGAGACAATACAATCGGTGTTGCCATCAGCGATGAATTGAAATGGATGGCACAGCCGGTAAAAACCATCAAGCGAATTGGGAAAAAGAAAGATTATGCTGCAATTGCAGCTTTGCTTCAAGCACAAGATATTGAAAAGATTATTGTGGGCTTGCCAAAAAATATGGATAACTCAATCGGTCCACAAGCAAAAAAGGCTTTGGAATTTGGAGAAGGACTGAAAAAAAGGTTCGATGTAGCTGTCGAGTTTTCTGATGAACGGCTTACGACGAGTCGATCCACGCAGATTTTAATTGAAAGCGGTGTGCGAAGAGAAAATCGCAAACAAGTTATTGATCAATTGGCAGCCGTTCAAATATTGCAAACGGTATTGGATTTGGAAAGGAGCAAAGCATGAAAGGAACCTTTTTGAATGATCAGGGAGCCAAGCAAGAAGTGGAGATCCTTGATATGTATGAGTATTCGGAAAAACAATATGCTTTGGTTCAATTTGAGGAAGACGGAGAAGCCTTTGTCTTCCGTATTCAAGAGCATGGCGAAGAACTGATCTTGGAGCAAATTGGATCAGAAAGCGAATACCAAGAGGTACGAGAACTCATTTTAATGGACTTGGATTCTTAAGAAGTCGAGGACGAAATGGACAATAAAGAACGCTATCTAGAGATATTTAGAAAAAACGGGTACAAATTGACAACACAGAGACGGGTGATCTTTGAGGTTCTTTACGAGCGCTCAAATGAACATCCAAGTCCTGAAGAAATTTACGATCGGGTGAAGGATAAATATCCTGAAATTGGGCTTGCGACGATATATCGCACCCTACAGCTAATGGAAGATTTAGGCATTGTATATAAGATGAATTTTAATGATGGGTTGAGTCGATATGAATTGTGCATGAACAATGCGCATCAGCATCATCACCTTATTTGTTTGCAATGCGGTCGGGTTGAGGAAGTAGAAATTGATTTGTTGGAAGGATTGGAAGCAGCAATTGAAGAAAACAAGGGGTTTCAGATTACAGATCACAGCGTAAAATTTTTTGGGACTTGCAAGGTTTGTCGGAAAGCCCGTTCAAATAAAAAGGAGAATTGAACGTGAGAAAAAGTTTGACAAAAGTAAAGATCATTCCTCTTGGAGGAATGAATGAAATTGGAAAAAACCTAACGGTTTTTGAGTGTAAGAATGAGATTGTCATTATCGATGTTGGTATGACTTTTCCAGAAGATGAAATGCTAGGCATTGATGTGGTTATTCCAGATTTCACCTATTTGGAGCAAAACAAACATCGTGTAAAAGGAATTTTGTTGACCCACGGCCATGAGGACCATATTGGTGCTTTGCCGTATTTTTTAAAGAAAATAAATGTTCCGATCTTTGGATCTAGAATGACCCTGGGATTAGTTGAAAACAAACTGAAGGAGCATGGTTTGACCGATGTTGAATTAAATCGAGTCAATGCGGGTGACACGATCGAAATTGGTCCATTCAAAGCTGAGTTTATCAATGTGAATCATAGTATTCCTGATGCCTTTGCCATTGCTTTGCATACACCAGCGGGTGTTATTGTGCACACAGGAGATTTCAAAATCGATTATACGCCGATCATTGGCGAACCCATGGATTTTGCGCGATTGGCAGAGCTGGGCAAAAAAGGGGTTACTCTTTTAATGGCTGACAGCACGAATGCGATTCGTGAGGGCTATACCCAGTCTGAAGTAACAGTTGGGCAAGCTTTGGAAGCGCAGTTTATGCAGGCGACAGGCCGTATTATTGTAGCAAGTTTTGCATCCAACGTGCACCGGGTTCAACAAATTATCAACGCGGCGGTTCGTTTTAATCGCAAGGTGGCTTTTTCCGGAAGAAGCATGCTGAATGTTTCTGGGGTTGCCTCGGAATTGGGTTATTTAAAGATTCCCAAGGGCACGCTGATCGAGTTGCGGGATATCGGCAAACATCCAATTGAAGAAATTTGTGTGATTTCAACCGGCAGTCAAGGAGAGCCTATGTCGGCGCTTTCTCGCCTTGCAGCAAATATGCATCGCAATATGGAATTGATTCCAGGTGATACAGTGATGTTAAGTGCGAGCCCGATTCCAGGGAATGAAAAGCCCATATCTAAGATTATCAATCTATTGGTGGAAAAAGGGGTTACAGTCATCCATGACCGTAATGCTGATATTCATGTTTCCGGCCATGCGTGCCGCGAAGAGTGCAAGCTGATCCAAGCGCTTTTGCAACCGAAGTTTTTTATGCCCGTGCATGGAGAACAGGTGCATCTGAAAGCGCATGCGGATTTAGCAATTGAAATGGGCATGCCTGTGGAGAACATCATGACGGCCATCAATGGAACCGTTATTGAATTGACGAAGAAAACGGCGAAAGCGACGGGTTCCGTAACAGCAGGGAAAATTCTTGTTGACGGTCTTGGTGTCGGCGATGTCGGCAATATCGTATTACGTGACCGAAAGCATTTGTCTGAAGACGGTTTGATTGTCGTTGTGGTAACGATTGACAAGAAAACAGCGAAAACAGTATCGGGTCCTGATATCGTATCAAGGGGATTTGTGTATGTGCGTGAATCGGAAGATCTAATGGTAGGTGCACGGAAAGTTGTTATGAAGGTATTAAAAGAGTGTGAAGCGAAAAAAATCACCGATTGGTCAACTATCAAAGCGAAGATCAAAGAAGGTTTACGCAACTATATCTATGAGAAAATTAAAAGAAATCCAATGATTTTACCTGTGATCATGGATGTGTAAAAATCAGTTGTAGAGACTGAAAATATGAAATGACCAGATGTAGCTGTCTGGTTATTTCTATGTGGGGGGAAAGAAGATGAAAAAAGGTTTCTTTTTTTTATTGCTCATCGTGCTCGGGGTTGGTGGATACGGCTATCTGCAATTTCAGCCTATTGATGCTGAAGGGCAAGGCACAGAACGCCTTGTGAAGATTGTTCAAGGTGCTACTGCCACTTCTATAGCTACACAATTGGAAGACATGGACGGGGTTATTCGAAATCAATATGCATTTCGCTGGGTAGCTAAAAAAACCGAAATGGAAAGCAAGTTTAAACCGGGCGAGTATCGGGTGAAGACAGATCTGACATTGGAAGAGATGATGACGATTTTCACAGAAGGACCCGGAATTTTACGAGAAACCGTACGTGTGACAATTCCAGAAGGGTATACCCTGGCAGAGATCGTTCAAGTGTTGCTTGATCATCAATTAGGCGAACAAGAAGGCTATGAGGCGATATTGATCGATGAATCATGGTTGTCGAGTCAGGACTTTCCGAAGGAAGTGCAGAAATTCAGTTCGATGGAGGGAATTCTATTCCCGGAAACCTATGAGTTTTTCACGGATGATTCAGAAGAACAAATTTTTCAAAAGATGATCCACCAATTTGTTCAGGTTTATGGCGTTTTGACAGAGGAAGATTTTTCGAATTTGGTTGAGGTAACGACATTGGCATCCATGATTCAAGGGGAAGGAAAGGCGGCTGAGGAATTTCCATTGATCGCATCGGTCTTTCTCAATCGTATTGAAATCGAAATGCCGCTTCAATCCTGTGCGACCATTCAATATTTATTGGGCGAGCGAAAAGAGCGATTGTTGAATGTTGACTTGGAAATTGACTCTCCCTTCAACACCTATATGTATGCAGGGTTCCCACCAGGACCTGTTGGATCGCCAGGCAAGACAGCCCTTCAGGCTGCCTTGGCGCCGGCAGAGACAAGCTACTTGTTTTTTACATCGAATTTAGATGGAACGGGCACTCATACATTTACAGAAACTTATGAAGAACATTTGGCTGCGACCCACGCGGCGAGAGAGAAAGCGGGAACGGAATAGTGGATAATTTTCTTTGGATTAAGGATGAAAAGCAACAGAGCATGATGCGAAAATTGTACGATCAAGCCAAGGTTGATCGTGTACCCATACTATTGGATAATGCCGCTGGGGTAATCGATTCATGGTTGCTTTTATTGAAACCCAATCGAATCCTCGAGGTAGGAACTGCAGTCGGATATTCTGCCATAAGAATGGCTTTGGTGAGTCCGAATTCAATCATTGACACCATTGAAAAGGATCCTGATCGTGCAAATGAGGCACGGGCCAATATCCAACGATTTAATCTGGAGGAACGGGTCATCTTGCATGAAGGCGATGCATTGGACTTGATTTCTGGTATGAAGGAAGAATATGATTTTGTCTTTATTGATGCGGCGAAAGGGCAATATGGTCGATTCTTTGAAGATGCGATTGAAAAAATTCGTCCTGGGGGCGTTGTGATTTGCGATAATATGCTGTTTCACGGGTTTGTTGAGGCCGAAGAGGTCCCGAAACGGTATCGTTCGATGATTAAAAAGCTGAAGGTGTTCCATCAAACACTGCTCAATCATCCGGATTTTGAGACACGGATTTTATCAATCGATGACGGCATTTCGATTTCTGTAAAGAGAGGATAAACATGAAAAAAATTGAATTATTGGCACCAGCAGGAAACTTGGAAAAATTAAAGACGGCAGTGACTTACGGTGCTGACGCTGTATATATGGGCGGTCAAAGATTTGGACTACGGGCGCAATCCAAGAACTTTTCGCTTGAAGAGATGCGTGAAGGGGTTGTATTTGCTCATGAACATCAGGCGAAGGTATACGTCACTTTGAATATTTATGCGCATCAAGAGGATTTTGATGGATTAGAAGACTACCTATTGGATCTTGCTCGAATTGAAGTTGACGCAGTTATTGTTTCCGATCCCGGAATCTTGATGATGGTTCGACAGAGCATACCTGAGATGGAAGTGCATTTGTCGACGCAGGCGAATACGACCAATGCATATGCGGCAAAATTTTGGCATCAACAGGGCGTGAAGCGGATCGTTACTGCCAGAGAGGTGACCCTGGAAGAAATGAAGAGTATTTCTGGGCAACTTCCAGAGGATATGGAGATCGAGAGTTTTGTTCATGGTGCGATGTGCATGGCGTATTCTGGTCGATGTCTTTTGAGCAATTATATGACGGGCCGAGATGCCAATCGAGGAAATTGCGCGCAAGCTTGCCGTTGGAGTTATCATTTGGTGGAAGAAAAGCGACCCAATGAATACTTTCCCGTGGAAGAGGACGAACGAGGAACCTATATTTTGAATTCAAAAGACCTCTGTCTTTTGCCATACTTGAAAGAGTATATTGAGGCTGGTGTCACAAGCTTGAAGATTGAAGGCAGAATGAAAAGTCAATATTATGTGGCAACCATTGTTCGCGCGTATCGATTGGCGATTGATGCTTATCTTAAAGATCCAAAAGGGTATAAATGTAAAGATGAGTGGATGGAAGAATTGCGCAAGGTAAGTCATCGTGATTTCACGACAGGCTTTTTATTTGGCAAAGCAGGCGAGGAAGCGCAATTGTATCAAGATAATCACTATATTCGAACCCACGACTTCATTGGTCTTGTGCTTGAGAAAATGGATGAGAATATGGTCTTGGTTGAGCAGCGCAATAAATTCTGCGTGGGAGATACGATCGAGTATTTTGGTCCTGGGAGTCATGCGGGTAAATTTACGGTTACAGGGATATGGAGTGAATCGGGAGAGGCGATGGACTGCGCTCCTCATCCGAAACAGAAAATACGTTTGGAGACATCAGAACCGCTTCAATCTGGAGATTTTTTAAGAAAAGCAAAGGAGATGGCAGAATGAGAAAACCAGTTTTTATTGGGATTGCCGGGGGAACAGGCTCAGGGAAAAGCACGGTAGCACGTGCTGTTTTCCAATCGATGCCAGCTAGTTCCATTGCAGTGATCGAGCAAGACTCTTATTATCGTGATCAATCAGAGCTATCCTACGAGGAACGTGTAAAGACGAACTATGACCATCCTTTGGCCTTTGATAATGATTTGCTTATCGAACATTTGAAGCTTTTGGGCGAGGGACAGACCGTGCAAAAACCGATTTACGACTTTGAGATTCATAATCGGAAAAAGGAAACCATTCTTGTGGAGTCCAGAGACATTGTAATTCTAGAAGGAATTTTATTATATGAAGATCCTCGAATTCGGGACTTGCTGGACATCAAAGTATTTGTTGATACAGATCCGGATGTTCGTGTCATTCGCCGTATTCAACGAGATATGAAATATCGAGGCCGCTCTTTGGATTCTATCATACAACAATATATGACCACCGTTCGACCCGCGCATTTACAATTTGTTGAACCAAGCAAGCGCTATGCAGACTTGATTATCCCTGAAGGCGGATACAATAAAGTTGCCATTGACCTGATGGTAACAAAAGTACAGTCAATTATAGAAGGGAAATAGGATGATGGAACAATTGACGCCGCATTTTTGTACAACATCCATTTATGATCTTCCCTTTTCTGAATTTTGGGAAAAGGGATATCGCATCCTTTTTTGTGATCTGGATAATACAGTTTCCGCTTTTGATCAGCCTTTGCCAGAAGAGCGATTTTTGAATTGGGTGGTAGAGCGAAAAAATGAAGGGTGGGAAATATATATTTTGTCTAATAATGGCAAAGAACGGGTAGAAAAGTTTTGTAGAGTTGCAAATTTAACCGGTTTTTCAAATTTATACAAACCCTTGCGTTTTCGAACCGATCAAATTGTAAAAGAAATGGGGGAATCACCAGACCGAATCGTATTTATCGGTGATCAAGTATTTACCGATGTATGGTTGGCCAATCAAATGGGTTTCCTTTCTGTGTTAGTGGATCCAGTGGCTAAAGGCGATTTGCTGAAGACGAAAATCAATCGGAAAATGGAAGGCTTTTTAAGAAAAGGATTTACTTATGGGAAGAACAAATCTTGGTAAATTGACACAGATTTCCTAAAGGAATATAATTAAAATAACAAAATAGCGGTCTTGTGGCCGTTTTTTGAATACGGGGGTGAGAAAATGAGTGTCCATAAACTGCGATTAGGTGATTTGCTAGTTGAAAACAACATTATTACAGATGATCAATTAAAGGATGCCCTTGCTACGCAAAAACGGAATGGCGGGAAATTAGGCGAAACACTTCAGGATCTTGGGTTTGTGACGGAAAATGAAATTATCAATACCTTGGTGTATCAGCAAGGAATCGATTACATCAACTTGGACAAATATAAGTTCGATTTGGAAGTGGTCTATTTCGTGCCGGAGAAAATTGCTCGTAAGTATACCGTTTTGGCCTTGAAAAAAGAAGGAAATCAGTTAACGGTTACGATGGAAGATCCTCTCAATGTCTTTGCGATCGAAGATCTTCATATCATATCTGGATATGAAATCAAAGTAGCGATCTCCAAAAAAGACAAGATTCTAAAGTATATCAGTCAGTTGTATACGAATATCTCAGCAAGAGAAGCCATTGATGAAATTGTCGATGAGTTTTCTGTTGAAGAGGTGAAGAAGGAAACTTTAAACACGGAGGATTTGGGAAACGCTATTGATAACGCACCGATTGTGCGCTTGGTGAATACAGTTATTACACAAGCAGTTAACTTGAAAGCCAGTGACATTCATATTGAGCCTACTGCCAGTGAAGTACGGGTTCGTGTCCGGGTCGATGGGATTTTACGTGAAATCATGCATCCCGATTTGGCATCTTTGTCAGCCATCGTTGCTCGAATCAAGATTATGTCCTCCATGGATATCGCAGAGCGCCGGATTCCACAGGATGGTCGGATCGAACTGGTTGTCAATAATAAGAGCGTTGACTTGCGTGTATCGACTTTGCCAATCGTTTATGGAGAAAAGGTTGTAATTCGTATCTTAGACCGTTCTGTCAGCCTTCGTAGTGTCGAGGAACTGGGTCTGATGGAAGAGAGTGTGAATCCATTTCATCGTTTAATCAGTGGACAAAACGGCATTATTCTTGTAACGGGTCCAACCGGAAGTGGGAAAACAACGACGCTCTATGCAATCTTGAATGAATTGAACACGTCCTCAAAAAATATTGTTACATTGGAAGACCCCGTGGAATACAAACTCCATGGAATCAATCAAGTGCAAGTGCATGAAAAGGCGGGCATGACTTTTGCGAAAGGACTTCGATCCATTTTGCGACAGGATCCGGACATTATCATGGTCGGCGAGATTCGTGACAATGAGACTGCTCAAATTGCAATTAAGTCTGCGATTACTGGTCACTTGGTGTTGTCTACCATTCATACGAACAGCGCCTTGTCAACGGTAACTCGCTTGACCGATATGGGCGTGCCATCCTACTTGGTTGCGTCTTCTCTGAAGGGGATTATCGCGCAGCGTTTGGTTCGAAAACTTTGTCCGAATTGCCGAGAAGCTTACGAGAGCAGCGAGTTTGAGGTTCGGGCACTGGAAATGGAAGAACCGCGAACCCTGTATCGTGCAAAGGGATGTTTTGAATGCGGCGGCACGGGTTATGAAGGTCGAACTGCAGTCTATGAGATATTCCTGTTGGATGAATACGCAAGATCATTGGTTTATTCCGGAATCCAGGAAGACGAGATGCTGAATTTGTTGAAACGCAGAGGCTACTTGACCTTGAAAAACAGCTGTATTGAGTTGATCAAGGAAGGCTTGACGACCGTTGATGAATTAAATCGAGTATTGGGAAGTATGTAGGAGGTTATAATGAATTATCTTGAGCGATTACTGGAACTCACCGAGCGATATCGCGCTTCTGACCTGCACATTACCTATGGGTCATCACCGAAAATTCGTGTCAATAAAGAACTCGTCTCTCTTTCAGAGGGAGTGATCGACGATGATCTACTCTTCGAGTTGTACAATGGTTTTGTATCCGATAAGCACAAACGAACATATGAGGAGATGGGTGACTGCGATTTCGCCCATACCTCTCGATCTGGAACGCGATATCGAGTCAATGCCTTTCGACAAAAGGGAAAATATGCGTTTGCACTTCGGCGATTGAATGCCACGATCCCAACCTTGGAAGAGCTTTCTTTGCCTGCAACCCTTGCGGACTTATGCATGAAAGAACAAGGATTAATTATTGTAACGGGACCGACAGGTAGCGGGAAATCGACTTCCTTGGCATCCATGATCGATATTATCAATCGTAAAAAACGGGGACATATTATCACGATTGAAGACCCCATCGAATATCTACATCAGCATCGCAGTTGCATTGTCAATCAAAGAGAGTTAGGCGAGGATACAATCAGTTTTTCCAAGAGTTTGCGTGCTGCTCTTCGTGAAGATCCAGATGTTATCCTTGTGGGCGAGATGCGCGACTTGGAAACCATTACAACGGCCTTGGTTGCCGCTGAGACTGGTCACTTGGTTTTTTCGACCTTACATACTATGGGATCGGCAAAGACGATTGACCGGATTGTGGACGTTTTTCCGCCGGATCAGCAGCAACAAATTCGCGTGCAATTGGCTAACGTTTTGATCTCCGTTGTTTCTCAAAGACTGCTGCCCAATGCACAGCACAATGGTTTAGTGCCCGCATTGGAAATCATGATTGCAAACAATGCGATCCGAAACCTGATTCGAGAAGGCAAAACACATCAAATCAATAATATGATTCAGACCAACGCAGGATTGGGGATGAGAACTTTTAACCAGTACTTGACTCAAATGAATCAAAGCGGAAAGATTGATCGAGAAACTTTTGAACGGTTCTTTATGGATTAATGGGAAAAGGGTGAGCTTATGGCGAATTTCAAGTATAGCGCGTTACAAAACGGAAATGTAATAGAGGGCGTCCTATCGGCAGATAGTCATGAAGCTGCAGTTTTGCAATTGGAAAAGCAGAAGCTCATGCCGCTAGAGATCAAGCAGAGCCGGGGGTCAAGAGAAATCAATTTTTCTTTCGGCGCTAGGAAAATGAAAAAGCGCGATTTGGCGGTATTTAGTCGCCAAGTAAGCACGATGTTTCGTGCGGGCTTGCCGATGCTTGATACCTTGGAAATCTATGCGCGTCAAACCAAGAACAAATCATTTTCAGCAGCCCTAAGAAAGATTGGGGATGATGTGCAAAAGGGATTTTATCTATCGAAAGCGATGGGAAAATATCCTCATTACTTTGATGCGTTTTATACGAATATGATCTCGGCCGGTGAGCAGAGCGGGCAATTGGATCTTATCTTCGAACGCCTTGCCATTCAATATGAAAAAGAAACAGATTTAAACCGAAAGCTTTCCAATGCAACACGATATCCTTTGATCGTTGTTGCGGTTGCGGTTAGTGTTGTAACATTTATTCTAACCTTTGTGATGCCGACTTTTGTTGAAATTTTTTCACAGAACGATGCAGAGTTGCCGGGTTTGACGGCGGTGGTTGTCGCATTGGGCGATTTTTTAAAGAATTACTGGTATTTCCTTTTGGGGGGATTGGTGATCCTGTTCATTGCGGGGCGCGCCTTTCAACAGACCAAGCGGGGACGATATATCATAGATCGCTTCAAGACGCAAATCCCTGGCTATAAGCATGTTTATATTGGTTCAAAGACGGCACTTTTTACCCGAACCCTTTCCACACTCCTAGCCAGCGGATTGGATATCGTGGAAGCATTGGGCCAATCGGCATCGGTCTTAAAAAACATTGTTTTTCAAGAACAACTGATGCAGGTTCAAGAAGATATCAAGCGCGGTCATCGTTTATCAGCTAAATTGGGCGCAATCTCCCAATTCCCTGAAATGCTATCCTTGATGGTCCGAATCGGGGAAGAATCAGGCGCTTTGGATACGATTCTTGATGATACGGCGGTGTATTTTGAAGAAGAAGTTGATTTCGCCTTAAAGAAATTCACACAAATGTTAGAGCCAGCAATGCTTATTCTGGTTGCAGGCTTGGTCGGAACCATTGTAATTGCGATGTTGCTTCCGATGTTTGGGATGTTTGAACAAATCATGTAGAAGGAGTGACAGATGACGATATTGACAGGAGTATTGGGATTGATTTGGGGATCCTTTCTGAACGTTGTGGCATATCGAGTGCCCCGAGGAGAGAGTTTGATTTTTCCGCCTTCTCATTGCCCGAATTGTGATCATCGATTGGGATCCTTGGACTTGGTACCGGTCTTGAGTTTTTTGATGATGAAGGGGAGATGTCGGTATTGCGGGGAGAAAATTTCTTGGCAGTATCCCTTGATCGAAATGATTACAGGAGTTGGTTTCGCTGTAATTTGGCTTTATATGGCGCCAAGCAGCGGCGCTGAAATCGCTTTGGTAGCCTTAAATTGGCTACTTTATTCATTATTAATTGTGATTTTCTTGGTGGATTACAAGGAGATGATTATCCCGGATGAATTTAATCTTGGAATTGGGTTCCTTGCGATCATCAAGATGATAATAAGTCAGAGCTACAGAACGGAATTACTAGGGTTTGTTGTATGCGGAGCGTTCATATTGTTGATTGTAGTGTTAACAAATGGAATGGGTATGGGAGATGCAAAGATGTTTGCTGTGTTGGGCCTTTGGTTTGGTTTTAAAAATGGGTTGTTTGTATTGCTGTTTTCGATCGTTATTGGAGCAGTTTTGTCAGTCTTTTTATTGGCAACAAAGGTGAAAACAAGAAAAGACAGAATCCCATTTGGTCCTTTTATATCGATGGCTGCGATTTTCGGCATTTTTTTTGCGGATCCAATAATGAATTGGTATTTTCAATGGTTTAATCTATAAAAGAGAGGGTGAAGGAAGTGGCGAACAAGAATAAGGATTGGATTGGCATCGAACTTGGTTCAAACTATTTTCGGGTTATTGACTATCGATCAACTTTCGACCATGTTGCTATAAAAGATAATTTGGTTGAAAATATTCAATGTAATTTTTTGATCCGTGGCGTGAAGAGTTATGGATTTGATGAAGATGTGATCGACAAGTCGCATATTTTAAATCCAGAGAAGCTTTTAGAAGAACTATCGAAGGCAATTAAAGAATTGAAACCAAAATCTAAGCGATTGGCACTTTCTTTAGAGAATAGTCTTGTTTTGACACGGGATGTTCAAATTCCCCAGGTTGAGAAGAAATTATTGGATTCTGTTGTTGCTTATGAAATTAAGGAATCTCTTTTAATCGATACGGTTGATTATCATATCCAGTATAAGTTGATTGATCAGATTGAGGAAGAAACGAAGAAATATATCATGTCGACGGTGATTCTTTCGAAAGCCTTGTATCAAGATATTTGGACACTTGTGGGTGAACTTGGGTTGAAACCTTCACGATTGGATATCAATTCCAATGCATTGACGAAGCAGATTATGGCCGTACAATCTTTTAATAATATACCGGTTCAACATGATCAAACTTTTGCGATATTTGACATTGATTTCGATCGAATTAATCTTTATTTTATCAGTGAAGGGAATGTAGATTTGAATCGAAAAATCCTCTTAGATGTAGAAGACGAACGACCGTTGGCGGATCGAATCTATCAGCAATTTGATACGATACAGAACACCTTTCGGTTTTATTTAACGCATAAGAAGAACAAAAGCATATCGAATATATTGCTGATGGGTCAAGCGACACAAGAGGAAAATTTGGATGAATTATTTGAAGAGAGCCTTTTGGTTCCCACCAAGACAATTCGCTCCATTTCCAATGTGACCAATCAAACCGATGCCAATCTTTTTCTCCCGATGATCGGAGCCGCAATTGAGGTTCAACATGGTCATCGGCCTGGGAGGTGAGTTCATGTATGATATTAACTTTTTCTCGATTAACTTAAAAAAACATCGAAGAAGCAGCCAGAGAAAATGGTTCCTTATGACCTTGTATGGTGTTACGATTTTCGCGATGATTATGTTGTATGTCTTGGTTCGTACAAATATCAAGAATACAAACGAGGAAATCATTCAACTGGATCGCATGATAGAAACGGCACAGGCGATGCAAATTGATTTCTTAAGTGAAACTGATATTGCCAATGCAAGTGCATTGAATACAAGCATCTTGGATGTCTCAACAAGACTGGATGGATATTATTTGATTAATGCGAATGTATTGAAAAATACTCGTCAATTGATGGGCGATGGAATTCAATTAGATGAATTGCGATTGAATGGCAAAAATGTTTATATGCAAGCGAGAACGACGGATGAAACGGAATTGTTTATTTTTCAGAACAATCTCGATGCCAGTGATTTTTTTGAAATGGTTCAGGTTGATAATATAGCGCGAACGGATCTTGGCGAGTATGTTGCAAATATTAATTGCGAACTAGAGGGCGATGCCGATGAAACTGAATGATATTTTCAAGAAAAAACAAAATGATAATGGTGGAACTGAGAATCAAGAACACAAGAAGCGCGCGCCTCTTACTCAGCAGTCCAAGAATCTGTTGCAGTATCTGCCTCTTGTCTTAATTTTACTGCTCTTTGTCTTGCTGTACATGCCAAAAAACACAGAATTAAAGGAATTGCGGTTGGTGAAGAATACCTCGCAAGAAACCTTGGATCAAATCAATCAGCGAATTGCTGAACAAGGCGTTTTGGAAGAACAGTTTTACGCGCAAGTGGATCAAATTGAATTCAATTCGGACCAATGGTATATTCAACCGAGTCAGACGTTAATTGTACGGGATGTCAACAATGCATTCAGTGCAGTTGATCTTGAATACGACTATATCAATTTTACGGATTTGGTTAAAAATGAGACAACGAATCCAAGTTTGTCGATTGGTAAAATTAAATTTTACACAGAGCTGACCTGTAACTACGATGAATTAGTCAACTTAGTAGAATCCTTGCATCTGAATTTGAAGTCTGTGAATATCAATGTCATTGATTTGGAAAAACCAGATGACGATCTGGATGGAGCAAGTTTTACAGTGAATCTTGAGACGACCTTGTATGTGCTGTTGAACGAAACAGACGTTTAGGAGATGAGTTTATGTCAAAGCGATCAGGCTTTACACTAATTGAAGTTTTGCTAGCCTTGGGCTTGTTATCGATTGTTATTGTCTCTACATTCTCCTATCTGTATTCGGTAAAACGAGCGGAGGAGATTGACAAGACGGTCACCGACTTAAATATTATTGTGCAGAATCAGATGGAATTGGTGATGGCGGCGGAGTCTGTTACAGAGATGTATTCCGTTATGACGGCGAATTATGTCTACACTGAGGCTGGCAGCAATCCAAATCCTGTGAATGGAACCTACTTAAAATGGCTGGAAGATCCAACATTTTTGCCAGTGGGAGCGGATTACGAATATGCGATCGGTGCTTTTCGTTTAGCAGAGAGTAACAACAGCCATAAAGTCCTCTATCAAGTTGCGGTCATTGCCAAAAGTAAAGAAGATACAAGTCGAAGCGTGATTTTGATGACAATCAAAAGCTTGGAGGAATTGTGATGAAAAAAAATCGAAAGAACGAAGAAGGTGCTGTTCTTCTTTTGTTGATTATCATGATGAGTGCGATTGTATTGATTGTGGCGTCTCTTCTACGCTTCAATACGCAAAATATAAAATTTGCCGCGATTGAAGCTGAAAACGAGCAGGCACTATATCTTGCTGAAGGGGTTGCTGATTCTATTGATTTTTATCTCTTAGAGGGACTTGCGAATGATGAGGCGATAGAACCCGATGAGGTTGGTCAGTTGATGGGTGATTACACGGATTCATCGCATGACGATTATCAGTATGGCGTGACTGGGATTGTATTTCCGACTGAAACCGTAATTGGAGAAACAGATTTATCCGGCGTGACGATTGAGATCGTTAGAATTAATGATGATGGTACCGATGCAGGTAGTTTACAGCCGGACGAGAATCGTATGCGATTAAAGATTACGGTGAGTGGAGGGAATTCTTCTCGATCAATCGCGGTAACCTATCAATTTCCGACAGCAAAACCTGATGAGGGATACGATGATTTCATTATATCGAAGGAAATGAACTACTCAAATTCACTATAATGGGGATGAAGAGAATGAAAAGAAATGATGGCTTTACCTTAATTGAATTGCTGGTAACCCTCGTCATTGTTGGGGTGATTATGACCTTTATTATCTCCATGATGTCTTCTCAGTATGCCATCATTCGTGATGTGAATGCTTATTTAGTGATGAGTTCAGAAAACAAGGATGTGAATGATCGAATTATTCAGGAGTTTGTGGCTGCAGAAGATGTTCTTGTCGATCTCAATGATACAGATGGATACAAGTCGATCCTTCAAAATTCGGGAACTTCCGATTATTTTGTTTCCAGTGGAGTTCTGATGGAAAACATTAGATTGAGTTATACAAAACCTGACGATAGCACAACGAAAATACTGGTAACCTTCGGTCGCGATGCGACGGAAACCAATGAATTGGTTATGAAGCGGTATGAAGATTCTGTTATTGAGGCTAACTTAATAGACACGATCCCACTTGGTGAGTATCTTGCAACAACCATAGATCCGCGAGTCACATTTTATCGGAGATTGTCCCAGGATCGCCGCGTGGTGAGTCTGGTAAAAGTAAAGATCACGTACTTACATGATGGCATTACAAAACAATATGATCTTTTTTATCACTTGAGGAATTTACAATCCAATTAGAAGGATAAGGAAGTGGAAAAAGGAAAATGAAAGCAAAGGTTCAAAAGAGTGGATTTACCCTGATCGAACTGTTGGTTACGCTAGCGGTTGTCGGGGTTTTTCTTGTGATTTTGGTTCAAATCATTGTGGTGGAAAATCGAATTTCAAGCGGCATTGCAGAGCGGATCTGTATTGAAGATGAGGAACGTTATCTATCAGAGTTCTTCTTTGAAACCCTTTACTCCGTTGAAAGGGTAGAAGTCCGTTCAGAAGAAGCACGCATGCTAATTTCCGCCATCGATTTTACGTATGAAGAAAACAATTGTCCGATTCTTGGCATCACAGGATGGAAGACGATTCGATTTGTCCAAGAGGGGAGCCAATTGCAACTCTGGGATGTGACGGATGGATACGTACACGTGAAAAAGCCTCTGGCCAATCATGTCGTGGATGCCCAGTGCAGTTGGATTGAGAGAGAGGGGCAAAAACCTTTACTCCATCTTTTTTTGTTTTTCGAAGAGGGTCGGTTGAAAAAGTCCTATGATTTCTACTTTGCCATGAGGAATCTGGGATGAGGCGACGAGGATTCACACTTTTGGAATTGCTGATTGCTTTAGCGATAATGGGAATCATTCTATCTTTGGCTATCCCAAGATTGCCTATGAACACTTTGAGATATGATTCGTTTGTTCAAGGTTTCTATTATGAAATGGTTAATCTGCGGGAGTATACCTACCGCACTGAATCCCTGTATCGCATGGAGTTTTACGATCATGATATTGTGGATGGTTCAGGGGGATACAGGATCGTCTTGATTGAAAGATTAGATTGCCGAGAGAAATATCCCGACTGGGAAATCATAAAGAAAGTGGATCTTCCAGAGCATCTGTTGATTCAGTCGAATATGGGCTCGAGAATACGTTATGATCCGAATTTGACATTGGAGAAGCCGGGTACCTTAACCTTTTTTGACGAAAAAAAGGCATATCGCCGTAAAATCACGGTTGACGTATGGACAAATCGCATATATCTTTATAAGAAAGAGGGATAAGGGGAGGCAGAATGAAATCAAATATCATCTTGGTCGGTTTCATGGGAACGGGAAAAACCACCAACGGAAGACGAGTTGCAAAACAAATTGGCTATGAATTTGTTGATACGGACCTTCTGATCGAGAAACGTGAACAGCGGACCATTCCTCAAATCTTTGATCAAAATGGCGAGAAGCATTTTCGGAATTTGGAACATAATACCATTCAACGGGTGCATCGGTATAAAAAAGCGGTGATCTCAACGGGCGGCGGAACCATATTGAATCCAAAAAATATTGAATTGTTGAAAAAACATGGCGTTGTTTTTCTTTTGGAAAACACACCAGAAAATTTGATTTATCGACTGGAAAACGCCTATATTAAGCGTCCATTATTGATGCGGGAGAATTGGAAATCGATCGTAAGCAACATGATTGAGCAGCGGCGGCCCTTGTATGAAGGAGCTGCGGATTATCGAATTTATGTGGGTCAAAAAGCACACGAGGAAGTTGTAGAGGAAATCTTGTATTATTGGGAGTTGGAACGGCGGAAATAGCTTGTTTCCAGACCTATATCTATGGTAGAATAAGCATTGATGATTCAAGAATTTAGGAGGGAAATTATGATTTCTGCTAGTGATTTTAAAAAAGGATTAACATTTTTACGAAATAATGATATTTACGTGATCGTGGATTTTCTTCATGTAAAGCCTGGAAAAGGTGCTGCCTTTGTTCGAACAACGATTAAAAATTTGAAGACTGGATCCATTCGAGAGGAAACTTTCAATCCAACTGAAAAATTTGAAAAGGCAATGATTGAAACAAAAGATATGCAATATCTATATAACGATGGAGAATTGTATTATTTCATGGACACAACTTCATTTGAGCAAATTCCATTGAACTATGAGCAGGTGGAGGAAGCGATCAAATTCATTAAGGAAAATGATACAGCGACGATGAAATTCCATGATGGACGACCATTCCAGGTTGAACCGCCAAATTTTGTTGAGTTGGAAGTGACAGAAGCGGATCCGGGAGTAAAGGGAAATACGGCAACTGGTGCGACCAAACCGGCAACATGCGAAACTGGTGCAATTGTTCAAGTGCCACTCTTTGTCAATGTTGGTGATATGATTAAAGTGGATACAAGAACTGGTGAATATTTGAACAGAGTTTAAACGAATGCCAATATCATGAGGTTTTCATGTATTTTTTATGAGGCATTTGATATAATAGTCCCATAACAAAGAGTTGGAGGGCTAACTATGACGATTGAACAAGTAGATCAAAATATAGGTGAAGTTAAAATCGTGGATAATGTCATCAGCATTATTGCTGGGATCGCTGCCAATGAAGTGGAAGGCGTGGTCGGGATGTATTCCGATTGGACGAAACGAATTTTCGGAAACAAATTGGAACAAGGGGTAGAGGTGAAGATTGAAGGCGATTCAGTATTTATCGAAACTTATGTTGTTGTGGAATCCGAAAAGAAGATTCAAGGAATCGCGATGAAATTACAAGAACATATCAAAGAGATTGTTGAAACCATGACTGATTTGCGGGTTGCAGAAGTCGTTGTTCATGTATGTGATGTTGCGATTGAAACCAAAGAGTAACGTGAAACCCTCTGAGGAATCAGAGGGTTTGTTTTGTGGAGGAGAAGGTTATGAAAGCAATTCATTTTCGTGAATTATTGTTCCGTTTGGTATATAGTGGTTTTTTTGAGGTCGAAAAAGCCGATTTTTCTCAATTGCTCGTGTTGTGCCAAGAAGAGTTGGACACCCAGGTAAGTGAGAAAGATCAAGAGCGTTTGCAAAAGGCTTATCTATGGATTTCAGAGCGCCGCTATGATATTCAATATAGTTATGAAGCCTATTTGGAGAATTGGACCTTTGAACGATTGACAAAGGTTGACGGCAGCTTGCTACTGGTTGCGGCATATGAGCTTTCGGAGCGTGATGACGCTCCCTACGCAGTTGTAATCAATGAGGCAATTGAGCTTGCCAAAAAGTATGGCGGGGAAGGATCCTCGAAATTTATCAATGGTGTATTGGCAGGGTTTGTGAAGGGGAACGGGTATGCAGAAACGACTCTTTCTCGGGATTGATACAAGTGCATATACAACCTCACTGGTTGTGCTCGATGAGAATCAACAGATCCTTTTTCAAGAGAAAAAGGTTTTGCTGGTTCCAGAGGGAAAACGGGGGCTTCGACAACAGGAGGCCCTTTTTCAGCATATTCAAAACCTCCCGTGCTTGATCGAAGCGGCAGCGCCCACTTTGCGTAGGGGACAGGTTAAGGGAATTGCAGTATCAGCCAAACCGAGAGATACGTTGGATTCGTACATGCCGGTTTTTGAGGCGGGAATTGCATTCGCGAAATCACTTGCTGCCATTTATGAGGCGCCTATTCATCTGATTTCTCATCAGATGAATCATCTGTATGCCGCTGATTTTTTTGAACGTATTGCACCAAAACCTTGTCTGGTCTTTCATCTATCCGGTGGGACAACCGAGATCCTCGATTTGAGCCATTGGTCTGAAGGAGGAGCGAGTTTGATCGGAGGAACCAAGGACATTAGTTTTGGGCAATTGATCGATCGAATCGGTGTATCCCTAAGGGGAGAATTCCCTGCAGGTCCTTGGTTGGATCAAATGGCACTTGAGGGAACTCCGAAGAAAACTAGAAATCGAATTCATCGTGTTGAGGACTGGTGGAATCTGTCTGGTATCGAAACTTGGTTTCAAAATCAAATGATTGGTCAGGAATCGACAGAGACCATTGCTGCAACTCTTTTTTCCCATATTGCTGAATCCTTAGCAGAGATGATTCGGTATGAGGCGGAAAAAACGAACCGCCAGACGGTCATCCTGGTCGGGGGTGTGGCAGAGAGTCGAGCGATTCGTGAGACGCTTTCCAGCCAATTGGTTGATCTGAACCTGGCGTTGATTTTTGTGCGTGGTACCTATTCGGCGGATCATGCATTGGGATGTGCTTGGTATGCATGGAGGAAATGGAATGAATCCGTTACAGGTTAGTCAGATAAATTATTATATTGAAGAGCACCTGAGAACAGATCCTGTGCTTAGAAAGATTCGAGTCATTGGTGAAATGGTGAATCTTCGGCAGACGAACAAGTGGTTGTTTTTTCATTTGAAAGATGAAGGAGCGATGCTGGCCTGTGTTTCGTTTCAGCCGATTGAAGAAGTTTTTCAGGAGGGAAATGAATATATTGTCACGGGTGCTGTGCGATACTACAGCAAGCGGGGAACGCTGAGGCTTCATGTTGAAACTATTGAGATTTCTAAAAAGGAAGAACGAGAAATCCAACGAAGCCTCCAATTTGAAGAAATGAAAAAAAAGGGTCTCTTTGTCAATCAGAGAGGATTGAGAAAATATCCGACAAGGATTGGTTTGATCACTTCGAAGGACGGGGCGGCCATCGATGACGTTCGCAAAAATATCGAACGTCGCTATCCCTTTGTCGAATTATTGGTCGCGCCTGTTTTGGTGCAGGGTAATCAGGCGGCTACGGCCATCCAGGCGGCGTTTCGACAGATTGCAAGCCATAAGCTGGATTGTGTGATTTTAACGCGTGGCGGAGGGGATACGAGCGATCTTGAGGTCTTTGACGATATCCGGGTCGTGCGCGCTGTATTTGATTCAAAGGTTCCGGTGATTGCGGCGATCGGTCATGAAAAGGATTGGACTTTTGCAGAATTTGCAGCCGATGCACGAGCATCGACACCCACTGGTGCCGCAGAGCTTGTTGTTCCAACGATGCCACAAATTCGTCAAAGGCTTTCTGAGGAACAATGGAAGGCACGGATTGAAATTAGTTTTCAAATGAAACAGATAGAATCTCAGCAGTCTAAACATCAACGCTTGATGACAAGAGAGATCGAACGACGGATCAATCGAGTAGACAATCAGTTTTCGACGCAACGCAATCGTGTGTTTCGCGAGTGTGTGAATCGCTTGGAACTGTGGAATCAACTACTGACGGATTCTCGTGAGATGGAATCGTCCCTTTCGAAGCGAGGGGAGCCTTTTTACTTTCTGATTCAAGATGAAAACAAACAATTTGTACGAAATGATAAACTACTGCCAGTAGGCGTGTATGAGCTGCATGGAGAAGTAGGAAATCAAAAAATTCTTCTGGTTGAGGAGGAGCAGGATGGAAACCTATAAACGATTTGATGAAATTTTTAAAGAGATTGAGGAACTGAATCGAGAGTTAAAGGAAAATGAAGCCATGGATTTGAGTGTGATGATGGAGAAGGCGAAGCGATTAAGGATGTTGACTCATGAAGGAAATCGAATTCTGGATACAGCAAAGCGAGAAATCAACACCATATTTTTAGATGCGGAGGATACTGAGTGATGAATCGTGCACCCTTTGAAAACTTTTTGTCGGAGGCGATTCCAGAGCGATCAAGCTATGAAGCGCCAGTCACCCGAGCCATGCGGTATAGTCTGCTGGCGGGAGGCAAACGCATCCGTCCTTCCTTGATGGTTGCAGCGTACCGATTATTTCAAGACCAAGAAGCGGAGGTTTATCCTTATGCGGCGGCTTTGGAAATGATTCACACCTATTCCTTAATTCATGATGACCTGCCTGCAATGGACGATGACGATCTCAGGCGCGGTCGCCCTTCCTGTCATATTGCACATGGAGAGGCAAATGCTATTTTGGCCGGTGATGGATTGCTGAATCAGGCAATGGAACTGGTTGTGTCGGCGGGATTGAATGCAAAAGACCCAAGACAGGCTTTGCGTGCAGCCCATTCTCTTTTTACGGCGGCAGGCATTCAAGGGATGATTGGCGGTCAATCGGCTGATCTTCTTTTTGAAGGAAAAGAAGCGCAAGAGCAGGATTTGATCTTTATCCACCAAAAGAAGACCGCGGCGTTAATTCGTACGGCTTTGGAAGTCGGTGGCATCTTGGGTGGCGCGACGGAAGAAGAATGTAAGACACTTAAGGAATTAGGTGAAGTGATTGGATATGCTTTCCAATTGCAGGATGATCTTTTGGATGTTTTTGCGACCGTTGAAGAGTTGGGAAAACCCATCGGCTCGGATGAAAAAAATGGAAAACTGACATTCCTCAAATTATATGGGGTTGAACAGACCAGAGAAACGATTCGAGAGCTGTTTTTGCAGGCGGATGGACTTGTTTCTTCATTTGAAAAAAACGAAGAATTACAAACCATTGTAAATGAAATATTAAATCGAAGATCATAATTTGTTCAAAAAACAAGTTCATGCTATAATAAATTGATGGAAAAGTATTCTAGTCAACTGAACGTATCATGAAGGCGGGGCTAAAAATCCGTCAAAGGGCATATCGATGAAGTTCCTGGTTGATTCTTCTGACGCCCAGTCGGGGGGAGATTCTGGGAGTAAGGAGGATGGGGCGATCTGCAATGGCATGCGGGCGATGACCCTACCTCCGTGGAGACTTATTATGCACGCATAATGAGATAACACCTGCAGAGAGTGTAAACTCGCTGCAGCGTAGCCTGCCATGAGTGGGAGCGGTGGATAATAGATCGGTGTTTTTGATCGAAGTACAAGAGATAAAACGCTTTGCTATTGAAACCCTTTCTGCAAAAGCGGATAAGGATACGCAGAGGTTGTAGAGGAAAACTCCTAGACTTAGAGGTTATTGGGATTGCAGTGTGGCCTAAGTGGTGATCCAGCTCTTCTTGTGGCGACGCGGATGAAACGAAATGAAAGGGGAACCGCTGCTATGGTGACAGGCAGTTTTCGTTTGGGAAATCCTGCTGGACCTAAGCCGCAAAATTTACCATTAACCCTCCATCTATTAGCTGGTAGCCTATGCTATCAGCTTTTTTAAAGGAGTCTTATGAAACGTTATAATTGGATCTATAAAACAATATTGATAACATTTATACTTGCAATCTTTACAAGCCTTATTTCAGATCAAGTCATCAGCCGAGCCCATCTTATCTTGGCATTCTTGATTCTGTTTTTTATCGTATTTGTAGGGGTTGTTTTTGATACCATTGGAATTGCAGTGGCGGCTAGCTCTGAAAAACCCTTTCATGCTATGTCTGCCAAGGGGAATTACCAAGCGAAGTATGCGGTTTTACTGGTGCGAAACGCAAGTCAAGTATCCAACTTCTGCAACGATGTGATCGGTGATATTTGCGGAATCATCAGTGGTGTTACGGGCGCGTCCATCATCTTTCGTGTCATTTTGCTCTTTCCGGGACAAGATCTATTTTGGCTTTCGGTCGTCTTTAGCGGAATTCTTGCTGCAATGACAGTGGGTGGAAAGGCTTTTGGGAAAGAATTGGCCTTGTCTCGCCATAAGGAAATCGTCATGGAGGTTGCACGGATTCTACAGATTTTGGATGAGAAATTTCATATCCGTGTGATGAAGGAATTGAAGAAGGGAAAGAAAAAATAATGCGTTTTGATGTAGCAATCACGGAGTTATTTTCAGAAATCAGCCGATCACGGGCTGCTCAAAGGATTAAAAACGGAGATTTTACGGTAAATGGGCGGGTGATCAAAAAACCAAGTCGTTCCATTCAATCGGAAGATCGAATCGAAGAGAGTTGCAATTCTATTCCCTTTGTCAGTCGTGGTGGATTGAAGCTCGAAGCCGCGCTGGAAGGATTTGCGGTATCCGTACAGGATCAAGTGTGCATGGATGTTGGTGCGTCGACAGGCGGCTTTACACAATGCTTGATGAATCATGGCGCGCGTTTCGTGTATGCGGTCGATGTGGGGGATTGTCAATTAAATGATTCTCTCAGAAATAATCCACAGATTCTTGTGATGGAGAATCGGGATATTCGATCTATTGAATCAGAGGAGCTTGCGGTGAAACCTGAGATTGTTGTGGCTGACGTTTCCTTTATTTCGATTCGAAAGATCTGGTCAGATATACATAGGTTGGCCGATGATGAGTCTATCTTCCTGTTTTTATTCAAACCGCAATTTGAGACAGAGAAGAAAGCGCTTTCGAAGAACGGCATTGTAAGAAATCCTAAGGTTGTGCTTCAGAGTCTGCGCAAATTGATCTTTGAACTGGAAGCCACACAGTATTATCTGCAAGGGCTTATGCCTTCTCCCATTCATGGGAAGAAAGGGAATGTTGAGTTTCTTTTGCATATAACGGCAAATCAAGAGGGTTCGCTTCCAGTGGAATCAATAGAGAGGATTATATTTGACGCCTATCAAAAGGGGGAGAAAAAATGAGAAAGTATGCAAGACAGAGTCATATTTTAAAACTAATCAAACTTCATGAAATTGAAACCCAGGAAGAATTATCGTCGATTTTGAAACGAGACGGGTTTGCGATCACCCAAGCGACTGTGTCGCGTGATTTAAAAGAATTGGGTTTGATCAAAGCATTGACAAAGAATGGTCGCTATAAATATGCAACAATGGAAAATAATTTTGACGCCCTTCGAGAGCGATTGACCAACATTTTCAAGAATTCTGTCTTAGCGATTGACTCCTCTGGAAGAATGGTGATTATTAAGACGATTTCGGGGGCGGCATCAATCACAGCCTCGGCAATCGATGTGTTGGACATGCACGAGATTATTGGTACAATCGCGGGAGACGATACGGTTTTTATCGCCATATCTGATCAAGCGGATCTTGATGGAATCAAAGCTGAATTTCACAAAATCATCGAAAAATAGGAGAACGAAATGATCAGAGATATCCGCATACAAAATCTCGCAACGATTGCGGACCTTCAACTTTCGTTGGGAACAGGATTAAATATTTTAACCGGGGAAACAGGAGCGGGCAAATCAATATTTCTTGAAGCCTTTGCATGGTTGACCGGATTACGTGCCGATCGCAGCATGATTCGCGATGGAAAAGAATATGCCTCTGTTGAGATGGTTTTGGAGCAACCGCCCTTGTCGGTTCAGAATGTATTGCGGGATCAAGGATGGGAAGATCCTGAAACCTTAGTTGTTTTTCGACAGATCTTTCGCTCGGGTTCATCACGAATTTTATTGAACCATCGGCATATTACAGTAGGATTTTTACGGGAGTTGTTTCGTCCCTTGATCCTCTTGCATGCTCAAAATCAAAGTGTTGATTTAATGAAAAAAACCTACCATTCGTTGTATTTGGATTCCTATAATGATGATAAACTACAAATTGCGATAAATAAATATAATGAACAATGGAACGAGTACCAGGATGCTCTGCATATTTATCAGGCGTTTCAAGAAAATTTGATCTCGGCCAAAGAAGAGAGTTTTCTGAAGTTTCAGGAAGAGGAATTGACTATCGCCAAATTGAGCGAAGAAGAACTTCATGATTTGGAAGAGGAACTGCGTGTACTGGAGAATGGCAAGGAGATTGTGAAGCGGGGTCAACAGATCCTTGATCGAATTCATGGAGCCGATCGACTTGTAGAGTTGACGGAAGGACTTCAGCATGATTTAGAAGTCTTGACCGCTTACTATGAACAATTAGCCCCATTTAAGTCGGAAATATCCGTTATGGTGGAATCATTTTTGGGAGTCGGCGCAACGATTAACGAAGCTCTGCTTGATATGGAATTGAATCCGCAACGGTTAGAGTATATAGAAAATCGTCTGCAACTCTATTATGACTTCACTCGAAAATATGATTTGAATCTTTCGGATCTCTTAGCTTATCTTAAAGGCATTCAAAGACAATTGGCTGATTTTCATGCTGCTGCTGAAAAGAAGCAAAAGCTTCAGATAAAATGTCAAAATGCAAAAGAAAACACAGAGGAAGCGGCACGTGTTTTGACAGAGGAACGACAGCGAGTGGGTCAAAAGATATCCTCTTTGATAACGGAACAAATTCAGGGGTTAGAAATGAAGGATGCGATCTTTGCGGTTCATATGACGCCGCGATCGGAGTTGAATGCTTCTGGGTGTGATGAAATTGAGTTTTTCATTCGCACAAATCCGGGTTCTCCTCTTATGCCTCTGAGAAAGATTGCATCCGGCGGTGAAGCCTCACGCATTCTTTTGGCTTTGTTAATCTGCCAAGGAGAATCGGGGACAACGGGTATTATGGTGTTTGATGAAATTGATTCGGGATTGAGCGGAAAGGCCGCCTTGCGGGTTGCGGAAGCCTTGAGTGCTTTGTCGACAAAACATCAGGTGATTTGTGTCACGCATCAACCGCAGATTGCCGCTTTTGCAGATCAATATTTCCAGCTTGTGAAAACAATGGATCAGGATCAAGTGTATACCCGTGCAATCCCACGGGATCAGGAAGAGCGAGTTTATGCCCTGTCTCAATTGGTGTCGGGCGATGAAGTGTCGCACTCTGGACGAGGGTATGCACGAGAAATGATAGACTATGCGAAACAGAGAAAGGAACAGAATGATCATGAAACAAGAAGTAACCATTAGTTCAAAGAAGATATATGATGGAAAAATCATAAAATTGCGCGTGGATACCGTTGAATTAACGGATCAGAAGTATTCAAAACGTGAGATCATCGAACATCCGGGCGGAGTTGGCATTCTTGTTGTCAATCAGAAGAAAATTCTTTTGGTTCAACAATATCGAAAAGCAATGGATGAAACGATACTTGAAATTCCAGCTGGTAAATTGGACTTTCAAGAGGAGACGTCAGTTTGTGCCGCAAGAGAACTGCGAGAAGAAACGGGTATCGTGGTAGAATCCATGACGGATTTGGGAGAAATTTATCCCTCGGTTGGGTATACCGATGAAAAGATACATCTCTATTTTGCCGATCGGATTCAGTCGAAAGGCGATCAGGAACTTGATGAAGATGAGTGTGTTGAAATCATCTGGTTGGAGCAAGAGGAATTTGAAGCGAAAGTCAATCGTGGTGAACTTCGTGACGCGAAAACACTTTGCGCGTATTTTATTGCAAAGCAGAAAGGATTGATTAAATGACAACCGCATCCGTATTTCAGTGGATATTAAATGCGATCGCCGTTTTGTTTACCATCAGTATTCATGAGTATGCCCATGGGCAGGCGGCCGATTGGCTGGGCGATGATACTGCTCGAAGAAGCGGGCGACTCAGTCTGAATCCCATTCATCATATCGATCCAGTTGGAGCCCTTTGTATGCTGTTTTTTCGATTTGGATGGGCAAAGCCCGTACCGATCAATCCAAGCCTTTTTAGAAATCGAAAACGCGACACGATATTGGTTTCTCTGGCTGGTCCTCTAGTCAATCTCGGACTAGCAACGATATTGCTTCTAGGGCTCAAGGTATATTTTCCGACCAATGCCTTCTTTTTAGATACAATTATTTTTTCAATCTATGTTAATCTGGGATTGGGTTTCTTTAATTTACTGCCATTGCCTCCATTGGACGGCTCCAAAATCTTAATGAGCCTTTTGCCAACAAAAATGGAATTTTGGATGTATCGAAATCAACGATATCTGTATATCTTTTTGTTGATTGCGATTATGACCAATGCGATCACTAAGGTGATGGGTCCTTTGGTGATGGGCTACATGAATCTAATATATTAAGGATGTGGTACGATGAAGATTATCTTGGAGCAGTTCGAAGGTCCCTTTGAGCTGCTGTTTCACTTAATTGAAAAGAATCAAATGGATCTATATGATATTTCGATTTCTACAATCACGGATCAATACTTCTCGTATCTGGATTCCATGAAGCAGTTCAATCTTGAAATTGCGAGTGAATTTTTGGTGATGGCTTCCACCCTGGTGGAGATTAAATCAAAGATGTTGTTGCCTCAATATCAAGCATCCTTGCAGGCGGAAGAGGTTGAAGATCCGCGCGATGAGTTGGTGCAACAATTGTTGGCGTACAAGCGATTTCAAGAAATCGCACAATGGCTGGTGCATAAAGAGTCTGACGCCGCGCCATTTTTGGTTCGCGAGAAAGAAACGATCCCCATCGATGAAACGCAGTTGATGTTGGATGATGTTCGGAGCATGGATCTTTTTGGCGCCTTTCAACGGGTGTTGGATCGATTTGTCGGATCACAAGAATTGATGGAACGGATTCCACAATTGAAATTGCAAGCAAAGCAATTTACGATTCAAGACGGAATTCGATCCGTCCGCAATCAAATTAAAAAATCGAAGGTCTTATTTTCCGACTGTTTTCCAGCGGGTGAGCCGGTGGATTTTTACATTGCAGTCTTTTTGGGCATATTGGAATTGCTGAAACAGCAAGAAATTTGCATAGAATCGGATGAAGACAAAGCACTGATATTATCACGAAAAGAGGTGGGAGCATGAATCATTTGCAAAATGCGATGGAATGTATTTTATTTGCCCATGGCGAACCAGTCAAACGAGATGATTTGGCGAACGTGCTGCAGGTGGATCCAACTTTAATCGAAAAGGAAATGGAGGAGTTGATTGCGCTTTACACGGATAAGGGAATTAACATCCGAAAAATTAGCGGCGGCTATCAATTCTGTACCAATAAACGATATTATGAAGCGGCAACTCGTTTGATTCAGGGAGAAAAGCAGGTTCGTTTATCGACCGCTTGTCTGGAAACCCTTTCGATCATTGCCTACAGGCAACCTATCACTCGGGCGGAAATTGAATCGATTCGCGGTGTACGGGCGGAGAGTAGTTTGCATACGCTTTTGGAGCGTGGTGTCATTTGCATCCGCGGTCGAAAGAACGCACCGGGAAAACCGATGATCTACGGCACAACCGATCAATTTTTAATTCATTTCGGTTTGGATAAAATTGAGGAATTACCCAATTATCAGGCTGCAAGAAAAGAGAGGAAATGATGAGATTACAAAAATATATCGCATCGGCAGGAGTTACCTCCAGGCGAAAAGCGGAACAATGGATTATGGATGGACGGGTAATCGTCAATGGTGAAGTTGTAACAGAAATGGGGATTCAAGTAACTCCAGGTGAAGATCACGTCGTCGTTGACGGGAGAGCCGTTACCCTGCAAGAGGAGTATGTGTATTATCTTTTATATAAGCCTATTCATGTCATTACGTCTGTGAGCGATCCCCATGGACGGCGGGTGGTTACTGAGTTTCTTCCGAAAGAACCTCGTGTCTATCCGGTAGGACGATTGGATTTTATGACATCTGGATTGCTTCTTTTGACCAATGATGGAGAGTTTACCAATTATATGATCCATCCGCGCCATGAGGTAAATAAGACCTATCAAGTGCTGGTGAAGGGGAGACCGTCTTCTGAGGCATTGGATCGATTGAGAAATGGAATTGAATTGGACGGCCGCAAAACCAAAGCGGCACTTGTCGACAACGAAGTTCCATTGAGGAACGATTTTCAATTTCAGATTACGATCCAAGAAGGAAGAAATCGCCAGGTGCGTAGAATGTGCGACGCGATTGATCATCCGGCGATTGAATTGAAACGGATTCAAATGGGAAGCCTTGGGCTGGGAGGTTTAAAACCCGGCGAGTATCGAGTTTTAACAAAAAATGAAATTGAAGCGTTACAAGCAGGGAGGTAGAAATGTTTTCAGTCGAACGAGTTCGAAACGAAACAAATATTCAAGAAATTGTTACAAAAGAATGGACGGATTGTAAGGATTTCCAGCCCAATTGGGAATGGTTCAACTTGTATAATGGAAATAAGGAAGCGATTGGGCATGTTGGTGTACAAATAGAGGACTTAACGGTTGTTTTTCAATGCTTTGCCTTCGAGCCCTTGTCCAATCAACCTGTATTGAGAGATTTTTTCTTTAAGGGTGTTTTAGGCGCCATGTCTATGCGTGGCGTTTTTTTCGTAAAGGTTGCAGAAAACTGCTTGTTTTTGATGAAGGAATTTCAATTTGAGCCAAATGCGGAGATCGAAGGTCTCTTGAAAGGATCTTGTCACCATGAAGCATGAGTTCAATTCTGCGATGGCGTTTTCGAAATTCTATTTGCAGCAGAACTACAGCTTTGAGGGCGAGGTTGCCATTGACGGCACCGTTGGCAATGGCCATGATACAGAATGGCTTTTGCATGCTGTTGGAACGACGGGTCATGTTTATGGCTTCGATATTCAATCAGATGCCCTGGAAGCAACACGAACGCGATTGGGTCGTCCTGAAAATTTAACGCTCCATCAAGATGGTCACGAAAATTTGATGCATTATGACTTTGACAAGGTTGCCTGTGTCCTGTATAACCTAGGTTATTTGCCCAGAGGGGATAAATCCATCTCTACGCAAGGAACGACAACCATCCAAAGCATTCAGGCTGCCAGTGAGCTCCTGAAGGTAGGAGGGGTAATCATGATTCTCGCATATCCCGGCCATGATGTGGGGAAAGAGGAATGCGAATGGGTTGAATCGCATTTGGCCGACTATGATCAGCGGAAGTTCCAGGCTTGGAAATTCACATTTTTAAATCAAAAAAACAATCCACCCTTGATGTATTGTTTGGAGAAGAGGAGAACGTAATGATTCGAATCACAGAAACGATTTTTCGAGATGCACATCAGTCGCTGATTGCGACAAGAATGAGAACCAGCGATATGGTTCCGGTCGCGAAAGCCTTGGATCAGATTGGGTACCATGCGATGGAAGTGTGGGGCGGGGCAACCTTTGACGCAAGTCTTCGGTTTCTAAATGAAGATCCGTGGGAACGACTGAGAATCCTTAGGGCTGCTATGCCAAATACGAAATTGCAGATGCTGCTTCGAGGGCAGAATCTCCTGGGGTATCGTCATTATCCGGATGATGTAGTCAGCGCGTTTATCCGTGCTTCCGTACGCAATGGAATTGATATTATTCGCATCTTTGACGCCCTCAATGATGCGCGGAATGTTCGCCTTGCCATACATGAGACCAAAGAAGCTGGTGCCCATGCACAAGCGGCAATTTCTTACACGAAAAGTCCGGTTCATGATATCGGGCATTACGTACAGAAGGCGCAGGAGTACGTCAATCTTGGTGCTGACTCCATCTGCATCAAAGATATGTCGGGGATTCTGTTGCCTTATGATGCCTATGAATTGGTTTCGCGAATTAAGGACGCCGTACAGGTGCCTTTGGAGTTGCATTCTCATTGTTCGACGGGGATGGCAAATCAATCGTATCTGAAAGCGGTAGAAGCGGGTGTCGATATCCTAGATACCGCTTTATCGCCCTTTGCCAATGGAACGAGTCAGCCTCCAACAGAGGCTGTGATTGCACAATTTATCAACACCCCCTATGATTCTGGTCTGGATATTAAACCTCTTGCCGAAATCGCGGAGTATTTTGAAGAACTTCGCAGCAAATATGTGAGTGAAGGGCTTTTGAATCCGAAGGTGATGCGAACCAATGTCTCCACCTTGATCAATCAAGTACCGGGGGGCATGTATTCGAATCTTCTCTCTCAATTGGGACAGCAACAGGCACTACATCGATTGGATGAGGTGCTGGAGGAAGTGCCTCATGTGCGAAAGGATCTTGGGTATCCGCCGTTGGTGACACCCATGAGTCAGATGGTGGCGACGCAAGCCGTTTTTAACGTGCTACTCGGAGAACGGTATAAAATTGTTCCGAAGGAAATTAAAAATTATGTGAGAGGCATGTATGGACGTCCGCCTGCTGAAATTTCCAAGGAAATTGTACAGAAGATCATTGGTGACGAACGCCAGATTCAAGTTCGTCCTGCGGATCTGCTGGAACCGATGATGCATAAAATCCCAAGTGAGATAAAAAAATATATGGAACAGGATGAAGACGAGTTGACCTATTTGCTTTTCCCTCAGGTTGCTTTGGAGTTTTTCCAAAGGAGAGAGACCGGTCTGTATAAAATTGATACGGACTTATGGCATATGGATAGCGAGGATGAAACCTATCCGGTTTAAGAAAAAATTAGTCTGAAAGGACTATTTTTTTTTCATATTTATGATATATTATACAAAGGAAACTAAGGAGGAGATCATATGTTATCAAATCGAATTCAAAAGATTCAACCGTCTATGACCCTTGCGATTACAGCGAAGGCCAAGGCCATGAAACAAGCGGGTGTTGATGTGATCAGTTTTGGAGCAGGAGAACCTGATTTTCCTACCCCGAGATATATTCGTGATGTGGCGATTGAAAAAATCGAAGAAGGCCATATTGGATATACTGCAGCGAGTGGTATTTTAGAGCTTAAAACTGCAATTTGCAAGAAACTGCAGGAGGATCAAGGGGTTTCTTATCAAGAGAACCAAATTGTTATTTCGACAGGAGCGAAACAAGCGCTCTTTAATACGTTTCAAGTACTTCTCAATCCTTTGGATGAAGTCTTGATCGGCGTGCCATTTTGGGTAAGCTATCCGGAATTGGTTAAGGTGGCTGATGGTATTCCTGTATTCGTTGAAACCAAGGAAGAAAATCAGTACAAACTGACTATGGCTGATTTGGAAGCGGCAAGATCTAGTAAAACAAAGGCTCTCATTTTGAATTCGCCCAACAATCCAACAGGGGTTGTATATACGAAAGAGGAATTGTTGGCCATTGGAATGTGGGCGGTGGAGCATGATATCTGGATTATTTCCGATGAGATCTACGAAAAGTTGGTATATGGTGGCGTGCAGCATATTAGTATTGCCAGCCTTTCTGAGAAGATATTTGAGAAGACCATTATTATCAATGGATTTTCAAAAGCATATGCCATGACGGGATGGAGAATTGGATATTCTGCGGCTCCAGTCGAACTGACAAAGGGAATGACAAGCCTGCAAAGCCACGTTTCTTCCAATCCTAATACCATTTCTCAAGTTGCGGCAGTTGCGGCGTTGGAGAAGGAATCCGGTGAAGTAGAAGCCATGCGTACTGTTTTCGAAAAACGAAAAGAATTGATGGTCAAAATTGTCAGTGCGCTTCCAAATGTTACGTTTATCAATCCTCAAGGCGCATTCTATGTCATGGTGGATTGTTCATATTATATTAAGAAATTCAATTTTGAATCATCGATTGAATTGGCAGAAGCGATGCTGGATGAAGCATCAGTAGCTGTCATTCCAGGCGATGCATTCGGGGTGAACACCTATATTCGATTGTCTTATGCGACGTCTGAACCCTTGATTAAAGAAGGGCTAGAGCGAATTCGCGCATATTTAACGAGATAGATTTTTTAGGAGGAGTAGAATGAAAGAGTACCAAAATCCACTCACCACCCGTTATGCCAGCAAAGAGATGTCCTATGTGTTTTCTCCGGACTATAAATTTACAACCTGGAGAAAGTTATGGGTCGCGCTGGCTGAAGCGCAAAAGGAATTGGGGCTTCCGATTGAAGAAGCGCAATTGGATGAAATGAGAGCGCAGATTGAAAATATTGATTATGCGATGGCGAAGGTCAAGGAAAAAGAATTTCGTCATGACGTCATGGCACATATTCATACATATGGGGAAGTTTGTCCCAGTGCCAAAGGCATTATTCATTGGGGAGCGACCAGTGCTTATGTGGGAGACAATACGGATGTGATTCAAATCCGAGCGGCTTCTGAAGAAATTGAGCATAAACTCGTTAACTTGATTGAACGAGTTGCAAAATTCGCTATGGAATACCGTTCGCAGCCAACCTTGGGATTCACTCATTTTCAACCCGCGCAATTGACGACGGTGGGGAAGAGAGCTGGCTTATGGCTTCAGGATCTGGTACTCGACTATGAAATGCTGATGGATTTGAAAAAGATGTATCGATTCCGAGGCGTTAAGGGAACAACGGGAACCCAAGCTAGCTATATGAAGTTGTTTGACAATGACCATGATCAAGTCAAAGCTTTGGAAGCGAAAGTGGCGGAAAAAATGGGATTTGATCAAACCTTTGCTTTGACGGGTCAAACCTATACGAGGAAACTGGATAGTTTTGCATTGAATGTCTTGGGTGGAATTGCGCAGTCCTTGCATAAAATCACCAATGACATTCGTTTGTTGCAACATTTGAAGGAAGTCGAAGAGCCATTTGGCAAAAATCAAATTGGATCATCCGCCATGGCATACAAGAGAAACCCCATGCGCTCGGAGCGAATTTCTGCTTTGGCAAAATTTGTAATTTCTAACACTATGAATCCAGCTTTGGTAGAAGCAACACAATGGTTTGAGCGCACCTTGGATGATTCTGCGAACAAACGTTTGGCTGTTGCGCAGGGATATTTGGCAACAGATGCAATCTTAGCCATAGGAATTAATATCTTCGATGGATTGGTGGTTTATCCAGAAGTGATTCATAAACACATTATGGAAGAATTGCCGTTTATCGCAACGGAAAATATTCTGATGGAAGCTGTAAAAAAAGGCGGCGACCGCCAAGAACTTCATGAAGCGATTCGTGTGTTGTCTATGGAAGCCGGCGCTGAAGTGAAAGTCAAAGGCAAGTCCAATGATTTGATGGATCGAATTATCGCAAGCGATCATTTCGATTTGACGGAAGCCGAATTAAAAGATATTTTAAATCCAAAGAAATATACAGGCAGATCCGCCGAACAGGTTCAAGAATATGTAGAAACCGTCGTAAAACGGATTTTAGATGCTTATCAAGACCAATTGAACGTTCATGTAGAGCTATCCATCTAAAAGTTCAGAAAAAACAGTGAAAAAAGGCGAATATCTTCGGATATTTGCTTTTTTATTGTTTTTTTGGTATAATAAAGTCGCAAAATACTTATTTTGCGACTAACGTTAAAAAAAGAGAAAAATGGAGGGAAATATGGATCCCAATCTCATTACAGACTTTCTAGATTACTTGTCAACGATTCGCGGCAAGTCGCCGAATACCGTTCGTGAATACCGATATGATCTTAGGCGGTTCGTTAAATATATGATTCTTCGAACCGATCATTTGAAAACATTGGAAGATGTTTCGGAAGAACGATACCAATCTTATGACGCAAAAGATTTAAAACGGGTGAACCTTCAGGACCTCTTCTCCTATATTGGATTTCTGGAGCGCGAATGTGGCAACGGCAGCAGAACCCGCTCTAGAAAAGTGGCCAGCATTCGTGCCCTTTTCAAGTATTATCATCAAATCGTGAATGTGCTGTCGGAGAACCCTGCAGAACGCTTGGAATCTCCAAAAAACAGCATGCGTCATCCCCAGTTTTTAACACTGGATGAGTCCATTGGGCTTCTTGAACATATAAAGGGAGAAAATGCAAAAAGGGATTATGCGATCATTATGCTGTTTTTAAATTGCGGAATGCGGATTTCTGAATTGGTGGGTATTGATATTGACAGGATTAAAGAAGATACCCTAACCGTGATCGGCAAGGGCAATAAGGAAAGGACCATCTATTTGAATGAGGCGTGTATAGCGGCGATTGGTTCATACTTGGGTGTGCGTCCCCCATCTCAGAAAGATAAAAACGCGCTATTCTTAAGCAAGCGAAAAGAGCGCATTAGTGTACGGGCGGTTCAACATCTTCTTAAGCGCCATCTCTTGGCTGCGGGGCTGGATCCCAAAAAATACTCGCCTCATAAGCTTCGTCATACGGCGGCTACTCTGATGTACCAACACGGTAATGTGGACATACGAGCACTGCAACAAATACTTGGTCACGAGAGCGTTGCCACAACACAGATCTACACTCATATTGATGATGATCGATTGCGCCAAGCCTTGAATACCCATCCTCTCAGTCACCTAAAGAAAGGCATCCCGGAAGATAAATAACGTGATGAATTTGTAATTTTGACGCGTCTGTTAGATTGTTGTATGCCATGATCTTGAGAATCACATCTTGGCGGCTTAAGGATCCGGAATAACTTGAAGTAAGTTTCCACAGGCTGTCGCCGGATTGAATTTTGTATGGGATTTCAGATGCATATAATCCAGAAGTTTCATTTGTTTCTTTTATTTCATTTGTTTCTACCGTTTGCGCCAAGGGATCGTTTCTATGAGAAATTGATTCGTTTCCCAATGCAAATACGATGGTAACGCCTGAGAAAATCACTGCAATTGTTAGTAATGTGATTATCCAATTCATCCATTTTTTCATATCAAATCTCCTCCGAACGTTTGTTCTAAATTCATTATAAAAGAACGCGCGTTCGATGTCAAGGCTTTTCGAACAAATGTTTGTAAAACGGCTGTGATTCTGATATAATCAGGCTATAAGAAATGAGAAAGGAGATGAATAAGGTGTATGAAGATCTAAGTAACAAGCAATTAAACATTTTAAATTATATCAAACAAAGCTTAATGGACCGTGGGTATCCCCCAGCGGTGCGTGAGATCTGTACGGCTGTTGGGTTAAAATCCCCTTCCACGGTGCATGCTCATCTTTCTTCCCTGGAAAAAAAGGGATATATTCGTAAAGACCCGACAAAACCGCGAGCGATTGAAATACTTGATCGTGATGACTTTTCATTTACGACAAAACGCGAGGTTGTCAATGTTCCTGTTGTTGGAAGAGTAACGGCGGGCGTTCCTATTTTAGCCATTGAAAATGTAGAAGACAGCTTCCCTGTTCCGGCTGATTTTATCGGCAATAAGCAATGCTTTATGTTGACGGTTCGTGGCGACAGCATGGTAAATGCAGGGATTCACGATGGCGATTATATCTTGGTCAGCCAACAAAAAACGGCCAATGATGGAGAGATTATCGTGGCCCTATTGGATGATGAAGCGACGGTAAAACGTTTTTTTAAGGAAAAAGATCGCATTCGTCTTCAACCTGAAAATGAGTTGTATAAACCAATCTACAGTAGCGATGCTGTTGTGATTGGAAAAGTTGTTGGGGTATTTCGACAGCTGCATTAACGGATGAAATAAAGTGGTGACACTTTGGAATAA
The DNA here is from genome assembly GCA_013619125.1 of Clostridiales bacterium. Lineage (GTDB taxonomy): Bacteria > Bacillota > Clostridia > Tissierellales > GPF-1 > GPF-1. The sequence continues at coordinate 90,331 of JABXKS010000002.1, forward strand.
TAATAAAAAGAAGTTCCTTAAAGGAACTTCTTTTTTGATGCCTAATTTTCTATTTAAGCGTAGACTTATTCTGATTGTCGAAAATACGAGATCATTTCAGATACGGCGTAAAGTGCCTGGGTAAAAATCAAACCGCCCTGCACATAAACAGCAAATGGTTCTCGTATGGGGGCATCGGCGCTGAGCTCGATGGAAGCGCCTTGAACAAAGGTTCCTGCAGCCATGATCACGGGATCGGTATAGCCTGGCATCTCCCAAGGTATTGGACGAACAAAGGAATCGACAGGTGAGATTTTTTGAATGGTTTCACAAAAAACCTCGATATTTCTTTGGTTCTTCAATAAAATAGTTTGCACGATATCGCTTCGATTTGTCGTGGTACTCGGATAGGTTTCATAACCCAATTCTTCAAAAACAGAGGCAAAAAGCAGGGCGCTCTTCAAGGCGTTATTCACGACCTGCGGAGCGAAAAAAAGGCCCTGGAGAATTGAACGAGATTGTCCAAAAGTCAAACCGCACTCCTTCCCCACTCCCGGCGCCGTTAAGAAATTGGCGATTCGATTGATAAGTGTCTCGGTTCCGGCTATATACCCACCGGATAAGGCAAGTCCCCCGCCGGGGTTCTTGATCAATGATCCTACAGCAAGATCAGCCCCCACCTCAACGGGTTCTTTCGTTTCAACAAACTCTCCGTAGCAATTGTCAACCATGACGATTAGATCGGATCGGATTTCTTTGATCGCGAAGATCGCGCGCTCCATTTCGTCAATGCGGATGGCTGGACGAACGGCATAGCCGGTTGAACGTTGAATCATAACGACTTTAGTTGATTGAGAGATGAAATTTGAGAGCTTGGAAATTTGAATTTCCCCTTGCTCTGAGAGAGGCAGTTCGCGAAATTCGATGCCGAATTCCCTAAGATTGCCTGGCTCCTCGCCACTGATGCCCAACACCTTTAAAAGGGTGTCATAAGGGGTACCTGTAATCGACACCACCTCTTCCCCCGGAAGCAGCAAACCGCGAAGGGTCAATGCTAAGGCATGGGTACCTGAAGCGATGGTTGGTCGAACCAAGGCGGCTTCCGCACGGAAGAGCTTGGCGTAGATTTCTTCCACCTTTTCACGTCCAACGTCATCGTAGCCATAGCCGGTATTCCATTGGAAGTGAGCACTAGCCAATCGGGCATCACGAAAGATATCGAGGATTTTTTTTTCATTCTCGATTTGTATGGATGCAAGGCTTGTAAATTGCGGCAAAATTCGGGTGTAAGCGTGAGACAAAAAAGCTTTATCTTCCGATGAAAGGGGAAATAATGAAAATGGAGTATCGAATTGTTGATTGCCTGTCATGTTAGGCCTCCTCGGTGTTGTCTGTCATGGAATGGGTAATGGCTTGATGCACGGCCTGAAACAATTTTTCTTGATTTGTGTCGTAGTCTTCCCAATAAAACCACCTGATATTAGGTTCTTTTCGAAACCAGGTCAATTGACGCTTCGCGTAACGCCTCGAATTTTGCTTGATCTTGTCGAGCGCCGCTGTTATTTCCATTTCTCCCTCTATCACTTGCAGGAGTTCGGGATAGCCAATGGCTTGGAAGGCTTGAGCCGATTTCGGCACACCTTGATCAATCAGGGAGTGGATCTCATCCAGCCATCCGGATTCCATCATGATGTCTACGCGAGCATTGATTCGATCATAGAGGGACGAGCGCTCTCGAAAGTTGATGCCGATCAGAATCGAAGAGAATTCCTCCCGTGGTTTTCGGAAGGAATCGGTCTTTCTTGTTTCTCTTTCTGCTAAAATTTCCAGGGCTCGGATAATTCGTTTTCGATTGTTGCCATGAATCTGATGTTTTGCCTCCGGATCTTGAAGGATCAACTTGGCGTATAGGGTTTCGGTTTCTTGCGTTTCAAGCTCTTGCCTGTAGCCATCGTTTTTCTTTGTCTTGGAGAAATCAAGCTGGTAGAGTAAGGACTGCATATAAAGGCCGGTTCCTCCGACTACAATGGGAGTTTTGCCCCTTTTTTGAATGTCTTTGATCAAAGCTAAAGCCTCTTCTTGATATTCAGCAACCGAATAGCTTCCGGTTGCCGCGACCATATCCAAAAGGTGATGCGGAATTTCGGCTTGTTCCTCTTGGGTCGCCTTCGCGGTTCCAATGGTAAACCCTTGATAGATTTGCATGGAATCTGAGGAAAGGATTTCTCCGTTATAGCGGCGCGCCAGTTCAATGGAGAGGCTGGTCTTTCCTGCCGCAGTAGGTCCCACGACAAAGAGTACGGTTGCATTCAATGATTTTTGCATTATGTTCTTCTCCCAAATTTCTTTTCAAGTTCAGCTTGAGTCAAACGAATCATGGTCGGACGCCCATGGGGACAATGAAACGGATCTTCACATTTTTGCAGGTCGATAAACAGAGCGGCCACCTCTTCTTTCGTCAGTGGGTCACCGGCTTTAACAGCTGCCTTGCAAGCGGATTGCGCGATCGCGTCTTCTTCCTCGCTAGATAAAACCCGTTCACTCAGGCGGCTGATTTCATCCAATAGGCGAATGAAAAACCGCTCTGGATCGGTAGTTGACAATTCCATGGGAACGCTTCGTAAGACAATGGTTTGCTCTCCAAGGCTTTCAACTTCGATGCCGTATCGAGAAAAGCGATCCGCGAATCGCACCGTCAATTCACGTTCTGTTTGATTTAAAGAAATCACACGTGGCTGCAAAAGCAATTGCTGGCTTCTTTGCATATGCTCCTTCGCATGGTTTCGAATTTTCTCATAAAGAATCCGTTCGTGAGCCGCATGTTGATCGATCAGGTACAAGGCTTCCGGGGCTTCTGATTTTGCAAGCAAATAGGTGCCGAAAATCTCGGACAGATAGTTGCTTGGATAGGAAAATGGAGGGATCGGTTTGAAAGTTCTAACAGCCTGGATTGGCGCATTGTTCCAATTTGACACATTTTCAGTTATTTGTTCCGTTGTTTCAATTTGAGTCAATGGTTCCTTCGATTCCTTAAGATTGAGTTGCGTAGATTCTGGTTCATCCACGGCGTATCGATAAATCAACTGCTCAAGTGCTTGGGATGACTTGTTGTCAGAGGAAAACTTGACGGGTTCGTTCTTTTCAGCCAATTCTTGCTTGTCTTCAAATACCCAGGTTTTGGGTTGCAGATGCGCTTGCAGGGCTGATTGCAGAAGGCTTGTCATTTGTTCCTGCACGTCTTTTTCTCCTTGAAAACGAACCTCCAATTTGGTGGGATGCACATTGACGTCAATCCGGCTCGGATCCATTTCGATGGAAAGAATTGCAATGGGAAAGCGTCCCTTCATAAGATAGGGCTTATAGGCTTCTTCTAGGGCGAATCGAAGAATTCGGCTGGAAATGAAGCGATGATTCAAAAAGAAATATTGATGATTGCGGCTGCCCCGGGAGGCGTTGGGTTCTGAGAGAAATCCGGTTACTCGAATCCCGCTGTTTTCTGTATCCAGGGGAAACAATTGCTCGAAATAATGGATTCCTTGTAGATCCAAGAGAATGTCTTCGACCTTGCCATTCCCTGACGAGTAGAAAATTTGCTGTTCTTCTCGAATGCACTCAAAAGAGATTAAGGGAAAACTAAGCGCCGTACGCTTGACGATGTCATAGATGCGGGCGGACTCCACCTGGGTGGACTTTAAAAACTTGCTGCGTACAGGGGTGTTGAAAAAGAGATCCTCGACTATGATTTGTGTTCCTTGATTGCTTCCCGTTGGATGGAAATCCAATTGTTTGCCGCCTCGAAAATGAATATAATGCCCCTCTTCCTCCTCTTCCCCCTTGGAGAAAAGTTGAATCGAGGCCACGGCGGCAATGCTGGCCAAGGCTTCTCCACGAAACCCAAGAGATGTGATGGCATACAGATCCTTGGCTTGGGAAATTTTGCTGGTGGTATGGCGTAGAAAAATTTTAGAAAAGTCTTCTTTATAGATCCCCTTTCCATTGTCGGATACACGTATTCTTCGTTTTCCACCCTCTTGAAAATCAACCACTATTCGTGTGCTACCTGCGTCGATTGCATTTTCAACCAGCTCTTTTACGATGGAAGCAGGTCGTTCAATGACTTCACCAGCAGCAATTTGATTAATCGTATTGGCGTCTAATAGATTGATTACACTACGATTCGCATTCATATTGCACCTCTAATCTCTATATATTGCATTTTGTGATTAATTCATCAAGTAACACTAAGGCCTCGATGGGTCGAATCTGATTGGTATCGAGATTCTTTAAAGCCTCAATGATTTCTTGATGTTGCTGCGCCACTTGGGGCTCCGCTGACGGACTTGGCAGTTTCATCTCCATTTGAATGGCTCGATCCTGGCGGGTTAAATCACTTTCTTCCAACGCCTGAAGGATGGATTTTGCACGCTGAATGATTGGATTTGGCACACCGGCCAATTTGGCCACTTCTATGCCATAACTCTTATCGGCGCTTCCCCTCGAAATTTTGCGTGTGAAATAGATCTGGTCTCCTTCTTCTTTGACAGAGATCTTGTAGTTTTTTACCCCGTCTACCTTCTCTTCCAATTCACTGAGTTCGTGGTAATGAGTGGCAAACAGCGTCTTTGCGCCACAGCGGTTTTTGTTGGAGAGATATTCAACGACTGCCCAAGCGATGCTTAAGCCGTCATAGGTGCTTGTGCCGCGACCAATTTCATCGAGGATGACAAGGCTTTGCGCCGTGGCATGGCTCAGGATATTGGCAACCTCGTTCATTTCGACCATAAAGGTGCTTTGGCCTTGTGCCAGATCGTCGGAGGCACCGATTCGCGTAAAAATTTGATCCACAAGGGGAATCTCAGCAGCGTCTGCTGGCACATAAGATCCCATTTGCGCCATCAGTGTAATCAAGGCGACCTGTCTCATATAGGTGGATTTACCAGCCATATTGGGTCCTGTGAGGATTAACATGCGATGGTCCTCTTGGTTTAATAAGGTATGATTGGCAATAAAATCTGATTTTCCGATCATTTTTTCGATAACTGGATGTCGCCCGTTCTCAATGCGAAGGTCTCCAATCGCTTTGATTTCAGGCCGAACATATTGCCCCTCTCTTGCTACGGTGGCTAAGGAAATAACAGAATCGAGTTGTGCGACCTGTGAAGCGGTATGTTGAATGCGTGGAATCGACTCTGAGAGTTGTTCCTGCAGGGTCTTGATCAAAGCTTGTTCGAGGCGCAGGGCGCGCTCTTCCGCTCCGAGGATCTGATCCTCCATTTTCTTCAGTTCTGGCGTAGTAAATCGCTCTGCATTCACTAGGGTTTGCTTTCGGTGATAGTCTAGCGGGACGGCGTCCAAATTTGATTTCGTTACTTCGATATAGTAGCCAAATATCTTATTGAATTTCACCTTCAAAGATTTGATGCCCGTTCTTTCCCGCTCCTGCGTTTCAAATTGAATCAACCATGCTTGACTGTTGTTGACAAGATCACGAATCTCATCGAGTTCTGGCGAATAGCCCTGACGAATGACGCCTCCGTCTTTGACAAGGAAAGGTGGATCGTCGGAAATCGCAGTTTGAATCAAGGTCCAGAGATCGGACAAGTCATCCAAGGACTCTCCAAGGGCAAGAAGATTCTCTTCTGGATGATCCAAGAGAAGCGTGCGGATCTGTGGCAAAGGGCCAAAGGATCGTCTTAAGGAAGCAAAATCTTTGGGGCTAAAGCTGCCATAACCGAGCTTGCCCAGCAATCGTTCATAATCATAAACGTCTTTTAAGGCATCTTTGAGTTGGAGTAGGCGGCTATAATTGGAAATCAATCCGTGGATCATATTTTGTCTTTCTGTAATTTGATTTAAATCCAGGAGAGGCTGTTCGATCCATTTCTTTAACAATCGCGCCCCCATGGCGGTTTTGGTACGATTCAAGACCCAAAACAAGCTCCCTTTTGTGGATCCGCCACGCATGGTTTCTGTTAATTCTAGGTTCCTGCGGGTTGTTGCGTCAAGCCGTAGCATTTGTTGAAGGCGATAGAACGCGACGGGCTGGAGATGAGAAAGATTCATTTTTTGTGTTTCAAAGAGATAGTCCAGCAGCATGGCGGAGGATTTGAGCGCCAAGGGCTCTTGGCTTCCCTCCTTTGTTTGGTCCAATAGCTCTGGTTTCTGTTCAAATATTTTCATGGCTTCTGTTTCAATCAATTCAACCCAAGGCGTAAGACGCAGGTTAGGCATAAATTGAGTTAGTTTTTCTGTCAGGGGTCCAGAAGCCTTTTCTTCGTTGGAAATCAGTATTTCAACCGGACGATATTTATAGATTTCCGACAGCAAGGCATGATGGTCGGCATCGTCGATAAAGGAGGTACGAGTCGCGTACCATTCCCCGGTTGTAATATCCACCGCGGAGAGGCCGACGCCTTCTAGGCCAATGTGAAGAGCGCAGAGAAATTGATTGGATTCTTTGACCCACAATTGCTCATCATTGAGGGTTCCGGGTGTGACAATTCGCACCACTTCCCGATTGACAAGGGTCTTTCCTTTTTGCGGCAATTCCGTTTGCTCGCAGATCGCAACGCGATATCCCTTCTTGATCAAGCGCACAATGTACCCTTGTGCAGCATGAAAAGGAATGCCGCACATTGGCGCCTTTTCTTTGTTTCCGCTGGCTCGTGCGGTCAAGGCGATTTCCAGTTCCTTGGAAGCGAGTATTGCATCATCATAAAACATCTCATAAAAATCACCCATGCGGAAAAAAAGAATTTCCTGCGGGTGTTTTTCTTTGATAGCAAAATATTGTTCCATCATTGGTGTACGTTTTTTCATAAAATTACTCCACTTCTCCGAATAGAATAAATGTCTGTGCTTTTGTTACTTTTACGGTGATGATCTTGCCAATCAAATTGGAATCTCCAGGGAAATGAATCAATTTACTCCCCTCAGTTCTTCCATTGAGGATCGAAGCGTCATTTTTGCTTACGCTTTCAACCAAGACCTTTTGTGATCGTCCGATCAAGGCCTGATTTTTTTTCAAGAAGATGGGGTTCACAGTGTCCATCAGTCGGTCGAAGCGATGGTGTTTGATGTCATCTGGCACCTGGTCGGGATCTATTGCGGCGGGTGTACCCGCTCGTGGAGAATATAGATAGGAAAAAGCGAAGTCGTATTCGGCTTCTCTCACCATGGCCAAGGTCTCTTGAAAATCCGCTTCAGTTTCTCCCGGGAAGCCAACAATCAAATCGGTTGAGATAGTCAGCTCAGGGATACTTGCCTTCGCGTAGTTTAGCATTTCAATATACGACTCTTTGGTGTATTTTCGATTCATCTTTTTTAGGATTGCATTACTACCGGCTTGAACGGGCAGGTGCAATTGATTGCAAATTGTTGGATACTTCGCCATTGTATCGATTAGGCGACGCGAGATATCCTTGGGATGACTGGTCATAAATCGAATGCGTTTGATGCCTTCGATAACGGCGATCGCTTCCAATAGATCGGCAAAATCTACCGATGACTCAAGGTCATTTCCGTAGGAATTGACGTTTTGGCCGAGAAGGGTGATCTCTTGATAGCCCGATTCGGCCAGCCCGCGTACCTCGGCAAGAATCTCATCCTTGGAGCGGCTTTGCTCGCGCCCTCTGGTGTAGGGGACGACGCAATAAGAACAAAAGTTGTTGCAGCCGAACATGATATTGACGAAGCCTTTGAAATTGTAAAGGCGTTTCGACGGCAGGTTTTGATAGGTTTTAACGCCATCTTCCAGTACATGGATCTGGCGCCGATTATCTCTGTAGCTTTCTAGTAGCAAAGCAGGTAGCTCATGGATATTATGGGTGCCGAATACCAGATCGACATGGGGATAGCTCTTCTTCAATTTTGCAACGATATGTTCTTTTTGTGCCATACAGCCGCATAAGGCAATCCGCATCTTCGGGTTTTTTCGTTTTAGCACCTTAAGCTGTCCCAGATTGCCAAAGACTTTCATCTCTGCGTTTTCTCGAATCAAGCAGGTGTTGTATATAATCAGATCGGCTTCCTCTTCCCGATCAACGCGTGTGTATCCGCATTCCTCGACGACGCCCGCCATGATTTCAGAGTCACGTTCATTCATCTGGCAGCCCCAGGTTTTTATGATATAGGTTAAAGGCTTTTCACGGTGATGCTCTCGGATCCATTGGTTCAAGACCGTAATTTCAAGTTCGCCAGTTTTCTCAGCTAGTTCTTGGTTGAGTGCTATCATTTCCTTCATTTTCCCCTCCGTTTATAAATCACTTCATTATATCAAATCCCCTCCGCTACTTCCAGAGAATCAAGGAGAGGTTTGTGGGTATATTGATAAGAATTAACATTTAGTTGTCAAATCCTTAATATATCATTTCAAATTGTCAAGTTCTTTCGGTATAATAAAGGTAAGAGGTGACGGCCATGTTTAATGAACGATTGAAATCTTTACGTAGAGCGTCAAAAATGAAGCAATCTGAATTGGCGCAGAAGTTGTCTTTATCCCAACAAACCATTAGTCTTTATGAAGCGAACAAGCGCCATCCTGACTTGGAGACCTTGGTTCGCTTGGCGGAGGAATTCCATGTTTCGACGGATTATCTATTGGGACGTACCGAACATCGCAATATTTTGAGCAAAGAATTTATCCACTCTTCCAACATTGAAGAGCTTTTTCAGGTGTTGATGGAGATTCCGGGCATGCAATTGGACGGTCATGAAATTGATCCGATCGATCGTTTGTTGATTAATGAATCGCTTTTATCTTCCCTTCGACTTTCTCGTTCGATTAGAAAGGAGAGATAAGATGCCGGAACAGGTACGATTTCCCGAAAGACTTCGCTTCTTGCGGCAGGAAAAGTGTTGGACGCCAGAAGAATTTGCAAGAATGCTTGACAGCCATAGGAGTACGATAGTAAGGTATGAAAAGGGAGATCGATTTCCTAGTTTCCATATCCTGATTCGAATGGCGTCTCTTTTTTCCGTTTCCACTGATTATCTTTTGGGAATTACGGATCGAAGGGTGGCGGAGAGTCAAATGAATATCAATACGCACATACCGAAGAAGGCACAAATGCACTTGCGAGAGGGACGGTTAGAAACCAAAGACCCCTTCCCTGTTTTTGAGTTGGAGCGGGAAGGCAATCTGCTTTTTGTGCGGCTCGAAAGTCGCGAGTACATGCCGCGCTACGCGCCAAAAGACGTCTGGGTTTTAAAGACCGATGTCCAACCTGCAAATGGTGATCAAGTATTATTGAAAAGGGGTGAAACGACGGAACTGAAAACCTTTTATCATCGTCCCAATGGGATCATCCTTGTTGGCATTGTTCCCTATGCCCCACCCGAATGGTTTTCCCAGTGGAAGCCAGACTCTGTAATTGGTGTTTTGACCCATGTTATTCATTCCATGAAATAAATAAAGGAGGCCATAATGGAAGTATCCAAACGCATTAAAAGACTAACAGAATCACCGATACGCAAATTGATCCCCGTTAGCGACCAGGTGAAAAAACAAGGGGTTCACGTTTATCATTTGAATATCGGCCAACCTGACATTCAAACGCCACAAGCCTTTTATCAAGCCATTGGAGACTTCAACCAGCCAGTACTTGCCTATGCGAATTCCCGTGGCATCCTGCCCTTGCGTGAGGCGTATAAAGCCTATTACAAACGAGCGGGTCTTTCTTTTTCGACCGAAGAACTCTTGGTGACGAATGGAGGCAGTGAGGCTCTTTTGTTTGCATTGATGACCATCTGCGACCCTGGCGATCAGGTGTTGGTACCGGAACCATTTTACACAAACTACAACGCTTTTGCCCTAGCGGGTGACATTGAAATCGTCCCCATCCCCACAAACCGGGATACGGGTTTTTCCCTGCCGAGCAAGGAAAGCATCGAAGCCTTGATTACACCGAAAACCCGAGCAATTTTGGTATCAAACCCAGGCAATCCTACGGGTAAGGTATTAGATGCCGATGAAATGAAGCTTCTGAAGAATATGGTGATCGATCATGAACTCTTCTTGATCGCTGATGAAGTCTATCGTGAATTTGTCTACGGAGGCGCTTGGCGTTCTTTCGCTGAATTCACGGAACTTTCGGAAAATCTGATCGTGGTTGACAGTGTATCGAAGCGCTACAGCGCTTGTGGTGCCCGTATTGGCGTCTTGGCATCAAAGAACGCATTGTTTATCAAAGAAACTTTAAAGCTCTGTCAAGGTCGACTGTGCGTTCCTACCCTGGAACAAATTGGATCTGTCGAGCTTCTCCGCGATACCGATACGACCTTGCCTCCCATGATTGAAGAGTATCAGCTTCGCCGTGATGTTATGACGGATATGCTGAAAAAGATTCCCGGTGTGAAATATCATTGCCCGGAAGGCGCTTTTTATATGATCATCGAGTTGCCTGTCGCCGATGCAGAGGATTTTGTGCGTTGGATGTTGGGAGAATTTCAGGATCAGGGAGAAACCGTTATGGTGTCGCCGGCCAAGGATTTTTATAAAACACCGGGTCGAGGCATATCGGAAGTTCGGATCTCTTACGTGTTGAAAAAAGAAGATTTGATACGCGCCATGGAAATTTTGAAACTGGCCCTAGATGCCTATCAAGCAAAATAAGAAGGAATCAACAAAAAAACGATCATCCCATTGGGATGATCGTTTTTATTTGTTTCACTATTTTACTTGTCTAGATCCAAATCTTTGAACAAGTCGCCGATTGTGATTTCAGAATCATCGCCTGAGGTATATGACTCAAACTTTTCTTCTTTTCTCTTAGGCGCTCGTTTACGCTTAGGTTTAGAGTCCGATGATGATGCTGGACGCTCAGGACGTTCTGGACGCTCTGGCTTCTCAAGGGTCTCTTTGATGCTCAAGCTAATTCTGTGGTTTTCAGAATCAACGCTCAATACCTTTACGTTTACCATTTGACTAATTTCCAACACGTCAGAAACCTTGTTGATTCGTTCGTAAGCGATTTGAGAGATATGAACCAATCCATCAACACCTTGAGTCAACTCGATAAATGCGCCGAAATCAGTGAAACGTGCAACTTTTCCTTCATATACTTCGCCAACAACGTATTTTGCTTCGATGTTGTCCCAAGGATGAGGAATCAATTGCTTGTAACCCAAAGAAATACGGTTTGTTTCACGGTTGAAATCAAGAACGATTGTTTGTACATCGTCGCCAACAGAAAGAACTTCTTTTGGATGTTTGATTTTGCCCCATGACAAGTCAGAAATGTGGATCAGGCCGTCAACGCCGCCCAATTCAACGAATACACCAAAAGGCATAATCTTTTTGACTTTACCAACAATCTTTTGCTCTTTTTCAAGAGTTTCCCAGAATGCGTCAGCCTTTGCTTTCAAAATAACCTCTTCAATTACTTTGTGAGAAAGGATGATGCGGTTTTTGCGTGGGTTCAACTCAATGATTTTTGCTTCAATTTCTAGTTTCAGGTATTGCTCCAAATCTTTAACGTAGCTTACAGAAAGTTGAGAAGCTGGCATGTATGCACGCAAGCCTTCAATGTACGCTACCAATCCGCCTTTATTTACTTCGTCGATTGTTACCATTACTGCTTGATCAGCGTCTTGGATATCTTTTACTTTTTTCCAAGCTGCTTTTTGTGCGAGACGTCGAGTTGATAGGACAACATTGCCCTCTCCGTCGTTCATGTTGACTACAACGGCTTCAATCTCATCACCCACGTTGAACTGTTCCGTCAACGGAACGTCCTTTTTGGAAGAAAGTTCGTTATTCGGAATCATTGCATCCGATTTGTACCCGATATTCACGAGAACACCTTCTTCTGATACAGAAAGAATTGTTCCAGTTACGATAGCTCGGGTATAAATTTTTTGCATTTCCTTTTCCATTTCTTCCATCATTTCTTGCATTGTTTGTTCAGTACCTTCTTGATTCAAAGTCTTTAGAACCTCCTTAGTTATCCAGTCAGGGGTTGAAGCCCCTGCTGTTATACCTATTGTATGATATTTCGATAAATCTTGAAAGGGTAATTCTTGTGCTGTTTCGATATGAAACACCACAGGACAGTATAGCCCCCCAATTTCTACCAACTTTTTCGTATTCGAACTGTGCTTTCCTCCGATGACCAAAAGGGCGTCTACGGTTTTTGCTAGTTCGATACAAGCATTTTGTCGCTTCTCAGTCGCAGCGCAAATGGTGCAATGCACTTGTAACGGATCGAATCGCTTATTCAAAGCTGCTATAATTGAATGAAAGCGAGCGAGTGAGAATGTGGTCTGCGCGACAACACAGGGATGATCAAGATCAGGCAAATCGTCGATCTGTTCTTCGCGATCGATGATATATCCTTGATTTTCACACCAGCCATTGATACCAATGACTTCTTTGTGCTGCGCGTCTCCTATAATAATCACGGGTTGACCCTGCTTGTGACAGGTCTGTACGTGGTGATGGATCTTTTTAACGAAGGGACAAGTGGCGTCGATCACGTCCAAATCGGACTCGACAAAGCGTTGATACTCTTCGTATGAAATGCCGTGGGACCGGATGATAACCCGCTGATAGGATGAAAGTATATCATCAATGTTATCCATCTTTTCAATCCCTTTTGCATGCAGGTCGCAAATGACTTGGTCGTTGTGAATCAAGGGACCATAGGTGCAGACTGCTACATCCGCTCCAGCTTCCTCTTCGGCCAATTCCATGGACCGTTTCACACCGAAACAAAAGCCATAGGTTGATGCGAATTTTATTTTCAATGGTTCATACCCTCTCTCTGCTTCGTTTCAACCAGAGATAAAATCTGAGCCACAACTTCGGCAATACTCATGCTCGAGGTATCGACCTCAATGGCGTCATCCGCCTTTTTGAGGGGAGCCATTTCTCGTTGGCTGTCGATTCGATCTCGCGATTCAATATTGGCGACAATTTCTTCAAAAGAAACGGATCCGCCATTTTCTTGCATCTCCAAAAACCTTCTCTTTGCGCGAACATCTACATCGGCTGTCAAAAATATTTTGATCTCTGCATGTGGAAAGACATAGGTGCCAATGTCTCGTCCGTCAACCAAGATGTCTTGATCGACTGCCATTTTCCGTTGCAAATCGACCAGAAAAAGTCGAATAGCGGGAATGGTAGAAAACGCAGAAACGGCTTGACTGACTTCAATGCTGCGAATTTCTTGGGAAACATCTTCCCCATCCAAAAAGATTTTTTCACCATCCATGCGAATCTCTGTTTGCATGGACTCGATTTTTCTGGATACTTCATCGGGCTGAATATGCAAGCGCAAACATTTGAGGGTTACGCCGCGATACATGGCACCCGTATCGATATATTGAAAATTGAGCTGGGAAGCCACGAGTTTTGAAATTGTGCTTTTTCCAGCGCCAGCAGGTCCGTCTATGGCAATAATCATGATGTCCACCAAATCCTTCTCTTTCACATTCTTATCAATTATATAATACTTTTGAACCAGGAACAACCATGAATCAAAAAAATAAAGCCTTTCGGCCTTATTTATTTGTCTCCTTGGCTATATGTGTGACTAGAATCCCACATTTCTTCCAATTCTGTGAATCGTTCCGTCAATTCTTCCCGTCTCTCATTGCCAATGGCTACAATTAATGCATTGATGACGCTCATGGGCGCAACCAAAGAATCGACAATGGAGAACATATTGCCCTGGGCGATCAAGGGATAATGGGAAAGCGAATAGATCGGCGATTCCGCACTGTCGGTAATTCCCACGATCTTGATTCCCTTGTTTCGAATAAACTCAAGGGTCTCAATAGTTTTGAAGGTATATCTAGGATAGCTGATGGTGATGACCAAATCATCTTTCGTGATATGCAAAAGGCTTTCAATGGGTTCATTGTATTCCGTATCCACGATATATACGCCGGGCCGAACCAGCTTTAAATAAAAAACAAAGTATTCCGCTAAGAGTTTCGAACTTCGCATACCCATAATAAAAACATGTTTGGCTTTGTGGATCTCTTGAACCACCTGCTGAAAGACGTCCGGATTCAGTTCGGTGAGGCTATTACGGATATTCTGAATATCGGAGTCCAACACTTTTTTTAAGATTTCGCTCTCGCTTTCCTGATCCGTCATTTTCATTCTTTGCACGGTCGTCAGTTTATTTCGAATTAATTGCTGCAACGCTTTTTGCAATTTTGGATATCCAGAAAATTCCAAGGCTTTTGCGAATCGAACGACGGTGGACTCGCTGGTTCCGACTTCCCTTCCGAGATCGGCAGCGGTCATAAATGCAACCCTTTCAC
>JABXKS010000003.1 GCA_013619125.1 Clostridiales bacterium
CAAGACAATTTCACCTGGTATTTTTCACGATTTCCTAGATCACTTGGCGATTTTCCCAAAATCACCTCCTCAACCATAGGACAGCCCGCATGGTTACTGACTTAGAATGTGTTTTCCTAGCACCTCTTTGAGCTTGTCGTTTCTATCATTTTGGCAAATCCGTAAAAAACGCCTCAATCCCTGTCATATCAACGGCTTTCCTCCCGTCGCAAAAACCCAATTTGTAATAGACTGCAATACAACAAACTCAACAGAAATACATGCTTAAATTAATCAAAATCTAAATTTTTTTAATATCTTATCCATGTACTCCTGTTCCACTCCAATATACAGCAAAGTGTGCATTTCTCTTGAGTGGCCATAAATCTTCATCAATACTGGTAGAGCGTGCCTTTCCCCATACTGTACATAGAAATGATAACCAAATGTTTTTCGTAATGAATGCGCACTCAAACGAACCTTATACTTATCGCCAACTTCTTCAAGAATCTGATTCACCCTTTGCCTGCTTATCGGTCGATTATACTTCTCTCTGGACCGAATAAGACAATCTTCATCTTCCATACCTTTAATATACTTCTCTATCTCTTGCTGCAATTCCGGATTGATGATGATCTTTCGAATATTTCCTGTCTTCTGCTCCGTAACTATAAAATAATCACACTCTCTAACATCAGAAACCTTTAGTTTCAAGATATCACTTATTCTTAGGCCTGAATAAATTCCCAGCATAAAAAGAATATAATCCCGTTCATTCTGTTTCTTCAAATATCCTGCGATCTCATAGATTAATTGCTTGTTACGAATTGGATTCGCTGCTGCCATGCATATTACCTTCCTTCAATTTCATGGAGATCAATATCTTGATCTCTAATTTCATGTTGCTTTCTTTAATTTCAAAGGTTGTTTTGCGATATCATTTCTTTGCTAAGATCTCTCGAAATACTTATTGCACAATGAAAAGCCTTTAAGTACAAAAAAAGATGAAGGTCGACCTTCATCTTTTTTCAATGCATGCTATATGATAACCATTTATTCCTAAGCTATTAAATGGTCTTTTGGGACAAATGACTATTTTAAATCACTACAACCCTTGCAGTTTCTAACTAATTGAACGATAGTTTCCAAATGAGGCGTTGCGGCAAACATATCGACCGCAGTCGTCTTTTCTATCACATAGCCCGCTGCTTGCAACTGCTTGAGGTTTTCAACAAGAGAACTAGCCTTACAGGATACATAGACGATTCTTGGTGCATTAAAATCAATAATCTTTTCCAATGTTTTTTCAAGAACACCCATGCGTGGCGGATCCAGAATAATCACATCTGGCGTGATGCCTCGCTCAGACAACTCATCAACCTTTTCAAAAACATCCCCGGCGATAAAATGACAATTGGTCAGGCTGTTCTTATCCGCATTGATCTTGGCCGCTTCTACAGCTTCCTCCACCAACTCGATTCCGTAGACTTCCTTCGCTGTGCTTGCCATCAACTGACCGATTGTGCCGGTTCCGGAAAAAAGATCAAATACAATTTGATCATCAACATTTCCCACATACTCACGAACGGTATTGTATAGAACCTCGGCTCCAGCTGAATTCGTTTGAAAGAATGAAAAAGCTCCAATTTTAAAGGTTAATCCCAGCAGTTTTTCCACCAAATAATCTCTTCCATAAAGCAGATTCACCTTTTCTGGTATAACCACATCACCTAGCGTGTCATTTTCCGTATGAAGGACCCCTACAAGGGTCTGAGCAAGAGGAAGACTCTTCAACATTGCAAGGTACCCTTCTGTATCAACAGCCCCCTGCGTGCTTGTAACAAGGTTCACCATGATCTCCTTAGTGAACTCTGCCCGACGTACCACCAAATACCTGAGAATTCCTTGATGACCTCTTCTGTGATAAAACGGTGTTTCATTGTTTCGGAAAAACTCCTGGGTCGCAGAAAGAATCATGCGATAGTCCTCATCAACGATCTGGCAATTTGTAACCGGAACGATTTCATAAAATCGTCCCCGCTCATGCATCCCAATGGTAAGGGGACCATCCCTTTCTTGATCGCCAAAGGTAAACTCCATTTTATTTCGATAAGCCGTTTGCTTTGGACTTGGATGCACTCCTTCGAAGGTATCTCCCTCAACCCCTGCAGCCTTCAAAATTTTTCGAAGTTGTTTTTCTTTTAATTCTAATTGCTTGTCGTAAGGATAGTGCTGGTACGCGCATCCTCCACAATCAGGAAAGTGAATGCATTGCGATGGAATCTGATCCGGTGCTTCTTCCAATGTCTCGAGCACACGCCCCACGATCTTACTGCCCTTCTTCTTTACAATCCGAACATGAAGTTTTTGTCCGGGCAAGGTATTTTTTACGATGATTTTTTTATCTTCAGCGTGTGTAATTCCTTTGTTAGGAAAATCCACGTCTTCTATGGTTACAATAAATTCTTGTCCTTTTTTCATAATTCCACTCCTTCGCTTCCCCTATTGTATGGGCAAGTGGTAATGGAGTCAATAAAAAAGACGATCCCGCCGTGCTCTGGATCGTCCTACTGTGGTAGAGACTAAGATTCTTCTTTTTCCAGGCTGCTTTGCATCTGCTTTTTTTTCGCCTTTGCCTTTACCCGCTTGAGTCTGAAAAAGTCTTCCCGCTCTTTTTCCTCCATAAATTCCTCAATCCACTTTGCATTGGTTTCCAATCTCGGAATTCGAATCCGCTCCAACGCATTCGCCCGCTTGCTCGTTTTTCTAATTTCAACAGCCAATCGAAAAACGGCATTCTCAACCTCAGCAAGTCGGTAGATTAGCTGTAACACGCCCCTCATTTTCACAACGACCATATCGACAGACGCATTAGTACGGTAAAAACCATAGGAAGGCAAATTTGCTGTTTCATCATGCTTTATTGTTGGAATTTCTACATTCATAACACTTTTATTCAAGATCGTAAGCGATTCATCTTTGGGGATGGAAAGTGAAATCTCGTCCACCGCATACGCGCCAATCGTCACATTGGCATATTGCAGCGCTTCATGTACAGATCGAAACTCCTCATCGACTTCTTTTTGAATTTGTTTCACTTCATCAATCATCGACATCATCTCCAAAATTAAGACGCTCCTCTTTTCATCGAGCAAATGATATCCCTTTTTAGAGAAAACCAGCATGGACTTCAACTTGATTAGATTTGCCTTTGTCGGCGTTAATTTCTCCATACGCTCACCTTCTATGGTATTTCTCAATGGTTTCCGGATCCAATCGATCCAACAATTCTTCTGGTAATATCGAAAGGGCTTTCCATCCGAGCTCCAGGCTCTCCTCAATGGTTCTGGCTTCATAGCTCTTTTGATTCATAAACTGCTCTTCAAAAAATCGACCATACGCCATATACTTTTGATCCATTTCCGATAAATCCGCCTCCCCGATGATCTGGGCCAAGGATCGAATGTCCTGCACTTTTGAAAATGATGAAAAAAGCTGATTCATCAAATCCGGATGATCCACGCGTGTGAACCCCTCACCGATACTGTCCTTCATTAATCTGGACAAAGAAGACAAAACATCGATGGGCGGATTGATGCCCCGGTTCCCCAATTCTCTGGACAAAACAATCTGCCCCTCCGTGATATACCCGGTCAAATCCGGAATCGGATGTGTGATGTCGTCATTTGGCATCGTTAAAATAGGAAGCAGCGTAATGGATCCTTTCCTGCTTGTCAATGTGCCGGCACGCTCATAGATGGACGCCAAATCGGAATAGAGATAACCCGGGTAGCCTTTACGGCTGGGCACCTCTTCATTCACTGCTGCAATCTCTCTAAGGGCCTCGCAATAATTGGTCATGTCTGTCATGATCACAAGCACATGCCTATTTTTTTCAAATGCCAGATACTCGGCTGCTGTCAGTGCGCACTTCGGCGCGCTTAATCGTTCTGTAACCGGATCATCCGCGTAATTCACAAACATCACCACATGATTCATCGTACCGCTCACCTCAAATTCCTCACGAAAATACGCGCCTTCATCTTTCGTCACACCGATCGCAGCAAAACAAATGACCAACTCTTCCTCGTCTTCCGAGGTGATCTGCGCTTGCCTGACAATTTGTGCAATTAATTCCTTGTGAGGCAGTCCATTACCCGAGAATATGGGTAGTTTTTGGCCCCGAATCAAGGTGCTCAGCAAATCAATCGCCGTAATTCCCGTTATGATGCAATTCCTCGGGTAACTTCTTGCAACCGGATTGATCGGTCTTGATTGGATGGGGAAGTCTACCCCTGAATAAAGCGGGCCTCCTCCATCAATTGGATCCCCAATGCCATTGAACATCCTTCCCAAGATCTCTTCAGAAAGTTTGATTTGCATGGGTTCCCCTGTAAATCGAATTTTCGCGTTCCGCATACTCATTCCCGAGGTTCCTTCAAAAACCTGCGCGATCACCATGTCTTGATCGATCTTGATGATTTTTCCAAGTCGGTGCTCCTGGTCAATGGTAATTTCAACCACTTCGCCATATTTCGCCTCTTTTATCCCCTTTAAGAAAATAAGAGGACCCTCAATTTTTTCGATATGCAAATACTCTTTTCTCATCAAATCACCTGCCTGTACTTCTCCATAATTTTCTCGTAGTATGCTTCAATATCCGTGGTCAAGGCCTCAAGCGCCTCCAAATGATCATTGGGAACGGTATATTTCATCTTTGCCACACGGTCAAACAATTCATGATTTTGCGTTTCTGAAAAAGGAATTCCATTGTCAATGCAGCGCTTGGCCTGCACATAAAGATGCCAAACCACTTGAATCATGGCATACTGCTTGAGCAAAGGCACGAATGCATCTTCCCGATGGAAGGCGTTTTGCTGCAGAATCCCCGTTTTCACAATCCGGGCAATTTCTAAAACCAACCGCTGGGAATCTGGCAAAACATCTTCCCCAACCAATTGCACAATATCCAACAACTCGCTTTCTTCTTGCAGCAATTTCATAAGGTCAGTCCTGATTTGCATAAAATCAGCGCCCACATGTTCGCCATACCAATCCTCTAGGACATTCAAATACCCGCTATAGCTGCTCAACCAATTAACCGCCGGATAATGCCTTGCATAAGCCAGCTTTCGATCAAGCGCTAAAAAGGCATTGATATACCGCATGGTGCTTTCCGTTACGGGCTCGGAAAAATCACCGCCAGCCGGTGAGATCGCTCCAATGATCGTAATCGAACCCTCTCCGTTTTGGACGGTTTCCACATAGCCTGCCCGCTCATAAAATTCAGCCAGACGATATGGCAAGTACGCCGGATACCCTTCTTCTGCCGGCATTTCCTCCAGCCGTCCGCTGATTTCCCGAAGCGCCTCTGCCCACCTGGACGTTGAGTCCGCCATCACCGCCACATGATACCCCATGTCCCGGTAATACTCGGCAATCGTGATTCCGGTATAGATGCTCGCTTCACGAGCCGCTACCGGCATATTAGACGTATTCGCGATCAGGATAGTCCGCTCCATGATCGCTTTTCCGGATTTCGGATCAATCAGCTTGGGAAATTCCTCCAATACACTGGTCATCTCGTTCCCCCGCTCCCCACAGCCGATGTAAATCACCAGGTCCGCATCCGACCATTTTGCCAGCTGATGCTGCGTCATGGTTTTTCCGGTTCCAAATCCCCCGGGAATGCACGCCGTTCCCCCCTTCGCAATGGGAAAAAAAGTATCGAAGACTCGTTGCCCCGTGATCAGCGGTTTGATCGTTTTCAACCGTTTCTGAATGGGTCTCGGTTTTCGGACCGGCCAGGTTTGAACCATTTTCAGTTCGTGCACGGCGCCTTTTTTATCTGCAATGCGCACCAACACCTCATCGGGTTTGTATGGGCCATTCTCGGCAACAAACTGCACAATCCCTCCCACGCCATGGGGAACCATAATGCGATGCTGGATCAGGCTTGATTCCTCAATCAGCCCGAAAATTTGCCCTGACAAAACCATATCACCCGATTTAACCTGCAAGTCAACCATCCAAGATTTCTCCATATCCAGAGAAATCAATCCAGCCCCCTCGGGAATGAAATCAGCATGAACCTCATTGATCTTCTTCAGGGGTCTGCCTATTCCATCCAGAATATTGCCAATCAGCCCGGGGCCCAATTGCAAAGACAAAGGCGCCCCCAATCCAACTATTTCTTCTTGAATTCCGATTCCTTCCGTATCCTCATAGACTTGAACGGTTCCCGTACTCCCTTCCAAGCCAATCACTTCCGCGATCAGTTTTCTTTTCCCCACATAGACCATCTCGCGCATCTGAAACGCTTCCATATGCGTGCCTCGGACAACCGGTCCATTGATATACGTGATACTTCCCTTATTCACGGCTGGCCTCCCCCCCGATCGGTTGAAGCAGCGCATGAATGGCTAGCCCCAATTCGTCGCGTACGCTTTCTACCTCGCGATTCAGCGTGTAATCATACTTCACCTTTTTTGACTGAATCAGATAAAATCCTCCGATGATGGTTTCATCCACCACCACCGAACTTTTTTCTTTGATCAGGTTCAGGTCTTTGGTACGAACCCCAATGAGAAGATCTGCTTTTTCCTGAAACTCCGCCATCGCCATTTCAAACCGCTGCAGAAAATAATCTGCATACGCGTCTGTATCGGCGAAAGCCTCCATTTTTTGTATGACTTGACCATTCATTTTCTCAAGCAATTCCTGCTTTTTCCTGAGGATCTGTTGCTTGGCTTCTTCCTTCGCTTTCAGCACAATTTTCACTTGATCCGCCATGGCTTTTTCTTTGATTTGTTTCAGATATTCTTCCCTCTGATGCAGGCAAGTCTTTTTCGCTTCTGCCACAGCAGACTCATTTTGACTGATCGCTACACCCAGTTTCTTTCTGGCATCAAATAAATCCTTTTCAAGAATCATCCTTTCAAAAACCTTGATCTTGGTCTCTACCGTTGTCATTAGTTCACCTTCTTCATAAACGAATGCCTATCGAATTCTTTATATAGTTCATGATGTATTCTTTATCTTGCAGCCCTTCCGGTTCTGGGATTTGTATAATCAATTTCTCTGATTTTTGTAGTTTGATCGGCATAATGATTTCTCTAAGCCGATGATGGAGATTCTCAGAGATCAGTATCAATCCGATTTTCTCATCTGCAAGCAAAGACTGAAGCAAATCCCGGGCTTCCTGGTCATCACGAACGATTTTACTTTCAACGCCGCCCAAACGCATCGCGGTTCGCGTTTCTTTATTTTCACAGATGCAGAAGGATCTCATGACAGCCTACCCAGAATCAGGATCGACACAATCAATCCGTAGATTGCAATTCCTTCTGCCAAACCAACAAAGATCAATGTCTTTCCTAAAATTTTCGGATTCTCCGATACCGCTCCCAAAGCCGATGAACCCACGCTACCTACCGCGTAGCCCGCACCAAGAGTTGCCAACCCCGTTGAAGCTGCCGCAGCGATATAGCCCAAGCTGTTAGAATCCCCCGATTGCTGGGGCGATGCACTGGCCAAATCACTAGCCGCAAATGAAATATCTGAAAAGATCCATGCAAAGACACATAGAAGGAGCAAACCTACCATTACAAGATTCGCGCCCATCATCACTTTGAGCTTGAGTACCGAATCATTCATCGATTCATGGAAAGAATAATAAATTCCTAAACCCAACGTAACCAACACAGTCAATGCAAAAGCAAATAGTATACTCACAATACCCTCCCTAAATTTTATCCGGAACAAACAAGATTCCTTCTCCCGAATAGTATTTGCTGAATAATTCATAATAGAACAACCGCAAGCCTTGGATAAAGACAATTAAGCCCTCCAACCCAAGAATAATCAGATTCCCAATGATAAACATGACGATATTGCCTCCAATGCCGCCAACCATGTTTGCCAAGGTATGAAACGCAATAAAGAGACCGACATGGTTCAGAGCGAACGCCCCCACCCTGACAAATGACACGAGATTGCTCAAAAGTGTGAGAAAAACCTCAAACACATTAAATCCACTTTCAATAAAATAGGCGCCTTTCTCTTCCTCGTACAAGGGCTCGATCCCTTGTATGCGATTGGCCAGGGGTTGCTTGATCACCAAGATGACAACGTTCAAGGCAATCACGCTTCCCGGAATCACAAGGGGGAAATTCTCGAATTCTAAAATCATGGCAGCGCCCAGAAGCAGGATCATGAAAAAAAGAACAAGCCCGTTGATCCCATTCTTTCCAAACAAGCCCTCTTCCAAGTCCCCAACCTTCCATTTATTCACAATGCTATAGCCGTAGCTGATGGTAATCAGACCGATCCCAGCACCGACTGCCAGCGCAAGAATCAAATTAATATTATCGAGCGGCCGCAAGTAGAAAGGAAGAGGAAGAAACTTGGAGATAATTCCCTCGTAGCCGAAAAAGGAATCATACAGAATCCCAAAAGCCATCGAACCGAGACCGATCCTTATCAAAATCGAACTGAAATTTTTATCGATTTTTCGCTTGAGCAACATTCCACCCAATACGATCATCAGCCCCTGCCCCAAATCTCCAAACATCGCACCGAACAAAAACATATACGCAACCCCAAAAAATACGGTTGGGTCGATTTCATTGTGCGAGGGAATGCCATACATGTTAACGAGCAATTCAAAGGGTTGAAAAAAACGGTTGTTTTGAAGCCTCGTCGGGATTGGAATATGAGGAGACACCTCATCTGCTGATTTATACGAAATCGCGACATCAATAAACTTGGAAAAAATCTTTTCAAACGCCGGTTTCTCTTCTTTCGGAATCCATGCAGAAAAATAGGCGAAATTCTTTGTCGCTGCCACTTTTGTGCGAATTAGGTCCATCTGTTTTTCCATCTTGATTTTCGAATACAGCTGATCGATCGTCGCGCGGTTCTCCATGATGGCTTTTCTGCTGATTTCCTTCAATTGAACCAATTGATCTTCATTCGTTTTCTTTGCAGCCTTTACTTGCCGCATAATTTCTTTCGGAGTCCCCAAATATTCTTTGCTGATTGTTAATTCATGAAAATTGAT
Source organism: Clostridiales bacterium (assembly GCA_013619125.1). Taxonomy (GTDB): domain Bacteria; phylum Bacillota; class Clostridia; order Tissierellales; family GPF-1; genus GPF-1. The sequence continues at coordinate 9,041 of JABXKS010000003.1, forward strand.
ACTCCTCAGAATGCGATCCATTTCCTGATCGATGCTCTTTGGTGAAAGGACCAAATAAAGCTCCTGTTCTTGCGCGGCACCCATATGTAAAACAATCGCTTTGATATTCTCGTAGTTCAAATACATCTTATTGGCACGCTCCCGCTTCAAATAACCAAGCCGCATGGTAAAATGTTTCAAATCCACGAGCTCCTTAAAATCCAACTGATAGCTTTCCAACGGCTCGAAATAGAAAAGATCATTTATGGTTTCAATTTTCTCCGTTTTCTCTTTGATTTGTTCGGCCAGCTCGATAAATTCATCGCATATTTTGCTAATTTTCTCTCGCAGAACAAGAAACACATCCCGCTGGATCAGCTCGTGGCGCTGAATTTTCGGTTGATAGTCAATACTCTCCAGAATTCGATTGAGTTCTTCCATACTTTCATCGATGTCCTTATTTTCATTGATCGGTTCAATATCTTCCATTCCAAGGATTTCATCGGCATGATCCACAGAAATACCAATATTAAATTCCCCTTCATCAATTTCAAGGAAGGTATCGATAAATTCACACTTTTCGATCAAGATCAATTCCTTAATCAATTCATCCAGATCCTTACGCTGACACACGACATTCATCATATCCAATTCTTTGATCGCCATGTCATTCCCTCCTCAAATCTCGAATCAATAGTTCCTCTATATTTTCAAATCGATATTTTTTTGCCTCCATGATGGTAAATAGATCTCGAACCTCGTACTCAAACATAAAAAGCAATCCCACAGGAGCAGAAATTGAAATCTCGGCTTTTTGAATCAAGCGCTTCACCTTGTAGAACAAATATCTCTCCATGGCGCGTTCCAACATATATTCACGTTCTTGAAACAATTCCCCGTAGTCATCCATCAAGATCAACTCCCGGTACTCCTCCATATCCATATAACAAAGCGCCTTTAATTTCTTGAAGGGGTATTTCTTCCCGTGGGACAAGGTGAGATGGAACAACTCTTCCGAAGAAATTTCAAAGTATTTCCGCCCTCGAAAAATCCATTGTAAATTCAAGACATCAATATTCATTCCCAAAAGCTCCATCATGGATGCTTTGTCGTCACGGTTCAAAGCTGAAATTGTTTCAAATAACCGATTGAAGTACAGTTGATCAAGAATCATCTCCATATGAAAAAGCATGCGATGCGATTCTTCTTGAAGAATCGGAACCAGTGGCTTATGATATCTCGTACCTTCCAAGGCATCAATCAATTCCTGCATGGTCCTAGCTTTCGAGATCTTCAGAAAGTCCATACTGGAAGCATGCTTTGAAAAAATCAAATGCTCATTGATATCCGTCAGATCTTCCTGCCGGAACAAAGCTCTTGCGAAGAGTTTTAAATTTTCCACCTCGTACCGAAGAAACAAACTCTTAAAAAAATCTTTGTATGCATCGAAATAGAAATGGCTCAGTTTTTCATACGCGCAAAGAAAATAGCGTTTCATGATAATCTCGTAAGAATCGATTGGCTTTTCTACTCCGGCAAGAACGGCTGAATAATGGGTTCTTGTCTTCAAATATGTAAAGATCTCCTCCACACTTTCCATGTCGATGATCTCTTGATAGGCCTTCTTGTCCAGCAGTTTTCCAAACATGGCTAAGGCTTTCGCATTTGCAGCCGCATGCGTTCTGACCTGATTCATTTTTCCTCCCATGTGCCGAGACTCGTTTTACGAATCGCCTTTCGAAGAATAGTTTCCGCTTTTTGATCCACAATCATTTCCATTTTGTCCATAATTTCCATGCCACTTTTGCGAATCTTCGCTTCTTCTCGTTTGGCTTTCTCCATGGTGTCAGCATACAGCGCTTTCCCTTGCTTTATTTTGAGCTGGTCCGAATCTTGTTTCAGATCCTCAACAAGCGACTTGAGTTGTTTTTCCCGTACTTTAATCTCTTCCTCGATTTCCAACAACTCTTGCTCCATGTTTCGATCCATCTCAATAATTTTACTTACGATCTGCTCAATCGATTTTTTATCCATTTCAACACCCGCCTTACTAATTTCTATTTATTCCTATTACTTTCATTTATACCCTAAAAAGTCATTTCCTTTTCCGCCATTCCAAATATTCAACGGCGAAATAAAACTCAAAAAAAAAAAGCCCATTCGGGCTTTAGAATCGCAATACAGCACGTACGCAATTTTGTTGAATACTCAATTCATCAGCCAAAGCGTTAACAATCATCAAGCCTCGACCAAATTCATCCATACTGGCAAACGAATTATGCGGCATTGCAACGTCTGACAAACCATTCCCTTCATCTGCTACTTGTATCACAAGGGACTGATTATGAATTTCTACATTCAAATGTACTTTTTTATGTACTTCATTTTGGTTCCCATGCTTAATGGCGTTGCTCATTAATTCATCCAAAACAAGCTTTGTATTGAATAAAACCGATGCGTCGTCAATATTCCCTGCGAGAACATGAAGGATCTCATCGCGGGTACGTAACATTAGTTTAAAGTCGCTTTGAATGTAATTATTATAAATCATCATCTCTACCACCCAACATATAGTAATCTTAATCATATAATACCCATTTTTTATGATTTAATCAAGAAATCTATAAAGTCCCAATTATTTACACTTGCATTGTTTAGAATTTTCTGAAAATTATCCTTTGCAAGTTTTTCCACTTTTTCATGATTAAGGGCATTGTTTAGGGGGTAGTATTGTATTGATAAACTAGATCATAAAGGAGGAGTTACACATGAAATGGGAATGTACAGTATGTGGTTGGATCTATGATCCAGCTGAGGGAGATCCAGATGGTGGAATTGCACCAGGCACAAAATTCGAAGATATTCCAGCTGAGTGGGTTTGCCCAGTCTGCGGTGTTGGTAAAGATGATTTCGAAAAAATTGAAGAGTAAAAGAAAAGCCAGGAGGTTTTACTCCTGGCTTTCTTCATCCTCTTCTTCTACATAAACCTCGTCGAGTTTAAGTTGAATCACAGCCAACAACTCTTCTCGCCCCTGTCCTGACTCTGATGAAAATGGAATCAATAAATCCTTTTCTGATGGCATCATCAAGGTTTCACGAATAACTGCCATTTGTTTGTTCTGCGCAGACCGTGACAACTTGTCCGCCTTGTTCGCAACAACAATTCCTCGAAAACCCATCTCTAAAACCATCTTATACATCTCTTGATCTTCTGGAGAGGGTTTATGTCGAATATCTACAATCACAACAATCTCTTCCAAGCAAACCCGCTGTGTAAAATACATCTCCATCATTTTCTGCCATGTCTTGCGGGATGATTTCGATACCCGAGCAAATCCATAACCCGGCAAATCGACAATTCGAAACTCTTCGTTGATTTTGTAAAAATTCAAGGTTTGGGTTTTTCCTGGCTGTCCAGAAGTCCGTGCCAGGTTTTTTCGGTTGGTCAAACAATTAATTGTTGAAGACTTCCCTACGTTGGACCGGCCTGCAAAGGCGATCTCAGGGAGTAATTCTTGCGGATAATGCTCTGCCCAAGCTGCTAGTGTTTCAATGTCAGCTGATTTTATAATCATGCTATCTCCTTTTCAAAAAACACGGCAGGCTTTCGCCTGCCGGTCTTTATACCAATGCGTGCTTCAATACCTCGTCCATGGTCTTCACAAAAATAAACTTCATTTGTTCCCGAACCTTTTCTGGTATCTTTTCCACATCTTTTTTATTGTCAAATGGAATAATCAAGGTACGAATACCTGCTCGATGCGCGGCCAATGTTTTCTCTTTCAAGCCGCCAATCGGTAAAACACGACCTCGAAGCGTAACTTCTCCAGTCATGGCAATATCGCCTCTCACCGGTCTCTTGCACAATGCCGATGTAACCGCGGTTACCATGGTGATCCCAGCAGAAGGTCCATCCTTTGGCGTTGCTCCTTCTGGAATATGAATATGCACATCATATTTCTGATGAAAATCAGGTTCTAGATCAATCGAATCCGCAATGGTTCGAATATAACTCATGCCGGTTAATGCAGACTCCTTCATGACATCGCCCAACTTGCCAGTTAATTGAATTTTTCCCTTACCAGGCATAACAGAAACCTCGATAAATAAGGTTACGCCGCCAACGGAAGTCCATGCCAATCCTGTTGCCAAGCCAATCTGATCATTCTTCTCTAGCTTATCATACATAAACCGCTCTGGCCCCAAAAACTTAGACAGATTGGACTTGTTGACCTGCATATCCGTGAAGGCTTTCGGATCCTCTTGAAGAATCGTCACTACTTTTCGGCAGATATTGGCAATTTGCCGTTCTAGATTTCGAACACCAGCTTCCCGTGTATATCCCGAAATTACTTCTTTTAATGCTGCCGGCGAAAATTTCAACTGACTTTCTTTCAATCCATGCTGACCCAGTTGCTTTGGCACCAAATAGCGCTTCGCAATTTCATATTTCTCGTTTTCCGTATAGCTGCTAATCTCAATAATCTCCATGCGGTCACGAAGAGGTCCTGGAATTGTAGCCGCCGTATTCGCCGTGGTGATAAACATCACATTCGACAAATCATAAGGAAGTTCCATAAAATGATCGGTAAATGTATTGTTTTGTTCTGGATCCAATACCTCCAACAAAGCGGAAGCTGGATCTCCACGAAAATCACTGGCTAACTTGTCAATCTCATCAAATAGGAATACAGGATTGACAACCCCAACCTTTTTCATATTGGTGATGATATTACCAGGCAATGCGCCTACATAGGTTCGGCGATGACCTCGAATTTCCGCTTCATCACGCACCCCACCAAGGCTCATACGCACAAACTTTCGATTCAGACTTCGTGCAACGGATTTTGCAATCGATGTTTTTCCAACCCCTGGAGGTCCAACCAAACAGATAATCGGTGCCTTCATCGTCTTAGAAGCCATCTTGCGAACGGCTAAAAATTCGATAATGCGTTCCTTCACATCTTCCAATCCATAATGATCTTCATCAAGCACTTGTCGTGCATAGGACAAATCTTTGCGATCTCGACTCTTCTTTGACCAAGGCAAGTCAAGAATCCATTCAATATAGTTTCGAATGACCCCAGTCTCTGCTGAAGCCGGATGCAAGGTGCGCAACCGTTTCATTTCCTTCATTACTTTTTCACGCGCTTCTTCCGGCAATTTCTTATTTTGGAGTCGTGCTTCATACTCCATCATATCGGAAGTACCGTCATCTTCTTGCCCCAATTCATCTTGAATCGCGCGCAATTGCTCTTTCAAGTAGTACTCTTTTTGTACCTGATTGATTTGGCTCTTCACTTTTTCAGAAAGTTCCTCTTCAATCTCTAAAAGTTCAATCTCTTCTTTGATCATCGCATCCAAACGAATCAATCGATCAATTGGTTGAAAAATTTCCAGGATTTCTTGTTTTCTTTCCTGGCTCAACCGGATATACGAGGCAATGGTATCTGCCAATCGTCCCGGCTCAAGAATCTCACTTACAGACAACAATGCTTCCGATGAGATCCTGTCGCTAACCTTTACATATTGCTCGAAGTTCTTATGAACCATGCGCACGGCAGCAACAATTTCTTTATCTTCTCCCATTTTTCCATCATACTCGTATAAAAACTCTTCTACTTCAACCTCAAAATAGGGGTCCATCGAAGTGATTTCTCGAATCTGTGCACGATTAATTCCTTCCACAAGAACACGAATCACATCGCCAGGAAGCTTCAACATCTGTTTCACCTTACAGATGGTGCCTACTTTAAAATAATCGTCTGGTGTGGGATCCTCAACTTTTAAATCCTTCTGAGAAGTTAAAAAGATATGAGAATCTTTCACCATGGCTTCTTCTAAGGCTGCAACGCTCTTATCTCTTCCGACGTCAAAATGCATCACCATATACGGAAAGACCGTGAGTCCTCGAAGCGGAATAAGTGGTAAAATCTGTTGCGTTTGTTCTATCTTATACTTTGTCATTCTTATCCCCCTTTTAAATTGGTTCTTTATAAATACTACCCTAAAACAGGAAACTTCGTCAATATATCTGTGTTTCTTTTTTAAAATTGACGAATAAGCCTTATTCGGAGAAGTTTTTCACAATTTCGAAGAAAAAACTCACGCATAGCGTGAGTTTAAGAAGCAAATTCCTGCTCTTTATTCTTACTTTCCTTATTATCACTGGTTTTCAACTCAATTTCCGGATCTTTTCCATCTTCGATCGTCTCTCTCGTAATGATACATTTATGCGCATCCGGTGTTGATGGAATCTCGTACATCGCATTCAGCATCACTTCTTCGATCACAGCCCGAAGACCGCGAGCACCAGTCTTTCGTGATTTCGCTTTCTTGGCAATTGCAACCAAAGCGTCTTGTGTGATCTCCAACTCAACATTGTCCATTCGGAAAAGCTCTTGATATTGTTTCAGCAAGGCATTCCGCGGTTCTGTCAAAATCGAGATCAAGGCGTCTTCATCCAACTCTTCCAAAGCAACAATCATCGGCATCCGGCCAACCAACTCAGGGATCAGACCATATTTGATCAAATCCTCAGGTTCAGCCTTCTTCAACAATTCACTTAAATCGATGGAAGAACGGCTCTGAATATCAGCGCCAAATCCCAAGGCTTTCTTGTGATGTCGTTTTGCGATCACCTTGTCCAATCCATCGAAGGCGCCGCCTAAGATAAATAAGATGTTCGTTGTATCGACCTGAAGAAATTCTTGGTGCGGATGCTTTCTTCCCCCTTGAGGAGGAACATTCGCAGTGGTTCCCTCAATGATCTTCAACAAGGCTTGCTGCACACCTTCACCGGAAACATCTCGTGTGATTGACGGGTTTTCAGCCTTGCGGCCCACCTTGTCAATCTCATCGATATAAATGATTCCGCGTTGCGCGCGTTCCAAGTCGTAGTCTGCCGCTTGAACCAATTTCAAGACAACATTCTCAACATCCTCACCTACATACCCAGCCTGCGTCAATGTTGTCGCATCGGCAATTGCGAAGGGAACATCGAGAGTCTTCGCGAGTGTTTGAGCCAGCAAAGTTTTTCCACATCCAGTGGGTCCAATCATCACAATATTACTCTTGCTAATTTCCACCTCACTGTCAGTAGAGTTATTGTGCAATCGCTTATAGTGATTGTACACTGCTACCGACAAGGCTCTTTTCGCAAGATCCTGCTGGATGACATAATCATCTAAAACTTTTTTAATATCTTTCGGTTTTGGCAAATCATCGAGATTGATGTCTTCGTGAACCGCTGTACTCTCTTGAATGATTTCATAACCGAGTGTGATACACTCATCGCAAATATAAACGCCAGGTCCGGCAATTAATCGCCGAACCTGCGCGCGTTCTTTTCCGCAAAATGAGCATTTCAATTCATGCTTTTTCTCAGACATTGAAATCCCCTTTCCTACTATCAACCGCTATCGTTTGACGATGATCTCGTCAATCAATCCATACTCTTTCGCTTCTATCGCTGACATGAAGTAATCTTTTTCCGTATCTTCTGCAACCTTCTCAACGGACTGCCCTGTCATCTCTGCCAACAATTCATTCAATTGCTTTTTCGTGCGAAGAATTCGGTCTGTATAGATCTGCATATCCGTGGCTTTTCCCTGAACTCCGCCTGCTGGTTGATGAATCATCACTTCAGAATGCGGCAGTGCCATTCGCTTGCCCTTGGTTCCAGCTGCCAGTAAAAATGCACCCATGCTTGCACACATGCCAACGCTGATTGTTGCAACGTCAGGCTTGATATATTGCATGGTGTCATACATAGCCAAACCTGCTGTGATCGACCCGCCTGGACTATTGATATAGATCATAATGTCCTTCTCGGGGTCTTCCATTTCCAGGAATAGCAATTGGGCAACCACAACCGATGCCATTGCATCATTTACTTCGCCATTGATAAAGATGATACGATCTTTTAACATCCTAGAATAGATATCGTAGGATCGCTCGCCTTGTGTGGTTTGTTCAATCACATAAGGGATTACTGACATATCCTCGCCTCCCTATTTTAAAACTGCTTTTTCCATAATCGCGTTAATTGTTTTTTCACGAATGACGTCTACACGCAACATGTCCGAGTTTCCACCCAACAATTTTTTGAATTGATCAGCAGTTTGATTGTAACGGGCTGCGATCTCTTCCAATTTTGCTTGAATTTCTTCTTCAGACGCTTCAATCGCTTCTGTTTTGCTGATCGCATTCAATACCAAATCCGCTTTAACTGATTTCTCAGCGTTTGGTTGAATTTGCTTGTTCAATTCCTCTTCTGTCGTTCCAGTGAAGGTATAGTACTGCTCCAAGTTCAAACCTTGAGAAGACAATTGTTGTTCAAACTCTTGTCGCTCTTGCTCGATTTGGGCATTGACCATGACCTCTGGAATATCAACTTCCGCGTCAACAACCACTTTTTCAACAACGCTTGTTTGATTTTCACGTTTTTCTCGCTCTGCAGCGTCTTTTTCAAGATTAGCACGAATATCCGCTTTCATCTCGTCTAGTGTATCAAACTCAGAAATATCCTTCACAAATTCATCATCCAATTCCGGTAATTCTTTCACCTGGATCTCATGAATGGTAACATGGAAAATTGCTTCTTTTCCAGCCAATTCTTCCGCTTGATACTCTTCAGGGAAAGTCACTTGGATATCAGACTCTGAGCCGATGGCTTTGCCAATCAATTGTTCTTCGAATCCTGGAATGAATTGTCCAGTTCCAATTGTCAATTTTTGGTTTTCAGCTGTTCCGCCCTCAAAAGGCACTGCGTCCACTGAACCTGCATAATCCAATTCAACAATATCACCATCTTCAACCGCACGGTCGTCGACAGTAATCATGCGTGCATTTTGCTCTTGTTTAGTTTTGAGATCATCTGCAACCAACTCTTCAGTCACTTCGTGGACAACTTTCTCAACCTCAACGCCAAAATATTCGCCTAATTTCACTTCTGGTTTTACGGTTACTGATACTTCCAAATACACATTGCCATCAACATCAAATTTATCCAATGATGGGCGATCAACTGTATCTAATTCCAATTCAGCAGTCGCTGCGGTGTACGCTTCTGGAAAAACAAAATCAAGGGCATCTTCATAGAATACCTCCCTGCACGGAAATCTTTCTCCGCGATTTCAAAACTCATTTTCACCGTATTATTCTCTTTGCTAATCAATTTTGTATTCATGCGTAAATTTGTCCCTCCATTTAAGTTCTATCCGTAATCGAATCTACAACTTTCGATTATATCATAATTGTCAACCAGAAGAAACGACTAAATCCAACTGGAAATTTCTTCAATTTTTTTTCGTTTCGGTCGTTCCCCAATTTGACCGGGTACCCCCAGGGGCGTCATGGCAACCAAATGAAATCCTGGTAGCTCGAGCGGAAGTGATTCTTGAATTTCCTTTGCCGCGTAATTCGGCGATGTCATCCAACATGTTCCATACCCGAGATCCGCTGCCGCCAAACAGAAATGCTCCATTGCCGCACCCAGATTTTGAATACCCGGCGCAGTGCGTTCCAATTGACTCGCTTCTTCTGCAAGCCCGGCTGCCTGCATTTCATTCACACCAGTTGGGTGATAATCGCTCGCAAAGACAAGTACCGTTACCGGAGCTCGCTTAAAAACCAATGCATACTCAACAAACTTCTCGAATTTTCGCTTCTTGTCGCTGTCTTCAATGCATGCAGCCAGAATCTGATTCTTCTTGCGAACGGCAGTTTCGATCTTTTCAATAACTGCACGATCTTCAACTATAACAAAATGCCAATTCTGTCGATTTTTCCCCGAAGGCGCCAATTGCACCGCCTCTAGCATTAATTTTACATCCTCTTTCTTAACTGGCGCATCTGTGAAATTTCGTACACTCACACGCTTCTCAAAGGCTTTTATCAACGCCATACTTCCTCCTACTTACTACTATAGTTTGCTTATCAATTTCATCAGCGGTGGTCGATAAACCGAAATCGCCTTTTCTGGGCAGAGTTCCGCACAACAAAAACATCGTATGCAGGCATCCAAATCAGCAACAGGACGATGATTGACCATCGTAATCACCTTAGGCGGGCAATTAATCTCGCAGATGCGGCACCCAATACACAACTCATGGTGATAGATCGGCTTCGGTTGAAGCAGCGCAAATGCTGCCTTTCGAATCCACTTGGGATAATCCCGACCAAAACTCACATTGGTGATCTCCGGCACCTCGAACTCCTCTTGCACCACGGTTTCCAACGGTTCTCCAAGGATTTCAATATCTGTCATCCCTTCGGCGCAGATTTTTCGATCTACCATTCGCTTCAGCATCGGTACGTCATTTTCGGTTAGGCCCATAATGCGAGAGGCAACCATATCCATATGATACGGGCTGGCTGACGCCAACACAGCACCGATTGCTTTTGGCGTGCCCGAGGAAGGTCCCTCCCCCTCCATGCCGACAATCGCATCCATCACAGACAGAGTTGGCTTCACACCTTGACAAATATCAATCAAGGCATCTGAAAAATCATAGACATCCGGCATCTTAAAATGATACTCCGCCTTCAAGGCGCCCGGTACGCATCCGAATAGATTCTTAGTTGCGCCCGTCATTTTGGTCATGCCATGGGTCTTTAATTTACAAACCGACACCACATGATCCGCTTGTTTCAGCATCTTTGCCAAGGTCAAGCTTTTTAGAATGTGTCCATCCGGATTTTTTTGCTCAAATCGTCCGATTTCTTCATTCAAGGTCGCTCCAGTTCGCCTTGCCACGCCTTCCATTCCCGTTTCTCGATAAACACGCTTTAAAATGGAGAGATTGAAAGGCCCTCCTGGACTGTCACCAATGATGACGGTACAGCCATATGCGATGAGCGCTTCCGCTAAGACTTCGACAACCAATGGATGGGTAGTGGTCACCTCTTCCGGCTTTCTTGCCATCAGTAAATTCACCTTCAAAAATATTGTTTCTCCCGGTTGAAAAAAACGTTCAAGCCCGCCGAGATCCGACAGGCTTTTATCAATCGCTTCTTTTACGAGATTCTTTTCATAACTCTTGCACGCCTGTAAAGATACCCTCGTCTTCATACATACTCCTTATAGTAAGTCTTCCTCTACAAAGGATACATACCGATCTCCGGCAGAGATGATATGATCCACCACCGTAACACCGATGGTGCCCAAGGCATCCTTCAACCGCCCTGTGACTTCAACATCCGCCCGGGACGGCCGAGCCGTTCCACCGGGGTGATTGTGCGCCAAAATCACACTGTGTGCACGATTGCGCAGTGCCGCCTCAACGATATTTCGCGTATAAACCGGCGCTTGATCCAATGTACCCTTGGCGATCTTCTCTGTCGCGACCACCCGTTTTTGCGCATCCAGACAAATTAGATAAAACACCTCATAGGTTTCCTTTTTACACAAAACACGAATATAGTCTCCCGCCAATGACGTGGAGTTGATTTTCTTCTTTTCCACCTCAAACTTGCTGGATTCGTACCGTTTAAATGCTTCTGGCAGGCTATGGAGAAATACAGCTGTATGCTCTCCAACCCCCTCCGATTTTATCAATTCCTGGGGATTTGCATCCAATACCCCGGCAAGTCCATGAAAGTCCGCCAAAAGACGTTTTGCCAATGGCTTCGTATCCTTCCTTGGAATGGAGTAACTCAAAAGCAGCTCCAGTACTTGATAATCCTCAAAACCCTCTAAGCCCTTTTTCAGCACTTGCTGACGCATTCGTTTTCGATGCTCGGCATTTGGATTCATGAAGAGGTCGCCTCCTTACACGATTTTCCACTTGTTCGTTACTTGATTCAAGATGTAGAATCCCTTGTCATTGGTTGTATTAACACGGTTATAATGGATGTCCGTATCATCTAGATTGCGAATCATGCCGCCAGCTTCTTCAATAATGCATTGCATCGCCGCCGTATCCCACTCCATGGTCGGGCCATAACGATAATGAATATCCGCTTTTCCCTCTGCAATCAAACAACCCTTTAAAGAACTTCCTTTTTCCATAATTCGTGTAACCTGATTCATTTTGGCCATGGTCCGAACGTGTTTCGATTTCGGAGATCGTCCGACCACCAATCGAATATTCTTTTCCCGGTCAGAAACCTGAATCGGTTGCGCCTTTTGATTGTCACGCACCACATAGGCACCTCGTCCTTTTACCGCGAAAAACAATTCCTGCTGTACCGGCGCGTAAACAACGCCCAATACCACGCGGTTTTGATAAGCAAGGGCTATGTTGATCGAAAACTCACCGTTTCGTTTCAAATACTCCCGTGTGCCATCCAAAGGATCAATCAACCAACACCATTCATTATCCAGTCGAATCAAATCATCCTCCGACTCTTCCGATAAAAATGCATGCGTTGGGAAACTCTTTTTCAACCCCTCAAGTATGATTCGATTCGAGGCTAAATCTGCCTCGGTTACTGGAGATTGATCTTCTTTATACATAACCTCACATTGACGCTCATAGATCTTCATAATCTCGACCCCAGCCTCATATGTCAGGTAAATTGCAGCGCTTAACTCTTCTCGTAAATTCACAATTATCACCTGTCCCTGTTTATTCTTCCTCTATTCTATCACAATCCGCCCATTCTCCAAAGGGAAAAACCTTTGTTATCCTTTTACGAACGCTGATTGTTAATCGCCTCTTCAAATTTCAATCCCCTCTTTCCGAAGGTACAATCAAATTGGCCGCGCGAGTTTCCATTTGGAAGAATATCCGTTATAAAAAAACTCCCCGCATATGCATGCGGGGAGTTTACCTATATTTCTTAAAGTACAGATTTTGCTTTCTCAATTACATTTTCAACTGTGAATCCGTATTTCTTCAACAACAAATCGCCTGGTGCAGATTCACCGAATTGATCGATTCCGAAAACAACACCTTCTGATCCCGTATATCGGTACCAGCCAACCGTTGAACCGACTTCAAAGATGACACGCTTCTGTACGGCCTTTGGCATTACAGACTCTTTGTAAGCCGCATCTTGCGCTTCGAAAACTTCCAAACAAGGCATACTGATGACACGAGCATCAACGCCTTCCGCTTTCAAGGCTTTCTGTGCTTCCACCATCAAATGAACCTCGGAACCCGTTGCCATCAAAAGAAGATCTGGTGTTTCCTTCTCCTCTTTAATTAGCACATACGCACCCTTTTCAACGCCTTCATTCACTTCCGCAATTTGCGGCAAGTTCTGGCGGCTCAAAGCGATTACGGATGGTTTCTTCGTTTCTTTCAATGCATTCACCCATGCAAATGCCGTTTCCTTTGTTGTTGCAGGACGCCATACATTTACATTCGGAATACTTCTCAACATCCAAAGTTGCTCGATCGGCTCATGAGTCGGTCCATCTTCACCAACTGCAATAGAGTCATGAGTAAAGACATGAATCACCGGCGCACCCATCAATGCTGATACACGAAGCGCTGGTTTCACGTAATCCGAGAATACCATAAAGGTAGATCCGAAGATACGAAGACCACCATGGGCTTGAACCCCATTCATTACAGCACCCATCGCAAATTCGCGAATGCCGTAGTTAATGTTATTTCCAGCATGATTGTCTTTTTGGAATTCGCCTTTGCCTGCCAAGTATGTTTTGGTAGAGGCGTTCAAGTCAGCAGATCCACCAACAAGATTCGGCATGTATTCCGCAATTTTGTTCATCACCACGCTACCGCTGACACGAGTTGCCACTGGGCTCTCATCGAATTCCCAAGTCTTATACGACTCAAGAAGTTCTGCTGGCAATTCTTCACTCATCCATGCTGTAAAAGCCGCTGCCTTTTCAGGATACGCCGCTTCATATGCCGCAAACATTTCTGCCCACTCGTCATACTTCGCTGCTTTCTCCGCTTTCAATGCATCATAATGTGCCTGCACGTCTTCCGGAATATAGAATGATTTCTCAGGATCCCATCCCAAGGCTTCTTTGGTTGCTTTCAATTCATCTTCGCCCAATGGTGAACCATGAACGCCAGAAGAATCGGCCTTGTTTGGAGAACCGTATCCAATTGTTGTTTTAACGACAATCAAGCTAGGCTTTTCTGTTTCTGCCTTCGCAGCTTTCATTGCTTCATCCAACGCGTCAAGATCAGTGTTTCCATCCGCAACTTCCAGCACTTGCCAGCCATATGCTTCATAACGCTTTTGAATGTCTTCTGTAAACGTAATATCCGTGCGGCCGTCAATTGTAATTTGGTTGGAATCATAAAGCAAGATCATTTTTCCCAAGCCTAAGTGACCAGCCAATGAAGACGCCTCTGATGAAATTCCTTCCATCATGCAACCGTCACCCGCAATCGCGTAGGTGTAATGATCAACTACTTTGAAATCGTCTGTATTGAATTCTGCAGCCAATCGCGCTTCCGCAACTGCCATGCCGACTGCATTGGCAATTCCTTGCCCCAAAGGACCCGTTGTTGTTTCCACACCGTCTGTGTGACCAAACTCAGGATGACCTGGTGTTTTTGATCCCTCTTGACGGAAAGATTGCAGATCCTCCATCGTTACCTGATATCCATGCAAGTGAAGCAGTGAGTAAAGCATCATTGATCCATGACCCGCACTTAGTACGAATCGGTCTCGATCTGCCCACTTCGGTGCTGTCGCACTTGTTTTCAAATGGTTTTTCCATAATACATACGCCATTGGTGCGGCACCCATAGGAAGTCCCGGATGACCTGAATTTGCTTTCTGAATTCCGTCTGCTGATAAGAGACGAATGGTATTGACTGCTTTTAGTTCAATCGCCATATTGATAACACCCCCGTAAATTTATTCGCCTTATTATACCTTTTACTCTTTCTCCGTGACAAGACAAAATCACTGAAAAATTGTTCTCTATGTATAGAAATACCCGGTACACTTTTCTCAATCAAAGAAATATAGCCCTTTTCCCCTTTACTTTTGTTGTCTTTATACAAGGAACAGCGCTTTCCCGTTCTGGTTTTTCGCCCCTATTCATTTAAATCGCCAAATGAATTTGGTACAAAACCATTTGTGAAAGGTCAAAAAAAATTATTCTTCTTCCAGGTTCATAATGACCCGTTCCAGGTTAAACATCAACTCTTCTCGTTCATACTGAACGAATCCATAAAACATCCGGGTCGTCAATCGTTCAAAAATTCGATCCAAAATAGGTTGGACTTTCAAGCCTTCTTCCGCCACTTCAATCTTGTGATAACGTCGATCCTTCGGATTTGGTTTTTTTTGCACCCACCCTTTTCGAATCAACACTTCCACAACTTGTGTTACCGTAGATTTTGAGCGATCGATCCCCTGTGCCAATTCCTGCATGGTCATACCACCATGCTGTCCATAGAGGGTCATCATCAACATGCAATGTGTTCCCTTCACACCTTTCAGCCCTTCCAATGCCAATTCCTTTTCAACCACGTGCTGCAAAACATAATGCGCTCGATTTACTCGTAGCATCGGTTCGCTGACTTTCATGCTCTCCCCTCCATTCGCACTTATTATATCGAAAGATGACAGAAAGTACAATTTGAACCTAAACCTTCAAGGTTTTCCATTTCCCTTTCCTAAATCGGGCGAAAAGCAAACTCCCCCGCACAATCAAATCCAGAGTCATCATCACCCATGCCGCAGTCAATCCATATCCCGCTTGTATCACCAAATACGTACCAAATACCCGCACGCCCCAGATACCAATCAAGGTGATCCACAATACCGCGCGGGTGTCCCCCGCACCCCGGAGGCTGCCTGCATAAGCCATAACCGCCGCTAAAAATGGTTGGGCCACCGCCACGATCCGAAGACAGACCTTTGCAACCTGAATAATCTCCTCCTCATCCGTAAAGATCCGAATGACCACTTCAGGGAAGAAAAAGAAAATCAACCCAACGGTTCCCATAAAAAGCATGGCCATCGATGCAGCAATATGACCGCTTTTCTCCGCCGTCTTTGAATCTTTCGCCCCTAGGTATTGTCCGACCAGGGTCGTTCCCGCTAGGGAAAATCCAAAGCCGATATAAAAAGATAACGACTCTGCCGTAATGGTAATCCGATGAGCGGCAAACATTAAAGTGCCTAGACTCACAACCAAACGCGAATACATCAACTGCCCCAATCGCATCAAAAATTGCTCAATCGCTGCTGGCAATCCAATGTTTAGAATCCGTCGAATCAGTGGAATATCAAATCGCCGCAAATCATTTCTGTTCACACGTACCAAAAACTTCCCTCGCGCCAAGTTCAGCATCCAAACCACACTCGAGGTAGTCCGGGCAATCGTCGTACCCAGTGCGGCGCCTGTCACACCAAGCCCCATTCCTGGCATCCAAATATGCATGCCCAAAAGACTGATATCTCGGGATGGAAAGATCAATAAAAAGTTCAAAATCACGTTTAGAATCAACCCAAAGGCATTAAACTTCATCGGTGATTTCGTATCTCCGCTGCCCCGCAAAACCCCGGAAAGTACCATGTGTGATCCGAAGATACGTCAGACTATAGGGGTAGATTTGCGAATCCGCTCCCATCACCCGAATGATCCAGCTTGCCAGCAGCATCACAAGGGCGAATGCAATCAGCGAAAGGGTCGCATTCATCAGTAAGGATTGTGCGCAAACCCGATTGGCTTCCTCTGGATTTCTCGCGCCGATCGCCCGCGCGGACAGCGCTGTTGCTCCGACGGAGATTGCGGCAAAAATCGCCATAATCGTCATCATGGGCATATCGCTCAACCCAATAGCCGCAATGGCAAAGGCGCCAATGCTCCCAACCATCGCCATATCCACAATTCCGAACATCATCTGAATGAACATGTCCGTAATGGCCGGCAAGGCCAATGCAAATGTCTTTTTTATCAATTGTTGTCTCTCCATCGTCATCCCCCTTATCCAATATGAATTCTGGCTTGATCCTTGCTCAAGCCAGACCATCTCCGTTTTAACCGCATATTAGCAAATTGGGTCTTTTTGCTAAATGCTGAACGAAGATATATTCATCTTTTCGGGATGAATTCTTTCTTGATCCTTGTTCAAGCCAGACCATCTCCGTTTTAATCACATTATAGCGGATTGCTTCACTCTGCTAAATGCTGAACGAAGATATATTCATCTAATGTAAAAAAAACACGTTCAACATAATGTCAAACGTGTTTTGGTTCTGGTGAGGCATAGAGGAGTCGAACCCCCGCGCCCGGATCCGAAGTCCGGTGCTCTATCCAACTGAGCTAATGCCCCTCACTTGAGAACATGATTGATTATACCAACCGGATTTTGTTCTGTCAACTCTTATTTCAAATATTTGTATTCCAAGTGAAATTGCCCGTTTTCTATCAGAATAGTGCCAAAACTCTTACGTTTCATTTTCCAATCCCGCGGCAAGCTCAAAGAACCTGGATTGAACAACGTCACGCCTTTTTCCTCCACCATTCGCCGCTGATGGGTATGTCCGTAGAGGGCAATTTTCGCACCCACTTCCTCCGCGCGATAAAACAATCGATTCAAGGTATACTTCACACCATATTTATGGCCGTGGGTCATAAATATCTTTACATCGTCAATGGTTATGATTTTTTCTCCAACACCTTCGCTTGGATAATCACAATTTCCAGCGCAAACATCCAATTGTTCAATTCCGAGCCAGCTCGCCAATCGAATGGCGTCCTCTACCTGATCGCCCAAATGAATCATTCGATCAAAGGGACCTTCCTTCTCGATGCATTCCACTGCATGCTCAATCTGTCCATGGGTATCTGAAACCACTAAAATTTTGATCATAATCGTTCTTCAAACACCTCTCGCAACTTTCTAAGTGCATTGGCACGATGGCTGATTCGATTTTTTTCTTCATCCTTCATTTGCGCAAAGGTTCGATTCGTTCCCTTCACAATAAAAAGAGGGTCGTATCCAAATCCATTATCTCCCTGCGCCTCGTATCCAATCACTCCATCACATCTGCCTTCAACCGTCTGCACGCTGCCGTTTTCCCAAACAATGGCGATAACCGTTTCAAAATGTGCGGTGCGTCTTCCCTCTGTCACCGCTGACAAGGCCGACAACAGTTTTTTATTATTCTCTGAATAAGAACAGTCCTCACCCGCGAAACGTGCCGAATAGACGCCAGGCGCGCCGTCTAAGGCATCAACGAACAAGCCGGTATCATCAGCCAAGATAATTTCATTGCTTCTCTCTGCCATGGCCAGCGCCTTTTTCTTCGCGTTCGCTTCCAAGGTATCACCGTCTTCAACGACCTCCAGGTCACCGAATCCCGCTTCTTCTTTTGAAATCACCTCAATAGGCAATCCCTTTAATATGCTTCTGAGTTCATTAATCTTGTGGGGATTAGAGCTCGACAATATCAATTTTTTCATTCCTATTCTCCTATGATCACTTGTTGTTGGATTTCCGTGAGCTCACGGCTCCCTTTCTCGGCTAGATCCAAGAGAGCATTGAGTTCCTTTCGAGTGAATGGCGCTTCTTCTCCGGTTCCCTGCACTTCGATAATCGATCCGTTTCCAGACATCACAACATTCATATCCACCTGAGCGTGCGAATCTTCCTGATAGCATAAATCCAAGCATACCTCGCCCGCAACAATTCCCACACTGATCGCAACCACTTGATCCCGCAGGGGCCAGTTTGTCAATTTCCCTTCCCTTTGCAGTTTTTTCATGGCCAGTGCTAGAGCGACATACCCACCGGTAATGGAGGCGGTCCGTGTCCCCCCGTCTGCTTGAATCACATCACAATCAATCGTAACCGTCCGCTCGCCAAGGGCTTTAAAATCAACGACAGAACGCAGGCTGCGGCCAATCAAACGTTGAATCTCGCTACTTCGCCCATCGATTTTCCCGCGGTCGCGTCGCTTTCTGGTCAGCGTGGAACCAGGCAACATATTATACTCTGCCGTTACCCAGCCTTCTCCCGAGTCTCTCTTAAAAGAAGGTACTCCCTCTTCCACAAAAGCCGTACAAATCACCCGGGTATCACCCATGGCAATCTCAACAGATCCATCCGGATACGCCAGCACATTCGGCGTAATGATACACCGCCTCTTTTGATCATTCGTTCTATTATCTATTCTACTCACTTATTTTTCCTCCTCATGTCTCGCCAAAGCCGTATACAAAGCGTCAGCCTCGGGAGAAGCAATCTCACAAACACTGCCATCCGCCGCCAACAGCATCGGCTTATCTCCCTGAACCTCACCAATCTTCGTCACTCGAATCCCGCGTCTTTGTCCCTCTTCAATCCACGCCTCGCCCTGTTCTGGCGTCACAACGGCCAGCATGCTGCCGCTGGAGATGAGGCTATAGGGATCAATGTCAAAAATTGCGGCAATCTCACGGGTCACCTGTAGGATCGGAATTGACTCTAACTCAATCTTCAATCCAAATTTTACCGCCCGACTCGCTTCCCAGCATGCGCCCAGAACACCGCCTTCTGTGATGTCGTGCATATACTTAAATCCAATTTTCGCGCCGATTCGCCCCTCTTCCAAGACCGACAATCGTTCCATCTGAACCTTGGCCTGATCCAAGGTTGCTTGGTCGAGTTGTTTCGACACCCACTCTTCCCGATCATGGGCAAGAATCGCAGTTCCCTCCAAACCAATTTCTTTAGAAATCACCACCCAATCATTCGCGGCTACCGGTTGATTATTCGCCTGGAATTGTTCCTTCTTTTCTTTACCAATAACAGTCATTACAAGAACCATGCGGTTCACCGCATCCGTTACCTCGGTATGCCCGCCCAAAATTTCTATTTTCAGCCTTGCGGCTTCCTCAGTCGCTTCTCTCATCACCTGAGCAATCTCTTCATTTGTGGTCGTTGGAGGTGCCAGCATAACCATCATCACACCCAAAGCCTCAGCACCCGTACTCGCAATATCATTGCACGCCACATCAATTGCAAGCTTTCCAATCTGATGGGCAGCGCCGGTAATTGGATCACTGGAAACAACACAAACCTCGTCCCCATAGTCAATGACGGAACAATCTTCCCCCACACCGGAATGGATTAAAACATCCGGATGTTGATACTGTATTTTTCGAATCACCAATTGTTCCAACTCTTCATTTGACAACTTCCCTATTCGCATCGGACTTCCCCCTTACCACCCGTATTTTATCATAGAGAAACGCAAGAAAAAAGAGGTCAAACGACCTCTTTCCTGTAATTTTGCACAACATCCACTTGAATGGGTTCATTCGTCAGCCAATATTGCAGGGCTTCCAAATACGCTTCCACCGTATCCGGGCTGGAAAAGCAAGGCAAATCGTACACCAACGCCTGATTCCGAATCACTCCGATCAAGGATTCCTGTTCGGAACGTCCTCGCGTAGTATCCAGGATCCATTGCAGTTCCCCAGACCGAATCGCCGCTTCAACACCACTTCGATCCGCTTCATCAAACAATTGATAGCCAGCCTTTTGCAAGGTTTCCTTCATTGTTTCATCTTCACCAGCTACCCAAATTTTGCCAGGCTTTTGAAAGATCAGACCGGCGCCCAAAAACCCTTTATATAAGGCTTCTTCATAGGTTCTCCCGAGCCCCAACACCTCGCCTGTCGATTTCATTTCAGGCGATAAGAGTGGCAATACCCCCACCAATTTTTGATAGGAGAAGACCGGCACCTTCACGGCAACCAATGGCTTTTCTTTTGCAAGCCCGGTTCCACACCCCAACTCCCCGAGCTTTTTACCCAACATGGTCGAGATGGCAAGGTCCACCATGGGAACCCCCGTCACCTTCGAGAGGATCGGCACGGTTCTCGACGCCCTCGGATTGACTTCGATCACATATAACTTTCCTTTTGCCAAAATATATTGGATGTTCATCAAACCTTTCACATGCAAGGCCTTCCCCAATATGCGGGTCGTTTCCAAAATTTCCACCTGCATGGCTTGAGACAGATTTCTAGGAGGATAAACACTGATGCTATCGCCGGAATGAACCCCCGTACGTTCCACATGAGTCATAATTCCCGGAATCAAGATTTCCTCTCCGTCGCAGATTGCATCGACTTCCAATTCCAATCCCTCAATATATTCATCAACCAAAATGGATTGCCCCTGATTATCGACAATGGCATTCTGTACATAATCGATCAATTCCTTCTCGGTTTTGACGACCTGCATGCCCCGCCCCCCGATGACATAGGAAGGGCGCACCAATACCGGATAACCAATCTCATCCGCTTTTTTTATCGCCTCCGACACCCGATGAACCGCGCCCCCAAGGGGACGTCGAATTTGAAGGGCTTCTAGTAGCCATTCAAATCGATTGCGGTCCTCCGCCGCATCCATGGACTCCACGCTGGTCCCCAGAATCTGAACACCGCGCGCCTGCAATTTCGGACCGAGATTCACTGCGGTTTGACCGCCAAATTGTACAATCACCCCTTTGGGCTTCTCCGCTCGAATCACATTCATCACGTCATCCACAAACAAGGGCTCAAAGTAGAGCTTGTCCGCGATATCAAAGTCCGTACTGACCGTCTCGGGATTATTGTTGATCAACACCGCCTCGTATCCAGCCTTTTGAATGGCTTGCAAGGCATGTACCGAACAATAGTCAAATTCAATCCCCTGCCCAATTCGAATTGGACCCGAACCGATGACGAGGATCTTTTCTTTCTCAGAGATGACCCGTTCATCCTCCCAGTCATAGCTGGAGTAGTAATAAGGTGTAGCCGATTCAAACTCCGCCGCACAGGTATCCACCATTTTATAGATCGGATAGATCCCATTGGCGCGACGAATCGCATCGATCTGCTCTTTCGGCAATTGCGTCAAGTCTCGAATCTCCTGATCAACAAAGCCCATTCGCTCCGCCGCCCCTAGAAGATCAGCCGTCATCGGTTCGTGCGTCAAGCGCGCTTCCATCTGAACCATCCGCTGGATCTTTTGCAAAAACCAGGGGTCAATCATGGTGCGTTTGTGGATCGTTGCCACCAAATAACCGCGGCGAATCAGTTCCGCCAACTCAAATATTCGCAACTGAGTTGGCGTTTCAACACGGGCGAATAGCAGATCATCCTCCAGGAGTTGCACCTTCGAATTTCTAAGCCCCACCTCGTCTCCCTCTAAGGAAACAATCGCCTTAAACAAAGCCGATTCAAAAGAACGGGCAATGGCCATCACTTCTCCCGTCGCCTTCATCTGGGTACCGAGGGTGTTATCCATCTCCGGAAACTTGTCAAAAGGCCACTTGGGAATCTTCACCACCACATAATCAAGACTGGGTTCGTAGGAGGCCATGGTTTTTTGCGTCACCGCATTTGGAATCTCGTCCAACCACAGCCCCAGTGCGATCTTGGCCGCCACCTTGGCAATGGGGTATCCCGCTGCCTTTGAAGCCAGCGCCGAGGAACGGCTGACCCTCGGATTCACCTCAATGACCACATAATTCTTGCTCAAAGGATCCAAGGCATATTGCACATTGCATCCGCCTTCAATCTTTAGCGCGTCAATGATAGTCAGCGCCGATGTTCGAAGCATCTGCGCTTCATTGTCCGTTAGGGTTTGCGTGGGCGCCACCACGATGCTGTCTCCCGTATGCACCCCTACCGGATCAAAATTTTCCATATTACAGACAATGATGCTCGTTCCGTTCGCATCCCGCATCACTTCATATTCGATTTCTTTCCAGCCAGCAACGCTTTGCTCCAAGAGCACTTGACCGATTCGGCTCAGGGATATCCCCGTATGCAAAATTGTCTTCAGTGCCTCTTCGCAGGTTGCGATTCCGCCGCCCGTCCCTCCCAGTGTATAAGCTGGACGAACGATCACTGGATATCCTATTTTCTCGGCAAAAGCAAGACCCGATTCAACATCCTCGATGATCTGACTCTTTGCGATGGGTTCCTCAATCTCTTCCATCAACGCCTTAAAGGCTTCCCGGTCTTCCGCTTTTTCAATCGCCTGGAGATCGGTACCCAAAAGCTTGACTTGATAAAGGTCCAAGACCCCCGCTTCACTCAACTCAACAGCCATATTTAATCCGGTTTGTCCACCCAAAGTCGCTAACAATCCATCCGGGCGCTCTTTTTTTATAATCGCTGTTACGGCAGCCAGGGTCAAGGGTTCAATATACACCGCGTCCGCGATGGTTTCATCCGTCATAATCGTCGCCGGGTTGCTGTTGACCAAAACAACCTGCACCCCTTCTTCCCTCAAGGCGCGACAGGCCTGTGTGCCCGCATAATCAAACTCAGCCGCTTGACCAATTACAATGGGGCCAGAACCAATGACAAGCACCTTTTGTATCGATGGATCTTTAGGCATCTGAAACCCCTCCCCTCAACCACGTGTCAAAAAGTTCATGATAGTCCCAAGGACCCGGACCTTCCTCTGGATGGAATTGCACCGCTGCAATTCTATCTTTCGGTATGGTAAAACCCTCCAGGGTTGTATCATTTACATTTTCATGAGTAATGACTATTTCTGAAGGCAAATTTTCTCTAGCCACCGCGTATCCATGATTCTGCGCCGACATCTTCACCTTCTTGGTTTGGATACATCGAACCGGATGATTCGCACCCCGATGACCAAACTTCATCTTATATGTTTTTGCACCATAGGCCAGCGCGATCACTTGATATCCAAGGCAAATCCCCCAGATCGGGAGCTTCCCACGTGCGTCCTCCACCAATTGAATGGCAGCCTTTGCATCCATTGGATCACCGGGTCCATTAGAAAGCAATAACCCATCTATCGCCTTCTCCTTTACCTCATCCCAGGTTGCATCGGGTGAAAAGCAGGTGATGGTAAGCCCCAGGCGTTTTAATTGATTCAGAATTCCATCCTTCAATCCAAGATCAACAACACCCAAATGGAAGGAGCTTTCCCCCGCAAAGAATCGCGCGCCTTGAGTCACGGCATCCACACGCCCAAAATTGGTTTTGTACGCTTTCAAACCGTTCAGATCTTGTGGTGTCGGCTTCTCCGGTGTCAAAAGACACCGCATCACACCTTTGGATCGAATCATCTTCGTCAAGGCACGGGTATCCAAACCAGATATCGCGCTTTTCCCTTGACTCTCCAAATACGCCTCCACGGAAAGAGTGCTCTCATAGTGAGAAGGTTCGCTTTCCAGCTCTCTGACAACCAATCCCGCCGCATGCATACGCGCCGATTCAAAATCATGGGGGTTGATTCCCGTATTTCCAATCAAAGGAAAGGTCATTACCACCATTTGTTCATCATAAGAGGGATCCGTCAATATTTCCTGGTATCCCGTCATTCCCGTATTAAAGACAAGTTCCCCAACCGCCGTTTTTTTTACTCCATGCCAATTTCCCTTGAGTTCCGTTCCATCCTCTAAGAGAAGATATCCGATCTGCTTCATGCATCCATCACTTCCTGTAAGATTGCGATCATCGCATCAATATCCTGCTTGGTAACAACCAGCGGCGGTACAAAACGGATCACGTTCGCGCCAGCGCCTACAAGTAAAAGCCCCTTTTCTGCGCAAGCTTTACAAATTGGTGCTGCTGGAATATCAAGTTCCGCGCCCAGCATCAGTCCCATTCCTCGTACTTCAACCAGATGATCGGTCTTCAAATTCAAGAGCTGTTCTTTTAAATACACGCTCATTTTCTGTACGTTTTCAAGGATGTTTTCCTCTTCCATCACCGTCAATACCGTTGCAGCGGCACGGGTTACCAATGGGTTTCCGCCAAAGGTCGTCGCGTGATCCCCTGGCTTAAAATTCGCTGCCGCTTCCTTGGTCGCCATGACTGCGCCGATTGGCAAACCGCCACCCAATCCCTTCGCTGTCGCTACGATATCCGGGCGTTCGCCAAATTGCTGATAGGCGAAATAGCTTCCGCATCTTCCATTCCCGGTTTGTACCTCGTCAATGATCATCAAAAGGCCCTTCGCCTTGCACCATGCCTGAATCGCCTGATAGTACGCCTTCGTTACGGGATGAATACCGCCCTCGCCTTGAATCACTTCAAAGAGCACCGCGACGGTTTTATCATTCGTTGCTGCTTTTACGGCCTCCACATCCATAAACGGAACATGGACAATGCCTGGAACCAAAGGTGCAAATCCCTTTTGATACTTGGGTTGCCCCGTCGCGGACATCGCCCCAAAGGTTCGGCCGTGGAATGACTGGTTCATCGCGATAATCTCATATCGATCCTCGCCGCCGCTTTTACGTGCCAGTTTAATGGCACCTTCTACCGCTTCAGCCCCGCTATTACAGAAAAACACCTGATCCATCCCACTAGCCTTCGCCAGCAATTCCGCCGCTTCCACGGATGGCGCCGTCCAATATAAATTGGAAACATGTAAAAGCTTCGCCACTTGATCCTGAAGTGCCGCCACCAATTTTGGATGGCTCCCCCCCAAGCTGTTGACCGCGATTCCCGCAACAAAATCCAAATATTCCTTGCCGTCCGTATCCGTGACCGTACAGCCTTTCGCTTGATCAATGACGATGGGCGCCGGCGCATAGGTCGGCATCATCACTTCTTTTCCTATTTCAATCCAATTTTTCATGGCTATTTATCCTCCTTAATCATGGTTCCAATTCCCTGATCCGTAAAAATCTCCAGCAATAAAGCGTGATCCCACGTTCCATTCAGCATATGCACCTGCCCGACCCCTTGTTCCAGCGCTTGCAAGCACATCTGAATTTTCGGGATCATTCCACCCGAAATCCAGCCTTCTTCCATTCCGGCCAGCGCGTCTTTCCGATTCAAGGACGAGCAAAGCGTCGATGGATCCTCCGGATCTTGCAACACCCCGTCTACATCCGTCAAAAAGACCAATTTCTCGGCGCCTAACGCGCACGCGATGGCAGAAGCCGCCTCATCGGCATTGAGATTCAACGAATTTCCGTCTACATCAGCTCCAATTGGTGCAATCACAGGCAAATACCCTTGGTCCAACAATAGCTTTACAACCTCGATATTCACTGTTTTCACGGTTCCAACAAACCCTAGATCGACACCTTTTATCTGCTTCTTCTCCGCCAACAAAAGGCCGGCATCCTTGCCAGACAACCCCACTGACTTCGTTCCAGATTGCACGAAAAGCTGAACCAATTCTTTATTGACCTTTCCAGCCAATACCATCTCCGTTAATTCCATGGCTGGTGCATCTGTAATCCGAAGCCCATTATGGAATTTCGGCTCCATCCCAAGCTTCTCCATCCACCCGGATATTGCCTTCCCACCGCCGTGAACAACAACTGGGAGCATGCCCACTTGCTTCATCAGCGCGAGATCACAAATCACTTGGCGCTGCAACTCAGGATTAGTCATCGCGCTGCCGCCGTATTTCACAACGACGATTTTTCCGCTGAACCGCTGAATATAGGGCAGTGCCTCTGTTAATATCTTTGCTTTCTTTACCGTTTCCACCATCACGCTCTCCTTATGTTCGATACTCGCCGTTGATCTTCACATACTCATAGCTCAAGTCGCAGCCCCAAGCGATCGCTTGCTCTTCGCCGTCTTGGATCGTAACCAATACTTGCAATTTTTCTTCCGCCAATATTTTAGCCGCAAGTCCTTCGTCAAAAACGATTGGAACCCCTTGCTTCATCAAGTCGATCAATCCCTGCTCGCTTTGGATCTGTATGCTGACTTCCTTGGGATTGAAATCCGCGCCCGAATAGCCCATGGCACAAAGAATTCGTCCCCAATTGGCATCTTCACCGAAGAAAGCTGTTTTTACCAGGCTGGAAGAAACAATCGAGCGCGCCATTCTCTTTGCCGCTTCTTTCGTCGCCGCGCCAATCACTTGTACCTCGATTAGCTTTCCGGCACCTTCGCCGTCGGAAACAATGGCAATCGCCAAGGTCTGATGAATCTTGAAAAATGCTTCTTTAAATAGTCGATAGCCTTCGCCGTCTTTGGTAATTGCAACGCCGGATTCTCCATTAGCAAAAACCGCCACTGTATCGTTGGTGCTTGTATCTCCATCCACGGAGATCATATGATAGCTTTCATCCGAGGCTTCTTTTAGCAATTCTTGCAGCAAAGCGGTCTCCACCTTCGCATCCGTTGTCACGAAAGCCAACATGGTGGCCATATTGGGATGAATCATCCCGGAACCTTTTGCCATCCCGCCTAGTGTGACTTCTTTCCCCTGAATTTCGACGGTCATGCTCGCCTGTTTCAAAAAGGTATCCGTTGTCATAATCCCTTGCGTGGCCGCGTCGTCGGCATCTTGAGATGCATCCAAGCAATTCGCCACCTGCGGAATCCCCGCCAATATCTTTTCAATGGGAAGCGGTACACCGATTACACCCGTAGAAGCCACCAAAACCGAGGTTTCCGGAATGGAAAGCGTCATTGCGGTTTGCACAACCATTTTTTGAAGATCCAAGTCTCCCTGTTCTCCCGTGCATGCATTGGCATTTCCACTATTGATCACAAGGGCTTGAAGCGGCTTCCCCGTCTTCAGCAACGATTCGCCCCATAAAACTGGAGCCGCCTTCACCACATTGGTCGTAAACAACGCAGCCCAATTCATTGGCGATTGACTGACCATCATCGCTAGATCTTTTCTTTTTCTCTTGACTCCTGAATAAAATCCTGCGGCTTGAAAACCCTTTGGCGCCGTTATTCCTCTTGACATATTATCCTCCTATCCTGGGAATTGTCCGACAGACAATAATCCCAACTCCTCTGGCCATCCGGCCATCAAATTCATGTTTTGAATGGCTTGACCGGCAGCTCCTTTAATTAAATTATCGATGCAGCTGATGACGATCACGCGATTCGTCCGTTCGTCGACTCGCCAAGCCAGATCGCAAAAATTACTCCCCTTCACCCATTTGGTCTCCGGCAAAGCACCTTCTGGCATGATCCGTACAAATGGCTGATCCGCATACGCAGTTTGAAACGCCTGATCCACCTGTTTTTTAGATACCCCTGCCTTCAAGTTCGCATACATGGTCACTAAAATGCCTCGGTTCATCGGCAATAAGTGTGGTGTAAAGCTTAATGTAATGGATTCTCCACACGACTCAGATAAGGTCTGCTCGATCTCCGGCGTATGACGATGTGTCGCTATGCCATAGGCCTTGAAGTTTTCATTTACCTCTGCGTAATGTACCCCTTGACTCACACCGCGACCCGCACCTGAGACACCCGATTTCGCATCTAGAATAATCGTCTCACTTTGAATCAAGCCTTCCTTTAATAAAGGAATTGCCGCAATACCGGATGCTGTCGGGTAACAGCCGGGATTAGACAATAGTTTGGCTCCCTTAATTGCTTCCCGATTCCATTCCGTTAATCCATAAACCGCTTCCTTTAACAATTTCTCCGATCCATGTTCCGTTTGATACCACGCTTCATAAGTCGCTTTATCCTTGATTCGAAAATCAGCACCAATATCGATGACTTTCACTTGACGCAATACCTCTTCTGTCACCCAATGGGACGCGACGCCGTGAGGAAGAGCTAAAAAGACAAAATCCAACTCAACAAGATCTTTGTCCTCGATCTTCTCAGAAAAGCGGAGTTCGGTACGTCCCGCAAAACTTCCATATAACTCTGCAATTTTTTTCCCAGCCAATTGGCGTGATGTAATCTTAGTCACTTCCGCTTTGGGGTGACTAAGCAAGATTCTTAGCAATTCTTGTCCCACATATCCCGAAGCACCAACTATTCCTACTTTCATTTCTTCCTCCTCGATTCATTCTTGATTATTTTTTATAATTATACATTTTTTAGAATTGTTATGCAAGTGCTATTTTATATTTATTCTCTTACATTATAAGAAAGCCTGGTTTAATCAAGTTTTACTTGCAATAAATTCCATAATAAAAAATAAATATACAAATAGCTTGCATCATTATTAGTAATTGTGTATAATTATAAAAAATCAAACAAAAAAAATAGGAGTGATTGATATGAAAAAGAAAGTCGTACTAGCCTATTCGGGCGGATTGGACACAACTGCAATTATTGCTTGGTTAAAGGAAACCTATGATTATGAAATTATCGCTGCCTGCATTGATGTAGGCCAAGGCAAAGAGCTCATCGGAATGGAAGAAAAAGCGATCGCCTCCGGCGCCAGCAAGATCTACATTGAAGATCAAACCCAACAGTTTCTTGAGGAATGCGCATGGCCCACCCTGAAAGCTGGCGCAGTGTATGAAAGCAAGTATATGCTGGGAACCTCCATCGCAAGACCTGTCATTGCAAAACGATTGGTTGAAATCGCAGTGGCTGAAGGGGCGGAAGCCATTTGTCATGGCTGTACCGGCAAAGGCAACGATCAAGTGCGTTTCGAGCTGACTATAAAAGCACTTTCTCCGGATATGAAGATTATCGCGCCATGGAGAATTTGGGATATGCAATCCCGAGAAGATGTTATCGAGTATTGCGAAAATAAGGGCTTAACCCTCCCTTGGAAGAAAGAAGAAAGCTATAGCAGAGACAGAAATATCTGGCACTTGAGCCACGAGGGCTTGGAACTGGAAGACCCGGCTTTAGAACCCAACTACAAAAAATTGTTAAAAATGACCACAACGCTTGAAGAGGCGCCGGACAAAGCGGAATATGTCACCATCGGCTACGAGAAAGGCATTCCAGTCTCTATCAATGGCGAAAATTTGGGTACTGTCGCAATCATGGAAAAAGCCAATGAACTTGCGGGCAAGCACGGCATCGGTCTTTCCGATATCGTAGAAAGCCGAATTGTCGGCATGAAATCCAGGGGTGTCTATGAAACACCAGGCGGAACCTTATTGTACGCAGGTCACGAAGAACTGGAGCATTTGTGCCTCGACAAGCAGACCTACGCCTACAAACAAGTCATCGGAATCAAATTTGCCGAACTCGTGTACAGCGGCGAATGGTACACCCCGCTTCGTGAATCCCTAAGCGCCTTTGTTGATGTCACACAGGAAACTGTAACAGGAACCGTTAAGTTGAAGCTTTACAAGGGAAATATTATCCCGGCTGGCGCAGAATCCATCTACTCACTTTACAATGAGGATATTGCAAGTTTTGCGACGGGTGATTTGTATGACCATAAGGATGCGGCTGGATTCATCACCTTGTTTGGCTTGCCAATGAAGGTAAGAGCGATGATGCTTGATCAGGTAAAAAAAGGAAAGGATGAATAAAATGAAATTATGGGGCGGAAGATTCACACAGGCAACACACAAAGAAGTTGATGCATTTAACGCTTCCATCCCCTTTGATTACCGAATGTACGCGGAAGATATCGAGGGGAGCGTGGCACACAGCAAGATGCTTCATAAGCAGGGCTTCTTTACAGATGCAGAACTGAAAGCAGTTGTAACAGAACTCGCTTCCCTGAAGAAAGAAATCGAGGCCGGGAACATCGATTGGAAGATCGAGTACGAAGATATCCATATGCATATCGAAGCTTTATTGACGGAAAAGTTGGGTGCAACGGCAAAAAAAATTCATACGGCCAGGAGTCGAAATGATCAGGTCGCTTTGGACTTCAAATTATATGCCAAAAAACAGGCGGTCGCGGCAAAAGAACAACTGATCAATCTGGTACTGTTACTGGCAGAGATTGCACAGGAACATACAGAAACCATCCTGCCTGGATTCACCCATCTGCAGCACGCGCAGCCCATCACTCTCGCCCACCACTTGATGGCGTATGTCGAGATGTTTGCGCGAGATATCGAGCGAATGGAGTCGACCCTAGAGCGCATGAATCTGTCTCCTTTGGGAGCTGGCGCCCTGGCGACAACCACCCTAGATATTGACCCGCTGTTTACAGCCAAAGAATTGGGATTTTCCGGTGTTATGCGAAACAGCTTGGATGCGGTATCGGACCGAGACTATCTTTTGGAATTGATGAACCATAACGCCCTGATTATGATGCATCTAAGCCGTTTTAGTGAAGAACTGATCATTTGGAATTCAACTGAATTTGGCTATATTCGTTTTGAAGACGCTTTTGCCACGGGCAGCAGCATGATGCCGCAAAAGAAAAACCCTGATCTACCGGAATTGATTCGCGGCAAAACAGGGCGTGTCTATGGAAGTCTAGTCTCTCTTTTGACGACCATGAAGGCCTTGCCTCTGGCCTACAACAAGGATATGCAGGAGGACAAGGAGGCATTCTTCAATTCGAGCGATACCGTTTCTCAATGCTTGTCGATCTTCACCTTCCTAATTGCAGGTGGTATCCTCTTCAATAAAGAGAAGATGTTCGCATCCGCAAAGAAAGGCTACCTCAATGCCACTGACTTGGCCGATTATTTGGTAGAGCATGATGTTCCATTTCGAGACGCTCACCATATCGTCGGTGAATTGGTCGCTCTAGCCATTGAAAAGGGCGTTTCCTTAGAAGAGCTTGCTTTATCCGATTATCAATCAATACACGCTGACATTGATTCCTCCGTGTATGGCTTCCTCGCTTTGGAAGCCTGCGTCAAACGAAGAAATCAACCTGGCGGACCAGCGCCAAATCGTGTCCTCGATCATATCAATTTCATTAAAAATCAATACTAAAAAAAGCCTATGGTCCGAGTTGCCCCCTATAAGGGGAGCATCTCGAGCCTAGGCTTTTTTATTTGTTCTTTTCGTTCCAATTCTCGACTCTATTTTTCGATCGATGTCCATTTGAACTCATTGTCGACTCCAACTGGGAATCGAACCAATCCTTTGACATACTCTTTTTCAACCATGTTGCGTGCACGATAGTAAATCGGTGCAACTGGCATTTCAGCGTCTAAAATTTGTGCCGCTTCAATCATCGCGTCCATTCTTTCGCTACCAGCAGTAACCGTTGCTTTTTCAATCAACGCATCATACTCTGGATTCGCCCAGAAAGAGTTATTGTTACCGCTTCCCGCGATCATCGTGTCCAAGAATGTCATTGGATCATTGTAATCCGCACCCCATCCTGCTAGAGAAATGGTGTACTCTTTCGCATTGTACTTGTCCAAACGAATGGCGAATGACACCGCCTCAACAGGAACCTCAATTTCAAGGGTCTGTTTCCACATTTGTTGGAATGCCTGGCCAAATTTCTTGGCTACATCAGATTCACCAGTCAAGTACGTAACATGCGCTGCCAACTCTTCGCGAGTTTTGCCAACTTCCGCAAGTCCCTCGTCCAATAATTGATTCGCCTCAGCCATTCCAGCTTCGCCTTCTGTTCCCATATCCTTCAAAGTAATTCCCGTTTGATCCGTGAAGTCTCCACCGTCTTTTCCAGGAATTCCGTTCGGCACAAAGGCACCGGCTACAACCGAACCATTCGCCAATACATTATCAACAAAAGCAGATCGATTCAATGCCATGGAGAATGCTTTTCGAATCTTTACATTCGCAAAGAATTCATCTTCACAGTTGTACTGCATATACCAAGTGGTTGCCATTGGCATAGAAATAAACTCATCGGAATCGCGATATTTGTCCAAGTACTCGCTCGGTACGGCAATCGTGTCCAACTCGCCTGTTTCATATAAGTTGATTGGTGTATTTAAATCCACGAGCATATCACCTTCAATGCGATCCAACTTCACTGCTTCCGCATCCCAATACAACTCATTTTTCACCATATCTAGTTTTTGCTCTTGCATCCATGTTTCCACTTTAAATGGTCCTGATGAAACCATGAATTCTGGCGCTGTTGCAAAATTGTCGCCAAATTCAACAACACTTGCTTCTTGCACCGGGTAATAGGTGATGAATCCCAATAGTGACAAGAAGTATGGTGTTGGTCGCTCCAGTGTCACTTCCACTGTCTTTTCATCAAGCACCTGCACCCCAAGCTCGTCAATTCCTAGCTCACCTTTACTGATGGCTTGCGCGTTCTTGATTGGATACAATTGATACGCATATTGCGCTGCAGTTGCCGGATCGACAACACGACGCCATGAGAAAAGCACATCGCTTGCCGTAATGGCAGATCCGTCATCCCAATTCGCGTCACGCAAGGTAAAGGTGTAAATCGTTCCGTCCTCAGAGACCGTCATGGATTCTGCCAGGCCTGTTCCAATCAAGGCTTCTCCCTGCGCATTCAAACGGACCAAACCTTCCAATGTATCGTTCAAGATCATGATCGATATCTGGTCAGTCGTTGTTGCTGGATCCAGGTCTGGTGGATTGGCTCCCCAGTTTACGCGTAGGATTTGCTCCGATGCTTCTTCTGTTGGTTCCACTGTTCCTTCGGGTTGCTCTGTTGCTGTCGCAGTAGTCGGCTCACTACCGCCACAACCGGCTAATCCTACCGATAAAATCATTAGGATCGCCAAAAGTAATGTCATTTTTCTCTTCATGATATATCCCCTTTTTTTGTTTATGGCTTAGGTTAAATCTTACGACTCGTAATCACTTTTCGCAAGAGAAATTCATAAGATTGAAGCTTTCTTAATCCACATTACAATCCATTCACATAGACTCCCTCTAAAACGTCATATACAAAACGTTTCCATGACTTTTCTGCAACAAAAAAGACCCTCCATATGGAGGGTCTTTCTATGGTTTCAACTCTTACTTGTTCGCTTTCGCGTACTCTTCAGAATCGATATAGGTCCATTTGTACTCATTATCTACACCAACTGGGAATCGAACGATTCCTTTCACGTATGGTTTTTCAACAAAGTTACGTGCGCGGAAGTAGATAGGAGAAATTGGCCATTCATCCCACAATACTTGTTGTGCGTTGATCATGTTTTGGATGCGCTCATTTCCAGTTCCGTTGATCGCTGCTTCGATATTCATGTCATACACTGGAGATCCCCAGAATGTGTCATTGTTACCGCCGCCAGTTACGAACATATCCATAAATGTCATCGCGTCAGCGTAGTCAGCACCCCAACCTGCTAATGAGATTGTGAATTCGCCTGAGTTGTATTTGTCAAGACGGATTGCGAAAGAAACGGCTTCGATAGATACATCAATATCAAACGCGTCTTTCCACATTTGTTGCAATGCTTGACCCAATTTTTTAGCTACGTCAGACTCGCCAGTCAAGTAAGAAATATGCGCGCCCAACTCTTCGCGAGTTTTGCCAACTTCTGCAAGACCTTCGTCTAACAATGCATTTGCTTCGTCAATCGCTACTTGTCCCATTGAGCCAGCATCATAAACTTCGCCAGCACATTGCTCATTGAAGTCGCCGCCATCGATTCCAGGGAATCCTGGAGGTGTCAATGCCCATGCTACTTGAGAGCCATTAGCTAATACGTTGTCTACGAACGCTCGGCGGTTAATCGCGATCGAGAATGCCTTACGAATTTTCACGTTAGTGAAGAACTCGTCAGATGTGTTAAATTGCAGATACCAAGCTACAGCTTCTGCCATGTTAGTGAACTCAGCAGAATCACGATACTTGTCAAGGTATTCAGTTGGAACACCGATTGTATCCAATCCGCCAGTTTCATACAAGTTAATTGGAGTGTTCAAGTCGACAATCATATCGCCCTGGATTTCTTCCAACATTACAGCATCTTTATCCCAGTAGTTTTCGTTCTTCGCAAGATTCAATTTTTGCTCTGGAATCCACTCAGATACTACATAAGGTCCTGAATAAACCATTGTCTCTGGGCTTGATGCATACGTATCGCCCATTTGCTCAACTGCTGCTTTTTGAGCTGGTAGATATGTGATGAAAGAAGTCAAAGACAAGAAGAATGGAGTTACACGCTCAAGTTGAACTTCTAATGTTTTGTCGTCAAGCGCTTTGATTCCAACTTCTTCTAGGCCGATTTCGCCATTGTTTGCTGCCTGTGCGTTCTTGATATGGTACAGCTGGTATGAATATTGAGATGCAGTTGCAGGATCAATTGCGCGCATCCATGCATATTCAAAATCATAGGCTGTAATTGCAGATCCGTCAGACCACTTTGCATCACGAAGTGTGAAAGTGTAAAGTGTTCCATCTTCAGAGATTTGAACATCTGCAGCCAATCCGCTTCCAACTACTGCTTCGCCTTGTGCGTTCAAGCGAACCATTCCTTCAAGAGTTGCATTCAACACTTGGAAAGATACGGTATCAGTCGTAGTTTGTGGATCCAAATCTGGTGGGTTAGAACCCCAGTTCAGTCGCAAAATTTGTTCTGCCTCAGGTGCCGGTTCTTCTGTTGCTGGATCCTCTGTTGCTGCAGGTTCTTCAGTCGCCGCAGGGGTTTCTGTAGCCGCAGGTTCAGTTTGTGTACATCCAGCAAAGAATGTTACTGTCATTAGAACAACTAATAACAATGCTAGCAATCGCTTCATTCATTCGTCCTCCTTATTTTTGGATGATCGTCGAGGTGCAATCGAAACCTTCCCTTTACGAAGTCGAACCGCCATTTCCAACTTCATAAAAAGGACATGAATCCTAGGTTTCTTTTACGTTTCCTTAACAACTAATTCCATTATAAATACTTTGCATGGAACTGTCAATAAATTATTGTAATACCTAGAAATCGTTATCAGCCTTGCAACCATGCGATTTAAAGGTATTTTTACAGGGTTTTCCCATTCAAGTATTTACCAGATTGACATTGGTTTTCGGATAAAATTCATAGATTTGTGACAGAATGTCAACAGATTATTCATAGAGTTGACGCTAGTTTAGAGACAAAACCGAACTCCCCGTCCGCTTAATAATCATCTGTTTTGCCTGATCAGCCCATCCACTATAAGCAGAGGGATGAAAGTTCTCCACACGATTATTGACACCCATCATCTCCACATTATACGAAAGAAAAAGATACGGGAGGTCTTGATTGGCAATCCGAATCCACTGTTCAACCAGCATCTCTCGTTCCTCTTCCCGGACGGTGCGAAGCACCTCTAGAAAGATTTTTTCCGCCTTTTCATTTTGATATCCAACGCTATTGTATCCGCCCACGCGATCCGATTGCCGATCAAAGGTGCCCAGCATTTGCTGTTCGGGGCCAATCACCCAATGCAAGGTGTAGGCATCAAAATCTCGTTGAAAAAACACGCGATCCACCAATTCATCAAAGGATAAAAACTCAACATCCATCACGATCCCCAAGTCTTTTAGGTTGGATCGCAAAAGGGCTGCCACATTATAAGAATAGTTGGAGTCCGTATAGGTCGACAAGGTAAATCGAAATTCCTTGCCTTCCTTCTCAAGGATCCCATCCTTATCCAAATCTTCCCACCCAGCCTCTTGTAAAAGCGCCTTGGCCTGTTTGGGATCAAATGGATACACCTCCAGCCCATCGATGGTTAACGCCGTTAGATAGGGCGCAGGTGCGTTACACACTTCCCCATAGCCTTTGTAAAACGTTTCCACGAAGAAGGCGCGATTGATTCCATGCATCATTGCCTGCCGCACTTTCACATCTTGAAACATTGGATCCCGCAGATTCAAGCCCATATAGCCATATGAATTAGAATCATGAGAGATCAACTCCATTTGAGAACTCGAAGAGAGACGTTGTACATTTTGAGGATTGGGATTGATAGAAGCAATATCCAGCTTTCCCTCCGCTAGATAATAGACACTGTTCGCGTCGTAATTTTCCAACTTCACAATTTCAATTCCATCGATATTGGCAGGCTTTTGATAATACTCCTCGTTCGCCTCCAGCTTGATGGATTGATCCGTATGATTCACCAGTCGAAAGGCCCCGCTTCCAATGGGTTTGTCATTCAGAGCAAGGAAGCTCCCCCAAGAATCCACCTGATAGATATGCTTGGGCAGAATTCCGAATTGAAAATCATAGAGTTTTAGCACATTAGGCTCGTCCAAAACAAATTGAATCGTTCTTTCATCCAGGATTTGAATGCCATCGATCTCATCCGCGTCGCTCTTGCGCTGGTTAAACGCGCGCGCGCCTTCCAAATCCATAACCTTGTCAGAAAAGGGCCCTTGATAATAGGGGCTCGCCAAAAACAAATAGGTAAAAGCAACATCTTCCGTTGTCAAAGGGGTACCATCATGGAAGTAAATCCCTTCCTTCAGATGAAAGGTATAGGTCTTCGCATCATCGGACACCTCCCAAAATGCAGCCAATTCTGGAATCAATTCCCCTTGCGCGTTAATATCCACCAAACCGTCAAACACTAATTCACAAACGCGCTCTTCTCCACTGGTTGTTGCTAACAGCGGATTGTATCGGTCGCCAATATTCTTCTCAGCGACAATTAAACGATTTTCATTTTTCTCCACCGCAGGCGGCAGATACACCACATTTTCTTGACGCCCAGGTCCCCACAATCCATTGGGAATAATATTGGACGTATAGGTAATCAACGCGCCGAAAAGGACGATCAATGCAAATAAGTATTTTCGTAAAGATTTCAACATTTCATCCCCCTTTCCATTTTTGTGCAAAAAAAGCCCTCATACGAGGGCTCCCACTTATTTTACTAGATGACAAGCTACAAAATGATTCGGGCGTTTTTCTAGAAGTACAGGTCGCTCTCGCCGACAAATATCCTGAACCAATTCGCAACGCGCCTGGAACTTGCATCCTCCCGGTGGATTGATCGGAGACGGCACATCACCCTCCAAAATAATCCGCTGACGTTCTCTTTCAATGGTTGGATCCGGAATCGGAACAGCTGAAAGCAAGGCTTTTGTATATGGATGCAGCGGCTCTTCATAAAGATCCTCACTGCTTGCCAATTCTACAATCGCACCCAAGTACATAACCGCAATCCGATCAGAGATATGCTTGACCATGGAAAGATCATGAGCAATAAACAAATAGGTCAGTCCAAGCTTTCGCTGCAAGTCAATCAATAGATTGACAACCTGCGCTTGAATCGATACATCCAAAGCAGAAATCGGTTCGTCGCAAACAATAAACTTCGGTTCGATTGCCAATGAACGTGCAATTCCAATTCGCTGTCGCTGTCCGCCACTAAATTCATGCGGAAAACGGCTCGCATGTTCTTTGCTCAAGCCTACCAATTCCAAAAGCTCATAAATTCGCATTTGACGGTCCTTGCTTTTATAAAGCCCGTGAATGTCGATGCCTTCACCAACAATATCACCAACCGTCATACGAGGATTCAATGAGGCATAAGGATCTTGGAAAATCATTTGCGCATGGCGTGTAAAATCCTTCAATTGGGTGCGATTCAATGTATGAACATCCATCCCATCATAAATTACCTCGCCATCCGTCGCATCATACAATCGAATGATTGTACGTCCGGTTGTTGATTTGCCACAACCCGACTCGCCAACCAAACCAAGGGTTTCCCCCTCATGAATCTTGAAAGAAATATCATCAACTGCTTTCAAGATGGCGTTATGACCAACTTTGAAGTATTTTTTCATGTTTTTCACTTCAAGTAAAACTTTGCGATCTTCTAGATTACTCATTCTCTACGCCACCCCTTCCTGTAATTGGATTGATAACCTTCGGTGCCATCTCATTCTGCAACCAGCAATGAACATAATGCGAGTCCGACACCTCGGTTCGTGGTGGGAATGCTTCCTGACAAATTTCCATGGCATGCTCACATCGAGCTGCAAACGGGCAGCCTGCAGGCGGTTTCAGCAAATCTGGCGGTTGACCGTCGATCGGATTCAATTGTTCCTTGTTTTTCGCATCCAGGCGAGGAACTGACTTCATCAATCCCCATGTGTAAGGATGCTCTCCTTGATGGAAAATATCGTCAGCTGATCCAGATTCAATAATGACACCGGAATACATAACCGCAATACGGTCCGCCATATTTGCCACAACACCCAAATCATGGGTAATGAAGATAATTCCAGTTTCAAAATCTTTTTGCAAAGACTGCATCAGTTCCAATATTTGCGCTTGAATTGTTACATCCAACGCGGTGGTTGGTTCATCAGCAATCAATAATTTTGGATTACAAGCCAAAGCAATGGCAATCATGGCACGCTGGCGCATTCCGCCTGAATACTCATGTGGATATTGAGTAATTCGCTTTTCAGGCGTTGGGATTCCAACGACACGAAGCATTTCAATCGCGCGGGCGCGGGCGTCTTCTTTCGACATGCCCTGATGCTTGATCAAACCTTCCATAATCTGCTTGCCAACCTTCATGGTTGGATTCAATGATGTCATTGGATCTTGGAAGATCATTGAGATCTCGCTGCCGCGAATTGTTTCCATTTGCTTTTCAGTCATCTTTAGAACATCTTCGCCTTCAAAAATGACTTCACCAGATTTAAATCTTCCCGGTGGAGTTGGAATCAAACGCATTATGGATTTTGCCGTTACAGACTTTCCACAACCTGATTCACCAACAATCGCGAGGGTTTCTCCCTTGTCTACATGGAAGGTAACACCACGGACTGCTTGCACTTCACCAGCATAGGTATCAAACGATACCTGTAACTCATTTACCTCTACTAATCTTTCAGCCACAATCTTCCCTCCCTATTGTCGAAGTCTTGGATCAAGTGCATCACGCAATCCATCACCCAAAAGGTTGAATCCCAACATCAATACAACGATGACGATTGATGGGTACATCAACTGATACGGATGAATCAATAAGAGATTCGCACCATCATTGGCCAAGGTTCCCAATGAAGCCTGCGGTACCGGAAGGCCCAAACCGATATAGCTCAAAAAGGCTTCGGTAAAGATTGCACCCGGAATCGCAAAGGTGAGATTGATGATGATTGGACCTAGTGAGTTGGGAATTAGATGGCGAAGAATTACTCTTCGACCACTTGCGCCCAAAGTTTTTGCGGCAAGTACGAATTCCATTTCCCGCAACTGCAAGACCTGTCCACGAACCAATCGAGACATTCCGCCCCATCCCGTCAAGGCGAGGGCGATGACAATGGTGTCGAATCCTGGACCGATTACAACAATCAACATGATTACCCACAGCATCTGTGGAATCGAGAACAAAACATCGACGGTACGCATCATGACATTGTCAATCGTACCTCCAACATAGCCGGAAATACCACCATAGATAATCCCGATGGATACGTTGATCAAAACCGCGATGACTGCGATCGCCAAGGATACTTGCGTACCTTGCCAAACACGAACAAAGATATCACGACCCAAGGCATCTGTTCCAAACCAATGGCCTGGTGCCTCAGCGGCAGTTTTGTTGATAACCGTATAATCTTGATGATCAAATTCATACGGCAAAATATGCGGTCCTGCAAATGACATAATCACAATGAACGTCAAGAGAATTAATGAAGCAATTGCTACTTTGTTTTTCTTTAATCGTCGCCAAGCATCTTGCCAATACGTCAAGCTCGGACGGACAACTTCTTGCGACTTTGCAAGGTCTTTACCGACATGACGAAACTTTTCGGCTGTAATATTTAATTCAGACATAGTATCTCTCCTTTCCGAACTGACTATTTATCCAATCGAATACGCGGGTCGATGAATCCATACAAAATATCAACCAAAAAGATCATAAAGATCAAAACAGCTGAGTAGAAGATCGTCGTTCCCATAATCAATGGATAATCCCGTTGTTGAATCGATTGAATGAAGAACTTCCCTAATCCAGGCACCCCAAAGATTTTTTCAATAACAAAGGTACCCGTTAAAAGAGTTGCTATCAATGGACCCAAAACAGTAATGTTCGGAAGGATCGCATTTCGAACGCCATGTCCCCAAATAACTTTTGCACGCGGCAAGCCTTTCGCTTTTGCAGTTAAAATATAGTCTTGATTTAACACATCCAACAAACTTGTTCTCATCAAGCGGGCTTGGAATGCAATAACACGGAATCCCAATGCCAATGCCGGAAGAACGATATATTCAGGTCCATCCCAACGCGCTACTGGGAACCAACCCAAATGCACAGCAAATACATACTGGAATAAGGACGCGAACACGAAGTTCGGAACCGATACCCCCAAAATAGCAATAAAGATAACAAAATAGTCGAAAAATTTCGCATGGTTCAATGCTGCGACTATACCAAGTGTCAAACCAGTTAAAACACCAAACAACGCCGACCAAATCCCCAAAGTAAAGGATGCGGGCCATGCCTGCTCAATCATATCATTCACCGACCGATTTTTATACTTCATCGAATCGCCGAAATCCTGTTCAATCACTACATTCTTTAAGTAAATCAAGTACTGCTGTGGTAATGGTTTGTCCAACCCGTATTTCGCTTCCAGGTTAGCCATGATCTCCGGTTGGATCTCCCTGTTCTCATTCGTGAACGGATCGCCAGGAATGGAATGCATAAGGAAGAACGTAATCGTGATGACTACCCACAACGTAATAGCCATGGATATCAATCGCTTGCCAATGTACCTTAACAATGAACTACACCTCCGTTTGAATTAATAAGTCGTTTCCGATCACCTTCTTAACCTGTCGCATTTTCCTCATCATCAAAATCACGCGTCGGCCAAGTCACATGAAGAGAATTAATAAGGAAAGCAAAAAGATAAGACGATCATCGAGAAGAAAAAAGAAATGCCTTGTTCCTAAAAATAGTTGCACTGCATTTACTTTATCTTACTGAATCCCCCCTCTGAATGCAATTACAGGGGTCTTAAGAAATATTAAGTAACCGTAACCTGAAAACGTTGTACCTTTACGAAAATTACATATTTTTGTCCTGTACTTTACAAAATTGACCACATTTGCATAATAAAATAACCCCCACCAAGAATGTTCTTTCATCTTTCGAGGGTTTCTGAAATAACTTCGTTACAAACTGGTAATAACTTCGGTTTTTTCCAGTTTTGATACAAAATAAAGCAAACGGAAGAACAACTTCCGTTTGCCACCTTTGACAAGATTTTCATAGTATGTCTTTTCCATGCAACCATTTGTATTCCTACTTATCATACTTCTTTTGCTGAGACTTGTAAATCCCATCGGAATTATTCAGTATTTTTCAAATATTCCTCAAATTCTTCTTCACTCATCAGTGGAACTCCCAATTTCAGGGCTTTATCACGCTTCGAACCCGCTGCTTCTCCAACCAAAACATAATCCGTTTTCTTAGAAACGCTTCCCGTCACCTTCGCGCCCAGTCTTTCCAAAATCTCTTTTGCTTCTGTTCGTGAGTAGACAGACAAGCTTCCTGTAATCACAAAAGTTTTTCCTGTAAAAAAGGTGTCCCTCGTTTCTTCTCGCACTACATTCTGTGGATGTACACCCAAGTCAAAGAGTTCCTGAATCCGGTCCATAATATGTGGTTCATGCAAAAATTCACGAATATCCTTAGCAACAACATCGCCAATATCCGGGATTACAACCAATCGCTCAAAGGATGCCTTGCAAACTTCTTCAAAGCTTCCAAATTCTTTAGCCAAATCCTTCGCTGTCTTGGATCCCACATTCGGCATGCCGATGGCATATAGAAAGGCTGAAAGCGTTGGCGACTTGCTTTCTGCAATTGCACCCAGTAGTTTTTCCGCCTTTTTCGGACCAAATCGTTCCAATTGAATCAAGTCCTCATAGGTTAACCGATAGAGATCCGGCAAGGATTTAAGTTCCAGCGTTTCCAACCATTGTTCAATGGTCTTCTTTGAAACCCCTTCAATGTTCATCGCGTTTCGGCTTGAAAAATGCGCCAGCCTCGCAATCAATTGCGGCTTGCATCCCATAGAGTTTGGGCAAAATAGGTGCACACCGTCTTGAATCAGCTCCGTTTCGCAGCTCGGGCAACTTGTCGGTTTCGGAATGGTTTCACCCACCCCTTCTTCTACAATTCCCAGGATCTCTGGAATCACATCATTCGATCGACGAATCCAAATACTCGCTCCAATTGTCACTTTTTTACGCAAAATATCATCATAATTATTCAGGGTGGCACGGCGCACAGTAACCCCGCCAATCTCCACCGGATCCACCTCAGCGATGGGTGTAATCTTGCCAGTTCGTCCAACCTGCCAAACCACCTTTTGAAGGATCGTTGTCATTTCTTCGGCTGGAAACTTAAAAGCGATCGCCCAGCGTGGGAACTTCTGCGTATACCCCAGCAATTCTCTCGCCTGGTGATCATTGATTTTAATCACTAATCCATCTGTCAGTACATCGAGTTCCCGACGCTTCTCTTCCAAGACCTCAATCTCTTTCAACAACGCGGAAAAATCAGTAAATTGTTTGCGGTATGAAAAGACTGGCAAACCCTGCTCCTTTAAAAACAGGACCATCTCTTCATGGCTTGCAAATTCCTTTCCTTCCATATAGCCTACCTGATAAAAATAGGCAGCCAATCTCCGTTTTGCTGTTTCTTTTGGATTTAAGTTGCGAAGTGCGCCAGCTACTGCATTTCGCGCATTTTTTAAAGGATCGTTCGCTGTCCGATTATATGTTTCTAACGCAGAGAGTGGCATCAACCCTTCTCCTTGCACTTCAAAGTTTCCCTGATAAGGAACCGTCAGGGGGATATTTTGAATCGTCAATACCTGAGGTAAAATCG
Organism: Clostridiales bacterium; assembly: GCA_013619125.1. GTDB lineage: Bacteria > Bacillota > Clostridia > Tissierellales > GPF-1 > GPF-1. The sequence continues at coordinate 52,305 of JABXKS010000003.1, forward strand.
CCTCTCCAACGATACCGTTCCCTCGCGTCGCCGCTTGAACCAAATGCCCCGACTCATAGGTCAAATTCAATGTCAATCCATCAAATTTATACTCCAAAATATAGGTGATCGGGGTCAAAATCCCCAACTCTGTCACCCGCCGTTGATTCCGCTCATGCCAAATTTCGAGTTCCTCGATGGTTTGTGCCTTATCCAAGCTATACAGCGGTTGATGATGAGTATGCTTCTCGAATTTATCGAGAGGCGCCCCTCCAACCCTTCTAGTCGGCGAATCCGGCATTACACGTTCAAGTGCCTTCTCCAATTCCAGCAGTTCATCATACAATCGATCATACTCGCCATCGCTTATCACAGGTGCGTCTTGCTCGTAATACGCCTTAGCGTGTTGATTAAGCAGGACCACCAATTCTTTCATTCGTTTCATTTGTTTCATTGTTCAAATACTCCTTAAATTTTCTCGATTGGCGCAAAGGATTGAAGGAGTTTCTTAATCCCTTCTTGATCAAAGGCAATCGTCAACATTGTATCTTGTCCCTTAGGCTGGGCGGAAACAATCGTTCCAACCCCCCATGATTTATGACGAACCTTTTGACCCGCTTTATAATGCTTATCATCCACCGGTTTACTCTGCTTGGTTTCACGGTTGATCGATTTGAATACCTCCAAATCATCAAATACAGTCTTTCGACGAGTCTGCTCCGTCTTTTCAGGTAATCGTTCCTTTTTGTTTGGATTTGCCAGCTCGATATACTTGACTGGAATTTCTTTGACAAATCGAGATACCATATTATTGGTATGACGACCATATAACATTCGCACATCGGTATGTGTCAGATAAAGTGCCTTTTCCGCACGGGTTATCCCGACATAGCACAATCGCCGCTCCTCTTCCAAATCCTCTTCACTTTGAACCGAACGAGACATAGGAAACATTCCTTCCTCCATACCACTCAAAAAGACGATCGGGAATTCCAATCCCTTGGAGGAATGCAAGGTCATCAAGGTGATTTTATCATTCTGATCCACGTCGCCCTCAGCCGCTTTGTCAAGGTCCGACAATAAGGCAACGCTCGACAAGAAATCCATCAAACTCGCCTCTTCCGCTGCCGACTCATATTCTTTGATGACAGAACTAAACTCATAAATATTGTCAATTCGTGCGTCGGCTTCCACCGAATTTTCTCGTTCAAGATGCGGAATATAATCCGACTCTTGAATCACACGATTATAGCATTCCAAAAGGGATTCCGTTTCCATATAGGTCCGGAATTTTCCGATCAACTCCGCAAATTGAGCCAAGCGTGTTCGCGCGCTATTAGTCAACCCGTTCACTTCATCTACTCGTTTAATCGCGTTAACCATGGACAAGTCGTGTTCTTGGGCAAAGGCCAATAATAATTCCACAGTTCGATCGCCGATTCCCCGTTTTGGCACATTGATAATCCGACGTAGACTCACATCGTCTTTCGGATTCACCAACACCTTCAAGTAGGCCACAATATCCTTAACCTCTTTTCGGTCATAAAATTTCAAACCGCCGACAATTCGATACGGAAAATGCTTCTTGCGAAGCGCATCCTCCAAGACGCGCGATTGTGAATTGGTGCGATAAAGAATCGCAAAATCCTGATAGGCATGATCTGAGTCTTCACGGACCCTTTCAATTTGATGCGCAATATACAACGCTTCATCTTGCTCATTGTCCGCGCTATACAAACTAATCTTTGCACCGTCTTCCTTCTCGGTCCACAAACGCTTGTCTTTTCTTCCCTTATTATTGGAAATGACATCATTCGCCGCGGAAAGAATGGTATTGCTGGATCGATAATTCTGCTCCAATTTAATCACTTTTGCTTCTGGAAAATCCACCTCAAAATCCAAAATATTTCGAATGTCGGCTCCCCGCCATCCATAAATGCTCTGATCATCGTCGCCTACCACACAAAGATTGTGATGAGCGGCCGCCAGTTTTTTCACCAATAGATATTGCGCGTGGTTCGTATCCTGATACTCGTCCACGTGGATATATTGGAACCGTTCCTGATATCGCTCCAACACTTCGGGGCATTCGTTGAACAACCGAAGGGTTAAAATAATCAAATCATCAAAATCCAAGGCGTTACTTTCTTTTAATCGTTTCTGATAGGCCTCATAAATCTTTGCCTTGATTTCTTCTGCATATCGACCTTCAGCTGCTTTCAGCGCTTGAACAGGTAGAATAAACAAATTCTTCTGGCTGCTGACATAATGAATCATCGATTTTGGATCATATTTCTTTTCATTTAAATTCAAATCTGTTCTGACCACGCGCTTCATAAGCGCCAATTGATCCGATCCATCGTAGATTGTATAATTGCGCTGATAGCCAAGACGCTCAATGTCTTGTCTCAACAATCGCGCGCAAATCGAGTGAAAGGTCCCCATCCATAGAGAGCGTACATTTCCTTCAATTAATTTTTCCACACGATTTCTCATCTCAGCTGCCGCTTTATTCGTAAAAGTAAGCGCCAAAATATTTTCGGGATACACATGGTGATGTTCTACCAAATGCGCGATTCGATAGGTCAGCGCGCGAGTTTTCCCCGAACCGGCACCCGCCAAAATCAAGACTGGTCCCTGTACCGTTTCAGCTGCTTCCCGTTGTTTTCCATTCAAGTCTGTTAATTGCATGCCTGCTCCTTTCAACCACAAAAAAAGAGGGAAACCTCAACAAGCTTCCTCTCATAAAGTATATCATATTTCCTCTTCCTCAGAACCATTTTCTTCTTCCTCCCGATGAATTCGTTTCGCATCCTCGTAGAAACGTTTCAATTTTTTCACGTTGGAAATCCATAAATATAGGAGGAATGGAAAGAAAAAAATCATCAAACCCCATCTCTCTGCCATTAAAATAAAATCAAACAAGCCATGAAGAACAACGGGCACCCACAATGACTTGAGCAAATGACGTCTTCGATCAGATTCCGTTGGAGAGAACTTCGCCAAACTCACCTCATACCCCATGGCAATCGCAAACAGCATATGCGCCGGTACGGAAAGAACCCCACGATAAATGGCAACCAAAGGCTCCTGGGCATATTGAAAAAGAACATATGAAATATTTTCAACTGTTGCAAAACCCAAAGCGATCAGCACGGAAAACACGATTCCATCCAAGCGTTGATCAAAAAACTTAGCACGCCAAATTCCACGCATCAAAAATCGGCGCTTCATCCATTCTTCCGTAAACCCCGCCACCACAAAGGCAAAATATGCAATCTCTAAAGGCGTTCCCCGGAAGGGATTCAACATGGAGAGAATCGTTTCAACCCCCAATACCGGAAATACGGAAAAGGCTCCCCAGAAAAAAAACCGAAGCATATAACGAATGGGTTCTCGATCATAGCGATCCAAATATACCATAATCAGTATTAAGAGTACAGCTGGTAAAACGGCCATAAATAGCAATCGAATGGGTTCCATAAATGCCTCCTAGTATTATGATATCCCTTTTTCTCCTCGCCTTGTTACGAATTGTCATTTCGACCAAAAAAAGATATACTAAAAGTACTAAAATAAGGGGGTACTACCATGAGTCAAAGTTATTTGAAGAAAATGGCCCACACCATGATTCACTATTCCATGAAGCTGGAAAAGGGCGAATGGTTTGTCATTCGTTGCCACCCAAGTGCGAAAGCATTGGCGAAAGAAGTGTACAAAGAGGCGCTTGCCGTAGGCGCTCATCCACAGGTTTGGTTCCAGGATCAAGAGTTCGATGAATTGTTCTACAAAAATGCAAGCGAGGAACAATTGACCTATATCGATCCGATCTCAAAACTTCGTGTAGAAAAACTGGATGCGATGCTATACATTCAAGGCTCAGATAACACAAAAGCCCTTGCCAACGTCCCTTCCGAAAAAATGGTCAAATCCATTCAAGCAAAAAAAGAATTAAACAACCTCTATTTTGAGCGGGCTGATAGCGGCGCGCTGAAATGGTGTATCTGTCAATACCCAACAAATTCTGCCGCACAAGACGCGGAAATGAGTCTAGACGAATATGAAGACTTCGTATTTGGCGCTTGTCTTTTGAAAGAAGAAGATCCGATTCAAGCATGGAAAGATCTCCATGATCATCAGGAAAAAATCATTTCCTATCTTGCAGACAAAAAAGAATTGCGATTCAAATCAACCGATACCGACCTTACTCTTTCCGTGGATGGAAGAAAATGGATCAATTCCGATGGCCGAAACAACTTCCCTAGCGGCGAGGTTTTCACCTCTCCGGTTGAAGATAGCGCCAATGGTGTGATACGGTTCACCTTCCCTGGCGTATTCATGGATAAACCGATTGAAGATATTACACTAACTTTTGAAAACGGAAAAGTGATCGACGCAAAAGCGAAAGCAGGCAATGAATTGCTGCAAGAAGTATTGAATACCGATGAAGGCGCTCGCTTCCTTGGTGAATGTGCCATTGGAACCAATTATGGCATACAGAATTTCACTAAAAACATTTTATTTGACGAAAAACTGGGCGGCACCATCCACCTCGCGGTCGGACGCGGATTCGGTGAAGCTGGTGGCACCAATGTTTCCTCCATTCATTGGGATTTGATTTGCGATATGAAAACCGGTGGAGAAATTTATGCCGACGGCGAATTATTTTATCAAAATGGAAAGTTCATCAAATAGCTGAAAACCCTGGAGAAAATAGTAATAGGCTCCCCTTGTGAAAGACAGTACTATCATTTCTACTGTCTCATACAAGGGGAGCCTATCATTTTCTCAGGGTTTTTTTATTCTTCTAAAACCGGAATTGATTCTGAATATGGCGGCCACGCAACGCCCTTTTCCGTAATAATTCCTGTGATATATCGATTCGGCGTCACATCGAAGGCTGGATTTTCAATCCGCACTCCGTCTGGAGCAATTTGGATCCCTCGAATATGAGTAACCTCGCGGGAATCCCTCTGCTCGATCGGGATTTCCTCTCCAGAACTCATTCGAAAATCAACGGTTGATGTAGGCGCAGCCACATAGAAGGGAATACCATTTTCCTTTGCGAGCACTGCAACACCATAGGTTCCAATCTTATTGGCGACATCGCCATTGTTTGCAATCCGATCGGCACCCACGACCACGGCTTGAATCCGACCAATTTTCATAAAATGACCCGCCATATTGTCTGTAATCAAGGTCACTGGAATCCCATCCGCATGGAGTTCGTAAGCCGTTAATCGCGCTCCCTGAAGATACGGTCTAGTTTCATCCGCATAGACAGAAATGGTGGGATCTTTTTCAAAAGCAGCCCGGATCACCCCAAGGGCTGTTCCGTAATCTCCAGTTGCCAAGGCACCTGCATTACAATGGGTTAGTATCGTTGCCCCTTCCGGGATCAACTCCGCACCAAAATGGCCCATGGTTTTGCACATTGCTATATCCTCTTCATGGATTAAAATTGCCTCTTGCTCAAACGCGTGAATCATTTCACCTGTAGAAAGTGTCCCGCGCTTCACCATCAATGCTTCCATCCGATTCAACGCCCAAAACAGATTGACTGCTGTAGGTCGTGTTTCCGCCAAGCGCTTGATTGCAAGCCGTATCGCCTGATCAAAGTCTTCGCGATTGGAGCAACTAGCGCTTTCGATCCCACTCAAAGCAACACCGTAGGCAGCCGTAATTCCGATTGCCGGCGCACCTCGAACGATCATATCCTCAATAGCGACTGCTGTTTCTTCCACCGTTTTACATGTAATCTCAAGATATTCTGTAGGAAGTTTGGTTTGATCCACCAAACGCAACTCCTGATTCTCCCAAAAAATCGGTCTCATTACAGCCTCCTTATAGACGATCAATCATACGGATAACCACGTGTTTTACCTTTTCAACATTATCGGCAAAAACTTTCATCACTGCATCCGCAGTCACTGGAACGATGGATGGATCATCTTCGAGTCCCGCGTCATAATCCGTAATCATGGAAATGTTGGCATAAGCAATGCCCAATTCCAGTGCCAAATAGCACTCGGGATATTGCGTCATATTAATGACTTCCCAGCCCATTTGATTAAACCACCGGCTTTCCGCTCGAGTTGAGAACCGCGGTCCGTTAATTACGACAACCGTTCCTTTTTTATGGACGGGATAACCCAATTCTTGACAGGTGTCAATCGCAAGTTTGCGTAGCAACAGATCATAGGGATCCGCCGCAGACAAATGCTCCACTTTGGGACCATCGAAATACGTCTCCGCTCTACCCTTTGTTCGATCAACGAATTGATCGCAAATCACAAATTCTCCCGGCTTCACATTTACCTGAAGGCTACCACAGGCATTTACCGCAATAATCTGCTTGACCCCCAATTGCTTCATAGCAACCATATTGGCTCGATAAGGGACCAAATGCGGTGGAAACCGATGATCTCTTCCGTGTCTTGGTAGGAAGGCAACCCGTTTTCCCCCAACTTCTCCAATAAATATCGAATCACTGGGGTCTCCGTAAGGTGTCTTTATTCGCACCTCTTCTGCATTCTCAAATAATGAATAAAATCCCGAACCGCCAATGATTCCAATTTCAACATTTTGATTCATCGCTCACAACTCCTTTGTTGTAAAATTCTGTCTCATTCTATTCTATCAAATCAAAAAAAAAAGAACAGATAGAATCCTGTTCTTTTTAGCTAATTTGATGCCCTTCCATCTCTTTCGTGGATCCCAAGCGAATAAATCCCGCGATGCCCCAACGAATAAATTGATTGATATAATATCGATTGCATTTGGAACAATGCAGCAATCGAACCGTTTGATACGATCCGACCTGATTCAAATCACGTTCAGATTTACTACGGAAAGTTTTTAAAGAAACTTCCTCATAACTTAAAATGGTTTCATCTACCAGACAAGTTTTTCCTTCTCCTCCGACCAAATACACCTCTTCTACCTGTGTCAATTTTTCAACGGTGGTTTGCTTTGGATCGACCAACGCCACCTCTGGCTTAGCAACCCTTTCAGTTACAGTGGCATTCGCTTCAGGTGTAGCCGATTCCGATTCGAATCTTATCTGCTCTGCCTTCGCTTGAAGCCGTTCTTTCATCATCGGGAATACGCGCTCGCGAATTTCTGGTTCTACACATCGCATAAAGGTAACTCGATCGTCAAATTGCTTTTGAGCCGAGTCAACATATCTTCCGTCTCTTATCGCATCAACATATTCTCGATATAGTTTTGCTTCAGGAATCGGCAGTAATATTTTTTCCTTCATCCCTTGCAAGTTTTCTTTAATCACTTCATCCTGATCAAAGAAAAGCGCCATATACAACAACGACCAAGATTGCTCATTCTGTATGTTGATAGACTGAAGTGTCCCTCGATCCCGATTGATTCTCAACCAATGCGTAAATTCGTACTTCATAGACATTTGGAAGTATAGCACACTCAAATCCATCAAGGTTTCCGTGGTGTTCACTCCAGCAAGAAGAATGGTTTCAAGACTGCCATGATTCAACTGTAGAAAGGTGCGTATTGCTTCAAATTGTCCCTTTGCAACCGCAAATCGGATCATTTGAACAAATCCATCTCGAACAACCGATTCATATCCATTCGATACCAGGACTAGACGATCCATCAAATCAAAATAGGAATGAATCATTTCTGGATCACCCGCTTGCCATTCCGCTTCTTTCGTTCTCAAGAAGGTGATTGCCGCCTCTCGTTCTCCGCGTTTCAAAGCAGTGATCGCTGGAGCAAAAAAATTCTGATCAGGTTTTTCGACCAAGCTCGGTTCTCCTACAGTCTCTTGAAGATCCATAGAGAATATCCCCCTACTAGGAGACACATGCTCAGATGGTTTAGCTGACGCATGGATCGCCGCTGGATTTTCCATACCAAGCCCCGATTGTTCAAGATCCATTTCAAAGAGTGCTCGATGATGATCCGAAGCTTGTTCAAGATTCTTCAACCCGCTTGCTTGTTGCTGTGTTGGCTGCACGGAAGTGCCCATTTGTTTCTGAATGAAGCTGGCACGCTGTAACAACTCATCGTAGGTTTCTTCCGGTTTCGGTTTCGTCACGATGATTTCCTTCGTCGGCATCTCAATGACTTGACCCGATTCATTCAAACGCTCTTTCAAGTCTTCAATTTCCCGCTTTGCATCCGCCAATTCACCAACCAATAGATTGATTTGCTTTTTTGCCATTTCAAGGTGGATTTGGGTTTCTTTCAGCTCACGGTCTCGAGATTTCAATTCCTCAAGCGCCCATTGGGTAAATTCATTCAATTGTTCCGCTAGTTGCTGAAAGTTCTCTTGTGCGCGTTGAAAATTTCTTTCATTGAAACCCATCTTCACACCTCCTTCTCTAGGTTCTTACTTCAAATTGATTCTTGCATGAGGAGCAACGAACTCGAATCTTCCCTTTTCCTTTTGGAATTCGCATTCTCTGTCCGCAATGGGGACAAGCCTGCACCTGATAATCCACATGAGCTTTTATCCACTCGGGTGAAAAACCCACCTGTTGCGCGTCTCCAATTACGAAAGACGGCACTCCTGTCATTTGACGTCGCATCATTTCCTGTCGTGCTCCCGGATCCCGGCTGACATCCCGCTCGATATACCGATATCCTTCCTTCCGCAAAAAATCCTTTGCGGTTGTACAATGCGGTCAAGTTGGTGATGTAAAAATGACAATGTTTTCCATCTGATAATAACCCTTTCTTTTCCTTCTTTTCTTTATTTTACTTTGGATCACAAAAAATAGCAAACCCCCTAAAAAAGGGGGTTTGCAAATTTTTATTTCTCAAGTTTTACAGGATGCGTCGGATGAACAGGATGCGCTGGTTTTCCTGGCTTATTTGGCTTTCCAGGATCAACCGGATCATCAGGTCCTACCGGATCGTCTGGTACTCCAGGATCATCCGGATCTCCAGGTCCCTCAGGATCTTCCGGTCCAAACGGATCTTCCGGTCCGTATGGAAGCGCAGGAATTGCCTTCATATCCTGAGGTGTCAGGAATTCATAGGTGAAGTCCACATATCCTTTGGTTCCATCAGGTGCCGGATACCAAACGATCATATAGGTATCGCCGGCTGCCAGCAATTGCTTCAGTTTAATTGCATCCATTTCCGTGACATCCATCGGATTGAGACTGATCACATGATTGACACGGTTACCCGTACGGTTAATGAATACCACTTGATAATCCACATAGGTCTCTGTAATTTCCTGTAACGAATAAAATCCGTCCAAGGATCCATTCTCAATGCCTAGATCAACTCCCGGCACTTCAATATCCTTCACATACCATCCTTCATTGAATGTCGCCCAATCCGTCATATACCGGAATGCCACGTGAATCTCTTGGCCTGTGTAGGCATCCAAATCAAACTCCATCGGCATCCAGGCGGCGCCCGATGTCCCTGTTAAACCCGGCAGATTATCTATGATTGCCGGATATCCGCCCGGATCGACATCGTAGGTTGTATAGGCGTTTTCAAGGCTTGTCCATGTAAAACCACCATCGACAGATACTTGAACCATGCCATAATCCCATAACTCTTCAATATCAAACCAAGTCTCAAATTGAACGCTTGCCGTGGTCACGCCAGTCAAGTCCACTGGAAGGATCATCATATTGTCCTTCTCATCACCCATATTGCCATAAAGCGCAGCACCGCCGCTGGCCGGCGATTCGTCCACTTCCACCCAAGGTGTTGACATAAAGTCAATACCGTCAAATTTAACCCCTTTGATATTGTTCATATTCTCAAGGTGTTTATAATCTCCACCCCAAGCAGGAACGCCATCTTTGTCATAGAACAACGCTTTTTCGAAATCCAATCCGCCCTCATACTCAGCCAGCTCGATGCTGGTAAATTCATAGATCCCTTGCCCCGGCATCGGCGCATCGATTGCTACCGCCACAGAAAATCGACGGAAGACTTCTTCAAAGTCGATTCCAGCGCCAAACAAATCGAGAACCATATTCACACTTTCAAAACCGCTAACGGGACTCGTTGCCAATTCGCGTGTGAACTCAGCTCCAAATTGGTCAAACAGATACAATTGCAGCAAGTATGCTTGACCATAATCTGCCAAAACTTCCGGACCCGTATCTGCATTGTAATGCTCGTCCCAATCAACCAAAGAATTCTCTGGATGATCCAAGAAGAACTGAACGTGTACATCAGCATGACCGTACCCACACAGATACTCAGCAAAGTCAGACATGCCTTCATTCAACCATGTCGTCTCATGAGGATCGTTATCGTCATGAATTAGATGTTGATATTCATGGGCCGTTGTGCCGAAGAAAGTGGTTTCCAATCTTGTTTCCCAAGAGTTGGTATCCAGCGTGATAACATTGCGATCAAAATATGCCTCAAAGGTTGGTGAATAAAATCCCGCGATAAAAAACGGATATGTATCGTCATAATAACTGTCGTCGCGGACATTGTCGACCAGAATAATGTTTCGTTCTATTCCATCGTCCGGCTCATAATACCCGGAATCAAAGTATCCCCATGCACATAATAGTGCATCTGTTCCATAATGTGCATCCGGCATTCCAAAGAACTCCGTATCCGTTGGATAAATATTACTGTCGAACTCGTCCCGCAACAAATCCACTTGGTCCTGGGTAATGACCGGGTCGTCCCGCGAATCGCCTTCCAGATAAGTGATGTCATCTGCAACCCAGACTTCCACATCGATACCCAAACTTCTCAATGTGAAGGTCTTAAATGAATACATACCGGTGGTTGCATCCAATCCCAAGAAATACTTATTCCCCCCGTCGTAGGTAAAGGTTGATTCCGCTGCTTCTTCCTCTTCCGCCGGCTCCTCGTCGAAATTGAACGTTGCCGCAGCTTGACGAATTTGTTCGTCCAACTCAACTCGCAGCTCCTCATCATTCGCTTGATGACGCAGCCAAGGTCCGATATCGGCAACATCACCATAGCGGCTTACACGGGCGTCTTCCGATGTTGCACCTGCAAATCCGCTTGGAATCAGCGCTGAAATAACAAGAATCAACACCAATAAAACTGAAATTCTTTTTCTCATATAAATCCTCCTTTTGAAATTTTTGGCAATCAAAAAGACTACCGCGAGAACGGTAGCCGATCGATCATAGTAGAAAACCGTAGATTCTGGCTTTGCGTCACAACCTTTAGGTCGTTTTGCCTTTTCATTGGTTTTCATACCCATATTTGGACATGCTATCTAATTCTTTTTCTAAACATAAATGTTTATTCATATAATAATTAACTTCATTTTCCACACATGTCAAAAATAACCTTGAAAAAGATTCCCTCCTCAACAAATGTTGGTGTATAGATCCCTTCTTCGATGCAAATTTCTTGAATGCGTCGAATTCCAGTTCCCCAAGAACCCGAAAAACCAATATAGCGCATAAAATTGCTGATTAACGGATTCCGTGCCTCGGACATACCCGATAAAATTTTGGTGATCGTCATCGTTTTCATTAGCCCGCCTGGCGAAGCAATCACCAGTCGATCCGGATAGGATTCGATTTGTATCGCGTGTTCCGTCATAGCATAGTCGCGATGGGTAACCGCATTAACAATCGCTTCCAACAATAGCTGTCTCGGAATGCGATAACTGCAATAACTGGTATCATTAAGTAAAAAATCAATTGCTTCAATGACTCGCCGCGGCAAGCTTCCTTGCATTTCCTCCGTCTCATCTTCAAAATTTCCACTGGCAGTAATCCGATGTTTCGTGCATAAAATTTTTGCATAGCCGAACCGATTCTCGTCACCAGCAATAATCGCAAGCGCCCTGGATGGAATTAATCGATCAAAAAGCCCCAAACGCAAAAGATCTGAATCTGAAACCTCCATATGTATCAACTGATGCACATCATCCTTCAGTGCAGACAGGTGGATATCATCCAGATGATAATCCTTAACAAGAATTTCATCAAAGGATTGATTTCTCGACTCGCGAATCATCTCTTCAATTTGCATCTTTGAAGCACGTCGATTCACTTTTGCCTGGCGAATATAGACACCCTCTCGATCGCCTTCATCACGAATATAATACGGCTTCATAAAGCCCATTCCTATTTTGACAATCAAAAGATGCCGATCGTCTACATTCCGCACGAATATCTCCGGAACAATTGCAGGCATGCAAAGTTTTTCTATGGCATGTGGGATATCCGATAAAGCCTTTGAAATCTCATCGTCACTTAATCCGAAAATTTCATGCGTAGCCGGGTTCACTCCGATCACCATTTCTCCGCCCGCTAAATTTGCAAAAGAAACTGCGGCCACCGCAAGATCATAGAGATCGGGGAATTCAAGATAAATGGCCATTTTCTTTCCCTCAAGAGCATCCATTCGAGTACTTGTATTCATAGATTCACCTCCCGTGATTCAACGAATATATACCCGTTTCACCCCTTTATTCAATCAGGATTAAATATAAACGTTCTTCCAAGGCCTTCAATTCCGCTTCCAAATCGTCTCTCGTATAATACTCTTCATCATAGACAAGTTCTTCGAGTCGTGCATAGAGCCCCTGCATCATCAACCAATACTCAAATGATTGATTGCTGGGCGAAGCATACAGACCTTGCTTTATATTTTCTAAGATTTGTGTCTGCAACACTTTCAACTTTTCATGGCGATACACAAATTCATCCAGTTTATAAATTTCTTCCTCCACCTGTCGGCTCACCGGATAAAAAGAATAACTGTCATTGTAAATCGATATCTGATTTTCATCTTCCAGATATTTTCGCAAGAAGCGAATGGCAATCTCTTTATTTTTTCCAAATCGATTCACGACATACCCATCCGTCAGTAAGGCTTGATCCGGTTCAAATACTGGCGGAAGAAAGATCAAATCATCCGAATCATGGGGGCTTATCCAACCCAGGCGTTCCGTATTCAATCCATTTATATGTTCTGCATCCTGTACAACAAAATCATTTGGTTCTTCCTCTTGAATCCCAAGGTATTGATCGGAATGAATCTCATTGCGCAAGTCTTGCACATAGGATACTACTTCTTCTTTCGCCAATGACACCTGACGATTTTCTAAATCAAATACAGAAAAACGCGTATGAAAATCTGCAACTTCTTCTTGATACCTCCGCTTGGTATAATACCGAGGCGTACTTTCCAGCCAGGCTTCCCGAATCGCCATATACCCGTCACGATCCAGGGCTTCTATCTCTTCCTCAATCCCTAAGTTCTCCAAAACAATACGATCAAGCACCGTTGAAAAAACCCAAATGGTTGCAGGAATATAATAGGGGCTCTGCAGGTCTGGATAGATATTTGCAATCTCTGGGATCGCGTCCGTTAAATCCATGGCGATGCCATTATCTACATAGGCTTGATACGGATTGCCAAAAGGTAAATGAATCAGATCAACCGACTCATTTTGGTACAGCAATTCATTCACCAACTCATAATACTCTCCAGGCGTTTCTGCCTTCACCAGCAGATATCGGATGGAAACGCCTTCGTAATTCATCAAGTCGTAGGCCGCTTTTGTCTCCGTACTGGCAACATATTGCTGATACGCTCGCTCCCAAACCACAACAACCATTTCATCCTCTGTTAGGCTCTCAATAAAGGCTTGACGATCTTTGTTGTCTGGGTCTTCCTCGCAGCCCATCAAACCAACCGAAACAATCAAAAGGACTATGATTTGTAAAACCCATTTCATTTTTTTCATCACCCATCCCCCTATTGATTGATATAAACCTTTGTACCAGACTCCAAATTGTCCGCGTTCAATGCGACGAATCCCTGCAAAGGCAAGGTGATGACTCGCTCGTCGCCAACAACAACCATACGAATTGGCACCTCTTGAATAAAGAACTCATCGCCCAAAATCCCCTGCTCCTGCCTGATGATCTTGACCGTTCCCATTCCCCGATCATAAAATCCTCCAGGTGCGGAAATCAATGATTTGAGAATGGTTACCGTTCCCATAAATCGCTGCTGGCGCTCAATGATCGTAGGATACGTTTGTCCCAATCGAATTTCTTCCACAAAAGCTTTGTTAAAAATGGATTCAAAGACAACCGTTTGATGATCCGTTTGATAAATGTTGTCTGTATAGGTTTTCAACAATCCAAAAGGTGTACGAATATGAACAAGAAGGGAGTCCCCCACCCATTGATAATCCGACAGGCTGATTTCTGTTACCAGTTTCACGGAAGTATAATCTGTTACTTCCGCGATCTTCATCATCGTATCCAAGGGTTTCACCTGTGAATCAACTTCACAACCTTCCGTCACGATTCCCGTTACCGGAGAAACAATCCATCCATTCTCATCAATTTCTATGGAACACTGCTCTTGCATCTCGATTAAATCTTCGGTCAACTTCTGAATCTTTCCTTGAATCATCGATCCTTTTTCCCGATTCCAGTCCGCCAAATTTGCTTGGTTGGAAAGGGCTTGCTTCCATGAAATTTCCAACTCATTTCGTTGTAGATTCCAATTCTGCCATTCCTGTTTCCCGATTACGCCCAATTCGTAAAGATTGACAATCACCTGTGCCTGCTCTTCTTGCTCCGAAAAGTCATGCCACGCTTGAGTAGCCTGATTGTCTCCCTGATTCACTTGAAATTCCAATTCCTCCAGTTGCAATTGCAGGTTTCCCGCCAGAGCGATTGCCTGCTCATAGGGGTTTTGATTTTCTACTTCAGCTCGCACACGAACACGCATTAGCGGATCCCCCACCTGTACAGACGTGCCTTTTTTCGCAACCACTTCCAGAATTTCAATCTGTTGCAAACATCGCAGAGATTCGGAATACAAGGGCTCGATACGACCCGATTGTTTCACCATTCGTTTAATCCCCGCATTCCCAATAATCGCGACATTTACATTGGGCAAAAGAATCGGCTTTAAACTCTCCGAAAAGAAACCCATCACAAAAATACCGATGAAAAACACAACCATCAGCCGAAAGAAAAAACGAGTGAGTTTTTTATCCATGCCGTCTCTCCCTCCTTGCAACCATTGCCTGAACGAAAAATGCCAGGAGTATTCCCAAACACCACAATCCGATCACTTGGATTTGAAAATCTGTTAATCCATAGCGAAAATTCAAGCAAAGTTGATGTGTGCCTCTAGAAAAAAGCTCCCGATAAGCATCTAAAGAAAAGAAATTACCGGGTCTCAACGAGGGTGAAATCTCCATATTTGAACACATGAAAAACACACCCCATCCATAAACAAGAACAAAACACAACGTCCGAAGTATTTGCAAAAATGCTTTCCGATTCTCTTTGACGTATTGAACCCAGGTCTTCAATCGATGGGTTTGTCGATAATTATGGACAAACTCACGGGATTTCAACCCCATAATCTTCACTAGCTTAACCAGCTTCCGCATCAATAGAACCACGATCAACAAGAGGGCAATATTCATAAACGACCATCGCCAATGACGATGGTTCACAACATAGAGAACCGACAAATCAAATCGCCGAAACTCTTGTCGCAGTCGGGAAATGAAAGCTTCTTCAAAGGCTTCGTTAGGGATGCGATACCGCAGAGTTTTTCGATCCCAATCAATTTCATTTTCCCATGCTTCATCGAAAGGAATTGTAATGGTTTGACTATTCGATTCAATTCCAACAACCGCGTAGGTTTTCCCTCGAAAATTCATTTCTTCACCAATAATATCGTGCCGATGAAAATATTGATCAACGAGATTTTCCCCCAAAACGATGGCATCATGATCAGATTCCATCAACCATCGCCCTACACCGGGTCCGTCCTTTTGAAAAAATCGATCATTCCCCGATGACATCACCAATCGATAAGCAGGCGTTTCCTTCTCCATATGCAAGCTCGGCAAGATCCCTGTATGTTCCAATTGAATCCACTCCAAGGTTTCCTGTCCAACAACGCCCACCAATTCCATCTCCACCATTTCAACCGGCGTTTGTGCCGGCATCATCCAAGTAAAAAAGAATAGCAGAGCAAGAAAGATCGCGATTCCCCATTTCCAAGATTTAATCATGGCAATACCCTCGCATCTTTGAAGATCTTATAGCCGGGATTTGTGACAATCTCAACTTGGTCCAGATCAATCTCATCCGTTTCAATTTGTATCAATACTTCGCGATCTCCAATCGCTTTGGTTTTGGCTCGAAGTTGCCGAACAAAGTATCGATCGTAGAAGATTCTCTCTTCCTTGTCCAAATAATAGATGTTCACCATTTCATCTTCCTGAAAATCCTCTTCAACAATCGCTGAAAACGGAATCGCGTACGTACTCTTCTCTGACAGTACCCGCTCCACTCGGCCCGTATAGATCGTGCCAATTGAGAACTTTCCATCGGGCTCTTTCGTCAACTTCATCGTGATTTCTACCAACCCATGCTCCACCAGTTGGCTAATGTCTGTTACTTCCAAACGGAAAGGATGATTCTCTGTGTCAGTATCAATCTGAAGCTGCAGACCAACATCGATATACTCAATATCTTCCACTTCAACCGATCCGATCATTTCCAAGCGTTGGAAATCATCGATTAATGCAAGCTCCAAAATCGATTGATTCGAAGAAATTCTTTCATTTTCCGCATTCTTGTTCAGCACAAATCCTGACTCTTGCGAATACGCGTTCCCTTCTTCATCCAGATAAAATCCAGCAACCAAAGAATCTACAATTCCCAACTCCTTGCGGATTTTCTCAAGCTCATTGTCCAATGACTCGATCCGGGCGATTCGAGACGCATCGCTTAACCGTTTTCTCTCCACTGTGGCATTTACCCCTTGAAGGGTGGTTTCCATCGCCCTAACCGCCGCTTTCAGCTCACTTTGCGCAACCAACCCCAAGGAAAATAATGATTCCAATTCTTCTACTTGCTGCGTGTTTTGTTCAAGCGTTTGATTCAGCTGCGCCAGTTCGCGGTCCAATTGTCCTTTTTCGGCCTTCAATTGGTCAATTTCAAGGAGAACAGCTTGTTCCCGCTCCTGCCAGGAAGTGGCCTGTTCATTCACCGCTTGCGGCATTCCCGCCTCTTTTGACAATTGAAACAACGGGATATTTCTGCCAACACTGCGGCCCTTCTTCACAAAATACTCCGACACCACAACCGGTTGATCAAAGGAGAATCGGATGATATCCATGGGCTTCAGAACGGCTCCAATCACGATTGTCCGCACAATTTTCCGTTCTTTCAACTGTTGCGTTTCTGCATGGGGCAGCTGGTAGTTCAACAAACTCGGCACACCAAATATGCCGATCACTCCTAGAATCAGTAGCAAACTCAAAGGTTTCTGCCATCGCTTCATTTATTTGCTCCCCCCTATGACAAGTCCTTCGGACAAATATTTTTCCCCTTTGATGAAAATAATCACCGCTGGAATGATATACAAGGTTGCACCAGCATAAAACACTTGAAAATCACCCTCATAAATCATTCGCAGAAAAACAGACAATGGTTGATTTTCTGGTGTATCGATAAAGACAAGTGCTTGATCAACAATGTTCCAATTGTCGATAAAGGTCAAAATCACTAAAGCAAAAATAGCGGGTTTCAATAGAGGCAACACAATTTTCGTCAAGATCCTCAGGTGCCCGGCACCATCGATTTTCGCGGCTTCGATTAATTCCTTTGGTAGATCTCGCATAAATTGTCTGAGCAAGAAGATTCCAAAGGTCGAAAACACCCCAGGCAAAATGAGCGCCTGATGAGTATCCAATATGGTCAAATTCAACGTCCTTTCAAAAGCCTCAAAAACCAAATAGTTGGGCACCAAAGTGACTTGATACGGCAAGAGAATGATCAGGATATACATTATTAAAACAACATCACTGCCTGGAAACCGTAGTTTCGCCAGCGCGTAAGCTGCACAGATTCCTAAAACAATTTGTCCGATTACTATGCTTCCTGTAATCTTGACTGAGCTTAAAAAGTAGCGAAAGTAAGCCGCCTTATCGGTAACCAGCGTATAGTATTGCTGCAGATTGAACTCCTGTGGAATCCAATGCAAGCCATCCACCGCCAACTCTGCCGGCGTCATAAAGCTATTGAGTATGGTATAGAAAGCCGGCAGGGCATAGAGTACTGAAAGCAATACGACACCAACCCATAACACTTTCTTCATCGTCTTTCCCCCACTTTCTTGGCATAATTGCGATCAACCAAATACAATAAGTAAACAACCACTAGTACCCCGATGGAAAATACATAAGCTGCCGAGGTCAATTCCGTATACTGCAAGGATTGAAATTTATTGGTCATAAAATGCTGAAGCAAATAAATCCGCGGATTCGGATACGGCCCCTGCAAAATATAGATGTCCTTGAATACTTTGAATGAATTGATAATAGACAAGACCGTGACAAAAACGGTTGTCGGCGTACAAAGCGGCATATAAATATGCTGTACCTTTTGCCAATAATTCACTCCGTCAATTTCTGAACTTTCAATGATGCTTTTATCGATCCGAAGGAGCCCCGCAAGATAAAGAATAAGATTATACCCCGTATTTCTCCAAATAAAGAGAACGATCAATACCCACATGGCCTTATCGGAATTCAGCAAATTATCAACGCCATTTCCAAAGAGGTCATTGAAAAAGCCAGCCACCGTGCCTGATGGAATAAACATGGGCAGGATGATAAACAGTTTTACAAAACCGGGCGTTGGGATCTCGTACAATATCAGCGCCAGAAGAAATGAAATCACCAGTATAATTGGAATGGCGATCCCCATGAAGAACAGGGTGTTCTTGACAGCCAATTGAAACGCATCGTTTTGAAAAAGCAAGATATAATTCCGAAATCCGACAAGAGTGGGATCAAGACTGCTGTTTTGAAATGACAGCTTAATGCCAATCAAATATGGGATTAGAAATAGAACCAAAAAACCCAGGAAACTAGGTAGAATGAACCAAATTCCAATCAACCCCGCCTTTTCCTTTGTCTTTTTCATAGAATAACCCCCAATAAAAGTGTGAATTCTTTGTAAATTCATTCTATCATAGCAACTATTAACTAAATGCAACACCGACCTTAACTTTTTCTGAATTAATAAATCCCCCATCAAAAGACGGGGGATTTATTAACAATTCTCGCATAAATGCGGCAACGGCTTGATTAAATTTTTCTGGTTCTTCCCAAAACAACATATAACCCGAGTTTTCAAAGAACTCAACTCTACCGTTTTGAACCTTTTCACCTACATACGCACTGTCTTCCTAAGCAAAGATCTTGCTATTCTTAGCGACCAATAATCTCGCCAATCCAAATTAATATGATCTCTCATAATATCATTCTTCACTCGTGCCGAACATTTCATGATTTCATCCGCCAAAAATTCCGATTCTTGATTTTCCATAGTTACTTATTTCGACATATTTTAACGTGATCACGACTCTTAATTAATCTCTATATACTTGCACCAACCGCATGACTCTTTCGACTGTATCGGCCAGCAGAGACTCCGAATTTGCAATGGCGTCCGTAAGATCCATGGGGCCATCTGTAATACTGAACACGCTGGTTAATCCTTCTTCATATAGTTGCTCAATCCCTGTTCCTATTGATCCAACAATTGCGATCACAGGGATCCCCACTCTCTTACAAAGCTTTGCGATTCCGATAGGCAATTTCCCACGCAATGTCTGCTCATTCATCTGACCCTCGCCCGTAATCACCAGATCAAATCCCTCATCAATTCGCTTGTCGAGTCCGATGGTTTCTCGAATGATCTCGAATCCCATCTTCAACTCCGCCTTTAAAAACGCTGACAAACCAGCGCCCAACCCACCTGCAGCCCCCGCACCTTTCAGCTCTGACACTTCAAGTTCCAAATCCTTATAAATGCATGCCGCAAAATTTTCAAGCGCAGCGTCCAAAATTTTCACCATAGCTGCATCTGCCCCTTTTTGGGGACCATACACAGCTGCCGCACCGGTCGGTCCAGTCAAAGGATTATCCACATCACACGCAACTTCCACAACCAAGTTTTGCAATCGTGGATCTGCCAGTTCCGTCTTGATCGACTGTAGATCCAGTAACCCTTCAGCCCCCCATGGTATTTGCCTTCCCTTTCGATCTAGCAACTTAAAACCCAAGGCTTGTAGCAAACCAGCTCCTCCATCATTGGTGGCGCTGCCTCCGATTCCCATAATGAGATGCGTACAACCTTCATCTAATACCTTAAGAATCAACTCACCCGTTCCATAGGTCGTTGTTTTCATGGGATTTTGCTTATCCTGCGGGACAAGAGGCAATCCTGATGCACTGGCCATTTCGATCACCGCTGTTTTCCCATCTCCAAGGATTCCGTAAAAAGCTTCAACCGTTTCGCCAAGTGGACCTGTTACCCATACTTTTTCCATGCGCCCCCCTGTGTTAATGACCAGAGATTCTACCGTTCCTTCTCCGCCATCCGCCATGGGGAGCGCAATCACTTCCACTTCTGGGTTCAATCGATTGATTGTTGATTTTGTTATCTTGCAAAATTCAACCGCCGTAAGGCTTCCTTTGAAAGAATCTGGTGCAACTAAAATTCTCATATCATTCACCTCGGTTTTATTGTATATCAAAAATATGCACCATTACCGGCAAGAAAACCAAACAATTAACTGAAGCAACATCCGCCTTCAGACTATTTTCCCTTTTCCATCGTACCACGTAGAATGACAGAAAAAAAGAACCCATCACTCTGAGTCCTTTTTGCCTACGGATCGAAAAAAATGTTTGGCCGCTACTGAGGCCAATTGTTTTCTTGCCTTCCAAGGAGCCGATCGCTTCACCAACTCGGAGATAATGATTCGCTGAAACATCCGAGAGAAAAACCGTTGAGGCGGCGGCACTTTCTGCTCCATTCGCAAATAGAGGTCACGAATGCAATCACGCTGAAAATGCAGAATCGAATTCAAATTCCCCGAGTCTGCATAATATCCACAATGAAAATTTCGCTCCGCAAATGCTTTTTCAGGAACCAACGAAAAATCAATGCCCATTCTTTCAAAATTCTCGCTCAAAAACTCTCGATAAGTCGCACGACAGCATGGACCGCCTCCAAGATTATAGGTGTGATGAGCCAACTCATCCACATGCTGCAGGGCTTGCACCATCGCATAAGCCGTATCCCTTGTACTCGTCACTTCAATGTTCGTATCCAAAGGCATATTAAAAAACAGCGGATCCAATTTTCGATTTTCACTCATAATCGCAGACAAACGAAATATTGTCCATTTCAAATCGCTCTTTTGGATCAACTCCTCCGCTTCAATTTTCGTTTGCGCGTAGCGATCCGACTCGCTCGAGATTACTGGATCGCCCACTCGAATCCAAGGATTTTCCAATCGATCTCCATAAATCGCAACAGAGGATGTATACAGAAAAAAGCTACTGCTTTTTTCATTCTGTAAAGCCTCCAACAAATTCTTGGTACCCTCCACATTCACCCGCCTCGCCAATTCCGGCTTTTCATCTGCTAAGGGAGGAAGAATGGCAGCCAAATGAATCACTGCATAACAATCTGCAACTGCATGTACCACCTGTTCCTTCTGTGTGATATCGCCCCATACAATTTCAAGTTGCTTGGAGTATCGTTTTAATCTATGCTTTGAAAAACGATCCGGCAAACTCAATACACGTATCAGATAATCCGTTTTATTCAACAGCATTTCGATGACATTCAAGCCAATCTCGCCGCTCGCACCCGTTACCAATACACGTTTCATATCCTCACCTCCTCAAAAATAAACGCACGTTCATTATTCATTTACCCGAAATCGACTGTCTCCAAACGAAAACAGGTCCCCCATAGAGGACCTGCACATTCATATTCAATATATGATTTAGTTGTCAAGCTTATATCTCAGTTGAACAATCCCATGGGGATAAACCATGGTACCTTTCAATATCCATAAACTCTCGGGAATCCCAGGTATAAAGAGAGGAATGCCATTGCCTAAGGTGATCGGCAAAATGGTGATCATCAATTCATCCACCGCCTCTGCCACCATAAATCCGGCAATAATCGTTGCGCCGCCCATCAACCACAGATTTTCGTTATCTCTTTGCCGCAGCGAATCCACAAACTCAGTAATTGGACTTTTGATATATGTCACATTGCCATGAGATTCTTCGTCTTCATGGGAAAAGACATAGCAAGGTCGGCTTCCAAATGGATAGGCTTGCCCTTCTAGAAACTGCTGATAGGTGCTGTTTCCAACAACAATTCCATCAATTGCAGATAGGAATTCATAATAGCCATAATCTTCTTCCTCGCCAATGGCCGGCAGCCAGTCGACGTTCCCGTCTTCTCTAGCGATGTAACCATCCAAACTCATCGCAATATAACAGGTGATTTTCCCGCGTTCTTTCATAGGAAGCTCCTTTCAATTTGCTTTACTTCCTATATACCCGAAACCTAGTCTTTATACGGCTGTATCCAAAGATTATGGACACCATTCGCTCTCGCAATCTGTTTTGAACGATGATTCAAATAAAAAGCGAGTGGCCGATAAAGCAGCTGAGGGATCCGAACCGTCATTTCTCTTTGAACATCCTCCCGAATCTTTTGGTCATTGATCAGATCCTCCACCATCATTGAAAATGCCTGGATAATCACTTCTCCCTTTTTACCCAGCTCCACCATAGGAATTCCATCAAGAATCGCGCCACCGCCATATCCAATTCCCCCGGCCCATTCCCGTTTCATTTTTTTTGCAAAGATTTCGCAAGCCCCCAGAATCGGATCCAATAATCTCACATCTGGAAATCCACACTGCGCAATTACAAAAAACTTGGCTCCAGGTTTCACCTTGATCTCTCTCTTGATACTCTCCTCCATAAACCATAGCACCGGATACGGCAAATAATCCACATACAAAGGAGTAACCAATCCCAAATAGTCTGCTTCCTCCAGCTTTCCAATCATTTTATCCAATTGCTCCGGTGATTCAAATGCATCGATAATATGGGCTATTTCCGTCTCTACGCCAGACATTTCAGCTTCTTTCTGAATCGCTTGAGCAAATCGGAACGATGTTTTTTCCCGCCGAGAACTTCCATTCAACAAAATCATTTTTCTCAACCCGTTACCTCCTTCACCATTTCCTGAAGCATGGTTCGAACCGTATGCGACTCGAGTTTCGGACAAAATACACGATGCGAGAAGGTGGGCGAGCTCATATTCAATGCATTCCGTTCCACCAGCAGGTTAAAGTTCACAACCTCTTCTCCATCACAATGCTCATAGGTTCCCATCCCCATCAGACGTTTATTCCCGTATCGAGTGGGATGCAAAAGATGATCTCCCTTTACGCGATAAAGAGGCAGACACATAGTCATCAATCGATCAACGGCTTTTTTCAACGTGGCGCTATATCCGCCAAATTGAATGGGTGTAAAGAAAATCATCACATCACATTCGGCCAGGGCATGAAAAATTGGCTCCATCTCATCCTTTAAAATGCAGGTTCCCGGGGTTTTCGTTCCACAAGAACCGCAAGAACGACAGGGCAAGATCTGCATCTCTGACAAGAAGAATGATTCTACTTTCCAGTTTTGATCAACCAACTCTTCCAAAAGAATTTCCTCTAGATGATTTTTTTCAGGATGTCCATCAAGAATCACTGCTCGCACCTCTTTGTTCCTCCTTTATTTACTCTATCTCCATTTTAACTGATTTACAAAATAATAAAAGTGTTTTTATGCCTCTGGGTATCTATATATAGAAAGAACATTCTTTTGTTTAGAAAGGAGAGGAAAATGGCACACTATCGTGTCCACAAGGTCAATCTGAAAAAGAAAATCGAACCCGATGAATTAGAGATCTACTTAAATGGACTGGAAGGAAAAATCATTTCCATCGTTCCTAACATCACTCCGCGCATGCACCCCATGGGTGCCACGGCTCGTTACGACTATCTCTTAATTGTTGTTGAACTTCCATAAAAAAACCCCTTGCACGACAATGCATCCATTGTCTCTTGCAAGGGGTTTCTCACTTCACACTTATACAACCGGAAGATAAAATTTTGCCAACAGCTCTTCCATGGAGAACTGCTCGCGCGCTTTCTCTTTCAAATCTTCAACAATCTTCCCTTCCCGCAACATGATCAGTCGGTTGCCATAGGTTAAAGCATCCTTCAAGTTATGGGTAACCATGATGGTCATAATTCCCTTCTCTTCGACCAAGGCTTGCGTCTTATCCAAGATTAGTTTTGCCGTCTTTGGATCCAAGGCTGCCGTATGCTCATCCAGCAAAAGCAATTGGGGCGTTTTCATGGTTGCCATCACCAATGCAACGGTCTGACGCTGTCCGCCTGACAGTTCCCGCATGGGCGTATCTAGCTTGTTTTCCAAACCAAGACCTAAATCCTTCAGAAGTTCGCCATATCGTGCTCTAGCCGATTTTCGAATCGCAAACCGAAGACTTACATGCTCCCCCTTGCGATCTGCCAAAGCCATATTCTCCAAAAGTGTCATGGAACCGACGGTGCCTGCCGCAGGATCCTGATAGACCTTGCCAATTCGCGCTTTTTTCAAATGAGTCGGCATTGACAATATGGATTGATTCTCTAGCAAGACATCGCCATCATCGGGTTGCATATCCCCAACTATCATTTTAAACAAAGACGACTTTCCGGCGCCGTTGTTTCCCACCATGGTCACAAATTCATTTTTCTGAATGGACAAATCCAAACCAGAAAAAAGTACCTGTTCCCCATGTAGGGTTTGAAATGATTTATGAATCTTTCTAAACTCGAGCATATTTGCCTCCCACTTTCTTTTCCAATATCAAAATAACCAACAAGATGAAAGCCGTTACCAATTTCAAATCGCTCGGTTCCAATCCATAATGAAGGGCTGTCGCCAAAATCACCCGGTAAACAAAGCTTCCCACAAGGGCAATTGTTGTGATGGCAACAAAACCAAATCGCTTCAACAGGCTCTCGCCGAGAATAATCGAAGCCAATCCCGTTACCAAGGTACCAATCCCCATGCTGATATCCGCGAATCCCTGATACTGCGACATCAATCCACCGGACATAGCAACCAGGCCATTGGCCAGTCCCAATCCAAGTATCTTAAAGTTCCCAGGATCAATGCCAAGTCCTTCTACAACCCGGGAGTTATCTCCCAAGGCGCGAAGCACAAAACCAGCATGGGTTCTAAGAAACAAGTCCACCAAGAGTTTTACCACAATCGTGATCATTACAATCTTCAATAGGTTGCCTTCTTTAGATGCAAATAAATGATTCACCGCAAACAATGGTATATTGGGTTTCCCCATTATGCGAAGATTAATGCTGTATAAACCAATCATCACAAGAATCCCCGCTAGAATACCATCCACTTTGCCTTTTGCATGAATCAATCCCGTGATCGATCCTGCCACGAATCCCGCTGCTAAAGCAGCCAAGATTGCCATGATCCCCGAACCACCGCTCATCAATACGCTTGCAGAAACGGCTGCTCCCGTCGCAAAGCTACCATCTACCGTAAGATCCGGAAAGTTCAAGATCCGAAAGCTGATTAAAATCCCGATTGCCATAATGCCAAATATCAAACCCTGTTCCAATAATGATAGAAAATCCATAATTCACACCCCAATCAATGTCTCTTATTCACCCAGTCGCGATTGCAATTCCTCCGGCAATGTAATGCCAAAAAACGTCAACGCTTCTTCATTTACTGTAAATGCCGTATTCTGAGTGGTTTCAAATGGAATGTCATCTACTTTAGCACCTTCCAAAATTCGTGCCACCATTTTCCCGGTTTGAAGACCGACTTCATAATCGCTGGCATTGTCCATCGCAATCGCACCTTGATCTACAAACGCCTGCACGGTTCCAATAATCGGCACGCCCGCTTCATTTGCCTTTTCAACAACAACTGGAAATGCAGAAGCAACCATATTGTCTTGAACCGAATACAACATATCCACCTTCGGCAACAATTGATCCAGAGCAATACCCATCTCATTTGTTGATGTAATCACAGCCAATTCCATCTTGTATCCCAGCTCTTCAGCCTTTGCTTTTGCCCTTTCCATCAAGAACACCGAATTCGCTTCAGCCGTGTTATACACCATTCCGATGGTTTTCGCTTCCGGTAGCAAGGTTTGAAACAAGTCAAATTGCGACTCAATCGGCGTCAGATTACTTACACCCGTCATTCCTAGTCCAATCAGTCCCGCTCCCTCAGGATCCGTTACTGCGGAAAAGACCACCGGAATTCCTTCAATTACATTTTTCATAGCCTGCGCGCTGGGTGTGGTAATTGCAACAATCAAGTCTTTTTTCTGCGACTGGAATTCCTGCGCAATCATTTGTGTGTTCTCCATAGCGCCTTGTGCATTCTTAAAATCAATGTTGATTTCTTGTCCGTCATGATACCCTTCTGTTTCCAATTGATCGATAATGCCTTGTCGAATCTCGTCGAGTGATGGGTGTTCAACAATCTGTGTAATGCCGATCTCAATCGGCTTTACAGTCATTTCTCCAGCCGGCTCAGCCTCCGCACAACCTGCAAAAACCCCTGCCACCATCAACATGCTCATTCCTACCCCAATTAGTTTCATCATTTGCTTTTTCATCCTCTTCATCCTCCCTAAAAAAAAAGAGCCTATCCCTACGGATAGACTCATGATCTACAGCTACACTTATTTCAAGCATAAAAAAACCCGTACGCGAGGTACAGGTTCAACTTGACTTAATCAAAAAAATGATTATACGGCAAACAAACGAACCTGACCCATGTTATCAGCTTTTTTTAAGAGTGCATTCATTTGCCAACGCCAATTCATCATAGTCAATTTCATTGTTCTGCCTCCTTCGAATTTATTATTGCTAGTATATCGAGATTTGTTGATTCCGTCAAGAGATATTTTTACATTTCCTTACTATCTATCCAAGCTTCAACCAAATAACCCGTTTCTCCAGCATTCAAACCAGATGAATTCTGCTCTCTGATTGTCTGGACGATCGTTACTGATTAAAATCGAATCTTGAGCATACGATGCGTTGCCATCATCCCCGCTTTCTCCAATGTCTTCCTCGATCCGGTATTGTTAAAATCACAGGCGGCATTCGCTTGTAATCCACGTTCTTTCGCCTTAGCAAGCAAATTGGCGATCACATAGGTGGCCACGCCCATTTTGCGAAACTTAGGATGCGTCACCATTCCTAAATCTGCAAATCCCGGAACCTTTTCATCCACTCTCAATTCTCCAGTTCCAATAATCTTTCCCTTCGTTTTCACGACAAACAATCCCTGATTTTCCCGTAAATTTTCATAATATCCGGCAAAAGGCTCCCTGGAAATGGTCCGGCAAATCTTTATTTCCTGTTCCGTAGCTTCCTCAAACACACACCCTTCCAAAGGCGGATCCACATTTACGCATTTATTCCGACTTTCAAACAAGTATGACTCGATTGCAACCGATTTTTGAAATTCCAAACACAAAGACAAAAACCAAGGCTCACGCGTAGAAACACAAGCCGATTTCACGGTTTCTTCGAGCAACATTTGCCGCATCCAATTCTGCGCCATAGGCATGGATCCCTCATCCATCCACCACTGAACCAATTCACCATCCTCCTTAATAAAACAAGAACCCAGCGCTTGAACACCAAGCCTGATTTCATAGCCCTTGGCTTTCCCGAGGATCACATTGCGAAAAAAATCATCAATGGTGTGTCCAATTCTCGTATAGTATGCAAATTTCACCTGCTCTGATTGTTCCATATCCAATGCAAGCAATCGAAATTTCATCCCCTCACCCCCTTCTCTCATGCCTTCCATTATAACCCAAAAGCCGCTGGTCTGCGGCTTCAGTCTTCCCATCCATATGCTCCGACAAACTCCACAAATTGCACCGCCAAGAGTTCGGTTTCCGAAAAGCTGTCATCCTCCAATCGAGTAATCAGCATTAATTTTTGCATCTCTCTCGTTCCAATCGGCAAAAGAAGTTTTCCGCCCCGCTTCAATTGTTCCATCAATGCATATGGCTTGCTTCCCGCTGCCGCCGTCACGATAATCCGGTCAAAGGGAGCCTCCTCCCTCCAGCCTTTGCTTCCGTCTCCAATGCGAAAGTGAATATTTTCATACGCCAGGCTCGACAAATTCGCTTGTGCGGTAATCGCTAAGGCTTCATGCCGTTCAATCGTATAAACCTCAGCCGCATATTCCGCTAAAAACGCAGTTTGATACCCAGATCCCGTCCCCACTTCCAACACCTTGTGGTCCTTATGCAGATCCAGTCGAATCGTCATCTCCAACACCAAGGTTGGCTGTGAAATAGTCTGGCCAAATCCGATGGGCAAGGGAATATCCCATTCAGCATTTTTATGCAAGGATTCTGGGAGAAACAACCGGCGATCCAGCGTCATAAAGAAATGAACCATCTTCGCTTCTTTGTCTGAAAGCGCAACCATAGAATCAACCCCTCTCTATGATTTTGATACCCATTCCTCGTTTGAATTCGAAAAAAAATGAGGAACCGAATCCGGCCCCTCAAACTCCTCTATGATCGCTCGAGTTCACGCTTTGATCGATTTTTTCGTATTGCCTTCGCCAATATTCCGATAGCAATCCCAGAAAAAGCGGGAAGAACCCATCCCAATCCTTGCTCATAAAGCGGAAGCTTTGCCATTAGTAGAGAAACCTTTCCGAAGTGAATCCCGCTCTGCCCCAAGGCATCAATGAGGCTGACAATTCCTGTGAGAAATACCGTGAATCGATAGGTGAATTCATCGCCTTGAATCACTTGATCCGCCAATCCTAAAAGAATCAGCATAATAGCAATCGGATACATCGCTACCAAAACTGGAATAGAAACCACTAAAATCTTGGTCAACCCCATATTGGACAACAGCATGCTGATCAAGGTAATCACACCGACCCACAGACCATATGACAGCGGTGTGTGCTCGGAGAAGTACTGGCTGCAAGCAGCTGTGAGACCGACACTTGTCGATATGCATGCCAATGTAAAAATAACTGCCAGAAGAATAGCCCCTGGAAATCCATACATCGTTGTCACAACAGTTGTAAGGGTTTGAGCGCCATTCTCGGCAAGACCAAATTCAGCTCCCCCCATGGCTCCCAAATGAGCCAACATCGCATAAATCAAGAAGAGAAATCCGCCCGCAATGACTCCGGCTTGAATGGTTCCCGATACGACTGCCTTCTCGTCTTTAATGCCTTTGGCACGAATTGAAACCGCGATAATAATACCAAAAATCAAAGCAGCCAAGGTATCCATCGTCAAATACCCATCCAGAAATCCCTGCACAAAGGGTGCTTCTTGATAGGCGCCGACCGCTGCGCCATAGCTTCCGATCGGATTGAAAAAAGCGCCACCGAACATCACAAAAATCAGGATTAAAAGAATCGGCGTCAGAATTTTCCCCATTCGATCAACAAGATCCCCCGGTGAAAGCGAGAGCCAGAAATTAACGGCAAAAAAGAGCACGGTATAAACCATCATAGCGAAAGCGGGCGAAACCCCTTCAGATAAATATGGAGCAACCGCCATTTCAAATGGCAAGCTTCCCGCGCGAGGAATGGCCAAAAACGGACCAATCGCCAAGTAGATACTCACGGTAAAAACCCCTGCAAACCAGGGATGCACACGACTGGCCAATTGCGATAATCCCCCGGACCTCGCTACCGCAACAACCCCAAGAATCGGAAATCCAACAGCGGTAATTGCAAAAGCAGCCATGGCAATCCAGGTTTTTTCTCCTGCCAACTGCCCAAGAAATGGAGGGAAAATCAAATTTCCAGCCCCAAAAAACATTGAAAATAACATAAGTCCTACTAAAAACACATCTTTTTTTGTCAGTCGATCCAATTGCGTCCCCCTAATTACATTCATTAAAATGCCGTCCTATTCAAAAGGACGGCACCAAAATTCACTATATAAGCTTGCGCTCTTTCTGTCAATTCCTATTTAATGCTTCCCGCGGTAAAACTTCATCATCACTCGCGCCATAAAATTCACTCGCTTCAGCTCAACTGCTTCATAGCGGCACAACTCGTGACAGCACAAGCATTCAATGCATAATTCATAATCGATTTTCTTCGTTTCTCGATCAATCGCTTCCACCGGACAACTTTCTACGCACATATTGCAATTGACGCACTTCTTCCGATTCACTTCCGGTCTTGTCTTCAAAAAATCGATAACCCGAATTAAGGAGCTGTAACTTTGCTTCTTTGTGCTCTGGTAGCGTTTTGGCAATTGAAAGTTCTCCAATTGCAAAAGTGACTCAGGCTTGGCAACAATCTCAATTTCCTCAAGAACGCTGGCACCAATTTCTTGGGCAATGGCCTCAGAAAGTATGGGCACCTCTTCCGGATGAAGCCCAATCATAGACATCGCAACTGTATCCAGCGCCATGGGATCTCGGCTTATGAGAATCTTTTTTGCCGGATATGGATCCCCGGCTGTTGGACCCTCCCCTTGCATGGCAACAATCCCGTCCATAATATGAAGTGAAATGGGCAAGGCTTGATGAATGTCTGCTAGTATGGCTCCAAATGCCTCTGGTGCCGGTGCATCTCGATGATATTTTGCTTTTCGTAATCCAGGCAAACAACCGAATACATTCTTTACTGCACCCGTATAGATCCCCATGGAATGGGTCTTGAATTTCGGTAAATTGATCACCACATCTGCATCAAACAAAGGCTTGGCTAAAAACATGGTCTCACCCGATTTGCTGGTGCGCGGCACTTCCACCGCGCCCTCTTTATCAAAGTTCTTGATCAGTGCGCCCTCTTCCTTCGCCATTTGCTCCAAACCCGAAACTTGAAAGGCCTGCGCCGTAGGCGCAATCCCTGCAATGGCGCCACCGGAGCTGTCTCCAATCCACACCTCGCATTCCTGAACCCGTAAAATTCGTACAATCGCGCGCACGAAATCAAAATGAGTAATCGCCGCCGATTCTGGCGGCTTCGGACCGATCAAATTCACCTTCAATAAAACCCGATCCAGGGGCTTCACAAACTGCGACCATCCCCCAAGCGCCTCGATTCCACCATTTATTTGATTCATGATCTGATTCACTTCATAGCTTTCACATTCCTGAACAATTACTTTCGTCATTTTTCATTGCCTCCCTACTAACTTCATCATATCAGAATCGATGCAAAATAAAAAAGACTGCCGAAGCAGTCTTTTCAATCTTGTCCATCTATTTGATTGGAAAGAGCGGCAATTTCTCAAGAAACAAAATATCTTTTCGTTCTGCCGCGTCTCCTTCAGCTAAAATTGCTGCCTTGACAACAATCCTGCCTCCCGCTTTTTTCACCAATTCTTCTACAGCACGAAGGGATTCACCCGTGCTGATTACATCATCGATAATCGCCACACGCTTCCCCTTAACCAAGGCAACGTCATTTCCATCCAAACAGAGCATTTGCTTCTCTTTAGTTGTAATGGATTCCACTTCACTGACCAATGGCGTATCCATATATGCTTTAATGCTCTTTCGTGCCACAATATAGTTCTTCATTCCCAAGATTTTTGATATCTCAAACACCAAAGGAATTCCTTTTGCTTCAGCAGTAACAAGCACATCAACCTCTGGCAAACGCTCCGCCAATACTTTCGCGGACGCGCATACCAATTCCGTATCTCCCAAAATTACAAAACTTGCAATTGACAAAGAATCGCTAATTTGAATAATCGGCAACTGCCTAGACAGTCCTGCGACTTGAAGTTCGTATGTTTTCTTCATTTCTCGTCCCCTCTATGCACCAATAAATAATTTCATAACCAAGCCAGCCAGCATGCCTAAAAATGGATCTGTTACCGCAGTAACCGCCATGGTTACGCCACCAATCATAGAACCATCGCCTGATAATGCCATTGCTGCATTGATCGGAACGGTTACAATCGCCCCCAAAACAAACAAGAATCCCGCAATTGATTCACTCGGAATATACTTGCCCAGTTTTGGCAACAACCCACTCACTAAAATTGCAGCCATTACAAACATCATGGCAACCCCCGCCCAAACCGGATGCGGTGCGCTTCCCGTCGCTGAGATAATCGATTCAACCGGACCGCCACCAAATAGGGATGACGCCATGTCCGCGAAGCTACTAATTACCGCCAAATGATCAATATTCACATCCGTATTTGCGATCGCGCCTGTGATATTTCCAAAAGCGATATTTGCCCCAATGTTCAAACACACCATGGCCATCGCACCACGTAAAATCTCTGGTGTCACTTGAATCTTCTGTAGAACAAACTTCTCTCGCTCCACTTTCAATTCTTTTGCATCTTTGTTCATCATCACATAAATAGCGCTGGACGCCACAACCGAAACCGAAATGGTATACACCAAATCATGCGTCAACATATAGACAATAAATGCTGAACCCATGGAGGTAAGCCCAACCAAATGACTCTTTCTTGTCATCTCAACAGATACTTTTACCAGCATAATGCCAACACCAGCCATCATCCCGCTCGTAATTGCTGGGCCGATGAAATTAACAATATCTTCCAAAAATCCAAAGATCCCAATGAGTGCCATAATCGCAGCACCAATGAAGATCATCGATAAGCGCTCTCTCATATTCTTGCCCATCGTACCTGCTAAGGTAATTGTTTCTGCCTGAAATGAAATTGGGGCAACTGAACCCACAATCGCATTGCCAACACCCCCAACAACGAATGCTAAAGCCGTTGGCACCGTTGCAAAACCAAATGATAACGCCAATAATCCCTGCGGCAATCCGTTTAAAATAACACTAAAGATCGCCAGTACATCTTTCCATAAATCCATCTTCTCCAACCTCTCTGTTCCCCATATTCTGCCCATAAAAATAAAAAAACTGATAACCGGAGAGATTATCAGCTTAATAAAAAGCAAATACACAAAACAAACCTATAGCAACAGAACTTCTGTCTGCTACAAGAAAGGATGTTTTCTCACCATAGTAGGATCATTATCGGTGATCCTGTAGAAACTCCCTGACCATATTACAGGAATTATACAGTTTATTTATTTTCTGGAACAAGATGAATAGTAACATAGATCAATAGCATTGACAACCAATTATTTAAATAAATGGGAACTTCTATTTGATTCAATCACAAAGTACCGAACCCTATGTTTATTACCGTAAACCATAGGTTTCAAGAAGAATTAATGTTTGACTATTTGCCAACTTGTTTGCCAGCAATTGCTTGAACATCACCGTGCGCGTCTTCCCCTCCGAGCGTAGCTTTTGCATTTCCAACGATATTTTTTCTTGTTCCCGCATCAAACCCTCATGAAAATTTTCATACTGCGCCAATTTTAAAATTGCGTTGCCAGAAAATCCGCTTTCCATAGGTTGAATCTGGTTCTCCTCGACAACGTAATTGTCGCGATTCTCTTTAGTCTGCGTTAGTCTCTTCATCCCATTTCCTCACTTTTACTCATGATACCGCCTTCCCTTTACGCACAAAAAGATGCGAGTATAATAACCCGCATCCATTATTCTTCTTCAGTTTCCCATAAGTGTTTCAAGTTAACAAAGTTCTCTTCATAAGCAAGAGTGAAAATCTTCTTATCTTTCGTATTTCGGTTAAAAAACTCGAGAATATATCGGTGATGTTCGCGCTTCATTTCGCCAAATTCATAACGTTCATTCATTGCTTTCAAGATCCCTTGTTCCGTCGACTCAAATTCATGTTCCATTTCTCTTCGTTCTTCTGTAAAATGCTTCTTGGCTTTTTCCCTTAAAGTATTCTTCGCTTTCAGATGATAACTTGCATGATTCGCATTGCCTGATTGTGAGGTCATTCAATCACTCCTTATCATTCATATACACTGATTCTATACCCGCAAAAATTCCTCTAACACGAATTCCACCCAGAATTTAAAGCCAAGCTATGATTATCAAATAACTTCCAAGGGAAAGTATAACAAATATTACAATTCCTGCAAATCCAGCGTTTGCACCTCTTTTTACGATGCTTTTCCCATCTACTGACAAACCCATTGCCGTCATCGCCATCAAGAGCATCCAATTGCTCATTTGGCCAAAAAACTGAACCATTGCCGCTGGAAGAAATCCCATCGTATTGATGATCCCCGCCAAAATAAAATAGATGACATAGGTAGGAAATCCAGCTCGCTTCGATTCGCCGTCCCCTTTGCGATAGACATGGCTTAGCCCAATTGATACTGGCATCAGCATCAGTACCCGTGCCATTTTGACTAGCGTACCAATTTCTCCCGCTTGTTCTCCCATCGCAAAGGCGGCGGCAATGGCATGGGCAACCCCATGTAACGATAGCCCGGACCATACGCCGTACTGCACCGGTGTAATTGAATCATTACCGACTGCGATTGCTGAATAAATCAAGACACCAACAGCACCGAGAAAGCTTACTATGGAAACCGCAAGTACAGAATCTTCTTCATCGGCATCAATACAAGGCGCCATGGCAACTACGGCAGACGCGCCGCAGATGCAAGATCCAACCCCAAGCAAGGTTGCCAAACGAGGAGGTGTTTTCAACACCTTTCCCACGAGCCATGACAGTATCAATGCCATTGCGACATAGCCGATCACAAGGATCAATATCTTTGGTCCCAAAGCCCAAAGGACTTGCAAATTCAGATTAAATCCAAGCAATACAATTCCAATTTTCAATAATTTCTTCAACGCAAATTTCACACCGGGTAGCAGATTCTGCTGGGTCCCAACCAGATTGTTGTACAAAATCCCGAGTACAATAGCAATCGTCAAAGCTTCCATCTGCAGAAACGGTTCCACCCATAAACTGAGCTCTTTTGCAAAAATAGAAAGCGTCAAGACAAAGAGAAGTCCCACGGCTGTATAATTCCATTTCTTCATTTCGTCACCTCATCGCCTTAAGATGAAGTCAGTATACCACTCGTTTTCTATCATGAAAAATTATGCTTTGTTATCTGCCTATAACGAATCCTTATGTTCCATCTTGCAGTATGCAATGAAATCCTGAATGAAGGCAATGCGTTCATCCAAATAAATAAACCGATACTCTCGGAAAATCTGCATTCCAGAAAGCGAAACTTCACAGAGAGTTCCCGACTTGAGTGAATCAGCAATCGCATCGCGTGAAATCACTGTAACGCCAAGGTTTGATTCCACCAAAGAAACCAAGGCATGAATATTGCCGATCTCCATATGCACATTCAAGCCGTCTATCGAGTAACCAGAATCTGTTATCGCCTTTTCGAACACAACCCGTGTACCCGAACCTTGTTCTCGCAAAATCAATGGCTCCATCATCAGTCTCTCAAGAGAAACCTCCTTCTTTCTTGCAAGGGGATGCTCGGGCGAAACAGCGACCACCAATTCATCCTTTCTATATAAAATAGAAGTGAATCGATCCTGAGGAAACGGACCTTCGACCATTCCAAGAATCAAATCCCCTCGAATCATCTGTTCAATCACCGTCTCCGTATTATCCACGGTTAATTGAATATCAATTTTAGGATGTGACAGCTTATGTCTCCCCAATATTTTCGGTAGCACATAACCACCAATGGTCATAGTCGCGCCCACCCGATATATTCTGTTCTGCTCTTGTATCGTTTGCATTTGTACCGCTAGCGATTGCTGTAAACGATTCATCTCAGTGGCATATGCCAAAAGTAACTCTCCTTCCTCAGTTAATTTCATGTTCTTGCGCCGATCGGTAAAGAAAGAAACCCTATATTGGCTTTCTAAAGCTTTGATATGTTGTGACACAGCAGGCTGGGTAATATGCAAAAGCTCCGCTGCCTTTGAAAAATTCATGGTTTGTGATACACATAAAAATGTGTGAAGTTTATCATCGATCATTCATTTATCCTCATTTCTTGGTTTGAAGCAATACAATTTTAAGTATACCATTAGAATACGTTTCATTCTCGTAACGGCAATTACACAATTTCAAAAAAATATAAGAAAACAATCAAACTTTGAAACTTTTCCTTTTTGCATCCGTCTGTACCAAGAGAACAAAACATAGACACATAAAAGGAGAAAAGAAGAAAATGAAAAAAGTTTTATTATTAGTTGTAGCAGGTTTAATGATTTTTAGCTTAGCGGGATGCGGAGCACAACCAGTGGATGAAGTGACACCCCCTGTTGTAGAAGAACCAAAGATCTCCGGTACCCTAGAAGAAATTGTAGAAAACATTTACGGTGGAACAGAGCTTGAACTTCCCCAAACAATGATTACCGAATTGAATGAAGAAAATGAAGCCTACTTCTTAGGCAACAACGATATCGATTATGTAAAGGGCATCGCTTCTGAACCAATGATGTCATCGATCGCGCATTCTGTTGTTCTTCTTCAAGTCGAAGAGGGCGCCGATATTGAAAGTATCGAAACAGCGATTAAGGAAAATGTCGATCCACGAAAATGGATTTGCGTAGGTGTAGAAGACGATCAGGTAATTGTTGATCATGTTGGTGATATTGTCGTATTGATTATGAGCCATGATGCTGAAACACTACACGAAAGCTTTTTAGCGCTAGCAGAATAAGGGTAATAATACAAAGCGATGATTCCTCATACTTGATTGAAGTATATGAGGGACTTCATCGCTTTTGTATATTCTCTAAGAAAGTGAAGGACTTCTATGTTATTTTCGAGCATTAGTTTTATCTATTATTTCTTACCAATTGTATTCTTACTCTATTTTTCTGTTCCCTCAAAATATAAGAATCTGGTTCTGCTGCTGAGCAGTCTGGCCTTCTATTTCTTTGGCGAGCCCAGATACACCATCATTTTAATTTTTTCAACGATCGTAGACTATACCCACAGCCTGATTATCGATAAAAAGCGAGGAACACCCGCCGCAAAATTTGCATTGATTTCATCCATCGTTTTAAATTTATCAATTTTAGGATTTTTTAAATACTCGGAC
The DNA here is from genome assembly GCA_013619125.1 of Clostridiales bacterium. Taxonomy (GTDB): domain Bacteria; phylum Bacillota; class Clostridia; order Tissierellales; family GPF-1; genus GPF-1. The sequence goes on from JABXKS010000003.1 coordinate 89,175, forward strand.
TTTTTTATTGGAAATATCAATGCGCTTTTTTCAACGGATTTTGCCTTGTTACAATTGCCACTTCCACTGGGCATCAGCTTTTTCACCTTCCAAACCATGAGTTACACCATTGATGTCTATCGAAACGAAGCGGGCATTCAAAAAAATCCTCTTGGATTGGCAACCTATATTACGCTCTTCCCGCAATTGGTCGCCGGCCCCATCGTGCGGTACCGCACCATCGCAGAAGAAATCAATGAACGAACCCACTCTTTTGATCTCTTTGCTTATGGTGTCAGACGATTCGTGATCGGTTTAGCGAAAAAAGTCTTGATCGCCAATCAATTGGGTGAGCTCTATCAAATCTCCGTATCCGCCCAGTCATCCTCTGTCCTCTTTTATTGGATGGCCGCCATCGCTTTCTCCCTACAACTTTATTTCGATTTTTCGGGGTATAGCGATATGGCAATTGGTTTGGGACGGATCTTCGGGTTCCATTTCCTCGAGAACTTTAATTATCCCTATATTTCAAAAAGCATTTCGGAATTCTGGCGCCGATGGCACATTTCCTTGGGAACTTGGTTTAAAGACTACTTGTATATCCCCTTGGGTGGCAACAGAGGTTCAAATCTCAGCTGGTTCAGAAATATTATTATTGTATGGTTCTTAACCGGTTTTTGGCATGGAGCCAATTGGAATTTTATCATTTGGGGACTGTATTTTGGTCTCATACTCGTACTTGAAAAGCTCTTTCTTGATCAATTCCTGGTCAAGATGCCTCATTGGCTTCGTCACGTCTATGTCTGTTTGATCGTTGTGATCAGTTTTGTGATCTTCAATAACGAAGATTTGGCTGTAATCAGTCTTTCGCTGAAAGGAATGTTCGGGCAACTTCCGATTCCAATATTCAACGCCGAATCCATCTATTATCTAAGAAGTTATGCCGTAATCATTGGGTTCTCGATCATTGGTGCGACCCCATTTATGCGTGATCTAATTCATCGGGGACTTCAAACCAAAACAACCGAAAAAATCATCAACGGATTAGAACCCGTATTTCTATTGTCTCTACTCTTATTGGTCACAGGGTACTTGGTGGATTCATCCTTTAATCCATTCTTGTATTTTAGGTTTTAATGATGAAAAATAAAATTATAGTATTCTCATTTATGATTCTTTTATTCTCAATTGCCATACTCAACGTGCTTACCCCACCCACGATGGTCTCCTTTGCTGAACGCCGGGAACTCCATCAATTTGAAGATCTCGAAATTCGAAAGCTTTTGACGGGCGATTTTTTAGGGGACTTTGATGAAGCGGCCTTGGATCAGTTTATTCTGCGTGATCAATTTCGAAGGCTGAAAGCGCGAGTGGAAAACACAATCCTTCATAAAACCGATAACAACGATATTGTGGTGCGCGGAGAGGATGCGTTTAAACTCGAATATCCTTTAAATGAAGCTAGTGTGGCACACTTTTCAGCGTACATCAACACCATCGCTGAAATGTATCTGGAAGAGTGTCAGGTGTATTTCGCCATGATCCCTGACAAAAATTACTATGTCGAGTCAGGTTCCGACTTTCTCTCCATGGATTATCAGACATTGGATGCGCTTTTACACGGCTCCATCAAAGGCATGACCCTTATTGATCTGAAAGATGTGTTAAGCCTTACTGATTACTACCACACAGATCCTCACTGGAAACAACAAAATCTAGATGGAGTCTTGGAACGGTTACGTGAAGAAATGGAATTGCAGACCGACTTTTCAAGTATTGCAACCACTGCCAAACGTTTCGCGCCCTTCTATGGTGCCTATTATGGGCAGTCCGCTTTGAACCTTGCTCCCGATACTATTGAGTACCGTGTGAGTGAGGCGATCGAAAATGCCATTGTAAAGAACTTTGAGTACACGGGTGACCCTGATCAAGCTCCCGGCGTCTACGACGATCAAAAACTTGGCAGCATGGATTCGTACGATGTTTTTCTATCGGGC
>JABXKS010000004.1 GCA_013619125.1 Clostridiales bacterium
ATTAAGCAGATTTTCAATTGGGTTTGCTGGGCCAGCAGCCTGGCAAGATTGCTGCCTGCGGGTCCAGCGCCGATGATGGCGATATCATACATGGAAACCTCCAAGAATCGTGTTGTCTTTAGTATACCGGAAGACGGCTGGGATGTCTCTTGCACGAATCTTAAATTCATGATTCGTTAATATCCGACGAATCTTCCATGTCTGAAGTTCGTGATTCGTCAAAGACCGACGAATCTTCCATGTCTGAAGTTCGTGATTCGCTCCATAATGAAGCATACTTTAGCGCTGTATTCGTTCGGAGAAAAGTGAACGAATAAGAGCTAATCAGCTCCATATAAGGATGAAAACGGATATAACTTGGAGAAATATGGTATTCGTCCAAAAAAGACGAATCAACCATGCCTGAAATTCAAGATTCGTTCAATAAAGATGAATCGACCATGCCTGAAATTCGGGATTTGTCCTATATGAGTCAAGTGAAAGGGCCTTCGTTCAAAACTAGACAGTAAAATGGGCGAAATTACTGAACGAATAATTAATCGTTCAAAAATAATTGAACGCAAGTAAAGAAGATTGAATTAGTGCGGTTTATAGGTAGCAACCGGAGTTTGTTGTGTGCGAGAATTCCATTACGGTGATCGTGCCAAAAGAACAATTTTGGAGACATTCTTTATCAATTGCGAAAGTAAAACCAGATGGAGTGGTCGAAAAATATCGGTGTGGGAAAAATAGTTGATGAGGATTATACCTTCTTGGTACATTATTAAATAACGTTCAGGTTTATAAAATAACGTTTTCATTATTTTGTTGACAAATAAGTAAATACATGGTATTTTTGACTCACAAGTGAATCGGAGCTTGCAAGCCGTATTGCAAGTATTACGTAGAAGTAACATCGTGAATAGACGCATTTCGTCTGCCACGAGGTTACTTCTTTTTGTTTTTTTAAGGTGGATCGGCTGATTTTCTGCAGAAAATGTTAGCCGTTACAGAGAAATATTAAAAAAACGAAGTACTTTGTAATACTCAGTGAAGTTCTGGTTTTTGTAAATATGGATAGAAAGTATGAGGAGGGAATTTATGAAAAAAGCACTATTACTTTTATTGGCATTGACTATGGTACTGTCACTGGCTGCGTGCAGCAGCGCTGGAGCAGCGAGCGGAGATGTTGGTGATGATGGCCTGCCTAGCTATGAACTCCGTTGTGCGGGTATTTATGCACCTGATTACCCCATCACAGATTCTTTAGAAGCGGCAGCAGCCAAAATTGAAGAAAAAACGGATGGACATGTCAAAATTAAAGTGTACCCTGCCAATCAGTTGGGAGATGGGGTCCAACAATATGAAGAAGTGATTAAAGGAACGATCGATATGGCTTCCTGTGCACTTCCTTGCCAGTTTGACAGCCGTATGGAAGTTACAGCATTCCCGTATTTGGTTACTTCTTATGAAGATGCAAAATATGTATTTGCTGAAGGCAGCGCCTATTACGATTTTGTAAAAAGAATCAATGACGATGCTGACATAGATCTACTGAACCTGTATGTGGACGGTTTCATGGGTATTGGCGGTGTGGATATGTCAACTGACAATATTATGGTTCCTACAGTTAAAAAAGACGCTTTGATGCGTTGTCCAGGCATGGCGAGCTATATTGCCGTTGCAGACGGTTTAGGTTATCCATCCACGACCATTCCATATGCTGATTTATATCCCGCTATGCAAACCGGTGTTTGTGATGGTTGGATTGGTGGCACTCCATTCTTGAACAACGAAGCATATGCCGATGTCATTAAGACTTACATAGACTATCGTTATATCTGTGAAATTCAAGGCACTTTTATCAATAAAGAGCTGTTGGCTTCTATGCCACAGGAATATCAAGACATCATTCGCGATACTTTCCGGGAAGAAGCCGCGACACTTCTAGATAACCGTGAGGCTATGGATCAAGAAGCAATGCAAGCGATGGCAGATAAGGGAATCGACGTGATCGTTCCAACCGATGAAGAATTCGCAACGATTGCTGAACACTTTAAAGCCAACGTATGGCCAGATTTGATTGATGCAATTGGTAAAGACGAAATGGATGTCGTGTTGGCTGACTTGGAAGCTAAATAATCCGACTTTGATTTGAGGAGGGGATCGCTTCGGCTTCCCCCTCCCCCTCTCTTAAGAGAATAAGTGGAAGGTGAGATTTTGGAGAAATTGAAAATTGAAAGTACAGCATTTTGGAAACGACTTGAAACTGCTCAGCGGTTTATCATGATTACAGCGAGTATTCTTGCAGTCACTCTGGTTTTTGTTGGCGTTATTATGCGTTACGTCTTGAAAAAAGACTTCTATGGCGCGGAAGAAATTATTACAGTGGTAGCCATGTGGCTGTATTATATTGCGGGTGTGTACGCTACATATAAGAAGGATCATATCAAAGCTGATATTATGCACACTTTTGTGAGCAACAAACGAGCGCTAATGATTATTGATATCATAGTTGGAGTAATTACATCGATTGTTTTGGCTTGCTTTGCCGTGTGGGGCGTCCAATTCACCTTGTGGGGGCTGCAACGGGGAGCACTAACACCAGCATTGAAAATCCCCTTGACTGTGAGTCAAATTCCCTTGACCATTGGATTTATCCTGATGTTCTTTTACACGGTGTGCGATACAATCAAGCAGTTTAAAAACATAAAAAACAATTATTTTCAAGGTCCTTTGTCTGTGACTAATGATAAGAAGCTAAAAGGTAAAAAACTTAACGGAGAAAAATTTGATTACGTAGAGCAAACTCCTGAAGGTTGGAAAATAACAGACAACATCTGGGCTAGATACTTTAATATAAACGTAGGTTTAAACAAGGGTGGTATAAACCCTAGTGATTTGATACTAGCAAATAATAAATCTGTTTACGATATTCACAATGTAACATCGACAGGTGTTAAGGTTGACAAGAAGGGTAAATATTCAAGATCAAAAGCTAACGACTTAGATGGCGACTTAGTTCCTGATTCTATAAAATACAGTAAACCGGTAACTACTCAAACTCTTATAAACGCTTTAATTAAAACTGATAAAGCTTTAGAGCTTGCTAGAAAAATAGATCAACCTGTCAAGAAGATTAGAGTATTTGATTTTGACGATACATTAGCTAGAACTAAAAGCAATGTGTTATACACTATGCCTGATGGAACTACTGGCAAGATTGATGCTGCTACATTTGCTAAAGAAGCAAGTAATATGGAAGCTGAAGGAGCTCAATGGGATTTCTCTGAGTTTAGTAAAGTAATGCAAGGAAGTAAAGGACCACTATTAGATGTAGCTAAAATCATAGCGGACAAACGTGGAACTAAAGACGTATTTGTTTTAACGGCAAGACCTGCAGATGCAGCTGGACCAATTAAAGAATTTTTAGCT
>JABXKS010000005.1 GCA_013619125.1 Clostridiales bacterium
CCGGGGGGCAGCCATTGGCCATGTGTCGCCGGAAGCGGCAGACAATGGACCGATTGCATGGATTAAAGAAAATGACCGCATTCGGATTGATATTCCGAAGGGCGAGTTGACATTATTGGTAGAAAAAGAAGAATTGGAAGCACGCGCCGCTGCATGGGAGCCGAAGGAAATCACGGTGACTGGATATTTGAGACGGTATGCGGCGATGGTGAAAGACGCTTCCGAGGGAGCGGTTACTTTTTAGGAGGTTACGATGAAGGGTGCAGAGGTCGTATTAGAAGTATTTAAAAGAGAAAACGTCGAGCTCCTGTTTGGCTATCCAGGCGGAGCGGTGATCCCTTTATATGATGCCCTGTATCGTGCAGATGATGCACCGCGTCATATTCGAACGGTTCATGAACAAAACGCTGTCCATGCGGCGGACGGATATGCGCGGGCAACGGGGAAACCCGGCGTCTGTATCGTAACGAGCGGTCCTGGGGCATCCAATACCATTACGGGATTGGCAACCGCCTTTATGGATTCCGTTCCTTTGGTGGTGCTGACGGGTCAGGTGCCTTCGGCGCTATTGGGTAAAGACTCTTTTCAGGAATTGGACATTACAGGAATTACATTCTCCATTACCAAGCACAATTATTTGGTGCGGGATGTAGCGGATTTGGCAGGGATTTTGACGGAAGCCTTTCAAGTTGCAAGTAGCGGCCGTCCGGGTCCGGTTTTGATCGATATCCCCAAGGATATCTTTCAAGCTGAGACGGAGCCTGATTGGGACGCAGTGAATCAAGTCGTTATGGAAGAGATAAAAACACCAGATTATTCGGCAGAAATTCAAGAAGCGATTGCTTTGATTAGGAAGGCAAAACGTCCGGTGATCCTTGCCGGTGGAGGCGTTAAACTTTCGGGCGCGACTGTGGAACTTGTGGCATTTGCCGAGAAGACGCAAATTCCTGTTATGAATACACTGATGGGATTGGGCACGATCGATCGAAAGCATTCCTTGTCTTTGGGCATGATCGGAATGCACGGTTATAAGCACGGCAATCTGGCAGCCTCTCAAAGTGATTTGATTTTGGCAATCGGAACGCGGTTCAGTGATCGTGTTGTCGGAAAACGGGGAAGCTTTGGTAAAAATTCTTCGATTGTTCATATCGATTTGGATCCAACGGAGTTCGGGAAAAATGTTGAACATAGTTTGGCGATTCGAGGCGATGTGAAAGAAATTTTATTGAAATTATTGGGGAAGGCACCAGAATGTGAAAGACCGATATGGTTGAATCGCATTCAAGATTGGAAGGATGGCGCTTCTGTCAATCGAGTGTCAGGCTTTACACCTGCAAATATTCTCGCTGGTATCAATAAAGCGGTTGATCCGCGGGCCGCTGTTGTGACCGATGTGGGGCAGCATCAGATGTGGACAGCGCAGTATTGGGACTTTAAGGAGTCAACTGATTTTATTACCTCCGGAGGTCTTGGCACTATGGGATTTGGTCCCGGTGCAGCCATTGGTGCTTCCTTGGCGAAGCCGGGGAGCACAACGGTTTTGATTACGGGAGATGGAAGCTTTCGTATGAGCGCTTCTGAATTGTTGACAATGGCCAAACATCGTTTGCCGATCTTGATTGCGGTCATGAACAATCGCGCACTGGGCATGGTGCGGCAATGGCAACAGCTTTTCCAGGAGGAGCGATACGCGGAAACCATTAACGATGAGGATATGAGTTTTGAAGCTTTGGCTTCTGTGTACAAGATTCCAGGGGCGACGGTTAGATCCATGGAAGAGTTGGAAGCGGCTTTGAAAGAGAAAAAATGGGAAACAGGTCCTTATCTTTTGGATATCTTGATTGAAGACACACACAATGTCTATCCGATCGTACCTCCGGGCCAACCGATTGATCAATTGATAACAGAATAAGTAACATAGAATCGTGACGGAGCACCCAGCAATCCTGTAGGTGAGCTGAAAGAAAGATAAGCGGGCACTTTAAAGTGCTTGCTCATCTTACTTTCAGCTCAAGGATTGATTGGGTGCTTTTGTTCTTTTCCTTGCAACTCATGAGGTTCTTTTATATACTTTATTTATTAAATAAAGAAAGGGGATCCTATGCGCTATCAACGATCCAACAAACGATTGATGAAGCAAGTAAACCGTCGTTCTATTTTGCGTTATCTTTGGCATCATGACTTGGCTTCTCGGGCGGAGATCGCCAGATCCTTGCAATTGAATCCGGCAACCATTACCAACTTGACACGAGAATTAAAAGAAGAGGACTGGTTGGTTGAAACGGGTGACGGCGATTCCTCGGGGGGGCGACCACCGGTGTTGCTTATGCTCAATCGAGAATCGCTCCAAATGATTGGAGTGGATGTTGGGATCCACAGCATCAAATTTGGTCTTGTCAATGGAGCGGGAATCTTTCTGAAATCCTGGCGAATGGACAGGGTGGAGATTCAATCCGGAGACGATTTATTGTTGCTTATAATGGAAGGGATTCAAAGTCAAGCTTTGAACCTAGAGACGATTTTGGGAATTGGGATTGGCATGCATGGATTTGTCGATCGGAAAAAGGGCATCATTCAATATGCCCCTGCCTTTGAATTGGAAGAATATGCCTTGCAAGAAAAACTGGAAAATACCTTGGATTGCATGGTTGTACTTGATAATGATGTGCGAGCGATGGCCGTTGGAGAGCGATGGTTTGGATTGGCGAAGGATGTCTCTGATTTTTTCTTGATCAATATTGGCGATGGAGTTGGCGGTGCCCTTGTTATGAATGGAAGAATTCAATTTGGCGGAACGCAGATGGCAGGCGAAATTGGACATATTACCGTGCCGGACCATGACGGGATCGTCTGTCGATGTGGAAAAACAGGATGTCTGGAAACCGAGATTTCCAGTGCGGCATTGGCGAGGAAATATCGGGAAATGACAGGAAAACAGTGTGAAAACGGCAAAGAGCTCTATGCGCGCGCAAGGCAAGGGGAACTGGAAGCGATCGCCGTATTTGATGAGATGGGGATTCGTTTGGGACAAGCCATGGGACTTGTGGTGCAGCTTTTAAATCCGAAATTGATCATCCTAGCTGGAGGAGTCAGCCGGGCGTGGGATGTTTTCGCGCCTCGATTTTTGGCTGAATTAAAGCGGAATACGGTAGACCGAACGTACCGAGAGACAAGAGTAAAGCCGACTCGCTTGCAAGGAAAGTCTGGGGTCTTAGGGGCGGCAACTCTGGTGATTGAAGAATGGCTGGAAGATCAGGAGGGAGATGGAGAATGAATCCAAAAGAATTGATCCAAGTATTTGAAAAAAAATTTGGCTCAGGGAGCAAACCGCGGGTATTCTTTTCGCCGGGCCGTGTCAATTTGATTGGAGAGCATACGGATTAAAAT
>JABXKS010000006.1 GCA_013619125.1 Clostridiales bacterium
CGTTTTGAAAGGCAGCTTTTGTCAAGATATCTCGCGGTTTGATTTGTTTTTCAACAAGGTTCATCACCCGCATTCCGGCTTCCTTCGCCAATCGCTTTCTAGCAGCATACACTGCTGGAATCGTTCCATTGCCTGAAAGACCCATCCCCAGCGCTTCCGTCATGCAGTTCATCGAGTTTGCCGTAAACATCCCCGAGCAAGATCCGCAAGTTGGACAAGCGTCATCCTCCAGCTCCACCAGAGATTCTAAGGACATCTTGCCCATGGCTTCCATGCCTACACCCTCGAAGACCGTGATCAAATCCACATCCTTGTTTTTGTGTCGGCCTTTCAGCATCGGACCACCGCTGACAACCATCGTCGGGATATTCACCCGCGCCGCCGCCATCAACATCCCCGGTACCACCTTGTCGCAGTTGGGAATTAAGACCAATCCGTCAAGACCATGGGCTTTCGCCATAATTTCGATGCTATCAGCAATAATCTCTCGACTCGCCAAGGAGTATTTCATCCCTTCATGGTTCATGGCAATCCCGTCACAAACAGCGATCGCCGGAAACTCAAGGGGGGTTCCCCCAGCCATTAAGACGCCCCGTTTGACCGCATCCGCAATCTGTCGAAGCTCCACATGGCCCGGAACAATTTCATTGAATGAATTGGCAACCCCAATCAAGGGTCGGCTGATTTCCGCATCCGTCAGCCCTGTTGCCTTCAATAGCGAGCGATGGGGTGCGCGTCCCGCACCCGCCTTCACTCTGTCACTACGCATCTTGTCCGCCGATCCAGCTCATCATGGATCGAAGTTTTTTACCAACTGCTACAATCGGATGCGCGTTTTGCATGCGACGTGCCGCGGAGAAAGTTGGTTGGTTAATTCTATTTTCCATGATCCAGTTTTTTGCGAAGGTTCCGTCTTGAATCTCTGCAAGAACCTGCTTCATCTCTGCTCTTGTATCATCATTGATAATTCGCTTGCCTGTTACGTAATCGCCATACTCGGCCGTGTTGCTGATTGAGTCTCGCATCTTCTCAAATCCGCCTTCGTAGAAAAGATCCACGATCAACTTCATCTCATGAAGACACTCGAAGTATGCAATTTCTTCTTGATATCCCGCTTCCACCAAGGTGTCGAAGCCAGCCTTAATCAATTCTGTCGCACCGCCGCAAAGGACTGCCTGCTCGCCGAAAAGATCCGTTTCTGTTTCTTCCTCAAAGCTTGTCTCCAAGATTCCCGCTCTCATCGCGCCGATTCCTTTGGCATATGCCATGGCGATCTCTCTCGCTTGACCCGTTGCATCCTGGTAGATCGCGAAAAGTGCTGGAACCCCTTTGCCGTCTTGGTAAACTCGTCGAACCAAGTGACCCGGTCCCTTTGGCGCTACCATAAATACGTCGATATCTTTTGGTGGACGAATTTGATTGTAATGAATGTTGAATCCATGGGCAAAAGCAATCGCTTTACCGGCTGTCAAATAGGGAGCAACTTCAGTTTCATACACCTGTGCTTGGCGTGTATCCGGCAATAACATCATAATCACGTCCGACGCCTTCGTCGCTTCCGCTACCGTCATAACCGTCAATCCCATTTCCTCAGCCTTGGGCCAAGATCGGCTGCCCTCGTACAATCCTACAATGACAGAAGCACCACTCTCTTTCAAGTTCAGCGCGTGAGCGTGTCCCTGGCTTCCAAAGCCTAGAATCGCTACTGTCTTTCCTGCAATTACCTCAAAGTTCGCATCCTTATCATAATACATTGTCGCCATTTTATACTTCCTCCTTAATTAATTGAATTGAATTTACATCAACAAGCTTTGCTAATTGCCGCATCGCTCGATTGGCTGTCATAGGGTTGGTTCCATTTAAATAGATATGCATTTCATGGCTGCCTGATTTAGAGGGGATCGCCTGCAAGTTCATACCAGAGATTTCAAATTCTTTCCTTCTCAATGTGTTGGAAACACGAACAAAACTATCCATTCCTTTTTCTAATTTCGCGTATATGGTTTGCATCTCTTTCCCTCCTTAGGCTTCCTGGATTAATTGAATCGAATTGACATCAATCAACTTTGCTAATTGCCGCATTGCTCGATTGGCTATCATAGGGTTAGTTCCATGTAAGGTGATCTGCATTTCATGTTTGCCTGGTTCAGAAGGAATCACCTGCAAATTCATTCCGGAAATTTCAAATTCTTTTCTTCTCAATGTATTAGATACGCGGATAAAACTATCCATTCCTTTTTCTAATTTCGCATAAATTGTTTGCATTGTTTTTCCTCCTTTGGCTTCATAAAAAAAACGGGACGTTCCGAAGAACGTCCCGTTTAGTAATATTGACTTAATCAACATCAATACAATGGGTTCACTCTTTCGAAATCACTTTGAAATTGTTTGCTCAAGACGACGACTAGGCCGACGAGAATGAGGTTTACGAGCACGACGACGAGACCCACGAGTACGACGAGTACTGGGACCAAGAGAAGTGCGAGTGTGCCCAAGATCGGGGCAACCATATTCACGTTGTTTGAGAAATGCGATTTCATTGTATTCATGATTTTCACTCCAATTTCAATTCCTTCAGAATAGTGGGATCGAACCTTTTCCATAAAAAAAACGGGCCGTTCCGAAGAACGCCCCGTTTGGTAATTTTCACCAAATTAACACAGATACAATGGGTTCGATCTTTCGCAACAATTTTGAATTTTATTTTCGACCACGACGACTAGGCCCACGAGTGCGACGAGCACAGGGACCAAGATGAGGACGAGCATATTCAAATTGTTTGAAAAGATTGTGTTCATTGCATTCATGATCTTCACTCCAATTTTAGACTGCTTTCAGAAAGTTCGGTTTCGTTAATCAATTCGTAATATTAATCTGATTATAAGGGCCGGGAAGCTCCCTGTCAACACCTTTTATTGCATTTACTTAACATTTCGGTAAAGTATGACGTTTTACTTCGCGATCTCACGGACAATTGCCTCTGTCAGCTGTTCAGTCGTTCGGATTTCACATCCCGGCTGCATCAAATCACCGGTGCGCTCTCCCCGTTCCAATACCACAGAAACAGCTTTTTCAATTTGTTCCGCTAGATCTTTTCGCTTCAGGCTATGGATGCAAAGCATGGCCATGGACAGAATCGCCGCAACAGGATTCGCCTTGCCCTGTCCCGCAATATCCGGTGCCGATCCGTGGATTGGTTCGTACAACGCCTTGCTCTCCCCAATGGAAGCAGAGGGCAACAGGCCGATGGACCCAACCAATACACTCGCCTCATCGGACAAGATGTCTCCAAAAATATTATTCGTTACCATCACATCAAATTGACCCGGATCCCGAATCAATTGCATGGCGGCATTGTCCACATATAGATGATCCAATGCAACATCTGGATACTCCAAAGCCACCTCTTCCATCACACGTCTCCATAGCCGAGAACTGGCCAAGACATTGGCTTTGTCCACACTGGTGACACGCTTATCTCTTGTTTGCGCCGTATGAAACGCCACATGAGCAATACGAGTAACCTCTTTCCGTGAATATTTCTCCTCGTCTGAGGCAACATTATCGCCTTCTTGACGAGCGCCGAAATAGATGCCACCAGTCAACTCCCGTACAATCACCATATCAATACCATTTTTCATACGATCCGCCTTCAATGGCGACATGTCCTCCAGTCCGGCAAACATTCGAACCGGTCGAAGATTCGCATAGGTCTCTAGGGTTGAGCGCAGGGCCAACAGACCTCGTTCTGGACGAAGGGAAACAGGCATTTCATTCCATTTCTCGCCCCCGACCGCACCTAAGAAAACCGCATCCGATTTCATTGCCGTTACTTTTGACGCCTCCGGGAAGGGTTCCCCCGTCGCATCGATGGCAGCGCCGCCGATTAATGCCTCATTGATTTCATACTCGATTCCCGCTTGCTTCGCGATCGTTTCAAAAACAGCAAGGGCAGATTTTGTGACCTCTGGCCCAATCCCATCCCCGGGACAAACACATAATTTAAACATTTTGCTTCTCCTTTTGCTGCTTCACGTAATTCTCCAATCCACCCATATCAATCATATCTTGCAAGAACGGCGGATAAGGAGCCATCTCCCACTCGCATCCCTTGGTTTCATTCTTGATGATGCCAGCTGTCAGATCCACAGAAATTGAATCTCCAGACTCGATACCTTCCACAGCTTCTGGACACGCCACAATAGGAAGCCCCACATTGATGGCATTTCTAAAGAAGATCCGCGCAAAGCTCTTGGCGATCACAACAGTGACTCCCGCGCCACGAATAGCCAATGGCGCATGCTCGCGAGACGATCCGCAGCCAAAGTTTTCACCCGCTACGATCATATCTCCCGGGTTGACCTTCTCAACAAAACTTGGATCCAAATCCATCATGCAATATCCGCCCAATACCTTTGCATCGCTTGTATCTAAAAAACGAGCGGGGATAATCACATCCGTATCGATATGATCCCCGTAACAAAATGCTTGATTCATGATCGTTCCTCCTTCGTCCAAGTGCCTGGTGCCGCGATGATTCCTTGAATCGCGGATTCCGCTGCAACTGCCGGACTAGCCAAATATACCTCGGACTCCACATGACCCATGCGGCCGACAAAATTTCGATTGGTTGTGGCAACAGCGCGTTCGCCCTTTGCCAATACTCCCATATGCCCGCCCAAACATGGACCACAGGTTGGCGGACTGATAACCGCTCCCGCATCCAAAAAGACATCAAAGTATCCGGCGTGCATGGCCTGGCGATAGATTTTCTGGGTTGCCGGGAAGATCAAAACCCGAACCCCCTTCTTCACCTTACGCCCCTTGAATACCTCGGCAGCAATGCGAAGGTCATCCAATCTGCCGTTGGTGCAGGACCCAATCACCACTTGATCAATGACGATCTCCTCCACATCTTCAATCCGTTTCGTATTCTCCGGCAGATGCGGGAAGGCTACTGTCGGCGACAAGGTTGCCAGATCGATCTTAACTTCACGCACATATTCCGCGTCGCTGTCCGCTTCGAAAATCTTCGGCTCCTTGGCGCCCGATTCTTTCAAGTATGCCAAAGTCTGCTCGTCTACAGGGAATATCCCATTTTTTGCGCCCGCTTCAATGGCCATATTTGCGATGGTGAATCGATCGTCCATGGTAAGGTTTTTAATGCCGTCTCCCACAAACTCCAGGGACTGATAGGTTGCCCCATCGACACCCAACTCACCGATCAGGGTTAAAATCACATCCTTGCCCGACACCCATTTCGGCATCTTGCCCGTCAATTCCACCCGAATGGCTTCCGGTACACGAAACCAGGTTTTGCCCATGGCCATGCCAGCTGCCATATCGGTACTGCCAACGCCGGTGGCGAAGGCGCCCAATGCACCGTATGTACAGGTATGAGAATCGGCTCCGATAATCACCTGACCAGCACTGACCAATCCTTTTTCAGGAAGCAGCGCATGCTCAATGCCGACTTCCCCCACCTCAAAGTAATTGGTAATCTCTTGATCAAGAGCGAAATTTCGCACCTTTTGACATTGCATGGCCGCACGAATGTCGCGGTTCGGCGTAAAGTGATCCGGTACGATGACGACTTTGTCCTTATCAAACACGGTAACTGCTTCCATTCGTTCAAAGGCATCTTGGGCAACTGGGGTGGTGATGTCATTGCCTAAGACAATATCTAAATTGGCTAAGATAAACTCTCCCGCTTCCACCTCCGACTTTCCGCAAGCTTGTGCAAAAATTTTCTGTGTCATGGTCATTTTCATGCTTGACGCTCCTTTCGCTGCTCCCATCGATTCACTCCATGCAAGAATGCCTGGATACTACTCTCGATAATATCGGTGCTGACCCCGCGACCCGAAATTGGTTCGCCATTAATTTCCAACTTCAATCGAACTTCCCCTTGGGCATCTCCGCCGTCGGTTACCGCCTCGATCTTATAATCGATCAATCGAATCTCTGCGTCCACCGCTTTGCGCATGGCTTGATACGCCGCATCAATTGGTCCATCGCCAATGGCAACTGTCTCAATGTCTTCGCCATCGTGATCAATAACCACAACCGCTGTTGATGTCATCTCATTTCCTGTATTGATGACGAATCGCTTTAAGCGATATTTCACATTCTCCTCGCCGACCTTACTTGCCAACAACGCTTCCAAGTCCTCGTCATAGATCGTCTTCTTGCGATCGCAAAGATCTTTGAACTGCTTGAAGATATTCTCAAACTCATCTGGCTCGATCTCATAGCCCATCTCAACAATGCGGTCCTTCAAGGCATGTTTCCCAGAGTGCTTGCCCAAGACCAATCTTGTTTGGCGAATCCCAACACTCTCCGGTGTCATAATTTCATAGGTCGTACGCTCGTTCAACATCCCATGCTGATGAATCCCCGACTCATGGGCAAAGGCGTTGGCGCCGACAATCGCCTTATGGGGCTGTACCTTCACCCCGGTGATCGTTGTTAATAATTCACTGGATCTAGCGATCTCTGTGGTGACAATCCCACATTCCACCTGCATCTTATCGCGTCGTGTGTGCATCGCCATCACGATTTCTTCCAAGGCGGCATTCCCTGCCCGCTCGCCGATTCCATTCACGGTGCATTCCACCTGGTCGGCACCGGCACGAATAGCTGCCCAGCTATTGGCCACGCCCATGCCTAAATCATTGTGACAATGAACCGAAATTCTTGCTCGCTCGATATTCGGCACGGTGTTTTTCAAATGACTGATCAATTCAAAATATTCTTCCGGCGTCGTATAACCAACGGTGTCTGGAATATTGACAGTGGTTGCCCCCGCATGAATCACTGCCTGAACGATCTGAGTCAAGTAATTCCAATCGGAACGCGTCGCGTCCTCTGCGGAGAACTCCACATCCGATAAGTAATGCTTCGCATGTTTGACGGCTGCTACAGCCGATTCAATCGCTTGTTCTCGGCTCATGCGCAATTTGTGCTGTAAATGGATATCCGATGTGGCAATAAAGGTATGAATCCGTGGAGCCACACCCCCTTTAACCGCTTCGTATGCCCGATCAATATCACGCGGCAATGAACGAGCCAAGGAAGCCACCGATGTATTTTTCATTGCATTGGCAATGGTTTGTATCGCTTGAAAATCTCCTTCGGAGGCAATCGCAAATCCCGCCTCGAGAACATCAACACCCATTTTTTCCAATTGGCGAGCCATTCGTAATTTTTCCTGAATCGTCATGCTGCAACCTGGAGATTGTTCTCCGTCTCGTAACGTTGTATCAAAAATCATAATTTTTCTCATGCCATCACTCCTCCCAAATTTAAAAAAATATATAAAAATAGCCCGTCCCAAAAGGGACGGACTTACTCCGCGGTACCACCCTAGTTGCCCGATTGGGCCACTCGTGTTTTCTTAACGGGAATTCCCGGGATCCTCTACTTCATTCAAGAATCCAGCTCCGGAGGGAGTACTAAGTGCAAGAACTGTCGATTTCCACCACCCATCGACTCTCTGTGAGTTCTTTTGCCCTTAGGCTCTCCATCTACGCTTAATATACGCGCTGCAAGGAATATCCTTGCGCTTCTAATTTTCCAATCACATTGGCGATATGGTCATGACCATTGGTTTCAACCGTCAATTCCAACGCCACCCGCATCAATCGATCGAGTGCTTTAAACTGATTGTGTTCAATTTTGACGATATTGGCGTTTGCTTCAGCGAGGATCTTCGAAATATTCAACAGCTCCCCCGGCTTGTCCGGCAACTCCAACGTAAAGCAAAAGAGTCTGCCCCGACTGATCAGGGAACGATTGATCATCTCTGAAACACTTACCACATCGATATTGCCGCCGCTGACGACACATACGATCTTCTTTCCCCAAACCTTGAGTTTCTTCAAGGCAGCCAGGGGAAGAATTCCGGCTGATTCTGCAATCATCTTATGCTTTTCTATCAAGATTGTAAAGATCTCCAGCAATTCTCTATCGTCAATGGTAATAATTTCATCGACATATTTCTGCACGATTGTAAAGGCTTTTTCTCCCGGTGTTCGCACCGCGACACCCTCTGCAACCGTTGATACCACTTCCAATTGCACAATGGATTTCTTTCGAATGGAGTGCCCCAGGGTCTGCGCCCCTTCCGGCTCAACACCAATAATCCGCACATTGGGATTTTTCTCCTTGATCGCGAGGCAAATGCCACTGATCAATCCACCGCCGCCTACAGGAACCAGTATGATATCCACATCTTCCACTTCTTCAAGGATCTCAAGACCGATAGTACCTTGGCCATAAATCACATCCCAATCATCAAATGGATGAATAAAAACAGCGCCCGTCTCTTTCTGGATCCGCCTCGCCTCCGCATAAGCATCGTCGTAGACTTCTCCATGCAATATGACTTCCGCACCATAATTGCGGGTCGCTTCGATTTTAATCAATGGTGTCACATTAGGCATCACGATGGTTGCCTTTACACCCAATTGCTGCGCCGCATAAGCGACACCCTGCGCATGATTCCCTGCTGATGAGCAAATAACACCGCAAGCGCGTTCCTCTTCTGTCAATTTCGAGATCCGATGATAGGCGCCTCGAATCTTAAACGCACCGGTTTTTTGGTAGTTTTCCGGCTTGATATAGACCTCATTGCCACTCATCTGACTGAAGTACTCACTGTAGATGACAGGTGTCGGATGAATAATGCCGCGTAAATTTTTTCTTGCTTCTTCTATCTGTTTTACTGAATCCAAACGCCTTCCCCCTCATTCACAGGAATTTTAAATGCAATTATAACCAAGGAACCGCTACCTGTCAAACAAAAAAAAGAGGGAAATCGCTTTTCGATTTCCCTCTTCTGGATTATATTCCCTGAATTAGATTCTTTAGCCATCCGATACCTTCAATCTCACAATCAACACAATCGCCTGAATTCAATGTCTTCGGCGGTGTGAATCCCATGCCTACCCCGGCTGGCGTACCCGTTAAAATAATATCTCCAGGAAAGAGCGTGAAATTTTTCGACAAATCAGATAAAGTCGTTTCAACGGAGAAAATCAGGTTGTCCGTCTCCGATTCTTGACGCAACTCTCCATTGACAAACGAACGAATTTTTCGCTTCAAAGGAAACTCCACAGCGTCTGCCAACACCCAAAATGCGCCCATGGGGAAGGTATTGTCGATGGATTTTCCCTTCAGCCATTGCTGATGGCGTCGCTGCGCCGCGCGATCTGTCAAATCATTCACCACCGTATAGGCAAAGATATGAGACTTAGCATCCTCTGGAGCGATATTACTTCCCTCTTTTCCAATAATCAAAGCCAATTCCACTTCATAGTCCAACTCGCATCCCGAAGACAAATCCACCCGCAGGGTCTCTGCCGGTCCCATAATACGGTTCACCATCTTCCCAAAATAGATGGGCGCAGTCGGCACTCCGTTGGCTTGCCCAGGCAATGATTTCACCTCATTGGCATGATCTGCATAGTTTTTCCCCAGACAGAGAATTCTCCGCGGCGGCTGATCAACGGGTGCCAAAAAATCTACACTCTCCAATAAATCATCTCCGGCCTCATCCAGTGCCGATTCCACTTGATCCCATGCCGAAAACGTCTCCATTACGCCTGCTAGAGAGTCGCCTTCCATCCCGAAACGCGAGAGCCGTATGAGTCCCGTTTCCGCTTTGTTCACAACCCCCAAGAAAATTCCCTCACTCGTTCGATACCGACATAGCTTCATATTCTCCTCCTCCTGGAAGATGGATGCGAATCCGACTTCCTTGTTTTCCTTTATTTTTCACGACTTCAATCCGATTGTCAATCCGTTCTTTTAATTCCGGCACGTGGGAGATAATTCCCACCAGTCGATTTTGTTGCTTTAAATCCACCAAAACATCCACCGCTTGATCCAACGAAGCCGGATCGAGGGTACCGAAACCTTCGTCGATAAAGAGCGTCTCTAATTCAATGCCGCCGGAAAAGGCGCGCACCACATCGGAGAGAGCCAAAGCCAGAGCGAGACTTGCCTTGAAGCTTTCTCCCCCCGACAAAGAACCCACCGGTCGTCGGTCCCCCGTGTAGAAATCAAAAACATCCAGATCCAGACCAAAACGCTTGCGTTTGTCCCTCCGCTCCTGTTGCATATGGAGTTCAAATCGCCCGTCAGTTAGCACTTGAAGCCTTTGATTGGCTACCAGCAACACCTCCTGCAGATAACGTCTAAGGACATATTGTTCAAAATCCATCCCCTTCGCATTCCGCCCCGAGGCAACATCTGACATCCAAGCCAGGGATCCGAATTCCGTTTCGATTTGTTCCAACTCTGACGATGCAGTCTCCAGCCGTGCCAAAATCTGTTGCTCATCCTTCCAGCGGGCCATTTTTTCCGTCAAAATTCGTGTTTTTTCCTCCACAACCTGGGTCCACTCTTCCACAATCGCTTCCTGCTCAACCACGCTAATCGGCTGCGAAAATTTCGTCTTCACCTCTTCGAGGAGCAAGGCAACTTTCCGATTTGCTTCTGCCAGATCCAATTGGTATTGCTGTAATTTTCGATTCATCTTCTGGAGCGCCCCATACGATTGTTCCGCCTCCTCGTATGCCGCTACCGTAGCAAATCCGCTTTCCTTCAGTGCCTCGTCCCAAGCCTGCTGAAGACGCATGACTTCCTCCGTCAATTCCTTTTGCTGAATCTCGATTGCTTCCACTTGTCCCTTGATCCTCGCCCATTTTTCATCCATAATACGTACCATTTTCATTTTCTGCTGACCGAGTTGTTCTTCCGCCTCTAGTTCCGCGACCGAGTGTGACCCAGAATCTTCCAATCCATCCAACTGGATTTGAATTCCTTCTTCTTGGCCCTGGCACTTGGCAATTTGCTCGATCAAGGCGTGATATTCTTCCTTTATGCGATCCAAAGCCAACTCACTTTCACGAACACTTCTTTGTGCCCGCGCTTCTTCCGCGGGATCTATGGTTTGTGGCTTGGCCACATTCGGATGATGCAGACTTCCACAGACCGGACAAGGCTGATCCGCCTCAAGATCCTTGGCCAAGTGATAAGCTTTCTCCTGTTTCATAGTCTCAAGAACCAGGTTCAAATTCTTGTCAGCTTCATTTTTCCGTCTCTCGTGAACAACCATTTTTTCCTTGCTCTCTTCTATTTTCTCGCGAAGGGTTCTACTTTTCTTTTGATTCTTCGCGAATCGTTCTTCCAGTCCTTCTCTTTCCAATCGCGCTCTAAGTTTTCTCTGCACATCCTCAATGGATTGCTGGATCACATTCTGTGTCAAAAGACTCTTTCGATTCTCACGAATCTCTTCAAACTCCAGTTGAATTGCTTGAAGCCTGATTTCCACTTCTTTTTTTCTCATTTTCTCACGTGTCAGAGCTTCCTTGTTTTTTTGAATTTCCAAAGCCATTTCTCCACGGTCGCGAACAACCGTCAGTGCTTCAATCTCTTCTCGTTTCTCCAGCAGGATTCCTTGCTGCTTTTCCCAGTTTTCCAACTCTTTTCTTACGTGTTCCGCTTGAATCGCCAAATCACGCAGTGCTCGACTTCCCTTTAGCGTATCTCGCTCGCGGACAAGCTCTTCTTCTAGTTCATTCAAGTGATGTCGCTGCTTTTCCACATGCTCTCGAATCAGCTCCAGAGAATCCATTTCCCCTTCAGCGGCAATATCCGTTTTGCTGGATTGAATCTGCCCGAAAAGTTCCTCCAGTCGAATTTTTCTCGTCTCAATTTCTTTTCGCATTTTCGCCGTATCTTCCCGCAGTCTCCATTGAATCCATTCCATCTCGCCAGTTCGAAATAATTGCCTGAAGATATCCCGACGCTGGGTGCTGTCGGCTATTAACATCTGTCGAAACTTACCTTGCGGTAGAATCAATACTTGGGTAAACTGCTCATAAGAAAATCCCAACTTCTCTTCAACCGCCTGATTCACGCCCTGAGTCCTTGTCACTTTCGGCACCCAATGATCCGACTCCCAGACCTCAAAAACGGCTTTCGCACTTTCCATGACCCACCCGTCTCCGCGCTTTTTTCTTCTTCTATATTCCGGACTTCGCCCTACTCGATATCGTTGGTTGTCAAGTTCAAATATCAATTGTACCTCGGTCTCTTCCGTCTCTTCTATCAGATGGCTTCTGAGGGTGTCCGGCGTTCGCCCGTCCATTCCGCTGGCCCGACCGTAAAATGCATAGGTGATCGCATCGAGAACGCTCGTTTTCCCCGCACCGGTCGTTCCGTGAATCAACAGAATCGGTGCCGCTTGAAAGGGCTGAAAATCAATTTTCGTTCGCTTTGCAAAAGGTCCGAATCCAATCATGTCCAGTTCAATCAGCTTCATGCCTTTTCCTCCCCTTCTCGACGTTCCAAAAGCTTCTGCAGATACGTAGCTTGCGGTTCTAACAATTCTTCCCCCGTCATATCCGTAAAGAAGGAAGTAAACAAGTCATAAGGCGTTTCTGTTTTTCTCAAGGTCGTCTCCGAGTCCTCGAATTTAGTTTCTCCGACTTGTGCCCGCTCTACCCGCAGGGTGTTGGGGAATCGTTCCCGCAGTTTTCCCATCAAATCTAAAATCACTTCCCTGTTTTGTATCCGAACGCACAGGTAATCGTCCGAAGGAGGAAGAGCCAATACTTCCTCTAATCTTCCCTCAATCACACGCAAGGTTTTCTCCGGTTTGATCTCCCTTCGCTCTCGCTCGAAAGAACCATGATCCCCAAGATACAAGATCTCAACCGAAGGCACACGTCCCGCTTCCGAAAAAGAATAGGGATATAAGGCTCCGGAATATCGGATATGATCGTTCCCGATTCGCTGCGCGCGATGCAGATGCCCCAAAGCGACATAATCAAAGTCCTCAAATACTTCATAGGGAATCGCCTGACTCCCGCCGACACTTAAAGGCCGTTCGGAATCACTGACGGATCCCCCCAATAAAAACTCATGCGCCAACAATAAATGAAAGGCTTTTGGATTCCATTCTTTTTGAATCTGTTCCACCGCCTGGCGTAATAGAACTTCTCTTGACCGTTCCTCGGGTTGTTTTAATATTTCACGTAAAAAAGCCGTATCCAAGTACGGCAAAAAATACACTTGAATCCCTTCTTCACCATGGATGAGTTCCAAAGGGTCAAAAAAACGAGAAAAATCTCCCAATATACTCACTCGCTGTTTTTCCAAGAATCGATTCCCAAAAGACAGGCGAACTGCGCTGTCATGGTTACCCGCAATAACAAAAACCTGAATCCCCAGGTCCTCTACCCATTCTTCCAAAACAGATTCCCATACGACAATTGCTTCCACAGGGGGAATGGCTCGATCAAAAAGATCCCCGCTGATCATGACAAAATCAATGGATTCCTCTTTAATCAATTGCGTGATTCCTTCAATCTGTTTTCGCTGTTCCGGTAAAAAAGAGTGCCCGTGCACCATCTTGCCTAAATGCCAATCCGCTGTATGTATGCCCTTCATGCTCATCCCTCCATACCATTTATTATAGCCTATTGCGAAAGAAAGTGGGATGGATTATAATAAAAGCATCTAGTCACATGTTTATAGACTAAACATCTTATAAGGAGGCAACGTTTTGACGAAACGAGAAAGGCAAATTCTAAAACTGATTGAAGAGAATCCTATGATTATGCAAAAAGATTTGGCACAGCGATTGCAGATCACACGATCCTCTGTAGCAGTCCATATCCGCAACCTCACAATAAAAGGGTATGTAAAAGGAAAAGGCTATGTCTTGGAGCAGGATCATTATGTAACAATTGTCGGTTCTTCCAATGTAGACATTCAAGGTTTTTCCAATCACAAAGTCGTCAACAGCGACTCAAACATCGGACAAATTCGGTTAAGCATGGGTGGCGTAGGGCGTAATGTAACGGAAAACTTGATCCGTTTGGGTCAAGAGGCGAAACTGATCTCTGTAACGGGTGGAGATCAAAACAGCAGCTATCTACTCAATGAATGCAATCAAATCGGTATCGACACCAGTCATTTTCTGATTGTGGAAAACAAGAACGCTTCTACTTATATGGCGATCTTGAATGAACAAAGAGAAATGTTGCTGGCTGTCAATGATATGAGCGTGATGGATGAAATGACGCCGGAATTTATTCGAAGCAAAACGAGTTATATCAAACATTCCAATATTCTCTTTCTGGATACGGGGCTTTCTTCAACAATTATTGATATGCTCTTTGCTGAATATCCCACAAGCAACTTTTTTGTGGATGCCGTAAGCGTCAATCGCGCGCCTCGAATCATCAAGCACCTAAGCAAGATTCACACCCTGAAGTGCAATGCTTTGGAGGCTGCCTTTTTGGCGGATATGACCATTCGAACCATGAAGGACGCACAAAAAGCCGCAGACATCATTCTTGAAAAAGGGGTGAAGCGTGTCTTTATCACCTTCGGAGCCAAGGGCGTATTCAGAAAAGCCAGCTACGATGATCTGCAGCTTGGATGGGTACGCGCCAAGGCGGAACATATCGGGAGTGTCACCGGTGCTGGAGATGCCTTTATGGCGGGTGTCATCTATGGTACAATCAAATGCATGCGCGAAGATCAGATCCCAAAATTTGCAACCGCGCTATCTGTTCTGACCCTAGAAGCAGAGCAAACAGTCAACCCACAAGTCACGTACGACAGAACCTATCAAAAAATGAGAGAATTATTTTAAGGAGAGAAAAAAATGAATGAAAAACTTATGAAATACATCGATATCCTTCCGGAGATCCAAGAAGCCCTAAATGAAGGCAAACCGGTCGTTGCTCTTGAATCAACGATCATTTCCCACGGAATGGAATACCCGCAAAACGTGGAATGTGCACGCCGCTGCGAAGAAATTATCCGAGAAGAAGGCGCCGTTCCCGCAACCATTGCCATTATCCAAGGTCGAATTAAGGTAGGTCTTTCCTATGATGAGCTGGAGTACTTCGGCACAGAAAAAGGAATCCGCAAAGTAAGTCGCCGCGATCTCGCCATGGTTGTTGCCAACGGAAAAGACGGCGCCACAACGGTAGCCGGCACCATGATCATCAGTGAAATGGTGGGCATTTCAATTTTCGCAACCGGAGGCGTTGGCGGCGTACACCGCAAGGCGCAAGAAACCTTTGATATTTCAGCCGATTTGGAAGAGTTGTCAAAAACAAGCGTTGCAGTTGTCTGCGCGGGTGTAAAATCCATCCTCGACATCGGTCTTACCTTGGAGGTATTGGAAACAAAAGGCGTGCCGGTCATCGGATATGGCACAGACGATTTCCCAGCCTTCTATACTCGTTCCAGTGGATTTGGGGTCGACGAGCGTATGGATGATCCAGAAACCGTTGCCACTTTTCTTTCAGCCAAATGGAATTTAGGAATCAACGGTGGCGTCATTGTCGCCAATCCAATCCCGGTTGCCGCTGAAATGGATGAAGCCTATATCGCTGCCGAGATCGAAAAAGCCTTGGTAAAGTCCGAGAATGATGGAATCAAAGGCAAGGATGTAACACCATATCTTTTGAAGCATTTATTTGGAGCAACCGAGGGGAAAAGCCTGGCTTCCAATTTGGAATTGGTCTACAACAATGCGCGCATTGGCGCTAAGATTGCAAAAGCATTCTCAAAATAAGAGCATTGAGCGTTCACCAAGAGCCCGCTAGGGCTCTTGTTTTTTTGTTTAGAAGTTTTCCCCTGTATTTGGTTTAGATAAATATGAATAATTCAAAAACATATTCATATTCCTTGCACGAATTTATTCGGTGGGGTATAATAATAACAGAAAATAAATAAAAACAAAAATATGTTTATAAAGAAAGAGGTGTCCTATGACTAATCGTGAACGTCAATTACTTCAGTTAATTGAACAGAATCCGATGATCAAGCAGAAGGATCTCGCAGAAAAATTGGGAATCACACGATCCTCCGTTGCTGTTCATATTCGTAACCTAATGTTAAAAGGCTATATCAAGGGAAAAGGGTATGTTTTGGATGACAATATCTATGTTGCTGTCATCGGTGCGACCAACTTTGATGTGCAGGGCTTCAGCAACACAGACGTCAGCTGCGGTGGCTTCAATTTTGGACAGATCAAAGAATCTGCCGGCGGTGTGGGCCGTCATCATGGATCATTGCCACAAAGTTGGCATCTCCACTGATGATTTCCTAATCGTAGAGAACGGTCGTGCTTCTACCTATATGGCGATTTTAGATCAAAGAAATCACCAGGTTCATGCATTTGCCGATATGAAGATCTTAGAAGAAATGACACCGGAATTTATCAATTCAAAATCACAAATTCTTCGAAATGCAAAAATCATTTCATTGGATACCGGTTTTGATGATGGCGTGATCGACTATATCTTCCAAAACTACAAACGCAAAGAGATCTATATGTCACCAATCTCCACAGATGTTCATCAGATCGCCGATCACTTAAATCAAATTCACACCCTTCGCATCAACGCGCGGGAAGCAGGATTGATTTTGGATCGTGAGCTGAAGACAAGAAAAGACATTATCGCCGGCGGAAAAGAAATCATCGAAAAAGGCGTTCGCCGCGTATATATCACCCATGCAGGCAAAGGCGTTTACTTCAACGACAGCCGCGCGAAAATGGAAGGATATATCAAAACGAATATGCTGGTTTCCAAAAGCATCAGCGGAACTGCTGACGCCTTTATGGCAGGCATCATCTTCGGTACCATCAAGGATATGAAACCTGAATTGCTAACAAAATTTGCCATTGCCATGGCAGACTCGACAGCCAATTCGCGTGAATCCGTTAATCCGCTTCTCACCTATGACTTCGTCATGGATGCGTTGAAAGAAACCAATCTATAAAATACAAGCTGCTATCCGACTTTGGATAGCAGCTTTTTTATAAAACGTTTATACTAATAAGTAAGAGGTTCGAACGATAATTCACACTTTAAGGGAGGGTTTTATGACTTATTCACCAAAATTAAGCTCCGGATTCACCTTCGCCAAGAATCGCAGCCAGTTTATCTCACCGCAGTCCGGCATGTGTTCTTTCTGTACAGAAGACTGTGCGGGCACCTGCGAGTTGGCACAAGCGGCCGTACTGGGCGCCCGAACGGTTTATCCCACCACAACTGGGACAAACCAAATCGCATCAGAAAAGGACTACCCCATCGATTATTCCCACTTCAACATCAACGGACGCGTTTTTGGCGCTTTGGGAACCGATGAAACCTACGAAGCTGCAACCATCTTTAATGTGAATTTGAAACAGAGCTATGGATTTTTTCATCCGGTGAAATTGGCTATTCCCATTGTATTACCAGCCCTGATCAAGTTGAATTGGCGTGATTATTTCTCCGGCGCAGCCATGGCCGGGGTTACCTGCTTTATTGGCGAGGGTGCTATACATAACGACAAGGAAGCCGTCATTAAAAACGGAAAAGCCCTCGAATCTCCCTTGATCAAGGAAGCCCTTGATTGCTTCCGCCGATACGATCGTGGCTATGGGCAGATCGTGCTACAATCCAATCTGGAAGATGATCAAATGGGTATCCCCGAACTTGCAATTCAAAAATATCAAGCCGAAGCCATTGAAATCAAATTTGGACAGGCCGCAAAAGGCACACAGCCCGTTGTACTGATCAAAGATTTGGAAACCGCCCTCGCCAAACAACAAATGGGCATACTGGTTCATCCAGATCCCAGTGATCCCGAAATCCAGCAGAAATACGCCAAGGGCGTTTGTCCAAATTTTTATTCCTATGGACGACTCCCCCTTTGGACCGAAGATTCTATTTCCGCGCGAATCTCTGCACTACGCGACATGGGTGCAAAAAACATCTACTTCAAGATGGCCGGCTATGACACCAAGGATATCGAAAGGGTATTGCGGATTGCCTGTACAGAGAAAGTCGACATGGTCACCTTCGACGGAGCCGGAGGCGGATCCGGTTACAGTCCCTCCAAAATGATGAACGAGTGGTGCTTGCCCACTGTCTGTTTGGAAGATGCGGTTCTTCGCATCTGCGAGACACTCGAAGCCGAGGGATTTCAATTGCCCGCTCTCGTTATCACTGGCGGATTTGCCAGCGAAGATCAAGCCTTCAAGGCCCTTGCCTATGGCAATGGGAAAATCCAGGCTGTCGGCTATTGCCGCGCCACTATGGCGGCAGCCATGTCTGGTAAAACCATCGGGACTCAGATTAATGCCGGTCAAGTGCCGGAGCGATTCAAAGCCTATGGAACAACCATCGAAGAGATCTTCACGGACCTTGCAGACCTGAGAGCCTTGTATGGCATTGAGGCGAATCATTTCGCTCCAGGAGCCATCGGCGTTTTTTCCTACCTGAATAAGCTGGCCTTTGGCATTCGCCACTTCGCCGCCTTGAACCGCAAATTCGATCTTTCGCTTTTCAATCAAAGCGACTTGATTCCCCTCACCTCGGAAGCAAGAAATTTAATGAAAAACCAATGGTTTATGAAATAAATCAAAACGCCCCTTCCGGCACAAGCAATTATTGCTCACCGGAAGGGGCGTTCTCTATGCTACTGATTCTGTTTATACAAAGATGTTATGGTTCGCCGTATCGACTGCGCCCAAGTATGATGCAACTCCACCATACTCGATTCCATCCACCAGTTCTTCTTTCGTCAATCCCATGATATCCATAGACATGGTGCACGCAACCATTTTAACTCCATTGCGTTTCGCCTCAGCGATCAATTCGTCCAAAGTATTCACGTTCTTGTCGTTCATGACTTTTTTCATCATGGCAGAACCCATGCCACCCATGTTCATGTTTGACAACCCAAGTTTTTGTGTGCCCTGGGGCATCATCATTCCGAACATCTTCTCTATCAATCCTTTTTTCACTGGAACCGGATCATGCTTTCTCAAAACGTTCAATCCCCAGAAAGTAAAGAACATCGTCACTTCTCTGCCCATTGCTGACGCGCCATTGGCGATGATAAACGCGGCCAATGCTTTATCCAAATCTTGAGAGAAAACAACCATGGTGCTGTCGTTATAAACTTGACCCGCTTTTTGTGGAGCCGGTTGTCCCTTTTGGATATACGTCACAAAGTTCTTTCCTTGCATTTCCTCTTTAAGAAATTGACTCCCGGTCTTCTTGCACCATGCTTTCGCATCTACCGGAAAACCTGGATCCGATGCATGCACCGCAAAGATCTCACCATCCTTGGCTTCCGCCAAACGATGTGCCAATTGAAGAATCGGTCCTGGACATTGAAGTCCAACTGCATTTAACTTAATGGCTTGTGATAGATCTGCGGCCTCCGGCCTATGAGAATCCCCGCTGTCCTCAATGGACTCATCATTGCCACATGTGCAATCAATGTTTCCACCAAGGCTGCCTTCATGCTTGCAATGTACACAACCGTAATGGTTGTATCCACCTGCATAGTTTTTCACTTCAAATCCATTGGCTTTCAAGATCCGTGTCGCGATATACGCACGAATACCCACAGCGCAATAAACCACAATTTCTTTTTTCTTATCCAATTCGTTTAAACGGTCCCGTAGATCGTCTACTGGAATATGAGAAGAGTTCGGAATAAAGCCAAGCTCTCGCTCTGCAGAAGTACGAACATCCAAGATCGTTGTCTTCGCCATATCAAGATCATCCATCTCATGGTATAGAATATTATCCATGTCGTTTCGAAGAATATTCTCAGCCGAGAAACCAGCCATATTCACTGGATCTTTCGCTGATGAGAATGGAGGCGCGTAAGCCAATTCCAATTCTTTTAAGTCATAAACGCTTGCACCAAATTTCATAGCCGTTGCAATTACATCAATTCGCTTGTCAACGCCATCATAACCAACGATTTGCGCGCCCAACACCTTGCCATCAAGATCAAAGAGCGCTTTTAAGAACATTGGTCGTGCGCCTGGATAGTAACCAGCATGAGATTTCGGCATAATAATCGTTGCTCGGTAGTCTTCACGATGCTTTTTGCCCATCTTCCACAAGGTTTTTTCGTTTAATCCTGTTGAAGCAACAGTCATATCAAATACCTTGGCAATAGACGTTCCCATCGTTCCCTTATATGGCTCGTCCCATCCGCAGATGTTATTTGCTACAATACGTCCCTGCTTGTTGGCAGGTCCCGCCA
This sequence comes from Clostridiales bacterium, assembly GCA_013619125.1. Classification (GTDB taxonomy): domain Bacteria; phylum Bacillota; class Clostridia; order Tissierellales; family GPF-1; genus GPF-1. Next base: position 20,095 of record JABXKS010000006.1, read on the forward strand.
AAGGCACCATGGTTTGCTCTTTGGTGTTAAAATCGATGACTTCAACCGCATCACCCAAGGCGTAAACGCTCTTGTCTGCTGTGCGCATAAATTCATCTACCACGATTCCGCCGCGTCGGTTGGTTTCAAGGCCAGCAATTTTAGCCAATTCGCCGTTTGGACGAATTCCGATGGAAAGAATAACCAAATCCGCTTCCACTACCTTGCCGCTTTTCAAAACAATATTGGTTGCATCGCCGTTTTGCTCGAAGTGATCAACGCCGTCGCCCAAGTGCAAACGAACACCTTTTTGATCAATATGACGATGAAGATGTTGTGCCATGTCATAATCCACTGGCGCCATTACTTGATCAGCCATTTCAACAACCGCTACATCAATGCCACGCTCATGAAGGTTCTCTGCCATTTCGATTCCGATGAACCCGCCGCCGATTACTGCTGCGCGAGCAGGCTTCTTCTCATCAATAAAGGCTTTAATCTGATCCGTATCAGGAATATTCCACAATGACAGAATGTTTGGTGCGTCGATTCCAGGTATTGGCGGACGCAAAGGCGTAGAGCCCGGAGACAAAACAAGAACATCATAACTTTCCGTGTAGGACTCGCCTGTTTGGACCTTTTTGACGGTTACTTCTTTTTTCTCGCGATCAATTCCTGTTACTTCATTCCAAACTCGAACGTCGATTTCGAAACGATTTTTCATTGCCTCTGGTGTCTGCAGCAAAAGAGCTGAACGCTCTTCAATCGCTCCCCCAATAAAGTAAGGCAAACCACAGTTTGCAAAGGAGATAAATTCTCCTCTTTCAAACATAATAATTTCCGCTTGTTCATCCATTCGTCGAAGTCGTGCAGCTGTACTTGCGCCGCCGGCAACTCCGCCAACAATTAATACTTTTTTCGCCATGATGGTTCCTCCTTATTTGGTTGATTACTTTTCATCGAATAAAATTTCCACAATGCGACAAACTTCTGCATTTGTCACATAATAAAACATCTCCTTGCCTTCCCGTCTTGCCTCTACAATCTTTAACGCCCTCAGCTTCGCCAGATGCTGCGAGACCGAAGATTGGGATGCTCCTAGACAGCCCTGAATTGTCGAGACATTTGCGCCATGATTCTCAATCAAATTCTTCACCATGCACAAACGGATCGGATGGGCGATCGCTTTAATTAGTTCCGCTTTTTCCACAACCACGTTCTGGTCGGTGACATCAATCATCGAATTCCTCCTTCGACTTTGTTAACTGCTTAACACACTATCATATTATTATATTATAATATGTTGATGGGTTTTGCAACCCCTAAATAAAAAAAAACGACAGACTTTCGTCTGCCGTTCCAACTTCTATTCACTTAGCTTGTGTACAAATAGCCCACTTCGCAGTTTTGGTTCAAACCACGTTGATTTCGGAGGCATCACACGTCCTGCGTCCGCCACGTCAATCAAGTCTTCAATGGTTGTTGGGTACATCGCGAATCCAACGACCATATCCGTTGCCACGCGCTTCTCCAATTCTTTCAAACCGCGAATCCCACCAATAAATTGGATGCGATTGCTGGTTCTTGGATCTTCAATACCTAAAATCGGTTGCAAAAGATTGTCTTGCAAGATTGCGCAGTCCAAGCTTCCCACCGGATCGGCGGCATCAAAGCTGCCATCCTTCATGGTTAATCGATACCATTTACCATCCAAGATCATCCCTACTTCATGCTTTTTCTTCGGATGATACGGGCCATCTTTCTCAACCGCTTCTACTGCGAAGTCTTTCTCGATAGCCGCCAGGAACTCATCCTTGCTTGCACCGTTCAAGTCTTCCACCACGCGATTATAATCCATGATAAAGAGGTCCTCATCCGGGAAGATCACACTCATAAAGAAGTTAAACTCCTCTTCGCCTGTGAAATTCGGGAATTGCTCTCTGCGCTTCATGCCCACTTTTACAGATGACGCGGAACGATGATGACCATCTGCGATATACAGGTATTCCACCTCGTTGAAGGCTTCTTGAATCTCAGCAACAACAGTCGGCTCGTCAATCTTCCACACAATATGTTGAATATCGTCTTCAGATGTAAATTGATAAACTGGTCGGTTGAACTTGATCCATTCATTGGTTGCCCGATGAATTGCCTCATGACGTCGATACGTCAAAAAGATCGGTGCTGTATTGGCATCACAGGTATCAAAGTTACGAATACGATCTTGCTCTTTTTCCGGTCGTGTAAATTCATGCTTTTTAATGGTTTCATTCATATACTCATCAATGGAAGTACATGCTACAATCCCAGTTTGCACACGGCCGAACATCAATTGGCGATAGATATAATAAACTGGCGCTTCATCTTGAATCAAGACGCCTTCTGTTTGAAACAACTCAAGATTTTCTCTTGCCTTTGCATAGGCGGAATCGTCATGCAGATCCACCTCGTCCGGCAAATCTATCTCAGGACGAACGACATGAAGGAAAGACCAGTCTTTGCCTTTTGCCATTGCCTTTGCTTCTTCACGGTTCATTACGTCATACGGTAGGCTTGCTACCTCTTCCACTTTACTACCTTCGGGACGAAGCCCTTTGAATGGTTTTACAATTGCCATAGCTTCCTCCTCTTATAGCACTTCTGTTACAACATCCACAATCTCTTCGCCAATGCGCTTTTGCGCTTCAGCAGTTGATGCGCCAATATGTGGCGTCATAGATACCTTTGGATGTGTGTAAAGCGCTTCGTTCTTTGTTGGTTCCGCTTCAAATACGTCCACTGCCGCTGCCGCTACCTTGCCTGAATCCAAAGCCGCTATCAAAGCCGCCTCATCAACAACACCGCCGCGTGCACAGTTCACTAGGTATACGCCGTCTTTCATCTGCGCGAATTCCGCTTCCCCAATGGTTGCGCCTTCCGCTTTGATAAATGGGATATGTAAAGAGATAAAGTCGGATTGCGCCAACAGCTCTTCCTTGCTAACCAAGGTATAAGGACCTTCAACCGTGTGCTGATTATGATTGATATAGATGACCTTCATGCCCAGAGCATAAGCGCGTTTTGCCGTTTCCAAGCCGATACGGCCAGAACCAATCAAACCCAACGTCTTGCCGCCCAATTCGATTCCCTTGTATTGCTTCTTGTTCCACTCGCCGTTTCTCATGGTTACATTGGAGATATACAAATGGCGAGCCAAGCTGAACATATGGCCAATAGCCAATTCTGCTACAGACGCGCTGCTGGCTTTTGGAGTGTTGCGCACTTTAATGCCTTTGCTCTCCGCGTATTTCACGTCAATATTGTCAACACCAACACCACCGCGAATGATCAACTTCAAGTTGCCTTCCGCCGCGATATCAATCAATGCTTCCCGCACTTTTGTCGCAGATCGAACGATGATGCAGTCGTACTCGCCGATCTTTTCTTTCAGTGCGTCCAACTCGTAAAATTGTTCGTCTACAGTATGTCCAAGGGCTTTCAGGGTTTCAACGCCCGTCTTGTCCATACCGTCCGTTACTAAGATCTTAGCCATGTAGCGTCCTCCTTATAGTCCCAATATATCGTCGATTTGTTTAATCAATTCTTGCAAATCTTGAATCTTGTAGTCTGCCATATGGGCGATTCGGAATGTTTTTTCCTTCATCTTTCCATAACCGTTTGAAACTGCATAGCCGCGACGTGCCAATTCCTTATTCAAGCCGCCAACAGAAATCTCTTTGGTGTTTTTAATGGCAGTAACCGTATTGGAACGGAATCCTTCCGGTGCGAATAATTCAAAGTTCTTCTCCGCCCAAGCACGTACATAATCAGCCATTTCAGCATGTCGTGCAAATCGTTGATCCAAGCCTTCTTCCATAATGCATCCCAATTGATAATCCAAAGCATACATATGAGAAAGTGATGGTGTTGACGGATACTGATAATCTTTCTTTTGAATCGTATCGTACAATTTTACCAAATCAAGATAGAAGCCACGGAACTTTACTTGCTTCGCAGATTCATATGCTTTTTTGCTAAATGTACAAATCGCCAATCCTGGTGGTAATCCCAAGGCTTTTTGCGTAGATGTAATACATACGTCAATTCCCCAGGCGTCGACTTCGATCTTATAGCCGGCTGCAGAGGATACTGCATCCACACAGAATACTATTTCTGGATATTTTTCTTTTAGTAATACGCCAATTTCAGCTACCGGGTTCATGATCCCAGTCGATGTTTCATTATGTGTCACCGTAATCAGATCATATTTGCCTGTTGCCAAGGCTTTGTCTACCATTTCAACCGTTGTCGGTTGGCCTAGTTCTGCCTCATACAAGTCTGCCGGAATATTATTGGCAATTGCCATGTCATACCAGCGAGTTCCAAAAGCGCCAACAGAAAAACAAGCCGCTCGTTTTTTGGTGCAGGAACGAATGGAACCTTCCATCAATCCACTACCTGATGTTGTGGATAAAAGGATCTCATTCTCTGTGTAAAAGAGTTTACGTAAATTGTCTGAAATTCGTCGTTGCAAATGGGAAGCTTCTTTCGAACGATGACCAATCATCGGCTTCGACATTTGTTCTAACACCTCAGGTCGTACATCAACTGGTCCAGGAATAAATAATTTTGTGTGCATGGACGTTTCCTCCTTTTAACATATCGCTAATTTGATATTTCCTACGGGTCCAGTCTACCATAGGAAAATTTGTCTGACAATTACGAAAAGCGCCTATTAACAAAATAGAACGTTTTCCTGTTACTTTTTTTTAACAAACCTTCCGCATCGCCGTCATGCAAACGTTTGACCGCCTGGAACGGATTTCCATTTACTTCTCGGGCTCACCCTACTATGATATACTGATCCTAGTTTGTTTAATCAATCAAGAAAGTGGTGAGTACATGCAAATACTAGTCAATTCATTCGGAATGACTGAAAATGGCGAATCCATTCAGGCCTATCAATTAATCGGTAAAAACCTTTTTTCGGTCACAGTTTTATCCTTTGGCGGGATCATCTCAGAGATCCAAGCACCTGATCGAAATGGTGACTGCCAGAACGTCGTTCTAGGCTACAATTACCTTCGCCCTTATGAAACCTTTTCGCCCTACTTCGGCGCCCTAATAGGACGCGTGGCGGGCAGAATCAGTCAAGGAAACTTCACGCTAGGCGACAGTTCCTACTCCTTAGCGCAAAACAATAACCTGTCCTGTCTTCATGGCGGCACCCGTGGCTTTGCTTTCAAGATCTACGATGTAGAACCCTTCGAGACCGAGAAAACCTGCGGCGTCATTCTGAGACGCAGAAGTCCCCATATGGAAGAGGGCTTCCCGGGCAACTTGGATCTGGAAGTTATTTATACCATCACCGATGAAAATGCGCTGATTATCAACTATCATGCGACGACGGACCAGGCGACGCCCGTTACCCTGACCAACCACAGCTACTTCAACCTATCAGGGAAACCCAACACAACCATCGAAAATCATCTTCTGACCATTCGGGCGGACCATTACGGCCAGATCGATGAAGATGTCGTCCCCACAGAAATTCGACCCGTCGACAACACACCCTTCGATTTCAGAGTCGAGCGAAGAATCGGAGATGCCCTGCAAGAAGAAAACCAGCAACTTGCATACGGCAAGGGCTTCGATCATCCATTCTGTTTAATAGAAGGAAAACCGCACGTTACAATCACCGATCCTGAAAGTGGAAGATCGATGGCCATTACCACGACAGAGAAGACCGTTGTTGTATACGCTGGCAATTATCTGGGCGATCTGCCCGACGAGCCTTTAACCCACGGGCAACGACCCCATGATTACGAAGGCATTTGCTTTGAAACACAAGCCTTCCCGGATGCGGTTCACAATAGAGACGTGGATTCCATCATCCTTACACCCGAACAGACCTATGAAAGCAAAACCACTTACCAATTTGGCATTGTTTAAGATCGTAAAAAAGGCCGCACCATTCAAAAAATGAATGATGCGGCCTTTTTTTATTCACTGCTCTTTTATCCGCCACCAAGTACAGTCAAAAGCAAAATCTTGTCGTCATCGTGCAAAACTCGTTTGCATTCCGATTTTTCTCCATTGACCATAATGGTGCATCTCTTCAAATATCCCTTCGAAAGCGCAGGATATTTCGTCGTCAGCTGATCCACAAAAGCCTGAATATTCGCTCCGTCGGCTACCTCTATTTGATGTTTTCCCGCCTCCAATCCCGGTAAGGGAATCCCCATGTAGATATAACTGACAATCACCCCAACACCTCGTCAACAGCCGCCTGGAATTTCTTTACAAATTCAGGAAACGGCGTATTTTGATAGTGCAAAAGAACTTCCGCCTCTTCCGTATCGTACCAGTCCGAGTAATGGGAGACTTCTGCATACTCCGCATCCTCAAATGGAATATCCAACACCTTAAAAAATTCACGGACAAAATCGTTGGACATCATCTGCCAGGACTTGCCGCCCGCAACGATCAAGGTCTTGCCGACCGATTCCTTCGCCTCGACAGCACCAAGAATCGCATCCACCACATCATCTCGAAAGACCAGTTCGATTCGCTGATTCTCAACAAACGGCCACTCCGGCGGATCCAGCAATGCAGCAAGCACAACACCGGAGACCCGCAGAATCGTATAGTCGATCCCCGCGTCACGAACCAAGGCTTCCGCCGAAATCTTAGTCGTTGCGTAATTGGAAGTTCCATTTTGCGCCGTAAGGGCGGTCACTAGCGGCTTGCAAGCCGTCGTATCCCCATAGGTCGCCACAGTGGATGTAAAGATCAGCCGAATCGGGTTGTCGCTTGCCACGATAGCCGAAATCAATTTCCCGGTTCCCTCTACATTGACAGCCTGGGCCAGTTCTGGCTTCATCTCGCTGAGCGGCGGCAGGATCGCCGCCAAGTGAACAACCGTGTCAACCTCTGCCAAGGATTTCATAACAGAAGCGACGTCTGTGATATCTCCTTTGAATACCTCAATTCCGTTCTCTTCCAGTCCTTCAAAGTTAGCTTTTGGAATATCGAAAGCCCGAACTCGATACCCCTTCTCAGCCAGCAACAGGGAAATTTCCTTCCCCATGCTGCCAGCTCCGCCAGTCACTAAAATTCTTTCCATGGCTTCACCTCCTTAACTAACCAGATCCTATTTTTCACCATAGAAGTCTTCAATCAGGAACTCCATATCCAATCGTTTCAATGTGCTCTTTGTTGGAATACCCGTTTCCCGATCGATTCCCATAAAGGCAAAGAAGTTATCACGCAGACGTTCTGTATCAATATTGATGCCTGCATTCGGTCCTTCACTCAACGGAGGATGGCCCGCTGCGCGATCGGACAGGGTCAGATCTTTCGGTATAATCCCTTCGCGCAGGTTGAACGCATGGCGCATCAAAAAGATCCGCATCCCAACCTCATCAGCATCCTGTCCTTTAAAAGACATGCCTGTTATGGCTTCAATATACTGATTCAACTCACCTTCCATGGCCAGCAAAGAGGCAAAGAGGCAGAACCCACCGCTATTGGTGATTTCTGTGCCCGCTGTCAACTTAACATCAAGATATCCCGTCGTTCGATAATCATGTTTTGGACCAATTGGCGCACCCATCATCTGAGCCATTCCCAGTCCGCCCTTCACATGACGCCCTGGTGTTGGATCATATTGATAGGTTCTTGCATAACCTGGTGCAAAGCGCGGATCATGCATGGGCAATTCAATGCCGGAAGCCGTATTCAGATATTCATGTCCTTTGCCAAAATGGTTGGCGGCAGACCTAGAACCGTTCATAAGGATTGCGCCAACACCTTCGCCATCGGCAATCTTTTGGGTTATAGCTACAATCGCTTCCGCAGCGCCCCACTTCAATTCAATCCCATCCAATTCTTCAAGACTTAACACACCGTTTTCAAAACACTCGATTGCCCAGGCAATGGTCATACCCGTAGAAATGGTATCGATGCCGGTTCGGTTGCAAATCTCGTTGCACTTGAAAATGGCATCTGCGTCACTATTCAAAACCAGGCAACCGAAAGCAGCTGCTGTTTCATATTCCGGTCGCGCCGTCTCTCCAATCGGCCAACGCCCATCATCTACTTTGTACTCAGCACCGCAGCCCAATGGACAATTGGAGCAATGATATTGCTTTGTTTTATACTTTGAATCCCAAACCGCTGCCGATGTGGCATTGGCTTTTGCCTCGTCAAAATCCTTGACACCCACGCCGCCCCAATTTTTCACCGGAGAGTCGCCGCCCAAGGCAGATGCCCCCGTTGAGGAACCCGTTCCATAGGCACCAAAGGCTTCAGCCAATGGATTGCCTACCATGCAGGCAGCCAGCTTTTTATTGATTGCAACAATTCGATCCGCATCTGCTACTTCAACCGGCAGGGTGCCGCGAACCACAACGGCTTTCAATTTTTTCGATCCCATAACTGCACCGCCGCCACCACGACCTGGTGCCCGGTGTCCATCATTGATCGGACAAGACATCAGAGCAACTCGTTCCCCAGAAGGACCAATTGCGCTGACACAAATTTTATCATCGCCCAATTCTTTTTTTAGGGCCGCTTCAGTTTCATTTGTATCCAAGCCCCAAAGCGTGGTTGCGTCCCGAATCTCAGCTTCGCCGTCATGGATCCACAAATAGACCGGCTTTTCAGAAATGCCCTTGATAAATACAGCATCAAAGCCCGACTTTTTAAACTCTGGTGCAAAAAATCCTCCTGAGTTCGCATCGTTCCATCCGCCCGTTACCGGTGATTTATGAACAATCGTATATCGCCCACCAAAAAACGCCTTGGTTCCGTTTGCGGGGCCCGTAATAAAGCCCAACATATTCTCTGGACCCAAAGGATCAGCACCCTTAGGCATGCGCTCATAGAGAATCCTCGCTCCAAATCCATAGCCGCCCAAATATTTTTGCGCCATTTCATCCTTCAATGGCTCTTCCGTCAATGTCTGATCGGTTAAATTTACAAACAACATCTTACCATTATATCCGCTTAACATGATTTTCCCTCCTTTCTTCCGAAATCAATGCTCTTCATCATATTCTTCTTCATCCAAAATTGATATTTCCTCCACCTTTCCTGGTGGTTTCGTATGCAAATCCGCCAAGGATTGCTTGGGAAATTCAAAGGCATAATCGCCAGGATCGTAGTCACCACTTCTCAATTCTTCACGTAGCACCTTCCCCAATACATTGTCGGGACGATAAGGCGGGAACCAGAAATCTTCCTCATCTGCCGGTTCAGATTCGACCAGCACATAGTCAGAACTTCCCAGCCCGTTATAGACTGCCGCATTGATTTGCGACCATTGGCTGACCTTCGCCATGCTCGATACATTGGTGAATCGCTCGGAGCCTGGCTCTGCAAAGCCGAATTCCGTCGCCTGAGAGTCCGCCATGCCGGATTTTTCCTCTGACATTTCAATACAGGCCATGTCCACCGCAACCAGGTCCTTGGATGCAAAAACACCCATATTAGGAATCAATGGCTTGTCATGGAAGTTAATGCAGTCACACCATGGGGTAATGTCCATCGCATAGCTCACGTAGATAAACTTTTCTTTCCCGATGGCATTGATGTATGCGGATGCCGCGTCGGCAATCGTTGGTGCCCATGTCGCTGTAATTTCAGGCTTCATGGCCAAAATCCCCGCAAAAAGCGCGCCAGAGAAACAGGCGCCACAGTTTACGCACTTGTCGCGATAGAACTGCAATTGCTCGTCTTTCCACTCATACGCGTCAAAAGGACAACCAGAGATCAGACGGTCAAGGGGGTTCGGATGCGGCATTTGAGCAAGTTGAGTAGCCGCTTCCTGATTCAAACCCAGTTTGTTGATTCCGTAATCAGGATGATTCAGATAGTGGGTCGTTAATTTACCGCGCTTGGAACCCATGCCAATACCAATATTCTTCAGCGCACCACCGTAAACACCCATGGGGTGACCCTTGAAATGGCTTACGACAATGACTGCATCCAATTCAAGCAGTTTCTTGCCCATAAAGCTGTGTTTTAAGTAAACACCGTGGGGCACCTTTACCTCCACGTCATCAAATCCATATTCTCCGTCACAGATCCAGATTGGACATCCCAGAGTTTCTTCATTGAAACCATGGCGTGAAACGGATCGCAGATGATCTTTGGTGACAACCCGCGAGCCGTAATCACTGAATACAATCGTATTGCAATCGATGACGACAGGTTTGCCACCAAGACGCTTAACTTCCTCCACGATTGAACCAATCCACTGCGGTCGAAGGTTCAACGAGTTGCCGTATTCACCCATATGTAGCTTGATTCCGACTGTGTCCCCTTTTTTGAACAATGTTTTTAACCCAGCGTCTCGCAAAACCTTAACGGCTTTGAAGGGTGTACTTTCCTGTAGGCTGTTTGCCCGGTCATTTAAAAAATATACTTTAGATGGCATTTGTCTTCTCCTTCCTTTTATTTTTATCCCTTAGGTCATTACAGAAGCTTTGGTGGATATGACTTTGGCCAAAGACTCCAGCTTGAATTTTGCCGTCTCCGCCGCCTGAAGGCCTTCCGCACCATTCTGTATTTCCGTTTCAATCGCCTCTACGGCATTCAAACATCCTTGGGCCAAATCCGTTCCTTCCTTTGAACGAAGCCACACCTTGTTCCGGCATTTCTTTGCCCAGGTAACACATTCTGTGATTTCGATTTTAAAGCTTTCAAATTCCTGGTCCGAAAATTTGCTTCTAACTGCCTCCATGTTGGTAGAAATTTCTTTCACCGCTTTGTACGTTTGATTGATCACGTCTCGACCATCACTCATTTCATCGCTCCTTTCTTCTGTCCTTTTTTGCTCATTTCCATCACACACAGTTCGCAAATTCAGCCTTGAGCTTCGTCTCATCCATGTTTTCCCCAATCAAGACAACGGTGCTCTTTCTTTGCTCTCCTTCTTGCCACAACTCCTCTGCCTTCGAATGAAAGCTAGTTCGTACACCCTGAAATTCGAATTTATAGTCACTTCCCGAAAAGTAGAAAAAGCCCTTGCTTCTCAGCAATTTCATGCCTTCCTCGTGGAAGACCTCTTCCAGCCACTGGTTAACCTTTCCCTTATCCATGGCCTTCGTTTCCGTTAATACAACCGTTTTGATTGGATCCATCGATTTTGCCTCCTTTCCCTTCATTTTTGCATCTGCAACCCGCGTGATCTGTTCAAATGCGTTCACTTCCAATATCCTTTCCGGATCAATCCGGCAAAAGCTTGTCTCATAAATATCCGCCATACCATTGATCCCCCGTAGGCGTTCAATAATCCCACGCACCTCGGTAGGATCAATCAAGTCCGTCTTGTTCAGAAGAATCACATCGGCATATGCAATCTGCTCCCGCACGATCGGATATTCGTCCAAATTCAAATGAGCAAATTCCGCGTCGACAAGATTGATATAAGAAGCCAGAGAGTACTGGTTTCTAAGATTGCCTAACATAAACAACTTCAGCATATACTCCGGCTCATCCAGTCCGCTAGATTCCATGAGTAATTGATCAATCTCATCACTCTTCTCCTCGTAGAGACGATCCATATACCCGTAAAGCATAATCTGCCGATCAAAATGCATGGACACCCCCGGAAAGACATGCAACCGCTTTGGAGGCAGATGAATCAACATATCATCGATGGGGATCTCCCCATATTCCCGTACCAGAACATCCATGGAGTTCTCCGGTGAATCAGAGAGAATATGGTTGACCAAAGTCGTTTTCCCGGAACCGAGAAATCCGCCGATCACCACAACAGGAATTTTCCCGTCTCTTTTCTTATGCTTGTGTTTGTGTTGATGGGCGTGGGTATGACTTGTACGCAACAAATTGTAGTACTCAACTTCCCTTTTCATCGCCACCTCCTATTATTCGCAAATTTTATATATTACTACTCATCATAAGTAAATTTTATCACTTCAACCAATACAACACAACCGATTCACTGGCATCCAGTTATAGATAAAACTTATACAGTATAAGTGTTTATTAGTTAAGCTTGTGATAAGGACGTTAATTTCTACCGTCCACCGATTGTTTTATGATAGAATAAATTCATATCAAGACAAGGAGCTGATCAGCATGACGTATAAACAGTTGCAGGTTTTTGTGGCTCTCGTCGAAGAGAATAACTTTTCTGCGGCCGCACAAAAACTGAATGTGACCCAACCGGCAATCAGCTGGCAATTAAAGTCCCTGGAAACCGAACTGGGCGTAACCTTGCTGGAGCGGGACACCCGGGGCTTTTCCCTGACAGAAGCCGGCATCGCCCTCTATCAAAATGCCTTGACCATTGTCAATCAATTCGCCCTTTTATCCGATCATATGGCACCATTTCAGGGTACGGAAACCTTTCGGTGTAGAATTGCCAGCAGTTCAATCCCCGGCGAGTATCTATTGCCCAAATTGATTAAGCCGTTCCTTGATGCCTATCCCGATCTCTTTATCAAGGTTGAGATCTCCAATTCAACGGCCGTGATCGACAAGGTCTTAAAGGGAGAACTTAGTCTGGGTATTGTCGATATCTATCCCAAGGAATCCGAACTGGAAGCGGAACGTATTGCAGGAGATGAATTGATTCCAGTCGCCTCACCAATACTTGAAATTCGAAAAGATATCACCTTGGAAGAACTCATGCAAACGCAGCTGATCATTTCACATGTTGAGGGTCACCGCATCCATAAGCTTGCTCAAGAGTTTTTTGATGAGGAGAGGATTGTCTATTCCAATTCAAAAATTCCTTATGAAACGGGAAGTGTTCAAGCCTCCATTACCGCAGTGCTGCAAGGCGTTGGGATCGCATGGGTTCCGAAAGCCAGCGTAAGCTCCGCATTGCAGTCCGGCACATTGGTTCAACTGACCTGCGCAAAACCGATATCACTAAGCTATTACCTGATCCACCAGAGCAATAGAAAGCTTTCTCCCATCGAGACTGCCCTCAAATCGATTTTGACAGGAAAATCGACATAAAAAAAATGCAAGCCTCAACTTTTCAGTTGACGCTTGCATTTTTTTATTCTTCTTTTATCTTTACTCTTCCACAAAAAAGACTTTCCCGTCTTCAAATCCAGCAATCCGTACCAAGGATTCCAAATGAATCCCTTCCTGTTGAATACGGCCCGCGCCTTCTTGAAAGCTCTTTTCAATTAAAATGCCAATCCCTTCCACAGAAGAACCCGCCTGTCGACACAGTCGAACCAGTCCAAGAGCCGCTTCACCTCTAGCAAGAAAATCATCCAAAATCAGAATCTTATCGTCAGCTGACAAAAACTTCTTTGCGACTCGAACTTGATACCCTTTTCCTTTTGTATAGGAATAAACATCTGTTTCATAAGTGTCTGGATCCAGGTTCAAAGACTCCGTCTTCTTTGCGAAGACAAAGGGAACATCGAAATACTGTGACGCAATGGCTGCAATAGCAATCCCGCTTGCCTCAATGGTTAATATCTTCGTAATTCCCGCCTTTTTAAACCGTGCGTAAAACTCTCGCCCCGCCAGGTTTAAAAAAGATGGATCCACCTGATGATTAACAAAACTATCTACCTTTAAAATTTCCCCATCCGCGACGACTCCGTCTCGTTGGACCCGAATCTGCAATGCCTTATTCATCATCCCATAACTCCCTTTCCCGTTTCAACACTGCCTCAAAGGACAGAGCCGGATAAATTGTTTCCTCGGACTCAATAGTCAAAGCCGATGCCGCCATGGCAAATCGACAACGCATCATCCAATCTTCTCTGCTAAATAAACTCCATACCCAAGCAGCCATAAAGGCATCTCCGGCACCCGTTACATTCACTACCTCAACAGGCTTCACAGGACAATGCAATTTCTGATTATCCCCAAAACAATAGACACCATTGCCACCATCCGACAATACCACCTCATCAACCCCTAAGTCAAGCAAGGTTTCTCCCAATACCATGGGATCATCGGAATATACACCGGTCAGTACGCCAGCTTCCAATCGATTCGGCTTAATTCCAGCCACCCGAGAGAGAAAAGGCTTGATCTTCTCCGCCTTGGCGCAAGACACTGGATCCACGAAAACCGGTACCTCTCCCTTGATCGAAAAAAAGGCTTCAATCGCAGGCTCCGAAAGATTCAAATCAATTACACAAAGATCCGCTGAAGCAATGATCGCTTCCCATCCGCGAATCACCTCCGCCGTCACCGCTTCAATGGGTTCCATTTCATTAATGGCTCCCACCATCTCTCCCTTTTCATCCAAGATGCAAAGATAGGTCGAGGTTCCGCAATCCGTACGTAGAACATGCTCCAAATTCACCCCAGCCGCCTTCGTGGCTTGTGCCACCAATTGACCTTGAGGATCCTGTCCAATCGCTGATAAAAAAACAACTTCCGCGCCCAAACGCGCAAGATTTTCTGCTATATTTCTTCCTACTCCCCCGGGGCTCATTTTCACATAGCCCGGATTAGAATCCGCAGGGCGATATGCCACACGTGACCGACCCACCAAATCAAGATTGGCGCCGCCAATTACCACAATTCGTTTGCCCATCTCCCGTCTCCTTTGTTTTTCTCAGTATACCACGAAAGGCTTTTCATGTTAATTCACATTTAGGTGATGAAAACGGGGCATATATATGATATAGTTGTCTGAATTCAGCGAATGATTAACGAAATGGAGATGAGTACATGAAACTTTGTGAGCGATGCAAGAAAAACGTCGCAGTCGTTTATACGACAAAACTAGAAGCTGGAAAACAAACCACAATGGGGCTTTGTATTCCATGCGCCAAAGAATTAGGCATTCAACCTATCGATCAAGTGATGGATCAAATGAAAATGTCACCAGAAGATTATCAAAACCTTAATGAACAGATGATGCAATTGTTCCAAAATATTGATCAAGATGAACTGCAGGAAGCCATGCAAGGCATGATGACGATGGATCCGGAACAGATGGAAAACAATCCGATCTTTCAACAATTCCAAGCCATGATGGGTGACCAAGACATGGAAGCCTTGGAAGGTCCTGAAGATGAATTCGAGGAAGAAGAACACGTAGAGCATGAAGAGGAAGATCCATCAGCAGAGGACCACGAGCATGCCGATGAATCCGCTCATCAAAAGAGCGGTAAGAAAACAAGAACCAAACAACAACGAAAAAAGAAGCGAAAAGCGCTTGAAGCATATGGCACCAATCTAACCGATCTGGCAATTAACCATAAATTGGACCGCGTGATTGGACGCCATCGCGAAGTCGATCGTTTGATGCAGATCTTAAATAGAAGAAGCAAGAACAACCCGGTTCTCATCGGCGAACCCGGTGTCGGCAAGACTGCCATCGCTGAAGGATTAGCCGTGCGGATTGCTGAGAAAAAAGTCCCAGCTAAGCTTCTCAATAGTGAAATTTATCTGCTGGACCTGACAGCTCTCGTTGCCGGAACACAATTTCGGGGACAATTTGAAAATCGAATGAAGGCCCTTCTTAAGGAAGCGGCATCAGAAGGCAACATTATCCTCGTCATTGACGAGCTTCATAATATAGCTGGAGCCGGCGAAGCGGAAAGCGGCGCCATGAATGCGGCGAATATCTTGAAACCAGCCCTGGCACGAGGTGAAATTCAAATCATTGGGGCAACCACCCTGGATGAATATCGCAAGTATATTGAAAAAGATGCGGCGCTGGAGCGTCGTTTCCAACCGATACTCGTTGAAGAACCCAGCATAGCAGAAACCGTCGAAATCCTTAAGGGAATCCGCTCGTACTACGAAGACTACCACAAGGTAATTATTCCAGACGAGTTGATTGAAACTGCGGTGGAAATGTCGGAGCGATACATTACCGACCGTTTCCTACCAGACAAAGCCATCGACGTGATCGACGAGGCCGGTTCCCGCGCTAACCTGAAGAACTTGGGCTTGGTCGAGATTGCCGCCCTTCAAGAAGAACTGCTCAAGGTTCAAGAAGAAAAAGAAGAAGCTGCCGAAGCTGGGCAATATGAATCAGCAGCGGTGCACAAGTCAGAAGAATTGCGTCTGGTTAAAAAGATCGATGAATTGGAAACCCAATTCGGCCAGGTTGCACTTACTCGTGAAGACATTGCCTATGTTATTGAAGCTTGGACGAAGATCCCCGTGCACAAGATCTCGGAATTTGAAGCCGACAGGTTGCTTCAACTGGAAGAACGTCTACACAAACGTGTCATCGCACAGAACAAAGCGGTGCAAGCACTTTCAAAAACGATTAGACGAAAGCGATCCGGTTTCCATCGAGAGCGCAAGCCCGCCTCTTTTATCTTTGTAGGCCCAACTGGTGTCGGTAAAACAGAATTGGCGAAAAGTGTAGCCATTGAACTCTTTGGCTCCGAAGAAGCCATGGTCCGCTTGGATATGTCTGAGTATATGGAAAAGCACACCGTATCGAAACTGATCGGCGCGCCTCCTGGATATGTGGGTTATGATCAAGGTGGATTTTTAACAGAAAAGATTAGAAGAAAACCATACTCTCTTGTTCTCCTTGATGAGATCGAGAAGGCGCATCCGGATGTCTTTCATATGCTGCTTCAGATCCTGGAAGACGGCAGATTAACAGATAGCCAGGGACGCACGGTACACTTTGAAAATACGGTCATTATTATGACCTCTAACGCCGGCACACAAACCAAAGGCTCAACCCTTGGTTTCGGCAATCAAGGCGAGCAACTCGAATCAGAAGCGTCCAAAGAAGCCCTCAGAAAATTCTTTAGACCAGAGTTCTTAAACCGGATCGACGAGATCATTGCCTTCCATCGATTGAAGCCCGAGCATCTCCATGAGATCATCGAACTTCAAATCAATGAGATCGCCATGGAACTCCATGCGAAGAAGATGAAGTTGGATATCACGGAGGAAGCCAAGAAGCATTTGGTAGAGTTAGGCTATAGCGTTCAATACGGCGCACGCCCACTCCGAAGAACCCTTCAAAGACTCATTGAAGATGAGCTCGCAGAGAGATTCTTAAGAGGCGAACTTCAAGAAGGCGACACCGCTCACTTCGACCTGGATGAGAAGAAGATCAAATTGACAATTGAACACGAAGAGTAAAACCAACGCCCCGGAGAATTCCGGGGCGTTTCATATGCTACAGTTTATGTGTGTTTACTTATGATACGGTTCACCGTACTTTACCTAACCCTAAAAAGAAATTCGACTTCCTCAATCATGAGAAAATCCAATTCACCTTATACTTGTAAACCCATTCATAGATACCTTGAAGAATCATTCACTATTGGGGTTAATTAACAGCCAAAGGAAATTACACACTTTAGCGGACTTGACTAGTGGCAGATATGTATTATGATAAAATCGATGTAGAAGATATTAAGTAGGAGGTAAAAAACATGATTCAATCGATTGTACATATAGCAATAGTTGTAGATGATTATGACGATGCTATTGAATTTTATACTAAGAAATTGAACTTTGAACTAATAGAAGATACATATCAACCCGAGCAAGATAAGCGTTGGGTAGTTGTTTCACCACCTGGATCAGTAGGTACAACATTGCTATTAGCGAAAGCATCAAAAGAAGAGCAAAAACCATTTATAGGTAATCAGGCAGGTGGTAGAGTATTCTTATTTTTAAATACAGATAATTTCTGGAGAGATTACAATGACATGGTTTCCAAGGGGATTAAGTTTGTACGTGAGCCAAAGGAAGCAGACTATGGAACAGTAGCAGTATTTGAGGACTTATACGGAAACAAGTGGGATCTATTAGAATTTAATGCGGATCATCCCATCTCTAATAGAATCAAGTAATCCCTCAGGGCTATTGTCACTGGGAAAGAAGCTGCAATAACATTCGTATAACACGCCAGTTAGCAACATGACTCTCACATAGAGGGGCATTTATTTAGTGAATTAGATGTGGTTGGCATATCGCGAACTGCGGGAACGTTGAGAAGGAGTCATATATTATGACTCCTTTTATGATATCAACAATTAAATTCATCCCTATGCTTTTGGGTTGTCCATAGATACGGTTCACCGTACTTCATCCGAAACGGACATGTCTTATACATTGTTCTCAAT
>JABXKS010000007.1 GCA_013619125.1 Clostridiales bacterium
GGTGTATTGAAAGAACGACGGGGAGACGATTATTTAAAGCGTCAAGATACCGTGGTCCTTCTCAGTCGCTTGATGGATCAAGAGGATCAGGCAAATGTCTATCCAATCAACCATCCGTTTAATGATGTTACCGATTCATTTTACAATGGGTATTTGGGTTGGGCATATGCGAACCAATACTTTATGGGCAAGAGCACGACGGAATTTGGATTCGGTGATTTTATCACGACACAGGAATTACAAATCGTATTGCTTCGTTCACTGGGGTATTATCTTGGTGAATTCCCAGGCTGGGATGTAGTCGCATCGACTGCAGGCTCATTGGGATTTGGTACGTCAGTACCGGGAACTGCTTTGGCGTCACGTGGTACCATGGCAGACTTTACAACTTCGGCAATTCGTGCGAACTACAAGGGAACCAATGAAACCTTGGCAGCGCGATTGGGCCATGACGTACAGACCAAAGCGGACAATGCACAATTGAATATCTTATCCTTTGCTCAAGTTGGACCAAAGGTATTTGAATTGGAATGCGATGAGAATATTGAAGCATTAGAAAACAGTATTCAAGTCAAACGCGGCAACATCACAAACAGTATTGAGGAGATTACCAACCTTAAGTGCAACTATTGTTGGTGAGCGTCCGTATCTGGCAGATATTTTAATCACTTCTTCCACTGCGAAGGTTCTTGGATATACAGGAACTGATATGAACAAGGTGATTATCAACTATGAAACTGTTGATCAGTTTGATAATCATATTACTGCAAATGTTTCATGGTCTGGTTCGGGCAGTGTGACAGACAAAGGTTCATATCTTGAAGTTTATAATTCGTCAGGATGGCAAATGGGCATGCCGGTTATGATTACAGGGATTGCACAGGTTACTGGAATGGCGCCTGTTGTAGTGAATGAAACATTGACGGTTAGCGAGCCAAGAAAAGCTACTTCAATTTCTTTTGGCGAAATTGAGAATATTGATAAGGATCCAGAAGATCAATATTTGGTTCAAGGAAGTTCGGATATTTGGGTATTACCTGTTATGGCTTATGACCAAGATGGTGATTTGATCAATGATGTTGATTATTTCGGACAAAAAAACTCAGCAACAAGTCATAATGTGATTCTGTCTCCAGCAGACGGAAAAGCGGTATGGTATTTCCCTTCAAAAACTCAAGTTGCAGATGGGAAAGCTGAGAAGGTATATATTCGTGTTTATGCAAACTTAATGCCAGAAACTAGCGTTCCAACATCTGTCTATATTAATGTTGTTGACAAGAACAGTGGTTCGAATGCATCAGATGTAATCGAATTAATGCCAAATGGTGTCAATAAAGTAATTGTTGATACGCCGGACGATTATATTGTTGCTGGTAATCCGATTGAATTCATGTTTGAAGCATACAACTTTGTTGGTGACAGAGTTACAAAGTATGATTCCTTGAAAGATTCTGTTTATGCGAATGGTGTTAAGATCACTAAAGGCGAAAAGAATGGATTCTACTGGGTTGAAGATGCCTCTGAAAACGCAAAATTGATGTATAAAAACGGCAATACTTCAACGACAACGCAATTCATGGATTATGCGACATTCACGGCAAATGGCTCTACGCCTGTACAAGTAAACTTCTTAGTATATCCGTCATCAAATCCATATGCGATTACTGGTTTGGATGAAGATTTTTATGAGTATTACGCAGTACAAAGTGGTACAGAGACAATAAATGCAAATAGCTTAACGTTTGAAGATCAGTATGGCTATGAATATGACAAGTCAATTCCATCTGGATACGAAGTTCGTTTTACAGGTGATGGTGCGGCTTCCAACAACGAAAGTGTAACAATTGACCTTACTGACGCAGAGGTATATACATTCTATGCGACATTATACAATGGTACACAGATTGTTGATGAGCGATCATTTGATGTTTCGGTTTTGACTGCTAGTGATATCGATAGTTTTGAAGTCACACAAGTAGGAAAAATTTATGCGCCTTCAACTCCAAATTACTCTAAGTATGGAAAAGTAATTGAAGTGGTTGGGAAAGAAGGAAATAAGAAAGTGAAATTGCCTTCTGGGGCAGTTACAAACGTTTCTGCAATTACGAATACTGAATACTTGAGTGTAAATGTGAATGGATCATTTACGGTATATGCAACAAGTAATGGAGGAGCTTTAACTGGAGATACTTCAGCTCAGTTACTGGTACAATATCAGATTGGTGGAAGCACTGAAATTGAGCAACAAACAGTCGTAATTAGTCCAGAAGCGCCTCGAGCAGTAAAAGTTGATATCAAGAATGACCCGGACACTTCAATGAGTGGTAATAGCGTACGGGTAAGTGTGTCAGATATCACTTCTGGTGGATCTAATTTGGTGCTTGATCAACCATACGATGATTATGCTAACTTTGACGCATTCTTCCCTGCTTTCTTCGAAGCAACGGATCAATACGGGAAAGTATCAAAAGAAGTAATTAGTTATATGTATGTTTCTGATAATAGTAAATATACAATTAACAACACTTCATATGCATACACATTGTCAGCAACTTCTCCTGCAAATGGGGACACATTCACGATTGTGGCAGTAACTGCAATGGGAACTGTTCAAATCCAAGTTATAGTTGATTAGATAGAATTCAGACGGTCCTTCGGGACCGTCTTTTTTTCTGCGCAAATTCTGCAAATATAGCGATATATTTTCCTTATTTATAGTAAATTGGCAATTTCTTGTTTAACTCCTGCTAGTTAGGTATAATAAACATATAGGAATGTCTAGGAGGATCGATATGAAGCGGATCTTAAGTTACTTATTAATTACATTGCTTCTTTTTAATCTAAGCCCAGCTTTTGCTGGTGGCGATGCAGATGCTTTAGCCTCCGCGGGGGTGTTCTCTTCCTCAATACCGGGATCGCAGCATGTCTTGAAGCAGGACATGGCAGTTTATGTGACTCGGATATTGGGAAAGGAACTGGAAGCGAAACGAGTGCAGGTCTTGCCTGCTTTTTATGATGTGGAAGATCCTTCATATCGTCCGTATATTGCATGGATGGTGATGAATGAGTACATCTCTGGTGAGACGGATTTTTCGTATGGGTATAATCAAATAACCACCGTACAGGAATTATGCGCGGTTTGGTTGCGGGTATTGGATTACTGGCCGACTTGGGACGGGGTTATGATGATGGCTCGTGATGTAGGCTTGCTTGACGGGGTTATTGCTTCTGCGGCGACTCCTGTCACAGTGGATCTGTTCTCGGAAATCAGTTACAATGCCTTGGATACACCGAAGAAGAATCACGATGTGAGTATTGGCTCCACCTATTCTTCTGGGGTATCTACTCAAAGCTTTACGTATGCCACTGCGAATTCAGTTCGTCAGATTGGCGAGAAAAAAATTCGTGTAGCATTTACAAAGCCAACGTACACAACCTTTACGATAAAGGGCTCTGAAAGCTACGGCAAGAAAGTTAAATTGATTACGTGGGACGAAAGCCATAGCGTGGCAACCGTTGAATTGACAACCGCTTTTGAGGATTTGAAGTATACGGTGTATGCAGGCGCGCTATCTTTTGATTTTGTTGGAGAAGAAGCGCATGTGGCGGATATCTATCTGAATTCAACAACCTTTGCCAAGGTGAACGACTATATGGCTGAGAC
>JABXKS010000008.1 GCA_013619125.1 Clostridiales bacterium
TGTTAGTAAATAATAATAACGTAGTAAAGCAATATCATAATTCAGAGTAATATATACTTCTGCGGTCCAATATCGTTCATGATGTTGGACCCTTTTTTATCGTTACTTGTGGTACAACTCGCCTCAAGTGATCCTAAATAAAATATCTCTTCAGATTATCAGGTGATTACTGATAATTACTTCTTTATCAGTAATTATACCAGCTTCAACTAAAGCTCTTTGATATGATGCAGACTCTCTAGATGTTCTAACAGTTGCACCTGAATCGTATCCGATGAATTTTGTGCAGTTTTGTTGCGCCAGTAACAACATCAACACTAAAGAAGTTATCTGGATTAATTCCCGCACTATATTTAGGATTAGTCCAATCTATTAACGAAGTTACCTCTTTTTCATTTGACCAAGCTTCTTTATATGTCGTTTACTGGTTAAGGCATCAAATACTTCAGCAATCGCTACAATAAGAGCATAAAGGTGTCATGAAAATTCAATTGCCTTTAATAAAAATAACTCAACACATTAGTTGAGTTATTCTTACAATATAATTTTAGTTATAATTTATGATTCTTTATTTAGATAAAAACCGTATATAGCAACATTCAATACTGCTGTTAATATGAATAGTACTATTCTCCCATCGTTGTTCATCCAATACATAAATATTGCGCTAGATAAATTTGCAGTCCAATGAAGAATAATCATTGGTCTTAATGACTTTGATCGTTCATACAATTGGGAGAACAATATTCCATTTAATATTGTTATTAAGATGAACTGGATAATAGGAATTTCATACTGTACAGTTCCTTCAATGAAATGAAGTGGTAAATGCCATACCCCATGAATTATACCGATAACTAATCCTGTAATGATAACAGAATATTTACTTCTTACAAGTGGTTGGAGATATCCCCTCCAACCAAACTCTTCAATAGGACCTCCAACGAATAATATAATTATTGCAACAGGCACAATCATTTGAATGGATAGACCTAATTCAAAGGGAATCTCGTTCTTAAGTACTACAAATAGATATGATAATCCACTTAATATAAATGGAAATATAATCACAAACAGAATAAGATTTCTATTTTGTTCTTTTTTTAACATCTTTTTAAGTGTAAGCTTAATTGATTTGTTATCAAGTTTGAGCATAATTAGAAAAGCAAAGAATGGTCCAAACACACCTAATTCGCCAAACAGCCCGATAAAGTTAGGAATCAAATCCGCTTGAACTAATATTTTCAAGCCCCAAAAGCTCCATGAAATCACAAAGGCTAATAAGATAAATAAACTAATTCTTTTCATAATTGCTCCCTCCATTCATATTTTAACCTCGCTTGTTATTAATAAACAAGCGAGGTTAAAATAATTGCATAACTATATGAGTAGCCATATGAGTTAACATACTATGCCATAATCCTTCTTTCAAATATATATACCAAAATATGATCCCAAGTAATGCGTTTAAGAGAATAGGTCTAACAATAATCAGCTTATCCATTGTATGATCAAACGTATCCATATACACCTTTAATTGATCCTAGTATGTCTCGTCATTCCAATAGCTGATAAATGCAGCAACAACTGCAATATCTCCTTTTCGACATCCAAAATCGACGAGTACATGTTTCTTATAGTCATATGACAGTCCTTCTTCCAGTGATGAACGATCATCCTGATTATACCTTTCGTTGAGTCGCATCAACAAATGCCCAAGACTACGATGATAATTCTACTTCTAAATCAAAATGTCATCAATCTGACGACGTCGCCGACATCGTACATACTATTTTACAAACGATACTATGTGTGATATAGTATAAGGCGAGAGGGGGTATTTTATGGATACTCAACTTAGACGTGGACTATTAGAAGTCTGCGTATTAAAGATTTTGACAGAAGGTGACTCATATGGCTATCGGATCGTTAAAGATGTTTCCGAGATTATTGATATATCCGAATCAACACTTTACCCGATTTTGAAAAGGCTGGAAGCCAGCAAATGTCTTGAAGTTTACACCGAGGAGCATAAGAGCCGATTGCGTAAGTACTATAGAATTACAGATGCAGGTTTGCAGCGCATCGAAGATTTTATAAGTGAGTGGGAAAAAGCCATGAAAGTATTTGACTTTATTAAGGAGTGAAATATATGAATAAGAGCGAGTTCTTAGGTGAATTGACAAATAGGTTGAAGCATTTACCCGATCAGGAAATAGGTAAACTAATTAGTTATTATGAAGAAAGCATTGACGACAGGATCGAAGATGGAATGACCGAGGAAGTATCGATTAAATCTTTAGGCAGTCTGGATGATATCGTAACCAATATTGAAAATGAAATACCTATAACCAGTATGGTAAAAGACAAGGTTATAAAAGAAATAGAAAAAAGCAGAAGCAAAGGGGTACTTCTGGCACTCACAATTATTGGGTCCCCTTTATGGCTGCCATTATTGCTTACTGCAGTTTGTGTTGTCATTTCGCTAGTACTTGCCGGATGGGTGATCTATGCCGGTGGAGTTGTGAGTTACGTAAGTTTGGCCATCATTGCAGTAACTGGAGTAGGCATTGGTTTTATAAGAATTTTCACCATTGGTTTCACTACAGGTATTGCTTACATGGGTGTGGGTATACTTTCAGCGGGTATAATGATGTTGCTGTTCTACCCTTGTGTTTGGATTACAAGACAATGGGTTAAACTGAATGCTTTACCATTTCGGAAGCTTAGGCAGCGGCTCGTCAGAAAGGAGTAGTGTTATGAAAAAAGTAAGTTTAACCGGTGCTATACTAATTGTAATAGGTTTTGCTTTGGTGATCTTTGCTATGACTACCAGCGAAAATCCTTTTGACGTTGGTAAAGCAAGAGAAGAAAAAAACTACACGTTTGAAGCAGATGACATGAATGGTACTATTTATATCGATGAAAAATCTGCTGATATTTACATTTCATTGTCCATCGATGACCAAATACATTTGAAGACTTTTGAGAATGATGAAGAATATTATGAAATAACCGACAATAATGATTTGACTATTGTTTATCAGCGAGAGTACGAATGGTTTCAGAAAATAATTGATCTTTCGTTTTTCGG
>JABXKS010000009.1 GCA_013619125.1 Clostridiales bacterium
TTTGCAAGAGCGATTCATGAAAATAGCGACCGAAACAATGCGCCTTTCGTTGCCATCAATTGCGCTGCTATTCCCGAACATCTTCTGGAAAGTGAATTATTTGGATACGTGCGAGGTGCTTTTACGGGCGCTGATCCCAAGGGGAAAATCGGTAAGTTTGAGCTTGCGGACAAAGGCACACTATTCCTCGACGAAATTGGCGACATGCCCCTGTACATTCAAGTGAAACTGCTGCGAACTTTGGAAGAGCGTGAGATCGTCAAGCTGGGATCCAACCAATCCATGAAAATCGATGTGCGCATTGTTGCCGCTACCCACCGACCCCTGGAGGAAATGATTCAACTAGGCACCTTCCGAGAAGACCTCTTTTATCGGCTAAATGTTATTCCTCTTGAACTTCCCTCCTTGCGGGAGCGAGATGACGATCTGCTGGAAATCACCTTTCATTTCATTTCAAAATATGCCGATCTTTTCGAGAAGAAGGTAAAAGCAATCGATGATCAGTATTTGGAACAAATCAGAGCCTATTCCTGGCCTGGCAATATACGTGAACTACAAAACACCATCGAATATTCCATTAATATGCTACAACCTCCCTATACCTTAACAAAGGCTCATCTGCCGCTACGGGTTCATCAAAAAGGGTCTGTTCAGGAAATCACAGATTTCAATTTAAACCAAATGGAGAAAGAACTGATTACAGCCTGTTTGAAAAAGTTTGGACATCGTAAAGAGGGGAAGAAACTCGCTGCACAAAAACTAGGAATCAGTTTAGCGACCCTCTACCGAAAAGTGAAAGAATATCAAATCAAGTGACAAAAAAGCGTATTGCCAGTTTCGGCAATACGCTTTTTTTCTATGAAATATCTTCAGTTTTGTCCTCGTCTTGATAACTCTTTCTAATCGTGTTCCATAATTCCGCACCCTTGATCCCCAGCTTATCCGGTTCAAAAATAGGTTCAAGACCTTGTGCCCTTTGTTCTTCATAGTCGCGTAATACTTTAAATGCAACATTACCGAGCATAAAGATCGCAATCAGGTTCAACCATCCCATTATACCGAAGCCTAAATCGCCCATCGCCCATGCCAACTCGGCGGAGCGAAGCGCACCAAATACAATGGTTAAGAGATATACCACACGGAAGATAAAGATCGGTGTTTTGGTATTTCGCTTGCGGAATAAATACGCCACGTTTGTCTCGCCATAGTAAGCGATGGCAATGAGTGTAGTAAAGGCGAAGAAGAACAATGCGATAGCAACAAAACTACTGCCCAGACCGCTAAATGCGCTCTCAACCGCTTTAATGGTAAATAAAGGACCCGCTTCAACGCCAGGAAGATTTTCAACTATCATTCCCGCAGCACCGTGCACATTGTATGCGCCGGTGATCAAGATCATCAAGGCTGTGGCTGTACATACCAACAAGGTGTCAATGTAGATCGAGAATGCCTGAACAAGCCCTTGCTTCGCCGGATGAGAAACCTCGGCTGCCGCTGCTGCTTGAGTTGCAATGCCCAAACCAGCTTCATTGGAATAAATACCTCGTTTGACACCCCAAGAAATCGCACTACCGACAATACCGCCAAAGATTGCATTTTTGCCGAATGCAGAAGTGAGAATCAAGCTGAATACCGCTGGAACTTGCGATGCATTCATCAGAATAATCACAAGAGCCAAAACAATGTATGCAATTGCCATAAATGGAACGATCAATTCTGCTACTCGTGCAATTCTTTTAATCCCGCCAAATATGATCAATGCCATAATCGCTGCGATTGTAACACCTGTTACAATTGGTGGAATGCTAAATGAGTTTTGAAGCGATACTGCAATTGCATTGGTTTGAACGCTTGGCGCTGTAAAGCCCATGGCGAATATATTGGCAACTGCAAATGCTGCTGCATACCATTTGATTCCAAGCGCTTTTTCAATGAAGTACGCTGTACCGCCTCTGTACTGACCGTCAATCTCTGTTTTATAAACCTGCGCCAGTGTTGACTCTACATAAGCTGTTGCCGCGCCTAAAAATGCAAGAATCCACATCCAAAAAATCGCTCCTGGTCCACCAAATCCGATGGCTGCAGCAACTCCTGCGATATTTCCCGTTCCCACGCGAGCGGAAAGCGCCAAGGTCAATGCTTGGAAAGAAGATACCCCTTTGTCCGAGCTGGTGCCATTGAACATTAAACGAATCATTTCTTTAAAATGTCTGACCTGCATAAATCGTGTTTTAATCGAAAAATATAGTCCTGCGAATAAGCATAGTGCAACAAGTGCGTTGCTCCATACGATACCGTTTAAAAAACCTACAATATTTGCTACCATAATAGCTGCATCCTCTCTGAATTCAAAATTATTATATCCTATTTTGTTTTAAATGTGTTTTACAAGATTAGTATAAAATTCAAATGCACTTACAATTTCATCGACAAGACAATATTCGTCTGTCATATGCGCGAGCTTTGCTGTTCCCGGACCAAATCCAATAGTTGGAATGCCTAATCTTGCTGGTGCTACGCCATTGGTACAAAAATCCCATTTAATCATGATCGGCTCTTTTTCATTCAAATCCTCATAAGCTGCCAAGCAAGATTGTGCCAAGTGATGTTCCTTTTCAATCTCCCATGCTGGTAAGAATGAATGTAGCACTAATTTTTCACCTTTCCAACTTTCGCCAGCCTCGTCATAGATCGACCATGAAGCGCCAGTTCCTTCTAAAAGCATATTCATTTCCTTGGTCAAATGATCCCAGTCCTCACCGATATCCAACCGTCGATCCAAATATATACTGCATTTAGGTGGAATGGCGTTGATAGAAACGGCTTCGCTTTCGATCTTCGTCAGAGCCAAAGAACCGCTGGTATCGGCTTTCATCATCTCGAGTCCTAGGTTCTCAACCCGTGAAATAATTTGATTCATCTTATAAATTGCATTAACACCTTTTTCCGGTGCGCTACCATGGGCTGAAACTCCGTCCATATCCACTTGGACTAAGGCACGACCATTGTGTCCCAAAGCCAGTTGCAAGGAGCTTGGCTCGCAGATGACAACATAGTCCGGTTTGATATCGTTTTCCTTGAAGAGATACGATACCGCTTCTCCGTCATAATCTTCTTCCATGATCGATGTTGAAATATATACCTTTTTACCTTCTGCCAGTCCCAATTGCTTAATCGCATGTCCCGCATAAACTGTCGCGGCAACAGCTCCTTTCATATCCGTGGAACCACGGCCATACAACTTGCCGTCCACAATCTCACCACTGAATGGACCGTATGTCCAATCCTCTTCATCTTGCACTTCAACCGTGTCCAGATGAGCGTCAAAGAAAATTTCTTTTTCTCCCGTTCCTACTACACCAATAACATTGCCCAGTTTGTCTTGAAAGACTTCATCATAGCCAAGTTCATTCATCTTCGCTATCACAAAGTTTGCCAATTCTTCCTCATTACAGGTATAACTTTTGATTCTTACAATATCTTGTGCAAATTGAATAAGGTCCGATTGTACTTGTTTTGAAAATGCTAAAATTTGTGATTTCATTTTTACGCTCCTTGTCTTCGTGCTTATGTCAAATATGATTGAATAGGGTAATAACGGCGCCGTTTTTTATCCTCAAATCATGTTAATAAGTGACTATTTAACGATTGCAATTGCCTCAATCTCTACCAAAGCGTCCTTTGGTAGCCTTGCAACTTCAACTGCACTTCGTGCTGGATAAGTTCCAGAGAAATACTCTTGATACACTGCGTTCATTTTCGAAAAATCTTCCATGTCATTAAGAAATACTGTCGTCTTTACAACTTGATTGAGTGAAGCTCCTCCTGCTTCTAATACTGCCTTCACATTTTCCAAAGAAATACGTGTTTGTTCGGCAATATCATGTGGCATTTTCCCTGTCGTCGTATCAATCGGCAATTGGCCCGATGTAATCATTAAATTTCCAAATACGACTCCTTGCGAGTAGGGCCCAATTGCTCCCGGTGCCTTTTCTGTAACTACGCCTTGCTTCATTGCTTATCCTCCTAGCTCAATTGTGGATTTTTTCCCTCACATACTACTTTTCTATAGTGAACCGGATCTGTATCCCCTTCTGTATTAAAACAGAGTATGATGGACTCCTCATTCAATCCTAACTTTTCTCTCAAGTCATTCTCACTTTGCATCAAAGTGTACAGCAATCCAGCCCCAACTGCACCCGATTCACCTGCAACAACTTTTCGGTCTTTGCCCATTGGATTGGCCAACATACGCATACCTGTCGCTGCGATATAGTCCGGACATGAAACATACGCCGTTGCGAAATCTCGTAACACCTTCCATGTGATCGGGTTTGGCTCTCCACAAGCCAAGCCAGCCATAATGGTATTCAAATCTCCGGTAACATTGTGCGGTTCACCATCGCCCACATGCGCTGACTTGTAAATACAATTTGCTTCTTCGGGTTCTGCAATGATCGTAACCGGCACATTGTCTTTAAATACATTGGCATAATAGCCTAAAACGCCACCAGCCAAGGAACCCACACCCGCTTGCAAAAACACATGGGTTGGTCTGTCCACCCCTTCAAGCTGCAATTGATCGAGGGCTTCATCCGCCATTGTCGTATATCCCTGGGTGATCCAAACCGGGATGTCTTCATAACCTTCCCAAGCTGTGTCTTGAACAATAAACCATCCATTTTCTTTCGCTTGCTGGTTGGCCAATCGAACCGCATCATCATAATTCAAGTCTGTAATTGACGCCTCAGCACCCGCATTTTTTATTGCCTGCAGACGAATCTCAGAAGATCCCTTTGGCATATATACCACCGACTTGCAACCTAACTTCGATGCCGCCCACGCAACACCCCGCCCATGATTCCCATCAGTTGCCGTTACAAAAACCATGTCTTTGATTTTTTCTTGCACCTCTGGCTGGTTGAAGAATGAAAAGCTTGCATCTTTAATATCAACACCCAATTTTTTACACAGCATCCGTGCAATAGAATAAGTTCCTCCCAGTCCTTTAAATGCATTCAGACCAAAGCGATATGATTCATCTTTGATATAGATTTTTTTAACACCCATGGCTTCTGCCAAATGATCCAGTGAAGCCAATGGCGTTGCCTGATATTCATCCATGGAAAGATGAAAATTTCGTGCCTTCTTTACTTCCTCTTGCGTCAAATACTTCGGTAGTTCACCACCTATAGATTCATTGATCACATATTCGATTTCTCCAAAATTCCCCTTCATGCTCATTACTTCCTCCTTTGCTATCACCACTATCTATTGCAACTTCCATGCCAAAAATGAGAATCGCTAGATTTCAACGATTTCCCAGAAAACTTAAACTTGGTTATTCTCAAAATGAGAATGTGTTAAAAGCAAAGCTGATAACGTTTTCTGCTATTTTTCAATGTCTGAGCTTCCTTCAAACACACAAAAAGATGGAAAAATGAAAAAAATCTCAAAATGAGAAAATTCTCATTTTGAGATTTTTACTTCCACCACATAATCAACTATCAGGCAAAAACGAAGAGTCACCCTTTGGTGACTCTTCGTTTTTACATTATGCGATTTCAGTCATACGACTGCGATTATACAATACCTGCTTCGGATTTATTGCGATCAACGCCAAGGCCACAAAACCATATCCGATCGCTGTGTACACCAAAACGTCTAGCAAATCCCCTTGATTCAAGGCCAATAAAAAATTAAATGATTGATGAATCAGGATTGGAACGATCAAATTATGATTCAGATTATAGAATACCGTCATAATCACCGAAATTCCAAGAACAGCAATCATGAACAATATACTGTACTGGAGAAGCTCCAACCCGACATATCCTGAAAAGAACCAAAGCGGTGTATGCCAAAATCCCCAGAGAACCCCAATCATTAGCGCTGCTTTTAATGGGCTCACTTTCTTCTGCAACTCATTGAGCGCATACCCTCTCCACCCAAGTTCTTCCCCGAGCGAACCTCTCGCGAGCAAATCAATAAATGTAAAAATAAACATTCCCATCCCGGGCAAGGAAAATGCGAAGCTTAGTTTCGCACCCGAGAATCCTTTGGCTATTAAAAAGATTAGAATCTGAATGATGGTCACAACGACAATGACTGAGATCTTTATTCTTGGTTCGAACTGTTTTTTAACATAATCTTTTATTTTACCTCCGGGAACAATCCTTTTAAATAGAATCAGGAAAGCAAAGGTTGACGACCACGCGGCGACAATTTCCATTCCATGTAAAACTCCTTCCGGAGCCCCAAGCATCATGCTGAGTCCAATGATTGCTAAAAACAGCCAGAAAATCAGATTGCTCAATAGAACAAAGCGAACGAACGGTTTTTTTATCAAAGTTGCAATTTTCATTTCAATACACCCCTTTAAACTGAATTCTTTACACCATCATTCTAAACCTGGGGCTTACACCCGAGTCAAATCTTTTATTCAATTGGGGTATACAATGTGACCAGATTTCCTCATTGACCACTTTCTCCGCTGGATCAAGCTCTCGACCAACAACAAATTTGTCTTCTATAATCCCTGCTTCGTCAAAACGGACAACCCGCCATAAATCCGTTAGTGTTACTGCATTTTTCAAGTTTCTTGTATTCTTTTGAACAATATCGTATTCATCATAGGCAGTGAAATCTGAAATCTCCCCCTTCACTACAAAGGGTTTCATTTCTCGAATGGAATACTCGCCGACATGCCGCATGATTTTTTCACAATCATTCCTCACGTTTTGAATGCGTTCCAACAGAAGTCGCTTATTTTCCAATTCTGCGCGAAGTCGTTCTTCCTTGTCTTGCAAGATTAATTCGATCTCTTCGATACTCTGGCTCTGTCTAATCTCTTGAATTTTTTTGATCTCCATATCAATTTCCCGATAGAAATTGGTTGTCAGCACGTCATAAATATCGAGATGACTATATTGCCGATATCCATTCTCCGCGTCTTGTCTGGGATTGACCAATCCTTTTTCCTCGTAAAACTTTAAGGTATCACGGGTCACACCCAAAAACTTAGCCACTTGTCCGATGGTATACATTCAATCCCTCCATTCTGATTGCTGCAACTTATTTTTGACGATCATTTTCTCTTCTCCTTGCCCCCTTACCCGAAATAGCAGTAAAAAAAACGCTGGCCTACGTCCAAAAAAAGAATCCCTTGGATTTCTCCAAGGGATTCATAAAATATCTTATTCAGTTTCAGAATGGCCCGCGTCTCTTGCACTCCGCATTTCAGCGGACACTTCCTCTGCACGCAACACTTTCACAACATCGCGCCTCTCAGGCAATACGATCCAGCATGCCAAGTACAACAGCAAACCAAAGCTTGCAGCAAATACCATGACCAACCAAATGATTCGCACAATGGTCACATCAATGCCAATATAATCGGCAAATCCTGCACACACACCCGCGAGCTTTCCCTGATTGGGATCCCGATACAATTTTCCCGCCATCTTACTTCTCCTCTGTTTCAACCACGCCTTTCAAGGATGCTGCCAATCCAGCCAACCCTTGAATCTCGGATGGTATAATAATCTTAGTTGCCTTTCCATCAGCTACCTTAGTCAATGCCTCGAAAGATTTGAGCGTCAAAACTGCTTGATCGGTTTTGGCGGCTTTCAACATCTTCAAGCCTTCCGCAGTCGCACTTTGAACCTTCAAAATCGCTTCTGCTTCCCCTTCGGCCTCTCGAATCGCAGATTCACGCCCCGCTTCGGCACGTAGAATCATAGATCGTTTTTCCCCTTCAGCTTTTAAAATCTCAGATTCCTTGTCCCCTTCAGCAACCAAGATCGTAGATCTTTTCTCACCCTCGGCACGAAGAATCGATTCACGACGCTGACGTTCAGCCTTCATCTGCTTCTCCATGGCATCTTGAATCTCAGCAGGTGGCAAGATGTTCTTCAACTCTACGCGATTTACCTTAATGCCCCATGGGTCTGTGGCTTCATCCAGAATCGAACGCATCTTGGTGTTAATCGTATCTCGTGAAGTCAATGTTTCATCCAATTCCAAATCCCCGATGATATTACGGAGCGTGGTTGCCGTCAAGTTTTCAATGGCTGCTATTGGATGGCTCACCCCATAGGTATACGACTTTGGATCGGTAATCTGATAATAAATAACCGTATCGATCTGCATGGTGACATTGTCTTTGGTAATCACTGGCTGTGGTGGGAAATCCACCACTTGCTCCTTCAATGAAACCTTGTTTGCAATACGGTCAAGCAATGGAATCTTGATATGCAATCCAACGCTCCAGGTCCCTTGATATGCCCCCAAACGTTCCAAAACAAACCCATATGCCTGCGGAACAATCCGAATATTTGTTGCAATCAATGCAATAACGACTGCTAGGATAACGATAAAACCAATAAATCCACCCATCTATATTTCCTCCTTCTCTGCTCGTTTCACTACGAGCTTAACCCCTTGAATTTCCAATACACTCACCTTTTCTCCAACTGCCAGAGCTACGTCGCTAACAGCAGTCCAAATTTGTGAATTCACTTTAATCTGTCCTGTTCTGCTCAGCGGCTCAATCGACTTCAATACGAAGCCTTGCTGTCCAATCAACGCATCTGCATTGGTGCGATGGCGCCCGATCTTCAATCCCTTCACCGCAAACGGGCGAATGCCGATCAATAACCCTAGCGACACCAATAAAAATACCGTAACCTGAATGGAAAAAGAGCCTACTGCCAGAGAGACCAGCCATGCTGCTAAAGCGCCAAAAGCAAACCATACACTCGTCAACCCTAGCGATGCCGCTTCCACTCCTATCGCCACTACCATAACCAATAACCATCCATATTGCTGAAAGACGTCCATAATATCCTCCTCGTTCTATTTACTCGATCGACTGATTCGTAAAATTCATCGCGTCGATTTGTTCTGTTTCTTCCGTTTTCAAGAACGAAATTGTGACCTGATCATCCGGTTCTGTCAGTACAATCAGCGGATATTGATCAGCAGAAACCAGATACAAAATATCGTTACCGGTTAGCTTCACCAGGTAATAACCATCTCGCACACTGCCAACACGCGATACAACGCCTGTGACTTTCTCCAAAGAATCATACTGATCACTAATCGTATTCGTCATACCGCCTTCGGCAATCAAGATTCGATTGTATTCCATCTGCGCATCCCGCAAGCTTTTTCCCCAGGCAACCGCCCGGTAATTCTTAACAGAGGCCAATGCGTATCCAACGACATTCCCACTATTGCCTTTTAAAGTCGACAAGTAGGTTGCCTCGCCATTGATATTGATCAAGTACGGATACTTGGCTGTATATCCAGCATTTTGTACCAACTCTTCCATCAGTCCCATAGCCTTTTGCTCTGTAGAACCCGAAATGCGATTGTATTGTGCTTGACCGGTTCTAGGATTGTAGATGAGAAACCCTGTTGTTGCTTCATCGCCACCATAGGAGGTAATCCCGGAGTAAAAGAACAGATTTCCATCCTTAAACACATAACCGATTCCATCTGTGTTTTTCAGTTTTCCCGTATCCGATGGATTCCACCATCCATTCGCATACCTTCCCCAGTCATCCAAATGTTCCTTGAATATCTCCATCGAAGAGACTCGATCTACCCAACTTGGCTCTTCTCCTTTTGCATAGAAGTCAACTGCTTTGGTAGCCGGATCAACAATCACAACCCCAATAACATTTGAAGTCGATAAGCCCGCCTTATGGGTATATGCGGTGATGACCCATTGCGGATGACCATTTTCATCCTCTTCAAAGGAGTAATCGGTGAGTGCAATATCCTTGTACTTCGCGTACACCGCTCGCTTCAAATCATCAGAGAAGTAAGCGGATGGTGCAATCGTGAATTCCTTATCCACAAAAGTGGCATCTCCTGTTGTTGCATTCACCTTGATATATCCAGGAATCGATTCATTCTTCATATACTTGAAGAACCCAGAATGCTCCAATGGAAACAGCCAATAGGGTTTCCCTTGAATCACGGACAAGGTGCCATAATCTTTAGAAATAGTATACATGGAACCCAACGATGGATCTTTTTCTGTAATTAATTTCTCGCCAAAACGGATTGCATCCGACTCATCCCAAATAATCAAATTATCCATATCTACATTGGGAATCGTTTCATCAAATACGACTTCTTCTACTTCCAACATGTCATATTTTACCTCGGATCGGAAAATCCCCGACGATGCGATTGATCCGAATACCAAATAAGCAAGGGACAATCCAAAGATCACACCACCAATTTTTGCGTGCTTATGGGTAATGCTTTTTCTATCTTGGGTCAAATATCCCACACCGATAAAAATAACGGAAAAGATCATCGCCAAAAGAATGATTCCAGCAAAACTAAAACTTAGAACTGGTAAGATGACAAGGGCAATAAGTAAAACAACAATAACGCCAACAATGGTTCCTTTTATCATATGTTTCATGGTTCCTCACTTTCTAACTGTTCGTATTTCGCGAATGTAACTCGCAATCGGTGGATCACTCAACCTTAACCACCGGTGATACTATTATTATAGAAAAACTTACGCTTTCTCACCATACAAAAGATGCTAGATTCCCTCACAGAAAAATTCACAATTGCAACTTTTTACTGTGAAATCTAGCATCCATTATATCCAATTCATTCACTTTGCTATTATTCTACGTTTTCATAGCGTAAAGAACGCTTTTCTATCTCGATTTCAATATCGCTCAACAGTTTTTGAATCTCCTTGATCTGAGGAATCATATTCTGAAGCTTCACAACTTCCTTTTCATCTACAATCCCATCGGACAGAATTTCAAACAACTCATTCTTAAATACATCCAAAACACGGTTTGCATTGATTAACCCATAGCCTGATTCAAATAGCGTTTTCGGTGCGCTGTACGGGTGATCTTCCTTGCCAATCAAACAACACTCTGAGCAATACTTCCTGCGCAATGCCGGATTCTCATAGACCTTGCTCATGGCATGAACCACATCCGGATTCGGTTCACTCTCCCCATTCTCATATCGCCCCAAAGTTGCTACGCTAATATGTAATCTCTCAACAGCCTCTTCACGGCTCTTGGGATTTGGATTTTCTTCATTGAATTTTTCTCTTGCCTCGCGATAAATATTTACTTTCTTCATTCGTAACCGCCCTTATGATTTTCTTGACCATACAGTCTATCTTACCATAAATCCAAAAGAACCATAGGGCGAATCCAACGCTTTCAGGTATATTTAAGATTCAATTGAAATCCTTTCGATGAATCCAAAAAACAGAAAGAAGAATGGAGCCGATCATAAGCACCAGAAGTAGCACCATCAAGCCTCCGTCAAATAGTACCACGCCAAAGCGAGTTTCCCCCCTTGCAAACAGTGCCATTGCAGAAGCAAAAATCCCACTCCGCTGAACCATCAACCAACTTCCAACAACCCGTTCCATAACGATCATCCCAATTCCGTATAAAAGCGCAAAACTTATAAGGAGAATTTTTGCCCCCAGCCCCAATCCAAACCGGAACAGGATCGGATAGGAAATACTCACAAGCACCGTAATCGGTAAAATTGCAAAGAGAAAGCCCCGCATGGAAATTAGTTCCAAGAAATCAACCCTCGCATTGAAAAAATACCCACTGAACAGCCACGTGATTGCTATGGTCAGAATAACGAGAACACCGCCAAATAAATAGGTGGACAGATATTTGGACACAACCAATTGCATGCGCGAAATTGGCAACGATGCGGTATGCTGCATCAATTCCTGATCTCCCAAGAAGAGAACAATCCCCGCAATGGATGGAAGAAATACGACCAAAAAACCAACTAGCCCATTTACAGAACCGACCCGAAAGACCAGTAAAGAATACAGAATCATCACCGTGATCATCAACAAGAAGAAAGTTCGATACGCACGTAAATTCCGAAGCAATAAAGCTTTCATCCTATTCACCTCCTATATCTTTGCGCGAAAACCCCCAGATTGAAAGCAAAACAGAAATTCCCAAGAATCCCGCAATACCGACAAGCATTTGAATCAAAAATTGATTGACACCGATTCTATCGATGTAACTTGCCAGCCTCTGCATCAGCATTGGGAAAACATCTTGTTCCGAGACCTGCATGTTCGCCGCCTGCAATCCTTTTTCAACAAATACGAGACCAACCAGCAATCCAATCAGAATCACGCCAAAAAAAACAAACAATGCGATGCTCCCCTTTTCTCGTGATAATTTAAAGAAAATCGGAAAGGTAATGCTGTTGACAAACACCATCGGAATCAAAATAAAGCTAAATCCTCGAATCCCAAAGACCGGGCTGAAATTCACCCCATCGGAGACTATGAATCGGGTAACCAAATAGCCGTAAATCATTCCAATCGTCAAAATCGCAAATGCTGCGCCAAATCCCCCCACATACTTGCTGAGTACAAAAGTTCTTCTGCTATTGGGCATGGCATTGCACAACTCAAAATATTTCTTGTCATTGATTAGCATTATTGTGGGCACAATCAACGGATACAAGATCAACGCGATAAAAGTCATCGTTCCCCTCTTGTCGATAAACAATCCAAAAGACATCATACCGAGGGTGATTAGCAGTTGAAAAAAAATCAAATGTCCAAAAGCAAGATAGTCCTTTCGTATCAAGGTAAGCATTTCAATCACCCCGCATTTCATGGTACAGCATAATTTGCTCAAGGCTTGGATCTGATTCCTCATCCCAAAGTTTTGGCAATGTCTGCTTTCGATCCACAAGCGCCTCATAATAATCTTCGATTTCTTGTCCGGCCACCATGCTCTCTGCCAGCGGCTTCAGCTTTTCACAATCTCCTTTGATCAATCGGTATTTCGATAAAATCTCCGCCTTTTCTCCAGAGAACACAATTCCACCTTTTTTGATGTATGTAATGGAATCTGCGATTCTTTCCACATCATCGGTAATATGGGAAGAAAATAAAATGGAGCAATTCCCTTCCTGTTTTACCTTCTTCAGTATTTTCAACAGTTCAACTCGAAAGATCGGATCCAATCCGGAAGTGGGTTCATCAAGCACCAATAACTTTGCTTGATGGGACAACGCGATTGCCAAGGAAAATTTCAGTTTCATCCCGCGTGACAAACTCTTGAATTTCAAACGGTCCGTCAAATCGAATTGCTGCAAATACTGGTGAAAGACGTCATCTTGCCAATTCTCATAAAAAGGAGCAATAATCTTGCTGATTCTTTTCAAATTAAAATCGTAGTATCGAGGATCGTCAAAAACAAATCCGATATCATTTCGCATCACACTTCCATCTTTGATCGGATCCATACCGAATACACGAACCTCACCATGGTCATGCAAATACAATCCCATAATA
Organism: Clostridiales bacterium; assembly: GCA_013619125.1. Lineage (GTDB taxonomy): Bacteria > Bacillota > Clostridia > Tissierellales > GPF-1 > GPF-1. Next base: position 13,352 of record JABXKS010000009.1, read on the forward strand.
ATTTTAATCAAAGTCGTTTTTCCAGCACCATTGGCACCGATTAATCCCATAATCTCTCCCTGCGCTACCTGTAAGGAAACATCGTGTAGGGAAAAGTGCTTGAAGTTCTTGGACAAATGATCAATTTCTATAATATTCATAGTCTCCCTTCTCTCATCTTTCAATCAATTCAACCATACTCATTCCACTGATATGTATACCCGGACTACTTTCAAAGTTATAACCAGAAAGAATCTTGCACCCTGTTTATTTTCCATACAATCAAATCGCCCCTATGATGAATGAGAAAGTCACTTATGCGCCATTTTCACCATTTAGTTTGACGGAAAACTAATATTTTGCTATGATTAGTTTTATACCAAACCACTTAGGAGGCCTTTATGTCATCAATCTATACCATTATGCAGAGACAAAGCGTTCGCAGGTTCAAGGATCAAGCCGTGCCGCTGGAAGATATCAAAACCATGCTAAACGCTGCCGCCCATGCCCCTTCTGCAAAAAATATTCAAAACTGGCATTATGTCGTGGTAACCAATCAAGAAAAACTCCTTGCCCTGGCAAAGACTCTAGAAAAGAAAAATGAGGAATTGGCGCAGCAGATTCAAGATGAAAAATCACAAGTGCGATTCAGGAAATTCCTCCGATTTGGTATCTTTTTCAAAGAGGCGCCAGCCGTGATCTTCGCCTTCACGAAGGACGATTATATCCCAACAGGACTTGCAGAACTCCAAGCGATGCAGGCTCCAGAGGAAGCGATTAATCAATTGGAACGAACAAATCCAGCACTTCAAAGCATCGGCGCTTCCATACAAAACCTGATCCTTGCCGCAACCGAACTGGGCTATGGCAGCTGTTGGATGACCAGCCCAAATTACGCCGCCAATGAAATCAGCGACGCTCTCGATTTCCATAGAGATGGGTATCATCTTGTCGCAACCATCCCTCTTGGAATTATTGAAGGAACACCCAAAAGTCCCCCTAGAAAATCTATGGAAGAGTACACGACCTTCATTGATTAAAGAATGAAAGAGATCCTGTTTTTCAAATCCTTAATTCACTTTGCAAATGCTTGACATAGGATTCCGTATTCGTTAAAATGTTTTTAACGTTATAAAACATTTATCGTAGGAGGGTCTTATGTTTCATCTGATTCGCAACAAAAATATCCGTTGCCTCATTCTTTCCAGTAGCGTTAGCCGTTTTGGCGACAGCGTCGAAACGATCTCTTTTAGCTGGGTTGTTTATCAACTCACCGGGTCTCTCTCTATTATGGGGCTTGTGTTTGCCATAAACTTCATTCCTAATATTCTGTTTGCCCCGTTTGCGGGCGTCTATGCAGACCGTCACAATCGAAAAAAAATCGTTGTATTCTCCGATTTGTTTCGTGGTTTAAACGCAACGCTGATTTCCCTTCTCATCTTCAATCATTCTGCTACCGTCTTGATGATCATCGGGTTTTCTTTTGCTAACTCAACATTGGAGAGTTTCGCTAATCCGGCACGCCGGGCACTCTACGCCGATCTCATTGATTCGGCATCCTTTCTGGAAGTTACCGCCATTTCTTCTTCCGCATCATCCGCAGCCGAACTCCTTGGCTTGGGCACAGCTGGAATGATTGTTGCTTTCGGTGGCAATGGCATGGCCTTTGCTGTGGATGCATCGACTTTTTTCCTCTCAGCATTTGGTATCGCGCTATTGGCAACCCCCATCCGACCTCCGCATCAAACAAATCCAGGGCAAACTTACTTCAAAGACATTCAAGTTGGTTTTCAGTTTCTACTAAACGATCGCCTGCTGATGATTTGCATCACCGCCAGTGCCTTGCTAAATTTCTTCTTTACACCGATCAATGTACTCTTGCCCAAGTATTCTGAAGAAGTTCTTCATATGGGCGTGTATGGCGTTAGCCTAATTGAATCCTCCATGACACTGGGAATTATCTTTGGTGGCATCATGGTTGCAAAACTCGGAAAAAATGGTAAATTGTCCACCATGAGCATTACGGGCTTTTCCATATTGGGGCTTACCTATTTATTACTCGGTTTAATTTCTGTTTTTCATTGCAGCACTCGATTTGTGCTTTATAGCACCTTAATACTCTCTTTTGTTTTTGGCGTGGCTGTACCGACCATTTCTGCCCCCATCCGTACCCATATTATGCGGGTGATCCCATCCGACAAACGCGGAATCATTTCGGCAGTCATGGGAACCGCCCTATTGATCGCAATCCCCTTGGGCGGTGCGCTCGTTGGCGTTATTGGTGATCATCTCACCATCCACGGCTACTTTTACGCAGCAGCATTTGGCATCTTCCTACTCACGGGCTACTTATTCACCAATCAATCTTATCGAGAAATCTGATATAATAATCTCAAAGGAGCGATTTGATGCAGCCATATTTCGTGAAAACAGAAGAAGAATTTAATACCATCTACCATTCGTATCGCATGAAGATTATCACGGCATTCAGTAAATGTGACACTCAAACAGCTACTTTTAAGCAGATCGGCGACATGCTTGGTGATCATTCTTCCAAGGTAACATACCATGGAAAAATGCTGATTAAAATCGGTTTGTTATCTTTAGATCATACTGAGAATATTCACGGAATCACCGCAAAGTATTATCGGCTTGTCAGTGAAAATTTTCGAGTCCAATATGGAAAAGACGGGGATCATGTTGTCAAAAAGAAGATTATGAAGCATCAGGCCACCATCGTCCTGGATTCCTTGGATGAAATGATAGAGCTCGTTGGCGATTTGAACAACGACAATCGCTCTATTCAAATGGCCTCAAATGATCTCTACTTAACCGAAGAGGAACGAATTGAATTGATAGAAGTCATCAACCGCTTTGCTCAAAAGAAAGAGAAAAGAGCGAATGCTAAAAAAGTGACTTGTTATTCCCTCATCATTGATCATAAGAACGAGAAATAATCCCATAAAAAATCCACCTGAAAATAATCAGGTGGATTTTGTTTCCCATTCTTGTATAATTCGTACCACGCCCTGAGTGCCGTCAACCTCAATCAAATCTCCATCCTGAATCATCTGGGTTGCTTCGCGGACACCGCTGACACATGGAATTCCATATTCTCTGGCTATGATGGCACCGTGTTGCAAAATACCTCCAATTTCAAGAACAACCCCCGCAGCATTGATAAAGATTGGCGTCCATGCGGGTTCTGTTGCATGCGTCACCAAAATCTCTCCCGGTTCAATGGGCTTTTCATAAGGACTGTGAAGCACCTTCGCCCGTCCTCGAACAACCCCTCTCGAAATTGCCTCTCCACTCAACCCGTCCGCCGTACTCTTCCGTTTCAAAAAATGAATTTTCCCGCGGCTGTCGATATTCGTCGGCCAATTTTTTACATGGGCAACCCGTCGATAAGGAGTCAGGTTTTTTTCTCGCGCGTCAGTCAGCGAAAAAGCAGGATCACTTTCTGCCTTCGCAATTTCTTCTAGATGCAAATCAAAGATTTCATCGGCGGATGCGAGCCTTCCCTGGCGCACAAAGCCCTCGCCCACTTCCATCGCCAAATCATGAAGCCGCCCAATCAAAACAGCCACCATGTACTTGGGTGTTTCCCGAAACCCAAACAGCCGCTCATACACTTCCGCATTCTTCTCAAACTTTCGAAGCTTGCCTATCTTTTTCGCTTCGTTTCTTAAGCGTTCATAGGCTTCCCTTTTGCGTTTCTCCGCATGGATCAGCTGATTGTCGTCAATGTGGATTCGACTCAATTGCTCATACAAGTCTTTCAACTGATTTCGCAAGCGTGGTGTCGCGATATCAATCTCCTTGAAGCCGCGATCCCCATACAAGAAAGCATGCTTTTCCACCTTTTCCAAAAAATCCTTCGAATAGGTCTTCGAAGCGACCCGGTCTGCAAATTCTTCTCCATTCTTAGTTTCTTGAAGTTCAGGTTCACAGGCCAATGCAACCTGGCTTTTCCCCATGGCAACCGTCGGGTTGCTGGTAACCATCATTTGGATCGCAGCTATTTCATCCTCAAGATCTTTCCCTTTGAATATTCGTTTGATCCTGCTCATGGCAAGTTCGCCCGGCGCGTAGGTGGCGCTGTGTTTCATAATAATCTGCAAATACTCAAACCCTTTTTCCGCAACCTGATCAAAACCTTGAGTCGCTTTCAAGCGTTTCACTTGATCCATAAACGCATTAGCTAATTTTGTATACAGAATCTCTTGTTTTTTGGGGTTGATCAACATGTGAATCATCATGGGAAGCATTGTGAATGCGACCTTAACTATGGCCCATTTCGCTTCTCGCATCTCTTTCGTCTGATGAAGCGTCTTATAGTCGCGAATCAATTCCTCTTTTTGTTCCTTGATTACCAAGTCATGGTTGCCCACCGTGACAATCCCCAGTCGATTTCCCATGCCTTTCAGCATATTGGATACATGAAAATATTGCCGTCCATGAAGATTCAAGAGATAGCCGCCTTCACCGGACGGCATAAACCCTTGGCCCCCGATCATGCCCATCACCTTCGCCCAAATATCCAAGCCCAAAACAGAGAGAGGTTCAGCGAATCCTTGCGATACATTCAACATATCCACATAGATTTTTTTTCGTTCTCCGGGTTTCGTCATCATCTCTGGAAAGAGTGGAATATACGTGGTAATCGGCCGTACTTGTAGCAAATAAAGTTCATCCTTTTCATATGCCCATTCAATGTCAACCGGTACGCCATAATGAGATTCGCAAAACCCTATCAATTCTGCAACCGCTACAATTTTTTCATCGCTTAAAGCTTGCGCTTTCGGGTTTTCGCATGGGCGTTTATCAACGCCTCCATCTGCATGTAGCCAGATTCCATTCTCCTTTTGATTGACTTTCTTATCAAGGATTCGGTACTCAAGCTTATCGACAATATAGATGTCCGGTGTGACCGTTCCGCCTACGATCGCTTCTCCCAAGCCAAAACTTGCATTGATCACCGCCTCATCATAGGCGTTGTTCTTTGGATTCAACGAGAAACCAATCCCGCTGATTTCCGAATCAAGTTGCGCTTGCACAATCACAGCCATCGAGGCATCCTCAAGCTCCATTCCCGATTGGCGTTTGTAGGCCATCACACGAAGATCAAATAGAGAAGCGAAAACCAACCGAATGCCATCTGGAAGGTCAGTTTTTCTCACCCCCAGACGGGTGTCATATATGCCCGCAAAGCTATTGCCAGACTGATCTTCTTCCGGCGAAGACGATCGCACCGCGAAGAGCTCCTCTTCACCCAATAACTCCAGCACATCATTCAGCACACTTTCCTGTTCCGCTGTAAAATCCAAAATTTCCGCTCTTGTTTTTATCCGATCGCATTTTTCTCTTGTCAGATCTTCCTTCGCCTCCACCCATTCCTGCGATCCTAGAATTTCCTGTAACCATGGTTCGAAAAAATCGACTGTAAAAACCAGCCCATTTGGGACCAGAAAGTTTGCCCGTGTAAGCTCAATCAAAGCCTGCGCCTTTGCGCCGACTTTTCCTCGTTCCGGCTGTTCCTCCGTTGTGAATTGATAGCAAAGCCTCTCCATAACTACCCCCATCAAAATTTACAAGTCATCGATATTATAAACATGCTTCCTGACAAACTATGATTGACTCATCATCAAATTTGAATATAAAAGGAAACTCCGATTTCCTGATTTTCAAACCAAATCTTCCCCTGATATAAAGACAATATGCGCCTTACAATTGCAAGACCTAATCCCGTTTCTCCCGTCTTGCCTTTAGAGAACGTTTCAAAAATCGTATCTTTCTCCTGATCGCTGATCTGGTTCCCATCATTATATATTTCACATCGAGTCCCCTCTGGCTTATGGCTGAGACGAATCATTACTCTCGTTTCTGCATGGCGAATTGCGTTCTGAATCAAATTCTCATAAATTACTTTCCAGTGTTCAGTGTCTCCTACTATGATTTCATCTATCAGATCAAGCTCCATGTCCAATTCTGGACGCTGGAACTTCATTCGCTCACAAGTTTTTTCAATCAAATCCTTTACATGTATTTCTGATTTTTTTATCGCGGCTACATGATCCGCGGCATATTCGATATTAGCTAATTGAATCATTTCCTCAACAATTCTTTGCATTCGCACCGCCTCTTGATCAATCGTTTGAAACGTCTTTTGTTCACTCTCATCTTGATACAAGCCATCCTCTTTGGCTTGAATATAGCTGCGAATCACCATAATTGGAGTTTTTAGTTCGTGAGAGATATTTTGTAACAAGGCTTGTTGCTTTTGATCATATGCGATTAATTGTTGCCTCATGCGTTCACTCGAATCCGCTAAGCTCACAATCTCTTTTGCACCGGTTGAATGAATCGGTTCTGTCCACTCTCGTCTAGATATATGATCCATTGATTTTTCAAGTCCAACAAGGGGCCGTGTAATCCGATTGGCAATTAATTTGGCCGGAAACAGCATAAAGAGAATCAATACTGCAATCGCGATAAATACAAAAGAAAAATTACGAATAATTCTCTTTCTGATGTTATCAGACGCGTATGTATAAATGATAAGATCTTCTTTCCCCACCGTTTCTTCTGTAACAACAAAAAAAGTGTTAGCCGCTTCATAAGCGATTGGCTCCGCTTCTATGCCTTCAAGGCTGATTGCTGGAATGATTTCTGAAAACAAATCAGATTCCTGAATTTCTATGCCACTCTCAATATCTTGACTCTCATAATTTTTAATAATATGCTCTACCGTTAACCCTTCAATAACTGGTTTCACCTCTGCCGGTTGAATCTCTTCCATTTCAATCGCCTCAACAGAAAATTCATCCAGCGCGATCCATTCTTGAATTTGCTGTTGTTGTTGAAGGCCGAGCTCACGATAAATCTGCTCTGTCAGAACCTGCTCGTATGAAGTAAATACAAAATAGGAAATCACAATACCCATGATAATAATCCCAATCGCAAACCACATCCAAATTTGGAAAGAAAGTGATCTTTCTTTTTTCATTACGACCTCCGATACCCAAATCCATAAATTGTTTCAATGGCCAGATTGGGGAGCTTTTTCCGCAATCGTTTGATTAAATTGTCCACGACACGATCCGAATAAAACTCGTCCGCTCCCCATACTCTATCCATAATTTCCTGGCGTGATAAGGCTTTTCCTTTTTCCTGAATCAGCATGGTTAGCATGTCAAACTCCTTTGAGGTTAGTACAATTTCTTCCTGCCCCTCAAAGACTTGCCGCTTGGAAAAACTAACTTGATAACCATTGATCCATTCTTTTCCCTCGATCTCTTGCTTCCTTTGAGAATGAATCCGATTTAGTATCTTTTTTACTCGAATAATCAATTCGCGTGGCAAAAATGGTTTGGCTAGATAATCATCACTACCTAGTTCCAAGCCCATGATCTTGTCCATATCGCTATTTCTTGCTGAGATAAAGATGACTGGTGTTTCTGCACGATTCTTTCGAATTTCTTTTAGCAATTGAATACCGTCAATATCAGGTAACATAATATCCAAAACCCATAAATCCGGTGGTGTATCTATTCTTTCAGCGGCCTCAGCACCTGTTAAAAAGGAAACCACATCCCACCCCTCGTGCTTCATGTAACTTGTTAGGATTTCATTTAGCTTTGCTTCATCTTCAACTAGGTAAATCTGATATCCCATTTGTTCTCCTCATTTCATAATCAAACACCTAGGGCAAATCCCTAGGTGCATGATCTAATATAAACAGCTTTGACAGTAAAGCTATTCCTCTCTTACTCTTAGTTTTGGATTGGCACAATTAGCTCAATCATTTCGATTGCTTCCGTGATTTCAATTGCTTCCGTGATTTCAGTTGCTTCCGTGATTTCAGCTGCTTCCGTGATTTCAGTTGCTTCCATGATTTCAGTTGCTTCCGTGATTTCAATTGCTTCCATGATTTCAATTGCTTCCATGATTTCAGTTGCTTCCATGATTTCAGTTGCTTCCATGATTTCAGTTGCTTCCATGATTTCAGTTGCTTCAGTCACATTTTCTAGCGGTATTACATCGACCAAAATCGCCTCACCCGTTGTCAACTTAACCATTGCTGGCTCAATCTCTACAGACATAACATGATCGACTTGTGTTTCCATCGTTCTTGCCGGCATGAGATCAATAGCTTTTACCATCTCAACCGGCGCATCTGCGAATGCGGCTCCCGTAATCCCAAGTACCACTGCTCCAACCAATGCAACTAACATAACTTCTTTTTTCATTTTAATTCCTCCTTGTGGTTTGTTTTAAGTACAAGTTTATTATAGGAATTAAATGTACTGCAAATATACCTGAATTATGTCAAATTGTGAAAACCATTGCTTTTATTAAAAATGATTCTTTGATTTCCAGATACTCTAAAATATACAATTCATACAATCGGTCAATTCCCTCGCTGTACAGCCCATAACAGAAGATACTAACCAGCAATACAATTAGACTCTGATTGCCGCGGATATGTTTCATCCCTGCAATCAGCTGCTTGGTATTTGCTTCCAAACAGAGCCTTCCTGCGGCATTGGATGAAAATGTTCTTTCGGCATCATACCCACCAGAATCAATTGGTATGGCGCCAATGCCGCGATTTGAATTCGATACACTGCTGCCGTAGTCAACAAAGATGAAACGCATCCGTCAACATGCAAATAAGCAGGATATAGATCAATCGTGGTTGCTTGCTCATCGGGTTCCCGCAGTCAATTGTTATGTATGGTCAACCACATAAGCAAGCGCACACCCATACAATCTTCAATCTTTCCTTTTCATACTCTTTTCTTTATTAAATCAAATAAGCCGCTGGGTTACAATCTTTTGACTTGGAAAATAAAGCCAAACTCTTATTTTATTCATTTCATGCTATACTCTTACTAAGTCAATTTCCATAAACTAGCACTCAGGAGGCACTATGAGAAAAATTCATCCTATGATTATCGGCATAATCCCATCCATTATTTTTGGATTTTCATTTATGTTTACACGAATCACACTGGAGAAAATCCCCGATCCCTTTCATCTATTGGGTTTGCGCTTTGCCTTTGCCGCACTTGCCCTCACCCTTTGCATTATATTGAAACTTGTCCGTATCGATTACCGCGGGAAAAAGGTCGCCCTTCTTTTGATCCTATCGTCGGTCCAACCGATCGCCTATTTTATATTTGAAACCTTTGGTATTGCACGTTCAACCGCTTCTCAAGCAGGGGTGATGATCGCTTTTGTTCCCGTTGCAGTTTCACTCCTCGCCATGCTTTTTTTGAAGGAACGGACCAATGGCAAACAAATGCTCTTTATCTCCCTATCCATTCTAGGTGTTTTAATCATCAATTCGGATGTTCGCTTCTCTTCAGACAATATGATGGGCAATCTCTTGCTTTTGGGCGCAGTGGGTTCTGCCGCCATCTATCAAATCCTGTCGAGAAAATTCTCCACAAATTTTACGCCTATTGAAATCACCTTCGTCATGATGTGGGTGGGTGCGATCGTCTTCAATATCATCGGCATAAGTCGCACACTTCAACATGGGGGCATCACTGACTACTTTGTACCCCTGCTGAATCTAAATATTCTAGGCGCCCTCCTCTATCTGGGTGTCTTGTCATCCGTAATCGCCTTCTTTTTTATGAACTATGTGCTGTCACAAGTTCAAGCGACTAAGGCTGCTATCTTAGCAAATCTGACCACTGTTGTCGCCATTTTTGCAGGTGTCTTTATTCTTCACGAACCATTCAACTTAATCAAGTTGGCCGGCAGCTTTATGATTTTGATCGGAGTTTACGGAACCACCAAAGTACGAGTCACAAAATAAACATCCAAAAGTGCCCCTGTTTTTGATTGTTTTCTACTTATAAGCGAATGATATAAATAGGAATACGATTCAATTTTATGGGAGGCGATTATGAAAATCGGCATAAAAAACAAGGAATTTGTAAGCATGGCACCAAAAATGGCCAATCGACACGGCTTAGTGACCGGTGCAACTGGTACGGGAAAAACCGTTACCTTAAAAGTACTGGCTGAACAGTTCAGTGAAATTGGGGTTCCTGTTTTCTTGCAAGATGTAAAGGGAGACTTGACTGGGTTTATTGAAAAAGGTTCTGAAAGCAAAAGATTTCGTGAAAGATTAGATCTGATCGGTCTCGAATCTACTGAGTTTACGACCTACCCGACTACCTTTTGGGATATCTTTGGAAAGGAAGGTCACCCTGTCAGAACGACTGTTTCCGATATGGGTCCTCTGATGCTTTCAAAGCTGTTGGATTTGAATGATGTACAAACCTCCGTGCTTTATACCCTTTTCAATTATGTAGACGATGAAGGTTTGCTTCTTCTGGATTTTAAAGATTTAACGGAAACGATTAATTTTGTTTCTCTCCATAAAAAGGAATTGTCCGATGAATACAAAACCATCAGCTCCGCATCAATCGGCGCGATCAAGCGAAAGCTCATGGTTTTGGAACAAGAAGGCATTGAAAACTTCTTCGGCGAACCCGCCTTGGATATCAATGATCTCATGGTTGTGGATAATTTGGGGCGTGGCATGATTAATGTGTTGGCTTCCTCACAATTATCCATGTCGCCAAGCCTCTACTCCACCTTCTTGCTATGGCTCTTGTCGGAGCTATTTGAAGAGTTGGACGAAGTGGGCGATGTCGATAAACCGCGACTGGTCTTCTTTTTTGATGAAGCCCATCTTCTTTTCAATGACATGTCGGATTACTTGCTTGAAAAATTTGAACAGGTTGTCAAACTCATTCGTTCAAAAGGGATTGGTGTTTATTTCATCACTCAAACGCCTCTAGATATTCCAGATTCTGTACTGGGTCAATTGGGCAATCGCGTGCAGCATGCCTTGCGCGCCTACACCCCAAGAGACAAAAAAGCAGTCGATACAGCAGCGGATACCTTCCGACAAAACCCAGCCTTTGATACAGCAGAAGTTATTACTAACCTGGGGGTAGGCGAAGCTCTCCTTTCCTTCCTTGATGAAAAGGGAATTCCCAGCATTGTGGAACAAGCCTATATTATGCCGCCAAAAAGCAAAATCGGTCCCGTTTCAGATCCCGAAACTTTGAAGCAATATATTGGCATGTCCTATATTGGGAACAAATACAATCAAAGCATTGATCGTCCATCCGCTTATGAAATGTTAACGCAAAAAGCTACTCGCTTGGCAGAAAAAAAAGAAAAAGAGGATGAGTCGGTCAAACGAGAATCAAGTAAAAAAGCATCAAAGCAAGAAGAACAAAGCATGTTTGGAAGTATACTAAAAAACGCAACAAAAAAGGGAAGGCGTTCTGCTTCCCCGATGGAAAAATTTTTAAAATCAACGGCTTCCTCCATTGGCACTCAAGCAGGTAGAGCCCTCGTAAGAGGCATCTTGGGTTCTTTAACCAAATAAAAGCAAAGAGGAAGGTGATCACTCACCTTCCTCTCATTTTTTCACTATTTTGTTGCCGCCGTTACCGACATTTCTACGAGTAGGGTATCCCTAGCCATTCTTGCTTCCACACAAGCTCTAGCAGGCTCGTGGCCATCTTCTACCCATGCATCCCAGATCTCATTCATCGCTGCAAAATCCTTCATATCCCGAATGTAGATCGTCACTGACAAAATATGCTGCTTGTCAGAACCATACTGATTCAAGAGATTATCAATCTTTTCCAACACGACCTTCGTTTGTCCCTGAATACCAACTTCATCCCCACAAGTTTGTCCACATAAGTAAACCGTATTATTATGAACAACCGCGCGACTCATTCTTCCTGTTCCTTCAAACCGTTTAATTTCCATTGTAATCTCCCTTCGCTTCCTAAGAATTTACTGCCTCAATCCCAATCTTACTCTTTTGAATATTATTCCACACAATTGCGATTACAACAACAGCTCCACCGATGATCGCCATACCGCCAGGCACTTCTCCATTGAAGAAGAATACCCAAATCGGATTCAACAAGGGTTCAATCACCGCAATCAACACCGCTTCAATCGCCGATACATACCGGCTTCCTTCCGTGAATAAAATATAAGCAATTCCAATCTGAAAAATACCCAGTGCTAGAATTGCCAAAACACTCTTTACATCAAGTGTAATGCCCGATAAAAACGGCAAACAAACCAAAAATGTCAACACATTGCCCAGCAAAGGAATTTCCGCTGGCGAACTGTCTTTCACCATTTTCAGCGAAACAATCGCACCGGCAAAAGCAATCCCTGATAATACCGCCAGTCCATTCCCCAGCATGGCGCCAGTCTGCAAGTCTCCCATAAAGAAAAGAACCATACCGCCCATAACAATCGCAATCGTCACCCATTCTCTTCTTTGGATCTTTTCTTTCAATAAAACGCCTGACAAAATCGCAACCCAAATCGGTGCCGAATACTGCAAAAGAATCGCATTGGCGGCCGTAGTCATCTTGGTCGCCGTAACAAACAGGATCATCATGGCGCAATAAAATATACTACCAACCACTTTGAATTTTTTCAGCTTTATGGGTTTACGAATATAAGCCATCATAACAATCGCAGCAATGCCGCTGCGCATACCCGCAATGGTAATTGGACTCCATGGGATGTACTTGATTAATATGCCACCTGTGCTCCATAAAATGGACGCCATGATTAAGTATAAAATTGCTTTTGTTCTATTTTTCATTCCTCGTTTGTCCTACCTTTTCATTATTCTGTCCATCTTACTTTTTCACGACTCATTCTCTTATTCTCAATGACTTCTTGCTTTTTGTCAACTTCAATTTTATCCGCACATGTATACGCCATACAGAGCGCTCCATCAACCCAAAATCGTCTTTTCTCTGATAGAACTGCTAAAAAAACAAGCCTGAAAAAATCAGACTTGTTCGTTTGTTTCTTGTTGCCATTTCCGAATAAACGCAATCAGTTCTTCTATTGGTTGCGGCTTACAATAATAATACCCTTGGATATAAACTTCTCTTAATTGCTTCAAGAAGGATATTTGACTCTCAGTTTCAACGCCTTCCAGCACCACATCATACTGCAATTGTCTGGATATATTATAGAGATTCTTAACAATAATCCATTTTCGTTGACTGTTGTCGATATTGTTCATTAGGGAGCGATCAATCTTAATTGTATCAACATGAATTTCACTCAAGTGATTGATCGATGAGTATCCAGTACCAAAATCATCCAAAGCAATTTTCACTTGCTTTTCTCTCAATTTATTGATATTTCGTGTCACATTATCCATAATGTCGAGAATGGAAAGTTCCGTAATTTCCAATTCGACCAATTGACCTTTCATGCCCCACTTCTCCATGAGAGCGATCACTTTGTCGGCAAAATCGATTCTTTGAATCTGAGCCGCAGAGACATTTATCGAAATCAAAAACTCGGTATTGAATATTTCGTTGATTTTTTGAATTTCAACAAATGCATGCTCCATCACCCATTCATCAATCTGTTTGATCAATCCGCTCTGTTCAGCAATCAAAATGAATTCACCAGGTCCAACCTTCCCTAACCGGGCGTTATTCCATCGCAGTAAAGCCTCGAATCCTCGAATACGCTTTTCCTTACTCTCGATTTGAGGTTGAAGATGCAAACTGAACTCCTGATTTTCAATCGCTTTTGCCAGTTCATTCTCAATGGCAATTCTTCGCCTAACCTTTTGAGACAACCCCTCGTTAAAAGGAATGATTCTCCCTCCCTTCAGTCACTGCAAGAAAATATAGCGATTTCGATTCGGTAGATAAATACCAATAAAGTATGTTGATAATATCATAATTTATGATTTGAATGCCGATTATATGCAATTCACATAAATTTAATTT
>JABXKS010000010.1 GCA_013619125.1 Clostridiales bacterium
ATTTGAATCCGTCCGTCATCAGTCGTCTGAAACTCAATAAATTCATCCTGATTCACCCGGTCCATGGGAATATGAATCTCAATCCCGTTATCGGCTACAATCACGCGCTTCTTCGCGTATTTTCGTTCCACTTTTTTGTTCACGACAACCGATTTTTGAATACCAGATGTCTCCATCTTCTCTTTAAATGCCTTCTGCGCCTCAGGCTTATCCATAAATCCGCGCTCCACGACCTTCTCCAGATCAATCGATCCCGTTTCTTCAATAATCTCTGAAATGCATTTTTCAACCTCATTGTTTTTTTGAATGTCTTCATCGTAGTAATACGCGACCACTTCCGACACCGCATCCTCAATGGTCTGCACTTTCTCAGACAACGACGCCTCCATTTCCAAGTCAAAGATCTTATCGATCACCGTATCCTTCTCCCCGGAAAGCATAGCACGACTCGAAATCAAACTCGCAATTTCCGCCTCAAGATAAAAAAGAATTCCATCATCAATCTTTTGGCTGGGATTCGGCAGAATACTTTGGTGCAGATGAATTCTGGTGGCAATTCCACCCTCCTCATACCCAATCTGATGGATATAGCCCTTTTTATAGTCCAGTTTAATCATCCCAACAATCTCGGCACCGTCACAAGTTCCGTCAAAGAATACAAGATCACCGCCCCGTATACCATTGTCCGCATACAGCTTATGTGCTTTCTTCGCATAATAGGTACTGAAGGCAATTAAATCCTGTTCCTCCACGTACTTCTTCAGCACAAGATTCTCGCCCCTCGCTCTTCCCAACCGAAGATTGGAATCTTTTAATAGTTTCGTCGCGTGTTTGGTAAAATACCCAAGCGCCAGTTCATCTGTCTGCAGTGACTGCCCAAGTACGGGTTCTTGCAGCTCCTCATCGCACAAATGCGCAATCGAAGAGCGAATAATCAATTCGGTTTCCATCTTTCTCCTCCTGCTCTCTACAAGTTATCTTGTCCATCATAACGAATTTCCAACGTCAGATCAACGCATGCTTTTCTCATTTTACGGTTTCTTCGGGCAACCAACAAAAAAGATTGCTCAATCATTCGAAATTCCACCCTTTTTCAAGTAACACCAACTACTCACCAAATTCAACGTCCACTTATCGCGATGAAAATTACTTAACCCCTATCAATCCCTCCGATACAAATCCCGGGTATACACCTTCTCCACTACATCCATCAATTCATCCGCCATGCGGTTCGTTACTATCACGTCGGAGACAGACTTAAAGGTAGCCAAATCAGTAATCACCTGCGAGTTGTAAAACGATTCTTCTTTCAAGGTTGGTTCATAGATTACTACTTCGATCCCCTTGGCCTTGATTCGCTTCATCACGCCTTGAATGGAAGACTGCCGAAAGTTGTCGGAGTTGGTCTTCATGGTCAAACGGTAAATTCCTACAACAGAAGGGTTCTTTGCCAGAATCATTTCAGAAATGTGATCCTTCCTTGTTTGATTGGCTTTCACAATGGCGGCTACAATGTTGTTGGGCACATCTGAATAATTAGCCAGCAATTGCTTGGTGTCTTTCGGAAGACAATAACCTCCATACCCAAAGGATGGATTATTATAGTGATTGCCTATTCGAGGATCTAGGCATACGCCTTCAATAATCTGTTTGGTAGCCAACCCCCTAAGCTCAGCAAAGGTATCCAGTTCATTGAAATACGAGACCCGCATGGCCAAATAGGTGTTGGCAAAGAGCTTAATGGCTTCCGCTTCCGTAGAGTTGGTAAGCACGACCGATATATCCGGCTTCAATGCTCCTTCCACCAACAGCGATGCAAATCGTTCCGCCCGTTCAGACTCTCCCCCACAATAATCCGAGAAGGATACAAATTGTCATGCAGCAATTAAACTCAACCTTTTCCCGTCTGCAATTTTTCACAATTTGACCGTAAAAAATTCACCCGTTCCTCGACCGTCTTCCCCTGAACCACTCGGATCTCGATCGCATCTTCCAAGACTTTAACAAACTCATAAAAATTCTCATAAAAGAATTCCAATTCATCTATTCTTCTTTCCAAAAGTGTATTCTTCCCGCGATTGATATTTCTCTCGCGGATTACATCGATTGGCTCGTCTAAATAATATCCGCTCTGGCACTGAAAATATCCAACAATAGCTAAAATGTCGCGCTGATCATCCAGTTCAATCGGTGATGCCCCATACACATTCCACAATTTATGCAGAATACCTCCACCAAGAACAATCCTGCGTTCTTGTTCATAGAAGTAAAAATACCCACGATAATTGATATTATACCAACGCTTGAATGAAGCGAGGTGCCAGCCTTTTTTCCTCCAGATCATCCGCAGCATTTTCATTGAAAAGTACGGATCTCGAAATACAACCTTCAGTACCATTCGAAACTTGAGGAGATTTCGAGTAACATAGGCCCGTTTTTCATTATCCGCTATGGGCAACTCGATATCGCAATATGACTCAAGTGCCCGTATTGTCGTCGTCTTCCCCGATGCATGAATGCCAAACAAATCCAATACAACCATCTCTCAACCTCCTTTTCTTTATAGTTTATACTCAACTTCTACCCCCGCGTCTTACTTTTCCTTCCGAAATCCCGCCATTTCAAATGCACTGCAAAAAAAAACGCCTCAAATGCTGTTAAATCGAACCTTCGAGGCCTATGTATCGGGCAACTGCAAAAAAAAGGGTCTTCCTTTTTCAATGCTTATGGCAATCTACTTCATTCATGTTCGATTCTATCAATAGCCTCTCCTAATTTCATTGAGTGATTGATACGAAGATACACTTTCTTTCACAATAAAATAGCACCTCCAAATAAAATTGGAGATGCCAGCTACATGGTTTTCAGCTCAAGTTTTCAATCACTTCAAAAAATTCATCGCCACCATGGCCATGGTTCTTGTGCATAATTTAATGTATTTTTCATCCACGACAAAATTCGGGCTGTGCTTGGACATACGCCCGCCTGTGCTAACCCAGATCAGGCAAGCTGGCGCAATTTGTGAGTACATTCCAAAATCTTCTCCAACCAAAAGAGGCTCTGCATCCGTTACCAAATGCCCTTCCGGTACCCCGTCTGTGATGCCGGCATAAATCTTCTCAGCATTCTCTTCAATAGTGTTGCATACAAACTTCGTAAATACCGGATCGTTCAAAACCGATGGGTACCCTTCATTAAATTCCAAATCACAGCTACCGCCCATGGCAGTCGCAATTCCAGTACTGATCCCTTCAATGCGCTCCAACATGGCAGAACGAGCATCCGGCGTCTTATTGCGGAACATGCACTGCATCTCCACCTTGTCCGCCACAATATTCTCGGCATATCCCCCACGGATCACCCCAATATTCAAGGTTGAAGTTGCCATCGGGCTGATGTTTTTTGAAACAATTCCATTCAAGGTCGTTACAATGGATGCAGCAATATTAATCGCGTCCACCCCGTCCTGCGGCATCGAGGAATGGGCTGCCACCCCGTTGACCCTAATTGTATAGCTATCCGTATATGCGGTGATATTTCCAGCGACCGCTTCCATCACGCCAGGAGCATTCGTATCTACATGCAAAGCGAAACAGGCATCTGGCACCTCGTCCATCAATCCTGCCTTGATCATTTGCCGGCCTCCGCTGTTGCCACCAACTTCCTCCGCTGGTTGGAACACCAATTTCACCTTACCGCTCCAATCCTCTTTGGTTCGATTTAGAATTTCCCCAACCGCCAAAAGGTTCGCGGTATGCACGTCATGGCCGCAGGCGTGCATAACATTAGGCACTTTCGAGGCATATTCCAGCCCGGTCTGTTCCTGCACAGGCAGTGCGTCCATATCCGCCCGCAGCAATAAAAACTTCCCAGGTTTTCCACTGTCGATCACCCCGATCACCCCCGGTTCGCACGGGCTCAGCTCATAAGAAATCCCTATCCGGTCAAGCTCTCTGCACACCAGCTTTCTCGTTTCAAACTCCTGAAACGCCAATTCGGGATTCATATGAATCTCCCGCCGAATGGCTATGGTTTGCGACGCCAATTCGGGATTCATATGAATCTCCCGCCGAATGGCTATGGTTTGCGCTTCCAATTCATTTGTCAATTGCATCACCTTTTCCACTAACTTCATCTCTACTCCTCCAGACATTTATCATCTCTTCGCACTTTTCTTTCAGACTATCCAATAACTGGAACAGAACGCAAAAAACCTGTAAACCTGAAAAATAGATCTCTACAAATCTATCATTCTCAATATTCGCCACGATCGATTATCATCCAACCAGTTCTCTCTACTCGTCAATCTCCGGTCAATAAGTACAGTTTTATTAAGCCCACCCAAAATTCAATTAATCCTTGATCTGAATTGCGGCAGAATATTGTCTCCAATCGCCTTCATGATTTTGGGAATTGTTCGGTCGATTGTCTCCTCATCCATCTTGCTTGTACTCAGTCTTATATACCGATTACTCCTAAATTGCGGCAAAAAGCATACCTGTATATCCACGAGTTCAATTCCCTGCACTTCAAGCTCAGAAGACATACGCTTATAATTAATTCCATTCTCCGCATAAAGGGTCAGAAAATAACCGCCTTTTGGTCGGCTGAAGTGAACGCCCTCCACCCGATGCTCTTCAAGCTTTTGAATCAGATAGGCCATCCGTTTTGCATATAGCCCTTTCATCTTCTCTTTATGGATGGCAAACAAACCGCTTTTGATATAGATATCCAAGCCGCCCTGAGAAATAACTGAACTATTCACATCACCCGTCCATGCCTTGTACTCATAAAAGGTGTCACTTAGCGCGTCCGGAAGCACAATTGACGCCAATCGAAGCCCGGGAAACATGATCTTTGAAAAGCTTCTCAAATTAATGACACGGTCATACACATCATAAGCAAACAAGGAAAGTTCCTTTGGCGATTCAATGAAATCCGCCATATAATCATCTTCAACCAGATACACGTTGTATTTGTTGGCAAGAAAAAGAATGTGGTGCATATCTTGTTTTGAAAAAGAGTGCCCCGTAGGATTGTGAAGACGAGGTGTTGTATAAAAAAACTTGATGTTCTGTTTTCGGAACAAGTCCTCCAACTCCTCTAAATCAATACCATCAAAGCCCCGTTTAATCCCGATCGTCGGTACGCGATTCAGTTCAAAGGCTTTCAGCGCACCATAATAAGTGGGTTGTTCGACAAGAATCATTTGATTCCCATTTGGGAAAGGCATTTTGGAAAGCAAGTCAATCGCCTGTTGCGCACCAGTTGTGATAAACAAATTTTCCATTTTCACAAAGATCTGATAGCCTTCCAGATTTAATTTAATTGTCTGTAGCAAGGACGGCAATCCTCTTGGTTTTGTGTAGTAAAATAAATTTTCCTTATAAGTCGCGATCGCCTGGACAACACAATGCTCAAAATCGCTAAATTGGAATCTGTCAATATTAGGAAAACTGGTGGAGGCATAGACGATATTATTTTTAGCTTGGTCATTGGCAACTGCACTTTCAATTACATAATAACCACTCTGTGGTTTCGCATACACCAAATGCTGCTGCTCAAGAACCGTAAGCGCTTTCTTGACCGTTTCCTTGCTACAGTCAAATTGATGCGTCAATTCTCGAATTGATGGAAACACTTCCGATATTCACATGGATTCGATCTAATTTCTTTGCAATCAATAGTTGAAGTATATCACGCAAACTGTCCTAGGACAATCGCCCGTACCCTCTGTTGAACCGAGCAAAATCGTTCACTATACTATAGATAGTATCCTGTTGCAAGCTCTCCTGACAGAATTCATTTGCAAAAAGCCTTGTAGCAAATCTTATATTAGGATGGTGGAAGTCTTGTCATTTTCAAAAGAAATCGCAAAAAGAGCCATGAAAGTCGATCCCGCATTAATCGGGCACTATATTGAAGGCGGCTTTATGGATCTCTCGATCAAACCGGTTGATGAACAATTCAAATTAATTGGACCAGCCTTTACCATTCAGTTTGCCGGTCGCAACCCGGCCATGCTGTCTTATGCGATGCGGCGAGCACCAAAAGGCTCTGTTCTAGTGATCGATCGCATGGGCGATACCACCTTTGCATGCATAGGCGAAGGCATGGCTAGAATCGCTAAAAGCCTGAACCTTGCAGGCATCGTAATTAGCGGACCCAGTACAGATACCATGGGAATTAAAAATCTCGGTTTACCCGTGTTCTCAACCGGCTCCTCTCCCGTTACAACGGCCAGAGCCAAAGGTGAAATAAACGGAAACTATGAAGTACCCGTCTCTTGCGGCGGAATTGTAGTCTCACCCGGAGATATCATTTTTGGTGATATCGACGGCGTGATCGTTTCCCCACCGAATCAATTCGAAGAGTTGCTGGTGCATGCTGAAGCAAGCACCGCAAAAGAAAAAGAGTTTTTCGCAGAAATTGAAAGCCTGAATATCCGAGAAAATTCTTTGCGAGACGAAACCGAAGTAGAAAGCTTTCTGAAAGAAAAATAAGCAAGATTAGAGAAACAGCTTGGATTCCAAATCTGGAATTCCAAGCTGCTTTTTTAAGGAGAAAAATAAATCCATTGCTATTGATCAAGCAATCTTGGCGTTGATTGCCAGCTTGTTATTCTGCAACTTCCAGTGTGTACACATCCGCGCGTCGATTCTTTAAGCTCGGAAGCTCTTCTCTAATCTTCTTAACCAGATCCAAATCGACGTCAGCCATCATCATGCATTCCTCATGTTCCGCCCGTGCAAGCACATTTCCCCATGGATCAACGATCATACTGTTTCCATAGGTGTTGAAAGCGGCGGTTTTTCCGCATTGTGCTGACGCGACAATATAACAGGAATTCTCAATCGCCCGCGCCCGCAATAAGGCTTCCCAATGGGCTTCCCCAGTAGCTTGCGCAAAATTGGCCGGCATAAACATGACTTCAGCGCCGCGAAGCGCCAAAATCCTGAACAGCTCTGGAAAACGAAGATCATAGCAGATCGTCATGCCCATATGGCCTAGTTCAGTTTGAAGATCGACAATTTCATTTCCCGGCTTGTTTCTTGAAGATTCCAAAGCAACAACCCGTCCCGGTATGTCTACATCATACAAGTGCAGTTTCCGGTAGATGCCCACCGGTTCGCCTTGGTCATTCAACAATACCGAGGTGTTGTAGGCCAACCCCTCAGGATTTGCCTCTCGAATGCTTCCGCAATGGATCCATATGGAAAATTCAGCGGCGCATTGCTTCATAAAGGTGATTGTCGGTCCGTCTAAGGACTCTGATGTATCAATTGTGCGATCAGCAACCCTTCGGTTCATAACTTCGGGCAGCGTGATCAATTGAGCACCCTGTTCGCTAGCGTCTGCGATAAATGCTTTGATCCGCTTCAAATTATCGTCGAGGTCCTCGCCCGTATTCATTTGAATCAAAGCTATCTTATATTTTCTCATCAGCAATCCTCCTCTATTTCAAATTATTGATTTCCTTAACATGATGACAGGCCACAAAATGATTGGCCGTCAATTCGACAAACTCCGGATCCGTCTGCCGACATACAGCCGAAACAT
This sequence comes from Clostridiales bacterium, assembly GCA_013619125.1. Classification (GTDB taxonomy): domain Bacteria; phylum Bacillota; class Clostridia; order Tissierellales; family GPF-1; genus GPF-1. Next base: position 7,561 of record JABXKS010000010.1, read on the forward strand.
GCTCGCAACGGGAAGCAAAACGGCACCCAGGTGCAGGATTGATTGGAGAAGTAATCTCGCCCTTCAGCAGTTTGCGTTCTTTCTTTCCTCTAACGAGCGGTATAGGAACGGCTGCCAGCAAGGCCTTTGTATAAGGATGATAGCGGTTTTCAAACAAATTCTGCGACGATGTATACTCCACCATTTTTCCCAGATACATCACCAAAATATGATCGGAAATATGTTTGACTACCGATAAATCATGGGTGATAAACAGATAGGTCAGACCCATTTCTTCCTGCAAGTCCTGCATCAAATTTAGAATTTGCGCTTGAATTGATACATCCAATGCCGACACCGGCTCATCGCATACAATAAATTTCGGATTCAGGCTTAAAGCCCTTGCTACACCGATTCTTTGGCGTCTTCCCCCGTCCAACTCATGGGGATAGGAATTTGCAAGACGCTGGGTAAGCCCAACCGTCTCCATCAGCTTAAAGACTCTTTCATTCAATTCTTTTCGGTTTCTAACGGCCTTATTGATTATCAAGGGTTCTGAAATGGTTTCAAAAACAGACATTCTTGGATTCAAAGAAGAATAGGGATCTTGAAAAATCATCTGCATGTTTTTTCTCAATTCTTTTAATCCACTTCGGTCTACCTCGCTAACATCCTTTCCATCAAAAAAGATTTGACCGCTTGTTTTTGGCGACAGATGAATAATGGCGCGGCCTAGTGTTGATTTTCCGCATCCTGATTCACCCACCACGCCCAAGGTTTTCCGTTCCTCAATTTTAAAACTTACATCGTCCACTGCATGCAGCATGCCAT
>JABXKS010000011.1 GCA_013619125.1 Clostridiales bacterium
GCTTTGCAATCCATAATAAGGGTAAAATAGTGAAAAGATATTTGTATACCTAAAAGAGTTGAATTCGATTGTACTCTTTTTTACTATCAATAAAAGAAATTAGTTGTTGAGTATAAGGAGAGCAAAAATGAATATTAAAAAAATCAAACCATTATGTTTTTCACCAACAGGTACTACTAGAAGAACCCTTGAGAACATTATTTCATCTATGGGTATTGAGTTAAATGAAATCCATGATTTCTCCTGTTCAAGCAAAAGATCAGAGATTCACGAATTTTCAAGTGAGGATTTGGCAATTATTGGAGTTCCAGTGCATTATGGGCGTGTACCGGTTATTGCGACTGAGTACCTTAATAAACTTAAAGGTAAGAACACGCCTGCTTTGATATACGTAGTTTATGGAAATCGACATTATGATGATGCACTAATTGAACTTAGAGATATCATTATAGATAGAGGCTTTATACCTGTTGCTGGTGGCGTTTTCATTGGTGAACATAATATTTCTACTGATAAAACACCGATAGCAAAAGGGAGACCCAATACATCCGATGCATCAATAGAAAGATTATTTGGAAAAGAAGTATTTGATAAAGTCAAAGGGATTGATGATATAAATACTTTGCCAATTCTTGAGGTGCCAGGTTCGTCAACATATATAAAAATTCCGAACTTTCCAGATGTCTCACCTGTAACAAAAATTAAAAAATGTATTGATTGCGGTAAATGTGTAACCGTTTGTCCAGTAGATGCTATTGATAAAGACAACAACTATAAAACTAATAAAAATACTTGTTTAACATGTTATGCCTGTACTAGATCATGTCCAACTCACGCTAGAATTGTTAGAAAACCATTGATTTTAATTGCACGTCGAGTAATGAGTCTATTGCTTCGGAAAGAAAAAATGGCTGAAGTGTTTTACATAAATGAAGGATGAATTAAATGAGCGGAATTGGCATTGCTGCTAATCTGCTCATTTTTATTTTAGAATCAATTTATGCTAGGAACGGTTGTAAGATGTCTTGTAGCATATCCATCTGAGGAATAGTGACTGCTGTTTCTGAAGCATTAGATTCAGAAAAACACTCGAAAAACTATGGCGTAGTTTGTTTAAATTTACTTGAGCAGAGTAGGATCATTATCCTGAGAGTTGGAAGAAACATATTGATGCTATAGATTATTATGGTTAGAAATAATATTTTTTTTGCGGATGTTCATTTATATAATGGCATCTTGATATGAGGAAAACAGTGACGGATAATAAAATACTTATTATTAAAGTGAATGAAATTTCGTATATAATAAGTATCTCTGCGACTCCGTCACCACACATGTGGATACATGAAATCAGTAGAACGCATTGGTATAACTAAGGGATGATGTGTTCGTAAATTTGTCGGTGGAGACTTGTGCAAATGATTAAATGGCAAACTACTCAAAAGTCAGAAAGTATATGAAAGAATTATGCAAATTTTGCAATTTCCTTTTTAGTCTTGTTTTATACTTAAAGGGAATTGTTTGTCTGCGACACCTATACCACACAGGTGGAAACTGTTATTCAACTGTCTAGGAATTGCATCGGTTATAGTGACTCGAAACAGTTTATTCACTCAGGGTTTATTTTGGACTTTCATTAGAGTGCTAGTTTTTATATGATACAATATCTGTAAATATGTTCAGAGTTAGTGATAAGTGGTGAAAGGGAAAAGGTGTAAGAATAAAGAGATGGCAAATATTATTGATTATATCAATTGGCGAGGCGATCTGGACTTTGAGGCTTCGCCGTTTAATGAAGTTGATAGTCTTATTTTTACAGAATTATCGTATATGGTGTTTGGTGAACTAGAAGAAGAGATTGAAAATCAAAGGATTGAGGCGATTGCAAAAATCTATCTAGAGTGTAATGGACAAGAGAAGATCGGCGCCTTGCTTACAGGCCCTTTTAGTGAATTGTTGGATGCAATGGCTAGGAGCAGGCGCTTTAGTCATTTAGTGGTCAGAAGCTTTGTAGACATTATCGATGATGAAATAGAAATGCAGTTTTCAGCGATGACGATTGAATTAAATGAGAATATTGCCTACATCGCTTTTAGAGGAACAGATGATACCTTAATCGGCTGGAAAGAAGATTTCAAAATGAGTTTTCTGGATGCGGTTCCTGCTCAGGCTGAAGCTGTATCGTATCTTGAAAGAGTGATGACTAACTACGCCTATGATCAAGTTTACATCGGTGGGCACTCTAAAGGTGGTAACTTGGCTGTTTATGCAGCAGTTCATTCCAGCGAGGCAGTTAAGAATAAGATTATGAAAATTTATAATAATGATGGTCCCGGATTTAAGCAACGGCTTATAGAATCTGACAATTATCTGGAAGTCGCTTCGAAGATTGTCACGCTTATTCCTCAATCTTCTGTTGTTGGCATGCTTCTGGAACATAAAGGGAAGTATGAGGTTATTAAAAGCGGACAAAGAGGATTGTTTCAACATGATGGTTTTAGCTGGGAGGTTATGGGTGCCGGGTTTGTCCATCTTGTTGATGTAGATGATGAAAGTAGAATGATCGACATGACTTTAAAGAATACGTTGAATGCCATGACATTAGAACAGAGAGAACAATTCACGAATGTATTTTTTGAAGTATTATCGGCCAATAACAACAGAACCCTTGCAGAGATTCAAAAAGATGGAATTAAAAGCTTGATATCCATGAGAAAAAGTTATAATAACTTAGATAAAGTAACGAAAAAGGCGATTTTTGACATGATGTCAGTCATGTTTTCAGAAGGAATACATAGTTTTAAGGAAGTGAAAAATGCAGATCAATGGCAAATCAATCTGCAAAAATGGCGTCTTGATATGAGGAAAACAGTGGCGGACAATAAAATAATGAAAAACATGCAGAAAGCCCGCCCAAAGCAGATCAAGTAAGCCATAATTTTGATCACCTGCGTATGGAACAGCATGCGTATCATCTAAGAGGAAGAGCAAAAGACGAAACTGCTAATGGGTTGCACGATAGGGACGATTGGACGGGATTGAGTATGACCGAATAGATAATGCAATATAAGCGGGGACATCAATAAACCTGAGAACGAGGGGGAAAAGCAGTGAGTAAAGTAAGTATTGTAGAATGCAAGACATACGAGCTAGAAGAAGTGAAAAGAGCAATTGAGATTGCGATGGGGAAGGCTGATTTTCCTGATATTTCGGGAAAGAAAGTCTTGCTAAAGCCGAATATTCTATCGGATGCAGCGCCTGAAAAATGCGTAACCACTCATCCGGTCGTATTGAAAGCAGTGATTCAATTGGTTCGAGAACGGGGCGCAGGTGAAATTCTTGTCGGCGATTCACCGGCGCTTCAAAACGGCGGTTTTAAACCTAAGATCAGCCAACTGAATCAGATTTGTGAGGAAGAAGGAGTTGAATGGGTTGATTTTACGATCAAACCAATCAGCAAAAAGCTTCCAATTGCCAATCATAAAGTGGCAATGGCGAGAATCATTGATGATGTCGATTTGAGCATTAGCCTGCCTAAATTTAAAACCCACGAATTTATGTATATGACCGGTGCCATGAAAAACATGTTTGGTCTGATGCCAAGCGTAAGAAAGAGTGCTCAACATGTGCGCCATCCTTCAAGAAGCTCCTTTGCGCGAATGATATGCGGTATTTCAAGTGTCGCCAAGGTAGAATTCGCGATCATGGATGCCGTTATGGGCATGGAGGGGCCGGGGCCCGGCAACGGATATCCGCGTGCTGTGAATAAAATCATAGCCGGGAAAAATCCATTGGCGGTTGATATCGCCCAGGCCACAATGATGGGTTACGACCCAATGAAAATGCCGGTTATCAAGTGCGCATTGGAAAACCAGATCATGGAGATTTCGAGCGTAGATCAGGTGGAATATCCGTTGATTAGCGCCAAGGATGTTATCATAAAAGATTTTCAGCGCATCGGTAACAATCAACCATCCGACTTAGATGACCATGAATCGGAACACCTTCAAAGACCAGCGCCGCAATTTGACGATGACAAGTGCATCTATTGTAAAAAGTGCATCAATATTTGTCCAGCAAAGGCCCTTACCTTTGAGGAGGAGAAGGTCTGCATTGACGAGACCAAATGTATTCGCTGTTACTGCTGCCATGAAGTCTGCCCGGTCAGCGCAATTTCCATTCCGCATTAATTTATTACAGGCTGAATATCTTCTTCGTTATTCATATGCCTCCCGATGATTTGAATGCGTCCTTGCTTGGGGCGTGTAGTGGTGCTGATGCAAGTGGGAAGTCGATTGGAAGTTTGAAATAACTGGAGACTGCGATATAATAAGAGAATAATTTCGAGTGTGGGAGGATCTGAACATGGGTGTTGAAAAGATCAAAAAAGTGTCACCGTCCATCGATGCGTGGCTGAAGGAAGCGAAGGCAGACCCGATGGCAGTTGAGGACGGGATGTTCCTGGTTCACAACGGGGTTGTCAGAAGGACGCCGAGAGCGAAGGTGCGTCAGGGAATCGACGACGGTTTTGATGTGACGGGCATGGAGTTTTCCTATAATGGGGAGCAAGTAGACCAAGCTGTTGAGGAAACTCTGGAAATGGAAGGAATCTTCCATGTAAAGGTTTGGCTGAACGAAGGACACCTAGATGTAGGAGATGACATTATGTACGTGTTGATTGGTGGGGACATTCGACCACGCGTGATCGATGCCTTGCAGTTTTTGGTTGGAAAGATCAAAAATGAATGCGTCATCGAGATCGAGCAAAAGGGGTAGACGAGAGACACGCAGATCAAAGAAACCGATTGGATGAAAGGAAACTTTGTCGAAGTATATTTTTATACTGGGCAGAGTTTTTTTGTTTATATTCTATATCAGCATGGTAGCGTATGGGGATGAAAACGTGATGGAGGAATTATTAGTGGATGTTTTCTATAGGTGATAGTGAATCATTTTAAAGAAGAGGTGAATCGTTACCGTGGTAACGGATTTAGAGACAAGGAAGTGTTACACTAAACCTTATAAAACCAAGAGTAATGCTCTAGTTCCTAAATTGTTTAGGAGATTAGGGAAACTAAGTTGAAAGAAAGTGAGGGAGTTCGGATGATTAATAAGATTGGCAGATCGCTCCGCAAATTGCACCGCTACCTAACACCGTTGTTTATTCTTGTTACCGCACTTTACATGTTTGTCTGGAAGATACCAATGCTTGCTCAGATACAGAAAGTATTGATGCTGACAATGGCAGGATCCGGTGCCTTTTTGTTTTTCCAAATTTATTATAGCAAACACAAAGTGACCCAAAGAAAAAAAGAAACAAAGGTGTAATGGACTCAAGAAGAAGGAGTAGAGAAGAGCAAGCGGAACAAAAGGGCACGATTGGAAGAGATGAAACTTTGCTGAAGTATATTTCGATATACTCAGCAGAGTTTTTTTATTGTTATGGGTACTGCATACAGGAAGTTTTTATGCAATTTTCAAAAAAATGGGTATGCAAGTGTTGACCAATGCGGTCAGTAAATATATACTGGAAATACAGGAACTGACCAGGATGGTCAATTTTATTCGGACGATATTATTAGGAGATGAGAAACATGGAAGATGTTTTAGCAAGAATGAAAGCAGAAAAACGAATAAGAGTGATTAACAGTGCATTGAAAGAATTTGGTGCCAATAGCTTTGAAAAAGCTTCAACGAATACCATTGTGAAAGATGCTGGTATTTCAAAAGGTTTGTTGTACCATTATTTTGAGTCGAAGGATGCATTGTATGAGTATCTCCTTATTTTCACCATGGAACGTATGGGCAATGCCATTCTAGAGGGGATTGATTGGGAGGATGGTGACTTAATCAACCGGATGCACACCGCAATTCGAATTAAGTTGGAAATACTCGAACAGTATCCCTACTTAATGGATTTTGGGAAAACCATGTATGATGGGAAGACCATGGAAGAGATTAAAGCCTTAGTTGAACAACATATCCCTGACCTCTACAACAAGATGTACAGTTACAACATCGATTATTCACTCTTTAAGGAAAATCTGGATGTAAAAAGAGTGATCACGATGATTCAACTATTCTTAGATGGGTTTTCGGAGAAGATTGCATCGTCATATAAAAACATGACAACGACAGCTGAGCTTAGAAAAGAATTTGATGAGTTAATGATTTATTTAGAGATGTACAAAGAAGCGTTTTATAAAAAGGAATAGTGTTTGTAGACTAAAAATCATGATAATTGAGCCATACAAATCGGGAGGAATGTAGAATGATTTCAGTAAAAAATCTATCTTATTCGTACAGCAACGACGAGAAGCTTGCCGTGAAAAACATCAGTTTTGAAATTTCAAAAGGGGAAACGTTTGGGTTTCTTGGACCATCGGGTGCGGGCAAGTCAACGACCCAAGGGATACTGACGGGTTTGCTAAAGCATCAGATGGGTGATGTGATGGTTGCAGGTTATGACATGAAAAAAGTTCAGAATGAGCGATTCAATAAAATTGGCGTTTCTTTTGAGCAATCCAATGTGTATAGCAAGCTGACAGCACTCGAGAACCTTAAATACTATGCGGACCTCTTCGATGGACCAACACGAGATCCGCATGAACTCCTTAAGATTGTTGGTCTTGATGGGCGAGAAAATGACCGTGCCGGTGAGTTCTCCAAGGGAATGAAGCATCGTTTGACCTTTGCGCGCTCCATGATCAACAACCCTGAACTATGGTTCCTCGATGAGCCGACAACGGGATTGGATCCTGCCATTGCAGCTACAATCAAGGACATTATCAGAGCTGAAAAAGCGAAAGGTACGACCTCTTTTTTAACGACCCATAATATGTACATTGCAGATGAACTCTGTGATCGGGTCGCCTTTATCATTGATGGGGAGATCAAGTTAATCGACACTCCGAAGAGTCTAAAGCAGAAATATGGCAAGAAGCTGGTTGAAGTGGAGTATGTGAAAGAAGGACAACTATATAAAGAAACACTGAAGACTGTCGAGGATGCTGACCGCCAGAAAATTGCGGACATCGTTAAATCTTATGATATTCAAACCATGCATTCCAAAGAAGCAACGTTAGAGGAAATCTTTATCCAAGTCACAGGAAGGGAGCTCATTTAGATGAAATTGCTAAGTAGCTATCTGAAAGAAATGAAGATTGCTTCTCGTGGCTTTTACTTCTATATAGAGATTTTCGTTGCAATTATTTTGCTGTTGGTTATCCTGGTGGGCGTTGACCCCAATCCGGACAGTAAAATGGTCGAGTACATCTATTATGATATGCCAGAAGAAGTGTATGAATTTATCATAGACAAAGATATTAAAGAAGGTAAAATCAGGCAAATTGATGACACTGAATTAGAACTGAAGCCGGTAGAGTTTGAAGTCAGCAACAAGGAGTCGGGCGAAATTATTTCGTACACCTACGAAGAGAAAAAGACCGTGCTATCAAAGACGTATCAGAAGCTTAATCCTGATACTGGTAAAGTCAAATCAACGATCTATATCTTAGATAATGAAGAGGATATTCAGCGATTATCTGTAACGACGGGGGATATTGCTGCAACGATCACTGCGAATGAAGAGGGTGAATTCTCTTACCGATATTTCTTACAGGGTTATGAGAAGGAACGGTTCTCCAATATCCTCTACATCCTTCATACCTATTCGCCGGATGAAGTGGATGCACAACGTGATTTGCAGGTTGTGCGAGAGATCGGCGTTACGGAACGCATGAATAATCAAGAAGCGGTTGTGCCTGTGTTTGTTACTTTTGCGGGTGCTTTGATGGGCTTTTTCATCATTATGTCTTATATTTATTTAGACAAAGATGAAGGCGTCATTAGCGCTTTTGCTGTAACACCATCGGCAGTGTGGAAGTATCTATTAAGCAAAACCTTTGTGATCATCACGACCGTTGTGATCTCTTCCAGTATTATTGTCATTCCGATAATGAGGTTGAAGCCAAATTACTTGTTGTTTTATATGTTTTTGATGATCATCACCTATGCTTTTGCAGCCCTTGGTCTCCTTGTGGCGAGTTTCTTTGATTCGATCAGCAAAGCCTTTGGGGTTTTGTACCTGACCATGATTGCGCTAATGCTGCCAGCATTTTCCTATTATATTAGCAGCTTTGACCCTCTTTGGTTACGATTCTTCCCAACATACCCCGTATTGCAAGGTTTCAAGGGGATCCTTGTGGGGCAGGCCGATCTTGCATATGTGTTGACCTATTCACTGGTATTTCTTGTGGCTGGCACCTTGCTTTTGGCTTTAGCAAATATCAGATTCAAGAAATCATTGTCGGTATAAGGAGGGGATATGATGAAAAAAATTATAAGAATATTTCGCAAGGATGCGACCATAGCAACAAGAGATGCGATGTTAATCTATATTATTGTCATCCCTATTCTATTGGCAATTGGGATCTTGTTCTTTGCACCGGGCGTAACCGATAGTGCCGTGAAGGTCGCGATGTTTGAGAGTGATGCACCCGCGCATATTGAGTACATGGAGAACTACGTACAAGTGGAGCAATTTGACAGCATGAAAGAAATCGAACGTCGTGTTGGCAAACGAGATGACGTCGTCGGTATTGTTCCTGTCAACGAGGGCTACGAAATTATTGTTGAAGGGAATGAAGATCAGAGTGCGATTGAATCCGCGGAGGTTTTGAACACGCTATTCGAACTGGGGGCAACACGAGAGAATACGACAGCAGAGATCTTAGATTTTGGCAAAACAGTACCCCCTCTGAAGACAAAGCTTGTGAATATGCTGATTCTCATGGTTATCATGTTAGCTGGTATGATCATATCGCTTGGCATTGTTGAAGAGAAATCGGATAATACCATCAGTGCGATGAATGTAACGCCGGTATCGCAGAATGGTTTTATCATCGGGAAAAGTCTACTAGGTGGCTTTGTCGCCTTGGGAAGTATTGTTGTTGCCTTACTGATTATGGGTTATTTTGATATTAATTGGTTGATGATTCTGCTTGTTGGACTGACTTCCATGATCTTAACCTTTGTGATTGGGTTTATTCAAGGGCTTGGTTCAGATGATGTCATAGAGGCGGCTGCCGGTGTTAAGATGACGATGTTGCCGATTGCAGGTTCTATCGCTGGCTATGAACTATTGGCAGACAAGTGGCAGTGGACCATGTATTGGAGTCCGTTCTACTGGGCATATAAAGCCAATGATTTAATCCTTTCTAAAGCAGCAGATTGGGGTACGGTTCTCATTTGTATTGCAGCAGTAACCGGTTTGTCGATGGCAATTTACTTCATCTCAATACCTAAGATTCGGAAAGGTCTCAGCTAAGAATATAATAATCAACCAGAGTATCTAAATTTGACGCAAGAGAATAAGAGTGGAATATGTAACGGGTAAACCGATAAAAAATGAAGGAGGAATTAAGATGGGCATGGGTTATTTATTGGGAGGAATTGCAGCTTTAATCTACACGGCAGCGGTGGGTTACTTTGGCGTTGTTAAAAAGTCTCCGGGGTTTCTTAAGCTTGTGAAGATGAAGATCAGCAAGAAAATGAGTGATGAAACGGCAGTCAAATGGAGTCTGGGCGCAGCAATCTTTATGTTTGCGGTAGCAATTTTCTTGTTTGTTTTTGGTGCAATGCAAGGTTAAGCATATTCAACTGAATTTGAATGGTCTCTAACACCCTTTGGATCTTTGATCCTTTGGGTGTTTTTTTGGATGTTGTTGAACAAGTCGATGGCATGACAAAACGAGTGCATCAGTTAATGAATCCTATGGCTTTGCAATTGGATATAAAAATAGACAACACGGCTAAGGTCTTGTATGATTGGAAAATATGGAAGTGAATGATTAATGGCTTTTCTCAATGCAAACTTCATCGCATGGAGAAAGAGACCAATCGAAGGGAAAGTGGCTTAAGACATGAAATCTACGGAAGTGATCAATGTACTGAAAATTGTTGTGGGAATGGTTTTAATTGCAGCGTCTTATGCTTTTATAACCGTGCCTTATCAAATCATAAATGGTGGTGTTACAAGTACGTGCTTGATTTTGGAATCACTGGTACACATCGATATTGCCATATTAAACAATATAGCCACATTGTCATTGCTCGGTTTATGCTATTTGTTTTTGGGCAAGGAGTATTTTGCCAAATCAATTTTGAGTAGCTTTCTGTATATGAGCTTATTTGCCTATTTTCATAGCTTGGGAATTTCCGTACATTTGCCTAAAATACTTGGATTGATAGTTGCTTCGATTGGTGTTGGAACCGGATATTATTTTTGCATCAGTGCAAATTCATCAACGGTCGGATTTGATGTTATTGCCTTGATTTTGAACAAAAAGAATAAGTCGATAAGCATTGGTAAAGCGATGAGGGTCATCAGTTTTATCATTATATTTGCAGGGTCGCTATCGTATGGACTTCTTTCGATTTTGTATGGGTTTATATTTACATACTTGCAAACCACGATCTTGGATTATCTCTTGATTAATAAGAAAAGGGAATACGCTTCAAGTAGCTGAGAGTAATGATTGGGGACTAGTCGTTCTTATTGAGGAATTTGCTGTTGAATCAACCATGAGTTGAAAGGAATAGAGACTATGAAAGACTTTAATTTTTTTGAAGAAAACAGAATGAAGTATAAAGCCAATCTCCATGCGCATTCAAAACAATCGGACGGGTTGTTGACGCAGGAAACGATGGTTGAAGAGTATCGGAAACACGGCTATTCGATTCTTGCATTTAGTGAACATGAAGTATATACGAATACAACAGAATATGATCGTGGTGATTTTATCGTATTGCCAGGCATTGAAAGAAGTATCATGCTTGATAACGAGACCTTTCATATTCATGGAATCGGGGATCCTGGCTCGGAATCTTTGTATAAACATAGGGAGTATATCCCAGTGCCTGAGTTTACTGGAATTTCAGATGTTCAAAATATAATCAATGAGCTGAAAGGCAAAGACAACCTGGTTGCGATTAATCATCCGTACTGGTCGTGCAATCGCATGTCGAACGTTGAAAGCTTGCGTGGATATGATTGGCTAGAGGTATATAATCACAACTGCGAGGTGGGTAATGGCACAGGAAATAGCGAGATTTACTGGGACCATTTGTTGTGGAAGAACAAACGTGTCAATTCCATAGCAACGGATGACAACCATAATTCACACCGATATATGTCAGGAATCAACATGTGGGACAGCTTTGGCGGTTGGATCATGATTGAAGCAGATGAGTTGAAACCGCAGGCCGTCTTTGATTCCTTGAAGGAAGGCAAGTTTTATGCATCGTCCGGACCAATCATTCATAATTACGGGATGAGAAATGGAAAACTTTTTGTGGAATGCAGTCCTTGTGCGACCATACAATTCAAGTGTTATCCGAGGAGAGGGTATTCGTTTCATTCAGAGGCGTCCGATTTAACGGAAGCAAGTTACGATCTGCGAGGCGGAGAAACGAGCGTTCGAATCATTTGCATTGATGAGGCGGGGAAAAAAGCTTGGTCAAATCCATTTTGCTTAGAGTAAAGTTCAATGATATGAAAAGAGTAAAGAAAAACGTTGAGACTTAGCGGTTTATACCAGTCGCTAAGAATCAACGTTTTTTTGTTTGGGCATGAAGGGATTAAACGATCTTGGTTGTCCAGTCTTCCACGTTCCAGATATCGGTCACCCAGTCTTCGTAGAAGTAAGGCTCATGTGATACCAATAGGATCGTGCCTTTGAAATCAATCAACGCTTTTTTAAGTTCCTCTTTGGCTTCGACATCCAAATGGTTTGTGGGCTCATCGAGGACAAGGAAGTTGATGTCTTTTAGCATCAGCTTGCACAAGCGGACCTTTGCGTTCTCACCACCGCTTAGCACGCGCATTTGATTGGTGATGTGCTCGTTGGTTAATCCGCAGCTTGCGAGTGCTTGTCGAACTTCCTTGTTATCAAGGGAAGGATATTCATTCCATATTTCTTCAAGCGCGGTATTGGTATTGTCTCGGCTGGACTCCTGTTCGAAATAACCAGGTGCTAGAAACTCTCCATGAGTCAGATCCCCTGAGATGGCGGAAATCATTCCAAGCATGGTTTTTAATAAAGTAGACTTCCCGAGTCCGTTGACGCCGGTAACGGCGATTTTCTGATTGCGTTCCAAAACCACATTCACGGGTTTGTTGAGCGGTTCGTCATAACCCAAAACTAGATTTTCAGCCTTAAAAACAAATCGGCTGGGGGTACGGGCTTCTCTGAATGCAAAGGTTGGTTTGAGTTTTTCAGTGGGTCTGTCCATCACTTCAATTTTATCGAGGCGTTTTTGACGGCTGTTGGCCATGCCGCGAGTGGCAACCCGTGCCTTGTTTCTGACGATAAAGTCTTCCAGTTTATCGATTTCCTGTTTTTGACGCTTATACGCCTTCGCCTGTTGATCTTTTTTGACAGCGTGCATCCGTTGGAAGTCATCATAATCGCCGGTGTATCGGCTTAATTCGGCGTTCTCGACGTGATAGATGACGTTGACGACTTCATTTACGAAGGGAATGTCATGAGATATCAAGATGAAGCTGTTTTCATAGTCCTTCAAATATCGTTTCAACCATTCGATATGGTTGACGTCCAAATAGTTTGTGGGTTCATCGAGGAGCAAAATTGTCGGGTTCTGCAAAAGCAATTTTGTCAGCAATACCTTTGTACGCTGACCGCCACTCAATTCCGACACGTCTTTATCCAAACCGATTTCGCCCAAGCCCAATCCGTTTGCGACTTCCTGAATTTTTGGTTGCAGCATGTAAAAGCCGCTGTGCTCCAAATAACTTTGGATTTCACCAACGTCTTCCATCATGGTTTCCAGTTCTTTGGGTGAAGCATCGCCCATTTTGTCATACAGCGACAGCATCTCGGTTTCCATATCGTACATGCTTTGGAAAGCTTCTTCAAGTGCCGCTCTAATGGTTTTCCCTTTTGTAAGAACCGTATGTTGATCGAGGTAGCCGACTGTGACTCGTTTCGACCATTCGACCTTGCCTTCGTCCGGCTCTAGGTTGCCGGTAATAATATTTAAAAACGTAGATTTCCCCTCGCCGTTTGCGCCGATCAAGCCGACATGCTCTCCCTTATTAAGTCGGAAGGAAGCGTCTTCAAGGATTTTTCGGGCACCGAAGCCATGGGAAACATTCTCTACAATTAATACACTCATTTAAATCTCCTTTACATACTTTTTAAGTCTTCCTTATAGTATCCAGAAAATCGGTCTCTGTCAAAGAAATTAATCTCAAGGAATAGAGGGGAGTCACCTTGGTAAAAGTGAGTACTTTCCTTAAAGGCCCTTTATCAATTGGGTGCAGAAGTGATATAGTAAACGGTAGAGTGATTTTAAGAGATTTAGAATTTGATTTAACTTTTTGACAAATAGGAGTATTTTATGAGTATTTTAGTTGCGGAAAAAATATCAAAAAGATATAGTGAAAAAACATTGTTCGAAGAAATATCAATTGGCATCAATGAAGGGGAAAAAATCGGCTTGATTGGGGTCAATGGAACAGGAAAGTCGACTTTCCTCAAGATTATTGCCGGTCTCGAACCATTAGACGCCGGGAAAATCATCTATGGCTCCAATATGAAAATTGGGTATTTGGCTCAAGCTCCAACCTTTGAAGCTGGCATTACCGTGCTTGAGCATGTGTTTAAAGGGGACACCCCAGAGATGCAGCTGATTCGGAGATATGAAGAAGTGCTTCAATTGGTTGATGACAATCCGGGAGAGTCGAAATATGAAAAAGAAATGATTTCCTTGATTCATCGCATGGATGTAATGGCTGCTTGGTCGATCGAGGCGGAAGCAAAAAGCATTCTGACAAAACTTGGCATCACCGATTTCACAGCGGATGTGGGGGAATTGTCCGGCGGGCAACGAAAACGGGTGGCCATGGCTAGCGTTTTGATTAAACCGGTGGATCTTTTGATCCTTGATGAGCCAACCAACCATATCGACAACGAAACAGTTGATTGGCTGGAGAAGTATATCGCCAATCGGAAAGGCGCCCTTTTGATGGTGACCCATGATCGATATCTTTTGGATCGAGTGGCAACACGCATTATTGAATTGGATGATGGAAAACTCTTCAGCTATCAAGCGAACTATTCGAAGTATTTGGAAATGAAGATAGAGCGAGAAACTATAGAAGAAACAACGGAAAGAAAGCGTCAAAGTTTGATTCGCACTGAGCTGGAGTGGATCAGACGTGGAGCCAGAGCGCGTACAACAAAACAAAAGGCGCGAATAGATCGATTCGAAGATTTGACTAGCGAAAAGAAAAGACAGGTTGATGGCAGTATCGAAATGCAAGGGGCTTTTTCAAGGCTTGGGAAAAAAATTATAGAAATTGAAAATGTCAGCAAAAGCTATCCCTGTGGTGAAATCATTAAGGATTTCAGCTATGTCTTGTTACGAAACGACAGGATCGGAATTATTGGTCCAAATGGCGCGGGCAAGTCGACGTTGATGAAGATTGCTTCTGGAAAACTTGCGCCGGATACGGGGAATGTTGCGATTGGAGAGACTGTCAAAATCGGTTACTTTTCGCAAGAGAACGATGAGATGAATCATGAATTGCGAGTGATCGAGTATATCAAGGAGCAGGCGGAAGTCGTCGATACGAAAAAAGGCAGCATAACCGCTTCGCAGATGCTGGAACGATTTCTCTTTCCGCCTGCTATGCAATGGTCGCTGATTTCAAAGTTGTCCGGTGGCGAAAAGCGGCGATTGTATCTTCTGCGGATCTTAATGGGCGCGCCGAATGTATTAATGCTTGACGAGCCGACCAATGATTTGGATATCCAGACATTGACGATACTGGAAGGGTATTTGGATGACTTTCCCGGTGCGGTTGTTGTTGTATCCCATGATCGGTATTTCTTGGATCGTGTAGTAGATAGTATTTTTTCATTTGAGGGAAGCGGTGTGATCAAGGAGTATGCGGGAAATTATACTGATTACAGCAGATTTGTAAGGGGACAAGAAGCGTTAGCTGGCAAGGATGCGTTAGAGAAAAAGGAAGTTTCTGTCGAGGAAAAAGAAAATCGAAAACAGACAAGAACGCTGAAGTTCACCTACAAGGAACAGCGCGAGTTTGAAAGTATTGATGATGTCATTGCGGAGCTGGAAGAAAAGATCGGGATAACGGAGAAGATGATGGCCGAATCATTTAGCGATTATGAGCGATTGCAGCGCCTTTCAAACGAAAAAGAAGAGCTTGAAGAAAAATTGGAGCATGCAACAGAGCGATGGATCTATTTAAATGAGTTGCATGAAGAAATCATAGAAAGTAAAAATGGGTAATCAATTGGATTCAAATGAAAAAGTCAACTCTTAATGATCTGGAGTTGATTTTTTTATTGGTTGGAAATCCGGGAATCTATTTTATGAATTTCTGAGTCTTTCTCGAATCAATAAGAAAATTGGATATAATAGAATATAACAGTGAGAAGGGGTGAAGGACAGATGAAAGAAGGAAAAATCTTAAAGGAGTTGCTCCAGGATTTTGCGGAAATCAAGAAACACTCTTTGGTTGATGGTGAATTGTGGAGAGCCAGCTATACAAAAGAAGATCAAAAAGTAAAAGAATATTTGACTGCTATGATGCGAACAAAAGGATTTATTGTCTCTCAAGATGCACTCATGAATCTATTGGGTCAAATCGAAGGACGTGAGTCTGACGAAACGATTCTCGTTGGTTCTCATTTGGATACGGTGAAAAATGGGGGCGAGTTTGATGGCTTATACGGGTTTCTTGCCGGGATTTACGCGATTGAAAACTTGGTGAAGGTTTATGGCCAACCGAAGCGCAGTCTTGCAGTGGTTGGTTTTATGGAAGAAGAAGGGAGTCGTTTCACAAGCGGCTATATTGGAAGCAGGGCAATCGTTGGAGAACTAAAAGATTCAGATTTTGCTGAAGTGGATCGATCAGGTACCAGTCTAAGAGAAGCTGTGAAGTTGGCGGGTGGGAAGCCATCAGAATGCATCTCGGCCAAACGGTTGGATATCAAAGCTTTTTTTGAGGTGCATATCGAGCAAGGTCCGGTATTGGAACAATCGGGAAAGCAGATTGGCTTGGTTGAATCGATCAACGGGCTGCGTATCTTGCAAATCACGGTGCGTGGCAGACAAGATCATGCGGGAACAACGCCCATGGGGCTGAGGAAAGACGCACTCCTACATGCCTGTAAAATCATATCAAACATGGATAGATTGACGGAAAACACGATATCGCCTTCGACGGCAACCGTGGGAGAACTTTTGTTGAAACCTGGATCCTCCAATGTGGTGCCTGATTTTGTACAGTTTACTGTTGATATTCGTTCGAGTGATTCAGAGGCGATTAAATACATCGTTTGCGGGATCTCGAAGATTGCAGAAACAATAAAGCATGCCGGACTTGAAGTGAAAATTGAAGTGATTGCGGATGAACCACCGATTCAATTGGATGACGATCTTTTAAAAGCGAATGAAATGATTTGCAAGGAGGAAGGGTACTCTTATTTTGTTATGAATAGCGGAGCAGGGCATGATGCGCAGGTGATCGCACCGCATATTCCATCCGCCTTGCTGTTTGTGCCATGTGTTGGAGGAAGGAGTCACACGCCCGAGGAGGCGATGACAGAGGTGAGTATGATGGATGGCATTCAAATCTTAAGCCGAGTCCTGTATGATCAAGCCTGGTAAAGTCAGATCGATAGAGGGGGTATTCCTCGCTGTATACATTGAGAATATTGCGAAAATATGGTAATCTTAAGAAATGAATGAGGAATTTGAGGAGGAGCATGATGTTATCAGAAAAGATGTACCAACTAGGCAGCAGAAGTTCCATTATACGAGAAATTTTTGAATATGGGCGAAAGAGAAAAGCGGAAATAGGTGTTGAAAATGTGTATGACTTCAGTCTGGGAAATCCCAATGTACCGGCCCCGGAAGCCGTTAAAAAAGCGATGATTGCTCTTCTGGAAGAAGAATCTCCAACAGCTTTGCATAGCTACACAAGCGCGCCTGGGAATCCGGAAGTTAGATGCACCATAGCGGAATCTATCAATCGTCGTTTTGATATGAAATTGGAAGGCAAGAACATCTACATGACAACGGGAGCGGCAGCTTCCATCAGTATTTGCTTTAAGGCTCTGGCAAATGAGGGCGATGAATTTATCACCTTTGCGCCTTTCTTTCCTGAGTATACCTGTTTTGTAGAAGCGGCTGGTGGAAAGCTGATTGTAGTTCCAGCGAATATCGAGGACTTTCAAATTAACTTTGACGAATTCGATCAATTGATCAATGAAAAGACGAAAGCGATTATTGTGAACTCGCCCAATAATCCATCGGGAGCCGTGTACTCAGAAGCGACGATTCAAAAATTGGTTGCACGACTGGAAGAAAAATCAGCGGAGTATGGTCATCCTATTTTCTTGATTTCGGACGAGCCTTACCGGGAAATTGTTTATGATGATATCTTCGTGCCGTATTTGCCGAAATACTATAACAATACCTTTGTTTGCTACTCTTACAGCAAGTCTTTGTCGCTTCCAGGGGATCGCATTGGCTATATCGTTGTACCGGATGAAATGATTGAGTTTCCAAAGGTTTTTGCGGCAATTGCCGGTTCGGCAAGAGCCCTCAGCTATGTTTGCGCGCCGAGTTTCTTCCAAAAGGTCGTTGCAAAATGTGTGGAAGAAACTGCGGACATTTCTATTTACGAAAACAACCGCAATGTCTTGTACAATGCGCTTAAAGAGATTGGCTATGAATGTGTCAAACCAGAAGGTGCGTTTTATCTGTTCCCTCGATCATTGGAACCGGATGCTTATGCCTTTTGTGAAAAAGCGAAAAAGTATGATTTGTTGTTGGTTCCTGGGGATGACTTTGGATGTCCTGGGCATATTCGCATTTCATATTGTGTGAAACCTGAGCAAATCGAAAGATCCTTGCCGGCTTTCAAGAAATTGTTTGATGAATATCAGTAGTCTGAAATCATGATGAGAATGGGTGGCAAAGTAAGCGCCCATTCTTTTTTTTGTGAATTTAAATAGAATTAAAATGATTGATTTTTGACAATAATAAATCAAATTATCAACAATTATTCGAATATCCTTACATTTCGTCGCATTAAATGGAAGATGAGATTGACATTTACTTTTCTCAGGATAATAATGGGAATAACAGGAAAAGGAGTGAGGGATTGTTGAATACTTTTAGTCTGATTTCATTCGAAATTCTTTTTATCAATTTATTTACAACGCATTTATGTGTGCGGAAAAAATATTCAAACTTGCTGACCATATTCTGGTTGATTCTCTGCATTGTCGGGATTCGGTTTCTTGGACTTTTGACATCAAGCATGGAGGGGCAAGAAATAATAGCAGTGGTGAGAGGCTTTTTATTTTTGATCCCCTTATTGTTGCTCTATCGAGAAAAATGGGATCGCATGGTATCCGTGATGCTTTTCTCGTTTATGCATTCCTTGCTGGTTAATGCCATATCTGTCTGCATCGTAGAAGGATTAGTTGGCTTTGTTGATGGGGGTTTGGTGGTGATCGTGCAATCGGGCATTTTCTTGATCAGCACATATTTTGTCGTTCGTTTTATTCGAGGTCAGTTTGTCGTGATTCTTCGAGGAATTCCGAGTCGAATGGAGAGACTTTTGATTATTCTTGGCGTGGTGCTATTTTTCTGTGTCATGTGGATTCGATTTTCATTGTTGGATCAAATTTCTGCTCAAGCGGGATTTGTGACAATTATATTGCTAACCGTAATCGTTATTTTGGTTTACTGGCTGCTATATTTGATCGTTGAGGATTCTAAGAGCATTAGCGCTTTGAGAAAGCTTGCGTATTCGGATAATTTAACAGGAGCAAATAATCGCCTATCATTATTTCTGGATGTGGATAAGTTAATTGAAAGAAAAAAGTCATTCTATCTAATTTATATGGATCTCGATGACTTTAAGAGTATAAACGATCGATTTGGTCATGATGAAGGAGACCGGTATTTAACCAGTTTTACAAGAGCGACGATGGATTCGATCCATGGAGTCGGACAATTTTATAGGATGTCTGGTGATGAGTTTGTCTGTATCTTTACAGGGGGAAATATAGAGGAATTTATTGTAACCTTTGAAGAACGAATTCATGCTTCCTTTGAGAATCAGATTCCATTTTTAGGGGTGAGTATCGGGTATGCGCAGTATCCGGATGATTGCGATTGTGCGGAATCGTTGATAAAGAAAGCGGATACTATCATGTATGGAACCAAGAAGCTGAGGATGAAGGAGACTTCATAACATTTACGAAGTGGGGATTTCATGCAAGCTAGGATGATTGAATGATGCGATTCTTTTGATCGCATGAAACAGCAGTTCTATCGATTTTGCAGTTGCTTGAAATCGGGTGACCCGATGACGAAACCTTGAAAAAACGAACGACTGGCGAAATCCAGAACACGAACAGATGGGTGTAACCCGTTTGGAGTAGGAAAAATTCTACGAAGAGGAAAGCAAAAGTTTATTTCTCGTGGTATAATAAGAATGTACAGATACCAAATGCGGAATGGTTTATGAATGAAGACTGAGGAGAATAAAATGGCTGATAAAAAAGCAATGATGGAACGCATGAAAAAACTAATTGAAGAAAAGAAAATGGCGAGCGCGAAGCAAGGTTATTCCCATGAAACATCGAATGAGAAAGTGGGAACAAACAAGAAAGCGTTTAAAATAAGGGATATCATGCTAGGAAAGAAAAGAGGTTTAGGTAAAGGGCTTGATTCTTTATTAAGTAGTAGCACTGTTAATAGAGAAAAACAGGTTTCTCGAGATTTTAATGCAGAAAAAACCCAGCAGCTAGTTGAAAATGTAAAAGGATCATTAAAAGATTTATCGATCAATAGCTTACAGGTAGGTAAATACCAACCTCGCCGAGATATGGCAGCGCAAGCACTTGATGAGTTAGCCAATTCAATTCACGCACAGGGTATTATCCAGCCGCTAGTTGTTAGGGAAACCGGTCATCAAAAGTATGAGATTATTGCCGGCGAACGCCGCTGGCGTGCAGCTAAAATTGTCGGCCTGCAGCAAGTCCCTTGTTTAATTAAAAATGTTGAGGATGATGCCGCGATTGCGATTGCGCTTATTGAAAATATTCAGCGCGAAAATCTTAATGCGATGGAAGAAGCGATTGCACTTAAGCGGCTTTTAGAAGAGTTCGAATTAACCCATAGTGAAGTTGCAAAAGCGGTTGGTAAATCACGTACCACAGTGAGTAATCTACTGCGTTTAAATAACCTAAATGATGATGTTAAAGTCTTACTGGAACATGGTGACATTGAAATGGGCCATGCGCGAGCGCTTTTAAGTTGTGATGCAAGTATACAATCAGAGCTTGCAAAGGTTGTTGTTGCAAAATCATTAACGGTTCGTGAAACTGAACGCTTAGTAAAAAAAGCGTTAAATCCCAAACCAATCAAAGAAACTCCCCCTCCTTGTGCTAAAGCAGCGCAAATGATTAATAC
>JABXKS010000012.1 GCA_013619125.1 Clostridiales bacterium
GCTTTGGATGGTTGGGGCAGTTATTGGATTCCCCATTTCCGCTTTGCGCGCGCTGGCGTTGATGAGTTTTATATTTGGCGTAGAACTGACACGGCTGCGGGTGGATCGAATCAATCTTTTGTTTGCCGCGGTCTTCGTTCTTCTTTTGGTCGAACCCTTTTCGATCTATTCGTTGGGTTTCCAGCTTTCTGTTGCGGCTACTTTTTCTCTGTTGGCTTTTCCACGTTGGCTGCAAGCCATTTGTTTTCCACGCACGCCGACGATTGGAAGTTGGCTTGCGCCGATATTGGCGGTGCAGGTTGGCGTGCTTCCTTTGTTGATGCGAGGATTTGGAGAAATGTCTCTCTTTGTTTTCTTTGGGAATTTATTGTTGGCTCCTCTTTTTGTGGGGGTTCTGGGCATCTTATTTCTTTGGGCTGTGTCGACGCTTCTGATTTCTGGGGCGTGGCTGGCGCCCTTGGCAGTTTGGCTGATCCACAGTTGGCTTGCGATTGTTGATTTTTGCGCCGCTTCTTTTATGACTCTGATCCCTGTGGCTAAGCTGTCTTGGTGGACGGTGGCGAGTTATTACCTCTTGCTTGGATTCTTTTACGAGGCGTCATGGGGACGGATAAAAATCTCTTTGATGCAAGGGAGGCGGGTGATTGTTGCCTTGCTATTTGCACTCGTTTTGGGCCTTTTGTATCCGGTTCCTCTTCGGCTCTGGGTATTGGACGTCGGACAGGGCGATGCCATTCTTCTAACAGCCCGGGATCAATCGATTTTGTGGGATGCGGGAGGCAGTCCGTTCTCTGATTGGGAGGTGGGCCGAAATCGAGTAGAGCCAGCCTTGGACGTCTTGGGAATTCGACAGGTCGATTGGGGGATTGTAACACATTTTGATGCGGATCATGTGGAAGGTATGGTAGAATTGGTAAAGGATCATCGGGTGAAGCGCCTCGTGATCGGTCCCCATCAGCCGAATAACCATTGGGTAGACGATCTGCAACTGGCAGATTCAACGATTCCCATCATCACTTTGGAAAAAGAGTGGAAGCTGGGACGAGGGAATGCGGTGAGTATCCAATTGGATGCACCTCCTCTTCATAAAAAAGAGAATGAAAATTCTCTATTGAGTCGAATTCAAATTGGGAAGACACGGATTCTGTTGACAGGGGATATGGAGGCAGTCAATGAAAGGGATTGGCAGCGAAAAATGGATCTGCGCGCCGATATCCTCAAGGTTGCTCATCATGGATCAAACACCTCGACGACGAAGGAATTTTTGAATGCAGTAAACCCGGAGATCGGTTTGATTTCCGTTGGAAAAAATACATATGGGCATCCGGCTCCAGTTGTGTTGCAGCGATTGACTGATCACAACATCGAAATTTATCGAACGGATCAGGCGGGAGCCATTGAGGTTGTCTTTACGAAAGCTGGATATCGGGTGATCCCGTTTCGACAGCCGAGAGTGCTGTTTTACCAGTGGAGCATGGCGCGTTGGCGCCTGTGGTGCTGGTGGGGAATTGCGATGCTGATGAGCGTTGGCATAGGAGTATGGAAGACAGAGGAGAAGCTATGAGTTATCAAGTGGTGATGAAACAAATCAAAGCGGGAAATCCACTGCCGGTTATGATATTTTACGGAGAAGAACGCTTTTTAATGAATTGGTCGGTGGAACAATTGGAAACGGCTATTATTGGAAAAGAGCATTTGGAATTTAATCGCATTCGATTGGATGGTAAGACTTGCACGGAAGCCGAGATTGTCGGTCAATGTGAAACCTTTTCCTTCTTCGCGCAAAAGAAGATGGTGATCGTGGAAGATTATGAAGCACTAACAACCAAGGGAAAGGGAAAGTTGGAGAAGCTTGCAGCCTATGTGGCGGCGCCGGCGGAAGAAACCATACTAATTTTTCTTATTCGGGAAGGAAAGCCTGATGGACGCAAGGCATGTGTGAAAACCATCAAAAAGAATAGCGGCGTTCTCGAGTTTGCAAGAATCGATAGAAGAGCGTTGATGGGATGGATCACAAAACGGGTTCAGTCGGGGAAATGCCGTATCACCCCAGATGCCATGGAGGCGTTGATCAATATGACGGGGTATTTGGACCGCAATAGCGAGTGGACGCTCTATGATATGGAGAATGAAATTAATAAGCTTTTGGATTATGGCGAGCGGAAAAGATGGATCACTCTGGAAGAGGTGGAAGCTGTTGGAATTCGTGGATTGGAAAATGATGTCTTTCGTATGGTGGATGCCATTACAAGAAATCAACCCAAAGCGGTCTTTCTTTTGGTCCATGATTTATTGGAATGCGGCGAGGCCGTTGAAAAGATTCTCTATATGATTGCCAGACAATTCCGGTTGCTGGCCTTGGCGAAACTTCATATTGACAAGGGATATGGTCCCTCGGAGCTAGCCAAACGCATCAAGGTGCAGCCATTTGTGGCGAAGCGCCTTGTGACCCAAGCAACGCCGATTTCTCAGCAGGCACTGGATGCCCATTTGGGTCAGTGCATTGATGCGGATCAAGCGATCAAAACGGGGCGGGACCGCAACCTAACATTGGAAATGCTTTTGGCACAATTGATGAGCAAATAGGCAATAAAAAAAAGCTTCCATATAGGAAGCTTCTTTGCGCATCAAAATCTATGATAACGTGTTTAGTCTTCGGTGAAGTCGACCGACTTTTCGAGATGTGGTTTCTTTTTTGAATGTACCTTTAGAAGTAGCTTTGTCCATTGTTGATTCAACGTCACGCAACAATGCTTTTGCTTCTTCGATATTTTCAGCTTCTAAAGCCAACTCGAATTTTTTGATCAGCCCTTTAACTTCAGTTTTTCGGCTACGGTTTAACGCAGTTTTTGTTTGCGTTACCAGAACACGTTTTTTTGCAGATTTGATATTTGCCATGGATTTTCACCTCCCTGATTAAAACAACACTCGTAATTATACTATGAAGTAGTAGAAAAAGCAAGCGGTCAGTGGTATAATTTAGTGGTGCCATTTTAGAAAGAAATAGGAGCTCGATGGAGGAATAAATGAATCGACAGCAACATATAAGAAACTTTTCGATTATCGCGCATATCGACCACGGGAAGTCCACCCTGGCGGATCGCTTAATAGAAGAAACGGGTATGCTTGCCCAACGGGAAATGCAAAATCAAATTTTAGATAGCATGGATTTAGAGCGGGAGCGTGGTATCACCATTAAATTGAACGCTACCCGTCTTGTGTATATGGCTGATGACGGGGACGAATATGTATTGAACTTAATCGATACTCCAGGCCACGTGGATTTCCATTATGAGGTATCTCGATCCCTGGCTGCCTGTGAAGGCGCACTTTTGGTGGTGGATGCTGCTCAGGGAATTGAAGCCCAAACCTTGGCCAATGTCTATTTGGCTTTGGAACAAGATCTGGAAATTGTACCGGTGATCAACAAGATCGATCTACCTAGTGCAAGGCCGGAAGAGGTCAAGCATGAAATTGAAGACGTCATTGGCATAGACTGCGAGGATGCGCCATTGGTTTCAGCCAAGTCGGGATTAAATATCAGAGCTGTATTGGAGTCTTTGGTTAAAAATGTCCCAGCACCTACGGGAGATGAAGAGGCGCCATTGAAAGCCTTGATCTTTGATTCCTATTACGACAGCTACAAGGGTGTGGTAGTGGATATTCGTGTGATGGACGGGGCTGTGAAACGGGGCGATAAAATCCTGATGATGTCAACCAATACCGAATTGGAAGTGACTGAAGTCGGGGTGTTTATCCCGAGTATGATGCCGATTGACGAATTGCAGGCTGGCGATGTCGGGTATTTGGCTGCGAGCATCAAAGATGTTCGTTCGGCGCAAGTTGGCGACACAATTACCGAGGCTGCTCGTCCGACGACAGAGGCTTTGCCGGGCTATAAAAAAGCAACATCCATGGTATTCTGCGGAATCTATCCGGCAGAGGGTGAGGATTACAACAATGTACGCGACGCTTTAGAGAAATTGCAGGTCAACGATGCTGCGCTGTCCTTTGAGCCTGAAACATCGGTTGCCTTGGGATTTGGATTCCGATGTGGATTTTTGGGTCTTTTACATCTGGAGATTATTCAGGAACGTTTGGAGCGTGAGTTCGACTTGAATCTCGTGACGACGGCGCCGAGTGTTATTTACCGGATTACGCTGACTTCAGGCGATGTGGTTGAGATTCAAAACCCAACCAATTTTCCTGAGACAACCTTGATTGAAACCATGGAAGAACCCATTGTGGAAGTAAATATCATGTCGCCATCCGATTATGTCGGGCAGATTATGGACTTGTGTCAGACCAGGCGCGCTGTTTTTAAGAATATGGAGTATTTGGAAGAGACCCGCGTGATGATCCATTATGATATGCCATTGAATGAAGTGATTTACGATTTCTTCGATGCATTGAAATCTCGAACCAAGGGCTACGCGTCCATGGACTATGAGATGAAGGGTTATCAGGTATCGAAATTAGTGAGGTTGGATATGCTGATCAATGGGGAATTGGTGGATGCCTTTTCCATTATTGTTCATGAAGAGACGGCCTATCAGCGCGCGCGACAGATCGCGGAGCGCTTGAGAGAAGTGATTCCTCGCCATCAATTCACGGTGCCGATTCAAGCGACCATCGGTAGCAAGGTGATTGCCCGCGAGACGATTCGCGCCCTGCGCAAGGATGTCTTGGCCAAGTGTTACGGCGGTGATATCTCGCGTAAGAAGAAATTATTGTCGAAACAAAAGGAAGGCAAGAAGCGGATGCGCCAGGTTGGATCCGTGTCGGTTCCGCAGGAAGCTTTCTTGGCGGTATTGAAATTTGATAGCACGAAAAAATAGACAAAAGGTCCGATCTG
Organism: Clostridiales bacterium; assembly: GCA_013619125.1. Classification (GTDB taxonomy): domain Bacteria; phylum Bacillota; class Clostridia; order Tissierellales; family GPF-1; genus GPF-1. The sequence goes on from JABXKS010000012.1 coordinate 4,856, forward strand.
GGCCTTTTTTCGACGAAAGAAGGGAACAAAATGATAAAGAAACAGGGATACGCGATCTATGTTCATATTCCGTTTTGTGTTCGAAAATGTCGATATTGCGATTTTCTTTCTGTGCCCTGGGACGCGGGGAAGGCGGAGGCCTATAGTAAGGATTTATTGGCGGAAATCAGGCAAGCGGATTGGTCTCGGGTGGATGCGATTGAAAGCGTCTTTATTGGCGGGGGAACCCCGAGCTTGATGCAGCCCTCGGTCATAGGGGAGATCCTGAATGCCCTTCGCAGTCAAGCACCCTTTTTAGGCGGGTGCGAGATCACCATGGAAGCGAACCCAGGAACGGTGGATCTTGATCAACTGAAAGCGCTACGGAGATTTGGGATCAATCGGATCAGCTTGGGTGCTCAAAGTTTTCAGCCGGAAATTCTGAAACAGCTGGGGCGGATCCACGATGACCTCACCATTGAAAAGACTGCGCGCGATGTGGTTGCGGCGGGATTTCGCAATTGGAATCTCGATCTGATGTTTGATCTGCCCGGTCAGGGAATGGAGGAAGTGGAGGCAAGCATGCGGCGTGCCATCGCTCTTGAACCGACTCATCTTTCCTTTTATAGTTTAATTGTCGAACCGGGAACGCCCTTCTATAAGGAATGGGAGGAAGGGCGACTGCCTATGGCAACCGAAGAGGGGAATCGCGCCCTCTATCATTATGGACGGAGCCTGATGGAAGCGGCGGGATATCGACAATATGAGATTTCAAACTTTGCCAAACCGGGCATGGCTTGTCATCAGAATTTAGCCTATTGGCGCCGCCGTCCCTATTTGGGATTTGGTTTGGGCGCGGCATCTATGGAAATGGAGTCTCGTTATGTCAATCCCCGAGATTTTCAAATCTATCACGACAAGGTAGCGAGTGGCGGCGTGGTGCGCGAGTGGGAAGAAACCATGGGGAAGCGCGACGCCCTGGCTGAGACGATGATTCTGGGGCTTCGATTGACTCATGGAATTTCCATGGCAGAATTGATTCGAGAATTTGGAGTGGAAGTCGATTTGATTCGTCCCTTGATTATCGAGCAGCAGCGCCAGGGTTTGTTGATTCCTAGCGAGGAGAGGATTGCCTTGACAAAAGCGGGGATGGATCTGGCCAACCAGGTAATGATAAATTTTTTGTAAAGTGTCTTGACAAGGATTTTGAATAGTGGTAGTTTTAGTACAGAAGGCATTAGCACTCCTCTCAAGTGAGTGCTAACAATGGAAAAGGAGGGCTGAGATGAAGAACTATGAACGCAAGTTGATGATCCTTCAAGCGATCATCCATAGTTATATCTCGAACCCGGAACCTGTGGGGTCGAGAACCATTCAAAAAAAATATGATCTCGGCGTCAGTCCTGCCACCATTCGAAATGAAATGTCTGATCTGGAAGAATTGGGATTTTTAATACAACCCCATACCTCCGCAGGACGGATTCCTTCCGATAAAGCCTTTCGGCTCTATGTGGACCGCTTGATGGAATTGCAACAGATTGCCTTTGCGCAGCAGCGAAGCATTCACAATTCATTACTCCATGATTTGTCAGAAGTGGAAAAATTGGTGGAAAACAGCGCGAAATTGCTGAGTCAATTGACGGAGTACACCACCTTTGCCATCTCGCCAAAGATTGAGCAAGACACCCTGAAGCGGATTCGCTTGATTCCTGTGGATAAAACCAAGACTTTGGTCGTCTTAATTACCACATCTGGCATCGTGAAGGATTTTATCATCCGCAACGAGTCGGATATCGCGGAAAATCAATTGAATCTGATTTCTGAATTTTTGACGGAAAAGTTGGCAAATACGCCGATCTATCAATTGGGCTATATCATTGATCATGTATTGATGGAGGAGTTGGAGAATATGAGATTCTCTGCCCGATCCCTATTGCCTATGATCAACAACACCCTTTCGGAGATCAACGATACAAAGATCTTCGCCAACGGGGTTTTAAATATCTTTAATTTCCCCGAGTATCAGGATTTTGATCGGGCGCAATCATTGGTGAAGTTTATGCAGACCAAGAGCAATGTTGCAGACATGCTTTTGAATGCCGGCGAAGACCATGATGTTCGCATCACCATCGGGAGAGAGAATCTCTACGATGTCCTGAGGGAATGTACCATGATCACAGCAACCTATACACTAAAAGGACAAACGGTTGGGAGATTGGCTCTTGTGGGTCCAACCAATATGGATTATGGGAGCGTGATTCCCTTGATTCGATCCGTAGCAAGAGAGGTCAACGAAATTTTGATTGAGTATTATGAAACATAAGAAAGAGGTGGATGGCTTGACAGAAGAGCTGAAGAAGGAAGAAACGGTGCAACCAGAGGAAGAAGCAGTGCAACCAGAGGAAGCAATACAGGAAGAGCCGCTGGCGGAGCCGCAAGAAATTGAGGGCGAGGAAGAGGACGAATTGAAGACGACGAAAAAGAAATTGGAAGAGATGAATGATCGGTATTTACGCGTTCAAGCGGAATATGCCAATTATCGAAATCGAACAGAGCGCGAGAAATCAGATATTTACCAGCGAGCTGGCGAGTCGATTATAAAAAACCTCTTAGAAGTCAAAGATAATTTTGAACGTGCCCTTTCATCCGTGACCGAGGATGAGAAGGAATTGAGTTTTTATCAAGGCATTGAAATGGTTGCCAGTCAATTTAATGAAATCTTGGGCGACAACGGACTAAAAGAAATTGAAGCCTTGGGCAGTCCATTTGATCCAAATCAACATCAAGCCGTGATGCAAATGGCGGATGAAGAAGCAGAACCCAATCATGTGATTCAAGTCCTGCAGAAGGGCTATCAATATGGAACAAAAGTATTGCGACCCAGCATGGTGGTCGTTTCAAAGCAGAAAGAGGAGGAGTAAATCATGGGAAAAATTATTGGTATTGACTTAGGAACAACAAACTCATGCGTATCGGTTATGGAGGGTGGTTCACCAGTTGTCATTCCGAACGCAGAAGGAAATAGAACTACACCATCCATCGTCGCATTTGCAAAAGACGGCGAGCGTCTCGTTGGCGAAACGGCGAAAAACCAAGCCATTACAAATCCAGACCGCACGATCGCTTCTATCAAGCGTGAGATGGGAACAGATTTTCATGTGAAGATTGACGACAAAAACTATTCGCCGCAAGAAATTTCGGCCATGGTTTTGATGAAGATGAAAAAAGACGCAGAAAGTTACTTGGGAGAGCCGGTAACAGAAGCGGTTATTACGGTTCCTGCATACTTTACAGACAGCCAGCGTCAAGCGACGAAAGACGCGGGACGAATTGCCGGTTTGGTAGTCAAGCGAATTATCAACGAGCCGACTGCAGCCTCTTTAGCCTATGGAATGGACAAAGAAGACGAGCATCAAACCATTATGGTATTTGACTTGGGCGGCGGTACGTTTGACGTCTCTGTTCTGGAATTGGGCGACGGTGTATTCGAGGTATTGGCAACGAAGGGTGACAACCATTTGGGTGGCGATGATTTTGATGAAGCGGTGATCAACTACTTGGCGGATGAATTCAAAAAAGACAACGGAATTGATCTTCGTGTCGACAAGATGAGCCATCAACGATTGAAAGACGCGGCGGAAAAGGCGAAAAAAGAATTGTCTTCAAAAATTCAATCAAATATTAATTTGCCGTTTATTACAGCCAATGCATCAGGACCTTTGCATATGAACATCGACTTGTCTCGTGCGAAGTTTAATGAATTGACAGCACATTTGGTTGAGCGTACGGTTGGACCAACGAAAAACGCGTTGAAAGACGCTGGTCTTTCAGCAAGCGACATTGATCGTGTGATCTTGGTCGGCGGTTCTACAAGAACACCGGCTGTACAGGAAGCCGTGAAAAATATTACAGGCAAAGAACCGACAAAAGGGGTTAATCCGGATGAGGTTGTTGCATTGGGTGCTGCGATTCAAGGCGGCGTATTGAGTGGCGACGTGAAGGATGTTTTGTTGTTGGACGTTACACCATTGTCATTGGGCATCGAGACTTTGGGCGGCGTAAGCACAATCTTGATCGAGCGAAACACAACGATTCCTACCAAGAAAAGCCAAGTGTTCTCAACAGCAGCGGACAGCCAAACGGCTGTGGACATTCATGTTGTTCAAGGCGAGCGAAAATTTGCGACTGACAATGTTACTTTGGGCCGTTTCCAATTGGATGGCATTGCACCGGCACCTCGTGGTGTTCCTCAAATCGAAGTAGCCTTTGATATTGATGCCAACGGAATTGTCAATGTATCTGCCAAGGACCTGGGAACAGGCAAAGAGCAACATATTACCTTGACAGCATCGTCCAATCTTTCTGATGAAGATATCAAGAAGAAGGTACAGGAAGCGGAGCAGTTTTCAAAAGAAGATGAAACAAAAAAAGAAAAGGTTGAAGCACGAAATAATGCGGATGCTTTGATCTATCAAACAGATAAAGCCGTTAAGGATTTGGGTGACAAGGTCACGGAAGAAGAGAAAACGGAGATCGAAGAGAAGAAAGAAGAGTTGAAGAAAGCTTTGGAATCTGATAATGTAGAGGAAATCAAAGCGAAGTCAGAAGCCCTTTCTCAAGCGTTCTACAAGGTGTCGGAGAAGATGTATCAACAAGCGGCGCAAGAGCAGCAAGCGCAACAAGGTGATGCGGACGCTGGAGCGGCAGGCGGAGATGATGATGTTGTTGACGCGGACTACGAGGTTGTAGACGACGAATAGAAGATAGATCGAATCCGCCCCTTGGGGGCGGACTTTGATCGTTTTTGGAAAGGGGTAATACTATGGCGCAACGGGATTATTATGAAATCCTCGGTGTAGATCGTTCGGCGGACGAGAAACAGCTAAAAAGTGCATATCGAAAACTCGCAAAGGAATACCACCCGGATTTGAATCCCGATAACAAAGAGGCAGAGTCAAACTTCAAGGAGATTAATGAAGCCTATGAGGTGTTGAGCGACACGGACAAGCGGGCGCGTTACGATCGATTCGGCCATGCCGGCGTGAACGGTCAAGGCGGCGCTGGAGCCGGCGGTGCTGGACAAGGCGGATTTGAAGACATCTTTGGAGATATCTTTGGGGATATGTTCGGAGGCGGTTTTTCCGGCGGGCGACGACGCAGAACGGGTCCAAGAAAAGGCGCGGATTTGAAATATCGCGTGACCATTGAATTTACCGAAGCGGCTTTTGGAGTCGAAAAAGAGATAAAAATAACCAAAAATGATACCTGTCATGTTTGCAAGGGGACGGGAGCAAAGGCGGGAACGCAGAAGCGGACTTGTCCAACCTGTCACGGAACGGGAACCATGCAGCAGGTGCAAAATACGCCATTTGGGCAATTTGCCACACAGGCGACATGTACGACTTGTCGGGGTATCGGCAGCATTATTGAAGATCCATGCGGCAACTGTCATGGAAGCGGGATTGAACGAAAGACACAAAAATTGAAAATTAAAATTCCTGCGGGTGTCGATAATGGTTCTGTGATTCCTCTTCGAGGACACGGAGAGCCAGGAGAACATGGCGGACCAAAGGGTGATCTCTTCGTTTATCTGGAAGTACGACCGCATTCTCTTTTCGAGCGGGACGGCAATAATCTGCATTTGGAGTATCCGATTAACTTTGTACAAGCAGCCTTGGGTGACGAGGTCAGTGTACCGACCCTTAATGGAAAGGTGAAGTACAAGATTCCCGAAGGGACGCAAACGGGCACTGTATTCCGATTGCGCGGCAAGGGCATCAAGGATGTGAATGGCAGAGGCGTTGGCGATCTTTATGTACATGTACATATTGAGGTGCCAAAACGCATGTCGAAGAAACAAAAGGAAGCCTTGCGCGCCTTTGGTGAGGTTACAGATGATTCGGTGTACGAAAAGAAAAAAGGATTTTTTGACAAACTAAAAGAAACATTTGAATAGACATCAAGACCGTGATTCCCAATTAGAAGGAATGCGGTCTTTTTGGGTATGATGAATAGATCTTCGGTAAGTATTTGGCAGAGGGTTCAATCTGCCAATATGCTGTGAAGCGAAGATGGTCTGAAGTGGACGAAGTTCACGAAAGAATTCATTGGTTTTTTTTGGTTTTGACAGGGATGATAGAATAGGATAGCAGATTGATAGATGGAGGGAATATGATGAATTGGACGGAGATAACCCTTCGATGCGCCACGGATTGCGAGGATCTCGCTGGCGAGTGGTTGCGGGAAATGGGATCAGATAGTTTGGTGATTCAGGATGCGCGGGATGTGAAAGCGTTGCGGGATGGGGACGCTAATTTTGATGAATTGACGGATCCACAGCCGCAAGAGGCCTTGCTGGACGTGGTCGTGATTCAAGCTTTTTTTGAAGGGGATTGTCGCGAGGAAAAGCGAAATGACTTGACGCTGCGTCAAAGGAAAGCAATACTACGGGATGAAAGGTTTGCCAGCCTGACATTTGAGGTTGGTTTGATTGAAGATCAGGACTGGAATCAAACATTCAAGTCTTCCATTGAAGCCTTTCGAATTGGCGAGAGATTTTGGATTCGCCCTACTTGGGATGAAGGGGAAGTGGATTCGTCTGATCTTGTGATTACCATTGATCCGGGCATGGCTTTTGGAACGGGCACGCATGAGACCACGACCCTATGCGTAGAAGGATTGGAAACGACCCTTGAAGCGGGGGAGCGGGTTTTAGATATGGGAACCGGAACCGGAATCTTGGCCATTGCAGCTTGCCGATTGGGTGCGAGCCGAGTTGTGGGTATTGATGTAGATGAACAGGCCGTTTTGATTGCCAGAGAAAATATTGCAATCAATGGGGTAGCGGATCGAGTTGTGATTACAAACCAACCCGTGTCGCTAGCCATTCAAGAGCCTGTTGACGGTGTAGTTGTGAATATTGTGGCAGAGGTTATTGAAACGGTATTGGATGAGATGGATCAGGCGCTTCGACCCGGTGGTTGGATTGTTGCTTCGGGGATCTTGGCAACCAAGAGAGAGAGAATGTTGAATCTTTGGAAGGCCAAGGGCATGACCTTGATTGGCGGCAGAATCATGGGAGAGTGGTGCTCACTGATCTTGAGAAAGGAGTAGTCATGCATCAGTTTTTTGTTGAATCAACGATTGAAGAGCCCAGCAAGGTTTGGATCGAAGGGGAAGATGCGCATCATATTGAGCGTGTCCTTCGTATGCGAATCGGGGAGGAAGTGTTTATCGTCATCAATCGACGGAGCCAATGGCTTGGGGAGATTGACTTAATGACAGAGGGACGCGTTGAGGTGAGATTGATTACACGTCAAGAACGAACCGCGACGCGGTCAATCGACATTATTCTATATCAAGGGGTGCCGAAGTCGGACAAGATGGATTGGATTGTGCAAAAGGCGACGGAATTGGGCGTGATGGAGATCTGTCCCGTTCAGATGAAACGCTCTGTCTCTCGCATAGACAAGCCGGACAAGGCGGAGAAAAAACAGAGGCGTTGGCAGCGAATTTCTGATGAGGCTGCGAAACAATCCAAGCGGATGACGATTCCCGAGGTGAAATTGCCCATGAGTTTTTCTGAGATGGCGAAAGAGATCTCAGAGGATGCACAGGTATTGGTCGCCTATGAGGACGAGAAAAAGCACGGATTGCATCATCATTTGAAGACCATGGATAAAACCAAGCCCATTGCCATTGTAATCGGCCCAGAAGGGGGATTTGAGCTCGAAGAGATTCAAACCCTGCGGGATCGAGGGGCTGTGATTGTTGGATTGGGACCGCGAATTTTGCGAACCGAGACGGCGAGTCTTGCCTTGATTGCCCTCTTGCAATATGAATGCGGAGACTTTATGTAAATTAAGCAGTCAACTTGAATCGGTTTATGATGCAAGGTGATCAAAAGACTTTATGTAAATTAAGCAGTCAACTTGAATCGGTTTATGATGCAAGGTGATCAAAAGACTTTATGTAAATGAAGCAAAGCGGAGCGAGTGATCTAGGAGGAAAGTACGTGCAAAAAAAAGTGGCGTTTCATACCCTGGGATGTAAGGTGAACCAATATGAGACGGAAAGCATGAAGGAATTATTTGAACGAGCCGATTATCAAGTGGTCAGCGATCAAGAGCTGGCGGATATTTATGTGATTAATACCTGCACCGTAACCAAGCTGAGCGATCGAAAGAGTCGACAGTTTATTCGTCGTGCAAAGCGGAAAAACCCCGATGCCAAGGTTGTTGCGGTTGGATGCTATGTCCAGGTTGCTGAAGACGAGGTTGCGGCGATTGAGGGGATAGATCTTCTTTTGGGAACAGGACACAAGCAAGAGATTGTGAATCAGGTGGAATCATTGACGGGGGAAGGATTGCGTTCTGTAGTCACGGATGTGATGAAGCCTCATGCCTATGAAGGCATGACCATCGAGACCCTGAATGAGAAGACGCGAGCCTTTGTGAAGATTCAGGATGGCTGCAATCAATTCTGCGCTTATTGCATCATTCCCTATGCCAGAGGGGCTATTCGGAGCCGCAATGCCTCCGAAGTGATTGAAGAGCTTAAACGGCTGATTGCAGCCGGATATGAAGAGATTGTCTTAACAGGTATTCATCTTGCATCCTACGGATTGGACTGTAAGGAAAAGGATGCATTGATTCGTCTGATTGAGGAGGCGGATCGATTGCCGGGACTTCGCCGTTTGCGATTGGGATCATTGGAACCCAAATGGATCACGGAGGATGTGGCCAAACGATTGGGACAATTAAAAACCATGACCCCGCATTTTCATCTTTCCTTGCAGAGTGGCTCGGATTCGGTACTAGCGCGCATGAATCGCCGCTATACAACCAGGGAATTCGCAGAAGCTGTGCGCATGCTTCGTGCTGCTATTGTCGATCCTCGATTTACGACGGATTTAATTGTTGGATTTCCTGGGGAAACGGAAACAGAGTTTCATGAAACCATGGCCTATATGGAAAAAATTCGATTTGCAGATATCCATGTTTTCCCTTATTCGCCGAGGGAAGGAACCCCAGCAGCTGATTTCGTGGATCAGATCGATGGGAATATCAAAGCGGAACGGGCACGTGTCTTGTCGGAACGGGTGCGAGCGCTTCGTGAGGAAATTTTCCAAAACTATCTGGATCAGACGAAAGAAGTTTTGCTGGAGAAACAATGGTTGCCTGACGGATCACGACTGGGGCATTTGGCTGACTATACGCCGGTTGCTGTATCGAATACCAATCCCGATGATCGTTGGGTTTTGGTGAGAATGGAACGCGCTGATGCGCAGCGTCTTTACGGAAGTGTAGAATTCTAAGGGAAAGGCTTTTCTTTTTGACAGAATTCAGTGTATAATAGGAAAATAGGGAGGTGAAACCATGGGAGATTGTATTTTTTGTAAAATTGCAAATCATGAAATTCCAACTGAAATCATCTATGAAGACGATCAAGTTTTGGCTTTTCGTGATCTCAATCCGCAAGCTCCGGTTCATTTTCTTGTGATCCCTAAGATCCATATAGAAAGCGTCAACACGTTGGACGAATCCACGTTCCCGGTGGTCCAGGCGGTTTTTAAAGCCGTTCAGATCCTGGCGAAAGAGTTGGAATTTGATGCTGCGGGGTACCGTGTGGTAACCAATTGCGGTGTTGATGGGGGACAATCTGTATCTCATTTGCATTATCACGTGTTGGCAGGCAGAAATTTAGCGTGGCCTCCGGGTTAAAGGGGTTGAATTTCTCCCAATAATCGTGTATAATAACTGAGTGCCTAATCTCTATCCCATGAGAGTGGGGGATCCAGAGGGGAGTGAACAAAATGTCGGAAATCCGAGTCGGTCAAAATGAATCTATCGATAACGCCCTTAAGCGCTTTAAACGTGACTGCGCCAAAAGTGGCGTGCTTTCTGAAGTTCGTAAACGCGAACATTACGAAAAGCCGAGTGTAAAACGCAAGAAGAAGGCGGAAGCAGCACGTAGAAAAGCGAAAAAGAAGAACAAATAGTCGAGGTGAGTTGATTGACCTTAAAAGAGAAGTTAATGGAAGACTTGAAGTCTGCAATGCGAAACAAGGAAAAGCGTCGTAAAGACACGATTACCATGTTACGCGCAGCGGTCAAACAAAGAGAAGTAGACGAACGCATTGAATTAGCGGACGAGGATGTCTTGGCGATTGTCGGAAAACAAGTCAAACAAAAGCGCGAATCGATCAAAGACTTTCAAAAGGCAGAACGGATTGATTTGGTGGAGCAAGCCGAAGAGGAGATTGAAATCCTTATGGTATACTTGCCGGAACAATTGACAGAAGAAGAAATTGATGAGATTGTGCGTGAAGCAATTGCCGTAACTGGTGCCGCATCCATGCGTGATATGGGCCGGATTATGGGCGTTGTTATGCCGAAGGTTAAAGGTAAAGCCGATGGCAGCCTAATTAGCCAGAGTGCAAAAAAACTGTTAAATCAGTAGTAGAAACCTGAATGGATTCCATTCAGGTTTTTTTATATCATATACACAGGGTTTGAGATTCGATATAATGGAGATAGATGTTCAGAAGGAGGAAAAGATGGGAGAAGTTACCGATCTGCAGATTCCTGTAGAGGACCCTCGATTTATTGAAAAACTTTTTGGAAATTATGAAGAGAACGCAAAAATAATTGAAAAAACATTGGATATTCAATTGCGTATTGGCGATGGAGAAATTCGTGTTGTAGGTGAGGCGGATCCTGTACGAATCGGAGAACGAGCCTTGCGTCACCTGATGGAAACCACGAAGACAAAAGCGCCGATTCTTGCGCAGGAAGTGCGGTACGCGATTCATCTTTCCATGCAGAAGGGGGAAGTGGATCCCAAAATTTTGTTGCATGAGGTAGTGGCGCGCACTTATTCTGGGCGCGGCATCAAGCCGAAAACCCTGGGGCAAAAAACCTATCTTCAGTCCATCCATGATCATGATGTGGTCTTTGGAATTGGGCCGGCGGGAACGGGGAAAACATATTTGGCAGTTGCCAGTGCGGTGCAAGCCTTTCGGGACAGCAAGGTGCACAAAATCATTTTAACGCGGCCGGCTGTAGAGGCTGGGGAACGATTGGGATTTTTACCAGGAGATATGCAGGACAAGGTGGATCCATATTTACGCCCTTTGAACGATGCGCTCTTTGAAATACTGGGGCCCGATAAGATTTTGAAATATAAGGAAAAGGGATTGATTGAAATTGCGCCCTTGGCCTATATGCGGGGAAGGACATTGGATAATGCTTTTGTTATCTTGGATGAAGCACAAAATACCACCCCGGAACAAATGAAGATGTTTTTAACGCGTTTGGGATTCGGTTCCAAGGCGATTATCACAGGCGATATCACGCAGATTGACTTGCCTGAAAAGAAAAAATCAGGATTGAAACAGGCAATTCCTATTTTGGAGCAGGTGAATGGCGTTGATTTTGTGTATTTTTCCAAGCATGATATTGTACGTCATAAATTGGTACAACGTATTGTTGAAGCCTATGAAAAGTATGAATCAAAGGAATAAAGGAGGGTCTCGATGGAATTATGGATAGATAATCGGCAAGCGATTCATCCAGTCGATGAAGCCTTAATGGAAGAAGTGGAGCGAGCTGTAAAAATGGCTTTGCAAATGGAGAAAAATAGTCTGGACTATGAGGTGAGCGTATCCTTTGTCACCAATGAGGAGATTCATGGATTGAACCGCGACTACAGAGGCGTGGATCGTCCAACCGATGTGCTTTCCTTTCCTTTGGATGATGAGGACGAGGTCTTTGGCGAGATGGATATTCTCTTGGGTGATATCGTAATCGCCATGGAGATCGCGAAGGAACAGGCGGAAGAATTTGGACATTCCCTAATGCGGGAAGTCGTTTATTTAACCGTACACAGCATGTTCCATTTGATGGGCTATGACCATGAGACGGATGAGGAAAAACAAGTGATGCGCGGACGGGAAAAGGCAGTGCTTAAGGAGCTAGGGGTGTTTAAATGAAGCGGTTTATTTTAGCCTTTGTTTATGCCCTCTTGGGAATTACGCGAGGTCTGGCCGAAGAACGGAACTTGCGCATTCATCTTGTGGCTGGAACCGTCGTGCTGGTAACTGCAGGCGTACAAGGATTGAGCGCAACTGCGATCTCGATCCTTGTTTTAACGATTGGATTCGTAATCGCTATGGAGTTGGTGAACACGGCCATTGAACGAACGGTGGACTTGGTTACCCTGGAACAGCATCCCTTGGCGGGTGCTGCCAAGGATTTGGCGGCTGGGGCGGTTTTGGTGTCGGCGATCACGGCAGTGGGCGTAGGTGCGATTTTATTTTACGGCCGATTGCCTGGAAGTATTTATGCGGGGATCCTTGCCTTTATGGCAGTTTGGATTCTGATTGTCATTAATAATTGGATAGTGAAGAAACGGGAGGATTAGAATGGGATTTAAGAGTGGGTATGTTGCCATTATTGGGCGACCCAATGTTGGAAAATCGACATTATTGAATGCAGTGATGGGAGAAAAGTTGGCGATCATTTCAGATAAGCCGCAAACAACACGTAACCGTATTCAATGTGTACACACGGATGAAAAATCACAAATCATATTTTTGGATACGCCAGGCATGCAAAAAGGAAGAAATAAGCTGGGCGATTATATGGAAAAAATAACACTCGACACGGTCAAAGATGTAGATGTGGTCCTTTGGTTGCTTGACGAGAGCACAAGCATGGGAAAATGGGATCAATTCCTATTGGAAGAGCTGAAGAAACTGAAGAAAACGCCCATCATCGCGGTCTTGAACAAATCGGATTTATTGACGGCGGAAGAGGGCATTCGCCTTTATGAGAAATTTTTGGCGATGGATGTTTTCGCTCAGGTTTGTCCCCTTTCGGCGAAGGAAAATCGAGGTGTTGATGAGCTGATCAAGGCAATTCAAGATTTATTGCCGGAAGGTCCGCAATACTTCCCAGAGGATACCATTACGGATCAGCCGATACGATTTATTGCAGCCGAGATCATTCGAGAAAAAGCCCTTCATTATTTGGACCAAGAGATTCCTCATGGGATCGCGGTGGAGATCAATGAGATGAAGGAAAGAAAGAAAGGCGAGATTATGTATGTCTCTGCCACGATTCATTGCGAGCGCGAAAGCCATAAGGGCATTATTATTGGCAAGGGCGGCCGCAAGTTAAAGGGAATCGGAAAGAGCGCGCGGATTGAAATTGAGAAATTAATAGGTACCCAAGTGCATTTGGAATTGTGGGTGAAGGTATCCAAGGATTGGCGAGACAAGGCAAGTGCGGTGCGTCGATTCGGATACAAATAGGAGGCCATAGTGGTTGAGGAAGTCGAAGGCATCGTTATTCGTGAAGTCAAGTATCGGGATGCGGATCGAATTTTGACCCTGTATACCAAAGAGCATGGACGAATTACGGCTTCCGCCAACGGAGCGCGGAGGATGAAGAGTCCTTTGCACGGGGTGACCCTTCCCTTTGTGCGCGGGGAGTATTCGATCTTTTTCGGGCGCGGGATTAACCGCATTCAGAGCGGTCAGGTTCTGGCGTCTTATTATGGGATTTCTGAAAATCTGGATCAATTGGCCTATGGGCAATATCTTTTTGAATTGGTTGCCTTGACGACCCCGGAGGGGGAAAGCAACGAGCGCGACTATGCTCTCTTGGCGAAGACGTTGGAAGTTTTACAAAGGGTGTCGGATGGCGCGTTAAAGAGTTTGGTCCATGCCTTTGAACTCAAACACCTTGCTTTTTTGGGGTTGCGGCCTCAATTGGGGGCTTGCGCGGTTTGTGGGAAGCAGGAGGCAGATTTTCATCATTTTCACGCCATGCACGGCGGTATTATTTGTTCTGATTGTGTACGCAAGACACGGGGCAGCATGCGGGTTTCCGATTCGGTGATTCCGACCATGCGCTTTTTATTGATGACGAGTTTTGAGGAAATTATTGCTCGTCCAATTTCAGAAGCCGTGCTCAAGGAGATTGAAACCTGCGTTCTGGAATTTATTTTTTTGCAAACCGATCGCCGGGACTTTCGGTCCTTGGCCTTTTTACGTCAAATACAAGCATCCCCCCGCGATTGACAAGGCGTGGGGGTTTTGCTACAGTATACATAACCTTCCTGTCGTAAACCAGCGATAGGAAAGAAAACGGAGGATTTAGTATGGCAGATGTAACGATGGAAAAAATTGTATCACTATCGAAAACACGAGGATTTGTATTTCCGGGTTCCGATATTTATGGTGGTTTGGCAAATACCTGGGATTACGGTCCTTTGGGTGTTGAACTGAAAAACAATGTCAAAAAAATGTGGTGGAAAAAATTCATCCAAGAGTCTCCTTACAATGTAGGGTTGGACGCCGCGATTTTGATGAACCCTCAAACTTGGGTGGCATCCGGTCATGTTGGTGGTTTTGCGGATCCATTGATGGATTGCCGCGCTTGTAAGTCTCGCTTTCGCGCCGATCAATTAATTGAAGAATTTGCTGCAAAGAAAGGCCTAGAGCTGGATGGTCCCGTGGATGCGTGGTCAAAAGAGCAGATGGAAGCCTATATCGCAGAGCAAGGCATTAAATGCCCTTCTTGTGGGAAAATTGACTTTACGAAAATTCGTCAATTTAATTTGATGTTTAAAACCTTTCAAGGTGTAACAGAAGATACAGCAAGCGAGATCTTCTTGCGACCGGAAACAGCGCAAGGAATCTTTGTAAATTTTAAAAATGTTCAAAGGTCATCGCGTTTGAAAATACCTTTTGGAATCGGACAGGTCGGAAAGTCTTTCCGAAACGAGATCACGCCAGGTAACTTTACCTTTAGAACCCGTGAATTCGAGCAAATGGAATTGGAATTCTTCTGCAAGCCGGGAACTGATTTAGAGTGGTTCGCGTACTGGAAGCAATTCTGTATGGATTGGTTGAAAGAATTGGGTGTATCGGAAGAAAAATTGAAATTCCGTGACCACGAAGAAGACGAACTTTCGCATTACGCCAATGCAACAACGGATATCGAATATCTTTTCCCCTTTGGTTGGGGCGAGCTATGGGGCATTGCCGATCGTACGGATTATGACCTGAAGCAGCATATGGAAACCTCTGGTTCCGATCTTAAATATCAAGATCCTATTACCAACGAAAAATATGTGCCATACTGCATCGAGCCGTCTTTGGGTGCGGATCGCGTGACCCTGGCTTTCTTGATCGACGCCTATACGGAAGAAATCTTGGAAGATGGATCAACAAGAAACTTGATGAAATTCCATCCGGCTTTGGCGCCGGTTAAAGCAACGGTCTTGCCATTGTCGAAAAAATTGGGTGAAGGCGCTATGGAAGTTTATCGTTTATTGGCAAAAAATTTCAATACGCAATATGATGATGCTGGCAGCATCGGGAAACGATACCGTCGAAATGACGAAATTGGCACACCATTCTGCATCACCTATGATTTTGACTCGCAAGAAGATGGCGCAGTTACTGTTCGTCATCGCGATACGATGGAGCAGGAACGAATTCCGGTATCCGAGTTGGTTGCATACTTGCGGGAACGACTTGAATTTTAGTATAAAAAAACGGAGAGGAAGCCCTGAGGCTTCCTTTTTTTTGGTTTATTTTTGGGATGAATTCATGTACAATAAGGGTGATTAAAATTGCGTTGCAATGAGGAGAAGAAGATGAGTGATTCCATTTCGATCTATATCTTATCGAGTTCAATGGGCATAACGGCGGAACAATTGGCAAAGGCATCTATTGCTCAATTCGACCTGGGCCGATTTAAGATTCATCGAATCACCAATGTCATAACAAAAGAAGCGGTTGATCAAGCGATTGCCATGATTCCGCCTGAAAATAGCATGATTATTTTTACCCTGGTCTATGAAAAGGTAGCGGCTTATCTAGATGCTGAAGCCAGACGTCATGGGATTGAGGTATTTGATGCTATGAGTCCGGTCTTGAAGGCGTTGACTCGTTTGACGGGGGATTCGCCTAAAGAGATTCCCGGGGCGTACCGTGCGCTGAATGAAGATTATTTCGACCGGATTGATGCCATTGAATTTGCGATTCGCTGCGATGATGGAAAGGATACACGGGGATTTTTGGAAGCCGATGTGGTTCTTTTGGGGATCTCGAGAACCTCAAAAACACCAACCAGCATGAGTTTGGCTCATCGCAATATCAAGGTTGCAAATCTGCCACTGGTACCGGAGGTGGCACCGCCGGAACTTCTATTTGAATTGGATCCGAGAAAAATTGTTGGATTGACAACGGATATTACCAAGTTGGAAGAGATTCGCAATGAGCGCTTAAAGGCTTTGGGACTTTCTCAAACGTCCAATTATGCTAAGGATGAACGGATTGTTACGGAAATCGAATATTCTAACAAGATCTATGAAAAGCTTGGGTGCATGGTAATCAATACAGCTGAGAAGTCTGTCGAAGAAACGGCGAGTTTGATTGCGGAGCATTTGAGAAAAGAAGGATTGATAGAATAGAAAAACGTCAAAGTACACGTTTTGAACCGAAATTAGAATGTATCATTAGAAAAAACGTCAAAGTATACGTTTTGAACCGAAATTAGAATGTATCATTAGAAAAAACGTCAAAGTATACGTTTTGAACCGAGACTAGAATGTATATATTAGAAAAAACGTCCCAGTAAGTTTACTTGGACGTTTTTTGAGTGAAGAAAGAGAAAATTTGGTAGAAAAGTCTACTTGGACGTTTTATTGAGCAATGGATGAAAATTTTCAAGGTAGTCATCGGCCAAGGCTTGAATTTCTGCCTTGCGATCATCATGAGCGGGTTCGTGGATAGCGATGACGGCCATGCCTGCACGTTTTGCCGCCTCAACGCCAGCTAGGGTGTCTTCAAAGACCAAGCAGTGCTCGGGGGCGACGCCCAGGTCCTCGGCGACCTTCAAAAAGATGGCCGGATTTGGTTTTCCAGCTTTCACTTCACAAGAGGTACGCAGGGTCGAGAAATACTGATCGATCTGATGATGGCTTAGAACGCCCTCCGCCAGTTCGCGGTTGCTGCTGGTGCCGATTCCCATAGGGATTTGTCGCGCGGCCAAGGAAGCTAGAAAGGGAAGAACGCCTTCCTTTAGTGCAACTTCTTCGGTATACTTTTGGTAGGACATGTCGATCCATTCTTGTTTGATGGCCTCAACGCTGTCTTCCAATTGGAAGTGTTCTTTAAAGTAGACGGCGGTTTCCGTAAAGCTCATTCCATCCAAGTCGGCCTGGAATTTGGGCGGAAAGTCAATCTGCTTTTTTGCTAAATAATCGATATCGATTTGTTTCCATACCCACATGGAATCAATCAGGGTGCCGTCCAAATCGAAAATGATGGCCCGAAAATCATGTATATTCATAGGTGGCTCCTTTCGTGTTCTTTTCCCATCATACTTGATTTTTCACACTTTGAAAAGGAGAGGTTCCTGTTTTTAACGCAAGGGTATAATCCCTTGTTGATGTGACAGTAGTGGATTTTTTGCGGGAAGAATGAAAAGAATATGGTATACTATTAAATATGAAATGAATCAGAATAGAAAGAAGCAGGTGAAGAAATGTTAAGCAGAAATTTAACGATGTTGACTGATTTCTATGAATTGACGATGGGCAATGGATATTTTGAAGAGGGCTTGCATGAGCAGGTTGTTTATTTTGATATGTTCTTTCGTTCGGTGCCGGACAAGGGCGGATTTGCTATCATGGCCGGTGTCGAGCAGTTGATTCAGTATCTTGAAAACCTCAAATTTACCAAGAAAGACATTGAGTTTTTACAAAAAAAAGAGACTTTTTCCGATGGCTTTCTTGACTACCTTGCGAATTTCAGGTTTGCCTGCGATGTTTGGGCGGTTCCAGAAGGAACGCCGATTTTTCCCAATGAACCAATTGTGAAGGTCAAAGGCCCTTTGCTGCAAGCACAGATGATTGAGACGATGGTCTTGCTGGCCATCAATCACCAGTCTTTGATTGCGACGAAAGCGAATCGTATTGTGCGAGCCGCGCAAGGGAAACCTGTAATTGAATTTGGTTCACGCCGAGCGCAAGGACCAGATGGTGCGGTACTTGGTGCTCGAGCAGCCTATATCGGTGGTGTTGTGGGAACTGCATGCGTGCTGGCGGATCAGCTTTACGGGGTGCCGTCGAGTGGAACCATGGCCCATAGCTGGGTGCAGTTGTTTCCTTCCGAATATGAGGCTTTCAGGGTTTATGCAAAGCACTATCCAGATAAGTGCCTCCTTTTGATCGATACCTATCATGTATTGAAATCGGGTATTGAGAATGCTATCAAGGTTTTTGATGATGTGTTGAAACCATTAGGGAAGCGTCCTGTTGGCATCCGAATTGATTCGGGTGATGTCGCGTATCTTTCTAAGAAAGTGCGGGCGCGGTTGGATGAAGCGGGCTATGAAGATTGTAAAATCTTTGTATCGAATTCTTTGGATGAAAATATTATTTCGGATTTGGCTATACAGGGAGCGAAGATTGACGCCTATGGTGTGGGGGAACGATTAATCACCTCCAAGTCCGATCCGGTCTTTGGGGGCGTTTATAAGTTGGTTGCGGTTGAATCTGAAGGAAAAGTGATCCCGAAGATTAAGATCAGCGCTAATGTGGAGAAGATCACGACACCTGGTGTGAAGAAACTTGTGCGGTTCTACCGCAAGGAAAGCGGGAAAGCCATCGCTGATTTATTAACCCTGGAAGGGGAAATCATCGATACGAGCAAACCCTATTCCTTGTTCAATCCCTACTATACATGGAAACGAGTCACTGTGGAGAATTATGAAGTGCGCGATCTTCTAGTGCCGATCTTCGTGAAAGGCAAGCGGGTGTATGAATCTCCGAAGTTAGCGGATATTCGCGCTTATTGTATGGAGGAAATAGAGAAATTATGGGATGAGGTTCGTCGTTTGGAGAATCCGCACCGATATTTTGTTGACTTATCGGAGGATTTGTGGCAGATTAAACATACTCTCTTAGAAGAGTATTCTGAGGGCGATTATTAGGAGAGGGGGAAGGAAGATGTTTGGATTCGAAATCGAGTTAAGCGAGAAACAAGTGGTATTGGCAAAAAAAATTGCGAAACGTTTAATTCAAGTAACAGAACTGGATCAGGATCAAGACGAGGAAGCGATCTTCCACTTCGCATGTCTTTTTGTAACGATGATGTCCGCTAAAAATGAAATTTGGTTGGATGACGACGTGGAAGCTGTTGAAAAACTTTACGAGCAGTTTATAAATGATCAAAACCGGTGGTTGAATTAAGGGGAAAATAGTGGGAAAAATTTATATTACGCGACACGGCGAGACTGAGTATAATTTATTAAAGCGCATGCAGGGATCCATCGACACGCAGCTTTCGGAGCGTGGCATGGAACAAGCGGCACGGTTGAGAGACCGGTTGGCAGGCGTATCCTTCGACCGCGTTTTAGCAAGTCCTTTGCAGCGCGCCAGAGTAACGGCGGAAACAATTTTGGAAAAACGTTCTGAAAAGCTGGAGTTCTTCGATGAACTGAAGGAAATGGATTTTGGTTTTATGCAAGGGAAAGACTATGAGTTTCTGGAAAGAGAATATCCGGAACTGTATCTTCAGTACTGCGAATCTCCAGCGGAGTTTCAAATTCCTGAAGGGGAAAGTTTTCGTGGATTTAGGGACCGTGTTGAACCGATCATGCGGGAAATTGAGGCGGTAAAAGAGACTGAAACGATGTTGATTGTTTGCCATGGCATTACGAAGTTAATTCTCGTGAATGAACTGAAGCGTATTCCATTGGAACGTCTTTGGGACACGGATGTTGCGGGCAATACAGCCTTGACTTTGTTTGAGCAAACCGACAAGGGCATGGTTCTACGTTATGAAAATGATCAATCTCATTTAGATTAAAGCAGCGTATTTACGATGCGTATAAAGGATAAAAAAAGCGCTGCGAATGCAGCGCTTTTTAGACAATTTGACTATAAAACTTTGCCCTTCAGCAAGAGATCGATATATTGCTCTCGTTCAAATGCATAAGGATCTCGAAGATTCTTTTTCGATAAAGAGCCGCGGAACGCTTCTAGAGAGCCGTATCCCTTTTGATCCATCCATTGGGTCATTTCTTCGATCAATGTTTCTAATACCTTGGGTGATTTTTTGTGAATCAGGCTGACCACTTGGACGGCGCTTGCACCTGCCAATAGGACTTGTAGGATGGATTCGGTTGTGTGGAGACCACTGGTTGCGATTAGATCGCCCTTGACCGTTCCATACAAAAGTCCGATTGTCTTCATGGCATGGGTATATTCAGTGCCATGGCTTAATCGGAGTGGGAAGGTCAGGACCTCTCGGTCCGTGTTGATCTCTTCTTCGAAAAAACGATTGTAGAGCACATAGCCGTCAACACCAATTTCTTCGAGACGTTTAATGAAATGAAGGGTATTGGTGTAGAAAGGGCTGAGTTTGATGCTGATCGGGATTTGGATTTCCGAACGCAATTGTTGAACGATTTGCAATTGCTCCTGTTCAATGTCTTGGGAAGAACGATTGGGTTCTTTCGCGGTGTGATACAGGTTCAATTCCAATCCGTCAGCACCAGCTTCTTCAATTTTTTTTGCATAGTGGATCCAGGTGTCGGGGGTTAAGGCATTAAGACTGGCAAATACAGGAATATCTAGCGCGGCTTTTGCCAATTTGATAAAATGAAGATAGATGTGCGCACCTGCATAAGTTGTATCGGGATGCTGGGTGATCATTTCGGCATGCAAATCATCGAACTCATGCAGAAACTCTTGGTGCTTGTAATTCTCTAGATAAATTTTTTCTTCAAATAAAGAGGGGAGAACGACAGCGCTAGCACCAGCTGCTTCTAGTTCTTTTAGTTTGGAGATCTTGCCGGTCCAAGGATTTGCGCCAATAATAAATGGATTTTTTAGAGATAGCCCCATTAGGGTTGTTTCTAGTTTCATAATTCACCTCCGAGTGTAATTTCAATACATTGATACCCAAAGTTCAAGAAGGGAGTACGATATGCAGAAAATAGAAAATGGAAAGTTGGATAATGAAAAATTTGAAAATGAAAAGGTGGAAAACCATGTGCCGGAACGAATCTTGATCGTTGCTGTACAAAAAAAAGGCGGACCGCCTATTGACGCGGAATTGCGAGAATTGGAGCGATTGGTGGAGGCTGCTGGTGGAGAAACTGTTGCCGTGGCAACCCAGTCGCTGGAAAAATTCCACCCCAGAACCTATATTGGAAAAGGGAAAGTAGAAGAATTGGCGGCATTGTGCGATGCGGAAGAGATTGACGCCGTAGTACTAAATGATGAGTTGAGCGGAACGCAATTGAAAAATCTCGAGGATCAATTTCAAAGAAAGGTTACAGACCGTACAGCGCTGATCTTGGAGATTTTCGCAAATCGTGCGACGAGTTCAGAAGGACGCTTGCAGGTTGAATTGGCAAGGCTTCGGTATCGATTGCCGCGATTAGTCGGCATGCGGTCTGATCTTTCCCGCGCCGGTGTGGGAATCAGCGGCCGTGGACCCGGGGAGAAACGTTCGGAATTGGATCGAAGATATCTTTTGAGGCGAATTGAAGAGATTGAGTCCAAGCTGAGGAAGCTGGAGATGACCCGCGAGGTGACTAGAAAGCGGCGAGTCAAGTCGGCGATGCCGATTGTTTTGATGGTGGGTTATACCAATGCGGGAAAATCGACATTGATGAACCGTTTGGTGGTGGATGAGGATAAGGCCGTATTCACCAAGGATATGTTGTTCGCGACCTTGGACACCGCTCTGCGCCAATGCACGCTGCCCTCGGGCCGAAGTTTTTTGCTTGGGGATACGGTCGGTTTTGTCAGTAAGTTGCCGACAACCCTTATAGAAGCCTTTAAAGGCACACTGGAAGAGGTTGTGGAGGCGGATCTGTTGCTGCATATTTTGGATGGCTCGAGCGATGATATCGAGATGCAATACCAGACGACGATGTCCGTGCTGGAAACCCTCAAGGTGAAGGATAAGCCGATGATTGTGGTGTATAACAAGCAGGACTTGATGAATCGGGACGGGGCCATTCATATAGGGGATACCATTGCCCTCTCTGCAAAAACGGGTGAAGGCGTTGCCGAGCTTCTTGATAAATTGGAAGCTATGATCTATAAACCTCTAGAGGAGAAAGAATTGTTGTTGCCTCTGAGCGCGGGAAAATTGGTTAATCAATTGCATCAAGAGAAGCGAATTTTGGAAATGCGCTATGAAGAGGAAGGCATTTATGTACGGGCCATGTGGAAAAAAGAAGAGCTGGAACGTTGGTCCTAAGCGGATTGTAAGATTTCGAAAAGTATTTTAAAAAAAGCCTTGACTATTTATTCATAATTTCGTATAATCATACCAATAGTAAAGCGACGAACGAATGAAAATTCTTGTGGGTGTCCATAGCGAGCCGGAGATGGTGAAAGCCGGTGATTGAAGCAAGATGACGAGCTTTCGGGAGCTGTCGATTCAACCCTTTGGGGTCAAAATCGGACGACACCGCACGTTACGCGGCACGCATTCAGCGTGATAAGTGAGCAGATTCTTATGCTAATTAGGGTGGTACCGCGAAACCTTTCGTCCCTTTCAAGACGAGAGGTTTTTTTGTACCCAAAAATCGAGGAGGAAACACAATGAAAAAGGTAGCTTTATTTTTAGCAATTCTAATGGTGGCAATGGCATTCGCGGGTTGCGGTGCAGAGGCTGAAACAAGCAAGGTAGCAGATATTAAAGAAGCAGGTCAATTGGTTTTGGGAACATCAGCGGATTACCCGCCATATGAATTCCACAAGATGATTGAAGGGGAAGACAAGGTTGTTGGATTTGATATTATGATCGCACAAAAAATTGCCGATGAAATGGGCGTTGAATTGGTGATCAAGGATATGGCGTTTGACGGATTGATTGCAGCACTTCAAGGTGGAAAAGTAGATATGGTCATCGCTGGTATGTCTGCGAAGCCGGAACGTGAAGAAGTAGTCGATTTCACGAACGAGTACTACTTTGAAACACAAACCATTTTGGTGAAAGCGGATATGGTAGATACCTACGATTCAATAGAAGCCTTTGAAGGCGTTAAGATTGGTGCCCAAACTGCAACGGTCCAAGAAGGCTTGGCACAAGATTTGTTGCCCAATAGTCCTTTGACGTCACTTCAAGATATTACGGCATTGATCTTGGAACTGAAAACTGGAAAAATCGAAGGATTGATCTTGGTTGCACCGGTAGCGAAAGCATACATCACACAGAATCCTGAGCTTGCAATGAGTATTGATTTAGATCAAGCGAAGGGTGTTTCTATCGCCGTAGAAGAAGGCAGCGATTTGGCGGATCCAATCAATGAGATCTTAGCTGTAATTATGGACAACGGTGAATTGGATCAATACGTTATGGACGCGACCTTATTGGTCGACTAGGAAGGACTGAGATCGAATGGTCTATTGGAAATTATTGACAGAATACCGACATTACTTTTTGCAAGGCATTGGATATACCCTGTTTCTTTCGTTTTTCTCAGTGATACTGGGTTTGACGCTTGGGGTAATTATGGCATTGTCCAAGATGTCGAAAAACAAAATTTTAAACTTCCTGGCAACAGGATATATTGAGATCATTCGTGGAACTCCGCTCTTGGTCCAAGTGTTTATTATTTATTACAATGGAATCATCGACATGGGTCCCGTCGTCGCGGGAATTATCGCCCTCTCCCTCAACAGTTCCGCCTATACGGCAGAGATTGTTCGAGCGGGCATTCAGGCGGTCGACAAGGGCCAGATGGAGGCGTCCCGATCTTTGGGCATGACATCAGGATTGGCGATGAGAGAAGTGATTTTGCCGCAGGCGATCAAGAATATCTTGCCGGCCTTGGGCAATGAGTTTATTGTTGTCATCAAAGAATCCGCTGTCATTTCTATTATCGGCGTCGGTGAATTGATGAGACAAACCAATATCGTGCGGGGGATTACCTTCCGTCAGATTGAACCATTGGTCTTGGTTGCGGGAATCTATTTTGTTTTGACCTATAGTCTTTCCAAGCTATTGGGAAGATTTGAAAGGAGGTTGAAGGAAAGTGATTAAGACGGTGAATGTAACAAAAAACTTTGGTGATTTGAAGGTCTTAAAAGGGATTACAGAAACCATATCTCTGAGTGAAGTGGTAGCGGTCATCGGACCGTCCGGTTCTGGAAAGAGCACCTTTCTTCGTTGCCTGAATCAATTGGAAGAACCGACCTCTGGCGAAGTGTATTTGGATGAGGTGCAACTCAATGATCCTGCAATAGATATTAATTTTCAACGAACGAAAATGGGGATGGTGTTTCAGCACTTCAACCTATTTCCTCATAAGACGATTCTTGAGAATATTACCTTATCGCCGATCAAGGTGAAAAAAGAAGATCCGAAAGAGGCGAAAGCTCGTGCTTTAAAATTGTTGGAGCGCATCGGTCTTTCTGATAAGGCGAATGCATATCCGAAGCAATTGTCCGGAGGGCAAAAGCAAAGGGTGGCCATTGTACGTGCCCTGGCGATGCAACCGGAAGTCATGCTCTTTGACGAACCTACTTCGGCACTGGATCCAGAAATGGTCGGTGAGGTTTTGGATTTGATGAAAAGCTTGGCAAAAGAAGGAATGACCATGGTCGTAGTCACCCATGAGATGGGATTCGCCCGTGAAGTAGCGGATCGTGTTCTCTTTATGGATGAGGGGCTCGTGGTGGAAGAAGGAGATCCAAAATCGATCTTCGATGCTCCGCAAGAAAAAAGAACCCAAGAATTCTTGGCGAAAATATTATAAATCGAGAGACGCGAGAGCGTCTCTTTTTTTGCTTGAAAGATCCTGCCTGAACTTTTTTTAAAAAAACACTTGACTAATTATACATAACTTCGTATAATTATACCAAGACAAAAGCGACGAACGAAAGAAAATTCTTGTGGGTGTCCATAGCGAGCCGGAGAAGGTGAAAGCCGGTGGCAGAAGCAAGATGACGAGCTTTCGGGAGCTGCCGATTCAACCCCTGGGGGTCAAAATCGGACGACACCGCACGTTACGCGGCACGCAATCAGCGTGATGAGTGAGCAGAGTAATTATGCTAATTAGGGTGGTACCGCGAAATCTTTCGTCCCTTTAAGACGAGAGGTTTTTTTGTACCCAAAAATCGAGGAGGAAGAAACATGAAAAAGGTAGTTTTATTTTTAGCAGTTTTAATGGTGGCAATGGCATTCGCAGGTTGCGGTGCAGAGGCTGAAACAAGCAAGGTCGCTCAGATTAAGGAAGCGGGTCAATTGGTATTGGGTACTTCGGCGGATTACCCGCCATATGAATTCCACAAGATGATTGAAGGGGAAGACAAGGTTGTTGGATTTGATATTATGATTGCAGAAAGAATTGCCAAAGATCTTGGCGTTGAGTTGGTTATTAAGGATATGGCCTTTGATGGTTTGATTGCAGCTTTGCAGGGTGGTAAGGTGGATATTATTCTTGCAGGCATGTCAGATACACCAGAGCGTGCCGAGGTGGTCGACTTCAGTCAGCAGTATTACTATGATAAGCAAACCTTGTTGATCAAGGAAGAAATGATGGAGACCTATACGGACATTTCATCGTTAGACGGTGTCAAGCTCGGTGTTCAGACCTCTTCCATTCAGGAAGCCTTGGCACAGGAACAATTGACAAACAGTACACTGACTTCTTTGCCGGATATTTCGGCTTTGGTTTTGGAATTGAAAACAGGCAAGGTTGAAGGTGTTATCTTGGTGAAGCCGGTGGCAAATGGCTATATTGCACAAAATCCTGAATTGGCGCTTTCAACCATTGATTTTGGTCAAGGCGATGGCGCATCAGCAGCGATTCAAAAAGGCAGCGACTTGGTAGAGCCTGTGAATAAAGTTTTGGCTGAGATTATTGAAAATGGCGAATTGGAGCAATTTGTATTCGAAGCGAACATGATGCTTGAATAGAAAAATCCAGAGTAAAAGCTTGGAAGATTGAGGGACGCGAAAGCGTCTCTTTTTGTTTGGAAAACCCATTGGGGGTATAGGTTAAAAAGGGAGGATTCATGATGAGAAAAACGGACCGTAATATTATGTCAGAGTTTTTAACGCGCTATTCGACGCGCACCTTTTCCAATCAAATACCCAGTAGAGAGAATGTGCTAGATATTCTTGAAGCCGCAAGGTTTGCGCCATCGAGCGGGAATGAACAGCCTTGGCGTTTCGTGCTCGGTTGGAAAGGAACGGAATTGCATCGCCATATACTTGAAACACTGACAGAGAAAAATCAAGCATGGAATGAGGGCACCCCGGTTTTTTTGGTGCTGATAGCGAAGCAGAGGTTTACTCGAGTGGATAGAGAAAACCATTGGGCGAACTTTGATCTCGGTTCTGCCTGGGGTTTTATGCAGATCCAGGCACAGCGTCTTGGGATTGCCACTCATGCAATGGCGGGTTTTGATGCAGAGGCCATTTCGCGGCTTCTCGAGTTGAAGGAAGAGTTCCAGGCCGTGGTCGTTGTGGCTTTGGGATATTATGGGGACCCAGCGAATTTGTCTGAAAAGGATCAGCTCCGCCACGGTCCCAAAGACCGACGATTGGTGGAGGATTCTATCTGGACGGAATAGGGACTGTACGAGAAAGCGTCCCTCTGCTACAATAAGGGAGAAGATTTTTTTAGGAGGATGAATATGAATACACCAGTTGTACAAATTAAAATGCAAGACGGCGGGTTAATTGAAGTGGAATTAAACCCTCGAGTTGCACCGAATACAGTGAATAACTTTTTATCTCTTGTGAAAAAGGGATACTATGATGGACTGATTTTTCACCGTGTTATCTCTGGTTTTATGATTCAGGGCGGTTGTCCGGACGGAACAGGAACCGGTGGTCCAGGATATGGAATTTTGGGTGAATTTTCATCCAATGGTGTCAACAATCAAATGAAGCATGATCGTGGTGTGCTTTCCATGGCACGGGCGATGCAGCCGAATTCGGCGGGCTCTCAATTCTTTATCATGCATCAAAATTCACCACATCTAGACGGTAGCTATGCGGCCTTCGGACGAGTGACAAAGGGAATTGAAGTAGTTGATCAAATTGCAGCCACAAAAAAAGGCATGCAAGATCGACCTAAAACACCGCAAGTCATTGAATCTATGACGGTTGTAACGGATTATGATGAGTATCAAGAGCCGGAAACCCTATAAGCAAAATATTACAAAATGATGACAAATAGAAAAATGACTTGAAAAAAATGAACTCGTCCTGTAGGATGATGTCAGGTTACGAAATTGCAACAATTGATTCACAAATTTTCGAGAGGAGGACAAAGATATGATGACAGCAATCAAGCATCAAATGATTCGTAGTAACTCTGGTTACGATTGGAATGAAGCACAGGATACCTGTGTCCAAAAATCAAATATATGGATTGTCCTTCAGGAGAGCGAACGATAGAGTACAGATTTGTACAAGTACGCTGAAACCATAGGGCAATCTGCTCTATGGTTTTTTTGCGGCCTACACTTGGTAATTAATGGTAGATTTTACTGTAATGCCCCCGCAGGGAAACTTGCGGGATTTTTTTATGCAAAAAAGGGGGGGATTAACATGAGCTTTTTTCAACAAATACGAGAACATACTCGAGGGTCGGAACGATATTTTTTGATCGCGATCGGATCGGTTCTGGTTGCAAGCTATCTATCAACATTAAGTCCATTAATTATTCAATTTACCATTGATCAATTGCTGGCGGGGCAGCCACTGGAACAACATCATTGGCTCAGCAGGTTATTGACACAAGGGATGACGAGTTTGACCACAAACCAAGGGTTGTTTTTGATGGGGCTGGCCTTGACACTGGTGATGGCGGGGCGAGGGGTCTTTGATTTTTATAAGGGACGCCACGCGGCCTTAGCCGCGGAGACCACAGTGGAACGGATTCGAGACAAGCTTTACACCCATCTCCAGCATCTGTTTTTTGCGGAGTTGGGGGATGCGAAGAGCGGCGAATGGATTCAACGATGTTCGTCAGACGTGGAAACGGTGAGAAAATTTCTAGCCAATCAAATGACGGAAGTGATACGAGCCATCTCATTATTCGGATTCACATTGTGGATGATGCTTCAGATTGATTGGCGTATGACGATTCTTTCGACTTTCTTGATTCCGCCGATATTTGGATTTGCCTTTTTCTTTTTCAAAAAGGTTCAAAAGCTCTTTCTCGATATGGATGAGACAGAAGGCGCCCTTTCGGCACTGCTTCAGGAAAATCTGACCGGAGTACGCGTGATTCGTGCCTTTGGTCGGGAAGCGACGGAGGCGGCCAAGTTTGATGAGAAGAGTCAAGAGTATCGAGACAAGACGATGAAACTGGTGCGTGCGATTGCCGTATATTGGGGCAGTTCGGATTTTTTAGCCATGATGCAACGCACCCTGGTCATCCTTGTTGGGACCGTTTGGGCTGTGCAAGGACGCGTGAGTTTGGGGACGGTCGTCGCTTTCTTCACCTATATCAACATGATTCTCTGGCCTATTCGTCAGATGGGTCGAATTTTGACAGACCTCAGCAAATGCAAGGTTTCTCTAGGCCGGATTGAAGAGCTTTTGGCTTTGCCGACAGAAAATTTTGATGATCATGAACCGATGAAAACCATCTTGGGACGTGTGGAACTGAAAAATCTTACCTTCGCTTACCCGGGAGAAGAGCCGATCTTGGAGGATTTGAACCTGATCATTGAGAAAGGGGAAACAATTGGAATCGTCGGTCCTACGGGAGCGGGTAAAAGCACCCTGGCACATTTGATTGCAGGATTGATCCCGGTGGGGGCTGATCAAGTGTTGATAGAGGTGAAGACATTGGAAGTTTTCCAGCGAAATCGATCAGAAAGCAGATTGGGATCGTGATGCAGGAGCCATTCCTCTTCGCGAGGAATATTCGAAAGAACATTGCTATCAAAGACGAGAGTGTGAGTGAGCAAGAGGTGGTTGGAGCGACGGAAACTGCCTCCTTGCATCAGACAATTTTGGGTTTCAATGCAGGTTATGATACGGAAATTGGAGAACGGGGCGTGTCATTGTCTGGCGGACAGAAGCAGAGAATGGCTATTGCCCGCACCATTATCGACGAGGTCCCGATTGTGATCTTTGACGATTCATTAAGTGCCGTTGACGCGGGAACGGATATTGAAATTCGTAACCGATTGAAAGAGCGAAAGCATCAGGCAACGACTCTGATTATCGCCCACCGATTGAACAGCGTTATGCATGCGGATCGAATCATGGTGCTGCGGAATGGGAAAATTGAAGCCATCGGCACCCATGGAGAATTGGTCAAGGAAAAGGGATATTATCAACGCCTTTGGGAAATTCAAAGAGGAGATTGGAAGGAGGAGAATCGCTGTGGATAAACAACAAAAAAGCCAATGGACCATAATTAAAGAACTGGCACAATTTTTCAAGCCCCATCGCAAGCAAGTGATTCAACTCGCTGTATTGATGATCTTTGTGGGCATGATGGATGCCATCAGCCCTTACTTTTCCAAATACGCGATTGACACCTATATCGAAACCGGCAGTCTAGATCATTACGGCATCTTTGCTGGGATCTATCTGGCTCAGGTAGTCTTCTTGAGCATCAGCGTTTATGGCCTGATCTATTTGGCCGATTCCATCGGCACAAAGGTCAGCTATGACGTGCGAAAGCGTGGATTTGAAAATCTACAGGAGCTGTCCTTTTCCTACTACGACCGGACTCCGGTCGGTTGGATTATGGCGCGGATGACCTCGGATATCGGAAAGATTACAGAGGGCATTTCTTGGGCTTTGGTTGATATGGTATGGGGCATAACCATGATCATCGCGATTCTCGGTATCATGCTGGTCACCAATTGGCGATTGACCATGATCATGATTGTCTTGATGCCAATCCTGATGGTTGTGAGTTATTTCTTTCAAAACCGCATTTTGAAACAGCAACGCTTGGTGCGGAAAATGAATTCACGGATCACCGGTTCATTCAGCGAAGGGATCATGGGAGCGAGAACCACCAAGAGCCTGGTTCGGGAAGAGAAAAACATCGGAGAATTTGAAGACCTTGCAAGCAATATGCGCGGGGCAGCGGTACGATCCGCTACCTTCTCGGCAGGCTATATCCCTATCGTATTTTTAATCAATGTAGTGGGACAAGCCTTTATCTTGATTCGAGGCGGGACTGGTGTGCTTGATGGCAGCATCAGCTATGGAACCTTGGTTGCATTTATCTCCTACGCGGTTTTGATGTTCGAACCTGTGCACCACTTTGCGGTGGTTATGGCACAGTTTCAAGCCACTCGGGCTTCAGCTGAGCGAGTGATCGCTCTCTTGGAAGAAAAGCCAGAGGTGCGGGATATCGAAGCAGTGGTGGCCGAATATGGTACGGCTTTAGCGCCAAAACGAGAAAACTGGCCATCCTTATTGGGCGCGATTTCCTTTGACGATGTGAGTTTTGCCTATAACCCCAAGGAACCTGTGCTAGACCATTTTACCTTGGAAGTGAAAAAGGGCGAAACCATCGCTCTAGTTGGTGAAACTGGATCCGGAAAAAGCACCATCGTGAATCTTGCTTGCCGATTCTATGAACCGACGGAGGGAAAGATTCGAATTGATGGGGTGAATATTCAAGAACGGTCGCAACTGTGGCTTCATGATCATCTGGGATATGTGCTGCAGCAACCCATGCTTTTTAGTGGAAGCATCCGGGATAATATTCATTTTGGCCGGGAAGACGCCACGGAAGAGGAAATTGTGGCGGCGGCAAAACAGGTTCACGCCCATGACTTTATTCAACGCCTGCCGGCTGGATATAA
Organism: Clostridiales bacterium; assembly: GCA_013619125.1. Lineage (GTDB taxonomy): Bacteria > Bacillota > Clostridia > Tissierellales > GPF-1 > GPF-1. The sequence goes on from JABXKS010000012.1 coordinate 35,684, forward strand.
CACGGAGGTCGGTGAAGGGGGCGCGAAGCTTTCAACAGGGCAAAAACAATTGATTTCATTTGCCCGTGCGATTTTAAAAAATCCGCAGATCTTTATTCTTGATGAAGCGACCTCGTCCATCGATTTGGAAACCGAGGTTCAAATTCAACGAGCAACCCAAGCCATCTTGGCTGGGCGGACCAGTTTTATTATTGCTCATCGCTTGTCGACCATTGTTCATGCGGACAAGATTCTGGTATTAAAGGATGGTCGCATTGCTGAGCAGGGCAATCATAACAGCTTGATGAAGGCGAAGGGCATTTATTATAAGTTGTATCGAAGTCAATTCGACGCGGCATAGCAACGAGAGATGCGACTAGCAGGAAGTGTTTACATTTCCTGCAGGATGCATCGATAGTTGCGAGGATCATATGGTTTATATGATCCTAAAGGAAACCTAAGGAATCATATGGTTTATATGATCCTAAAGGAAACCCAAGGAGGGATCGTTGTACGATCCACGAACAGAACTAAAGAGCAGGGAGTGCTTGCATTCCTTGAGACGAGCATAATGTTTGTAAGGATCATAGATTTTTGATCCACAAAATAAATTAATAAGGATCAATCAATCCTAATAAAAAACAGGAGGTAGAGAAATGATTACAACTACAATTCAAACCGAAAAGAGAGTAAAGGACGACCAGGAATTGCGAAAACGGAGATAAAAAAACAGGAGGAAGTAGACAATGAGACGATTTAAATTTTTCCATTTCCCAGTTGAGCTGATGCATTTTAACTTTATGCGTCGGGTAGACGGGATGGAGCTCTACAGAAGAATAGAGCGACTGTAACATAAAAATGAGGAGGAAACAAGATGATGACAGATCGAAAGACGGACCGGCGGAAGGCTTGGAGAGAGGATCGATTTGTCCGGAAACGGAAAGGAGCACCAAATGAAACGATTATTTACATGGATTTATTCAAGTGAACTGAACTTCTGGAATTTTGAGAAGAAGGTTGACGGAATGGATCTTTACCGTTCGATTGAACGGATTTCATAGAGAAGAGGAGAAGGCTGTGGCCTTCTCCTCTTTCATATTATTTGCCAAGCAAAAGATTTAGATTCAAGAGCTGTTGCTGCAGCTCCAAAAGACGCGAGTGAATCGCTTCGTAGTCTTTTTTTAGGGTTTTGTCATCTAGTATTTGACGCGTTTTGTGGGTGAGAGAATCGAATTGCATATAAACAGCTTGCAATTCTTTTTCCAGGATCTCGCGCTTGCGAACAGGATCCAGCCATCGGCCTTCCGTGGATTTGGCGCCCTCGGCCAGGGTTGCTTCATAGCCCAAATCTGGAATGGAAACCTTCCATTTTAGATCTTTTTCGATCGCCTCAGCCAAGGCGTGGGCTTGTGTTGGTTCACCATGAACCACAAATACCCGTTGCGGTTTCTTTTGGAAGCCGCGCAGCCACGACAAGAGTGTAGGCTGATCCGCATGACCAGAGAATCCGTCGATGGAATAGATTTGCGCTTCCACCTTGATAGTCTCGCCGAGAATGCTGACTATAGAGTGACCCTCTTTCAGCTTCCGCCCCAGGGTGCCTTCCGCTTGATAACCGACGAAGATTACACTGTTTTTCGCTTTCCACAAATTATGTTTCAAATGGTGGCGAATGCGACCCGCAGTGCACATGCCTGAAGCAGAAATAATGACCTTGGGGAATTCATAGGTGTTCAGCCGTTGCGATTCCGCCTGATCTCTGACGTAAAAGAGATTTTCAAATTGGAAGGGATCATCGCCGCTAAGGATCAGCTGGCGAGTCTCTTCATTAAAACAAGAGGCATTTCGTGCGTAAATTTCCGTGGCGGATACCGCCATGGGGCTGTCCACGTAGATCGGAATTTTCATAAATTGTTCCATTTCCCCGTTTTCATAGTATTGATTAAGGGTGTAGATCAACTCTTGGGTTCGACTGACGGCAAAGGATGGAATAATGACGGTACCACCTTTACTGACGGTATCGTTGATAATTTGAATCAAGCGCTTTGACGCATCCTCGAGTGGGGGATGAGTGGTGTGGCCGTAGGTGGATTCAACGATGATATAATCCGCTTCTTGAATCTTGGAAAAGTTTCGAAGGAGCGGACGATTCGGCATGCCCAAGTCCCCTGAAAAAGCAAGCTTGGTGGTGTGTCCTTTTTCCGTTACCCAGAGTTCTAAAACGGAAGAACCAAGAATATGGCCCGCGTCCTGAAAGCGGAGGGTGACTTCTTCGTCGGCTTCAATTTTTTGATCATAGAGGGATCCTTCAAAATAGCGCAAGCTTTGTTCTGCGTCGGCAGTGGTGTATAGGGGCTCTCGCATTGGTTTTCCAGCTCGGGCACGTTTTTGGTTTTCCCATTGTATGTCGGCTTCTTGGATATGAGCACTGTCCAATAGCATGAGTTTTGATAGATCGTAGGTTGCTTTTGTGGTCAGAATGCGTCCGGAAAATCCGTCCTTTACCAGTTTTGGAATCCGTCCACTGTGATCGATATGGGCATGGGTCAAAATGAGATAATCGATGGTAGCTGGATCGAAGGAGAAGGCGCGCTCATTCAAACGCTCCAACTCGGGACTTCCTTGAAACATCCCGCAGTCCACCAATATTTTTTTCGTTTCTGTTGTCAACAAGTACATGGAACCCGTAACGACTTGCGAAGCACCTAAGAATTGTAGTTTCATGGCTTCACCTCCTTGGTACTTATATGATATCCATTTATTGTTATTGATAAACGAAAGACTCTATCAAGTCGCGACTCAAACGAGTCCGACATAATAGAGTCCTAGCGAGTTGTTGCTCTGATTAAATTAAATCTAATGGAACCGCGTTCTAATCGTTTTTTAATCGTATTTCCATCCAGCTGGCATCTGATTCTTTAAATGCTCGCCGGTTTGCTTGGCCCAACCCACAGGGTGTTCATCGATGGTGATCAAGGTCCACCCCTTGTTGGGGGATCCTTGAAGGATTGTATCTCCCCGTAGATATTTCAGAGATTCCGGCATGGTAACGGCGAAGTCAACGGTTTGCTTTACTTGATTTTTCGAAAGACTCATGGCGAGGGCTTGACTGGGTTGAAACCGATTCTTTTTTAGATCCCCCAGATAAAGGCCGGGCATGGGCGAGCGAAGACCAAATTGTGCTCGGCTTGGCAATTGATCCGGGCAGAGATAAAGTTTGTCATTTTTCTGATGGAAAACCCCACTTAGGGTATCGATCAGATTTTCAGCCTGCCAGGCCTGAAAAAGGGCAGGCGGATCAATCTTCGGTTCCGATTGTCTTGAATGTTTTTGAACGGGTCGCAGATCCTTTAATCGCGCGATAAAATGGCCATATCCCTTGATTCGATGAGGCCAAGCGCGTCTTGCGCCGGAGAGGCTTTCATCGCCCTTAATCCAAGCGGGTTCACTGGGGGAAAGCTCTGGGAATTCTGTCAGTGGATCAACCGCCATATGCGGATAGTGGTCCAGGATCCATTGAATGGTACCTTCGTTTTCTTCTGGTGAAAAAGTGCAGGTCGAATAGACCAAAATACCGCCGGGAGCCAGCATTAGCAAGGCATCCTTCAGGATCTTCCGCTGCAGGGTTGCGCATTCATTCACATAAGCTGGTGACCATTGCTGAATTGAACGGGGATTCCTAGAAAACATGCCCTCGCCAGAGCAAGGGGCATCCACCAGAATGCGATCAAACTCACCCGGAAATACGGTTGCAAGGCGTTCAGGCGATTCGTGGGTCACAAAGGTGTTTGTGATGCCGAAAGCCTGTACTTTCTGGATCAAAGGAGCCAGGCGCTTGGGGCTGACATCGTTGGCGATCAACAAGCCGCTGTTTGCTAATTTTCCTGCGATCTGGGTGGACTTTCCACCTGGCGCAGCACAGAGATCCAGCACCCACTGATTGGGTTCAACCTGAAGGGCTTCAGCTGGGATCATGGCTGAGGGTTCTTGCACATAGCAAAGTCCCGCGTGATAGTAGGGATGTTTGGTTACGGTTGCCTTTTCTTCATGCAAAAAAAATCCGTCGCTACACCAGGAAATTGGACTTCCTTTGGCTGCGACGACTGAGAGAAAATCGTGTCGATTGGTCTTGATCGGATTGGTTCGAATCCCGATGGGGGATTCGTCTTGAAGATGGGAAAAGAAACGATCGGATTCTTCTTCAAGCATGGTTTGTATCATTTTTGTAAATTCTATTGGTAAATCCATATAAACCTCCTGATGAAAACATCTCTCAAATATTATATAATGTAAGGGAATTCGTCAAGAGGATGGGGAGAAATGATTGAAACTGGAGTCGATATCATAGAAATAGATCGGATTAAGCGAATGGTGGAACGTCATAAGAATCTCGACAGAATCTATACAAACCAGGAGCTGACGTATATAATGGGGAAAGGAAATAGTGTCGAAACCTACGCAGGAATCTTTGCTGCCAAAGAAGCTGTGGCGAAGGCCCTGGGAACCGGATTTCGAGGCATTGAATGGACCGAGATTGAGATTGATCATGATGCGATGGGAAAACCCATCGTTTTGACCCATGGAAAGGCGGCAAATCACGTCGCGGAACATGGGATTCGAGGAATCTCAGTTTCAATCAGCCATGACCGCATCCAGGCCATTGCCTTCGCAGTAGCATGGACGGAAGAGGACAACGAGGGAGAGCTGAAAGATGGAAAGTATATGGAGAACCTGGGCAGAAATTGATTTGGACGCCCTTCAACATAATGTAGAAGAAATTCGAAAGCAGATCAAAAAAAGTACGAGGGTACTCGCGGTGATCAAGGCGGATGCTTATGGCCATGGCGCTGTGGGGATCGTGCAGGAACTATTGCGTTGCGGGGTCACGGATTTTGCCGTAGCCAGTTTGAATGAAGCGGCTCAATTGCGCCGGGCAGGAATTCAAGGGAACCTATTGATTTTGGGGTATACCCCGGATGAGAACCTGTCTTTGGTGGTGGAAACCAGGGTTCAGCAGACCCTCTATTCATTGAAGCAAGCAAAATTGTTGCAGGAGATTGCCGCGGCTCAGGGACGTGTTGTCGGCATTCATCTCAAGGTGGATACGGGTATGCATCGATTGGGCTTTGCTGACAATGAGCAATCGGTGATGGAGATCTGCAAAATCGCCGAGATGCCGAATCTGGCAATCGAAGGGATTTTCAGTCATTTCGCTGGAGCGGATCAGGAAGATTTAACGGGAGCCGAGAAACAATTGAAACGGTTTCAGATTTTTTTAGAAAAGGTCAATGAAGAAGGGGTTTCGATTCCCTTGCGCCATATGGCCAACAGCGGTGCGATTATTACAATGAAGGAAGCCGAGTATGATATGGTGCGGCCGGGACTTTTGCTCTTCGGACATTTTCCTTCGGAAGCGTGTCGATTGCCGGAATTGGATTTGAGGCCTGTGATGACCGTAAAATCACGGATCGCGCATCTTCATACGGTTCCTGCGGGAGAAGGGGTGAGTTACGGACCTGCTTATCGGGCGACGACTCCGGTACGCATTGCCACGGTTCCCATCGGATATGCAGATGGGTTTTCGAGAATCTTGAGCAACAAACCGTTAGGGCTGAAGATTCATGGCGAGATCGCTCCCTTGGTGGGAAATATCTGTATGGACTATTGCATGGTGGATGTTGGCCAAATTGCCGATGTGGCCGTTGGCGATGAGGTGATTATCTATGGGAAGGAACACCCGGTCGAGCAATTTGCCGAAGCCATGGGTACAATCAATTATGAGGTGTTGTGTCTTTTGCATAAGAGAATTCCCCGAGTTTATATCAAGTCGGGAGAAACGATAGAAATCCAAGATTCATTATTGAGTGAATAGGAGGGAACGCATGGCGGATGAAAGAAGAGAATTTGCAATTCGAATCGCCGAACATCTCGCGGAACAATTGCAGGAAGTGTGCGATTGCGACGCATGTTCCGTGTCACATCTGGTGGAGGATGCGATCTGTCTCTATTTAAAGGATCGAAGACGCAGAAATATTAGCCAGTCCTTAATGGTGGGATATCAATCAATGAACGAATTCAACAAGGAATTAGCAGAAGAAGGGGTCAACTCCGATCAAGAAATGTTCGACCTTTACGAGACACAATTGGAGTGTGATGATGAAGACACAGATGCAGATTCTTAGAGGAGACATTTATTTCGCGGACCTTAGCCCTGTTGTTGGATCGGAACAAGGCGGCTCAAGACCCGTATTAATTTTGCAGAATGATATTGGAAATAAGTATAGCACCACAACGATCGTCGCGGCCATTACATCGCGGATCAATAAAGCCAAATTGCCAACACATATTGAAATACCCGGCAAGCCTTTTGGCTTACATAAGGATTCAGTTATTTTATTGGAACAGATACGCACCATTGACAAGCGCCGATTGATTCGAAAGATCGGAATTTTGGGTTCACCTGAAATGGCACGGGTGGATAATGGATTGAAAATCAGTTTGGATTTGGTCTAGCGGGCTGCGATGCAGCCTTTTTTTACGGAGAAGGAGAACTCATGGACAGAAAAAAGAATCGAGGCATAGCACTGCTTCTCATTGGTTTGATGATCAGCGCCGCTGCTTTGGCTGTGGCGGGGATGGGACGCATCAATTTAGAGGCAGAACATAAAACTATTAGTCTTGCTTTGGATTATGAAGAGATGGGGAAGATGGCAGATCAATCTTCGGATGATCTGGTATCGATATTGGGCGCGTTTCGAGAGATGAACGCGAGCTTTGTCGGAGTTGAAGAGGAAAGTCTGAAGACGTATTTGGATGCGAATCCCGCCCTGCAAGGTCAGGTGGCTGAAGGTTTTTTTGGAACCGGAGGACCTGTTGGCGAGATTCCGTTGGAATTAAGTCTTGCTTATGAAGCAGGTCAGGTTAAGCCCTACGATTATATCGTTACCATTACGGATGAATCCTTTGCAGGTGATTTTTTTGAGCGAGCGCTGATGCGCTTTCATGAAGAGGAGCTGCAATCTTTTTGGGCGGAGCACACAGAATATCTGGTGATTTCCGGGTCGCGTGAATTGGGGATCTTTGAACAAGGCAATTTGCTGATCGATGGACAGGGACGAAAATACTTTGGTGCAACGCCGATTGTCGGGTCGCGGATTGAAGACATCGGCTTCGGATTTGACCCGGAGGCAATGGAAACTATCCAGTTGGCCGGTTTGACGGTTATGCCAAAGGTGAGGAATAATCCTCTGAATCCAGAGATGGCGGTTGCGGCTTTAAAAATCGAATTTGAACGTTATGGATTGGGGAATTCTCCTTTGCTGCTGACCCAGGAAGCCCCGGGGTACCCGGTGGATCTTAACAGCTTTTCTCAGGAAATGCAGGATCGGAATCTCACCCTTGCTTTGATTGAAGCGGGAACACAGCGGGAGCATATTGTACAAAAGGGGATGTTCTCCCTTATGAACGACTCTGGGAACAAGGCGATCCGTCTATTTTCGGTTTGGCCGTATATCCAGGAGCGTTATCAGTATTACAATTATGATGGTGGGCAGGAAATCGGGAACGCCCTGTATCGGGCGGCAACGGAACGAAACATTCGAATTCTCTACTTTAAGCCTTTTAAATGGGCAAAGGAGAGCTATGTGACGGATCTGGACGAATATCGTCCTATCTTCAATGATTTAACCGATCGATTGGGATGGCATGATTTATCTTGGGGAGATGCCCCTAGCACTTTCCCGAATCGACAACTTTCGACGGGGCTTCTTTTCCTTTTGGGAATGGGACCTGTGTTAGCAGGTGTACTGCTGTTGCGCAAGGTTTTTGGTTTATCTGAGAATCGGGTATTCATGCTAGCCTTGGGACTTTTACCTGTGATGGGAGCAGGACTGCTGGTTAGTCGTGATTTAATGCAGAGTCTTCTTGCCTTTAGCGCCTCCTTTGTGTATTCAAGTTTGGCGGGGGTTTGGATGATGGATCGATTGGATCACGCGAGTCATTGTTTGGATGCAAGGCAGGGACCAGCCCTGTGGGAAGGCGCAAAGGGATTGATTCAATCGGTGGCTATCGCCATGATGGGCGGACTTTATGTCGGAACCATCTTGAGTGACACCACCTATTTGTTGGAGATGGAGATCTTCCGCGGGGTGAAAGCGAGCCTTGTCTTGCCACTCTTTGTGGTCGCACTTTACGCGTTGAGGGTATGGGGATATCGACGGGAGACGGAAGAGAGAGCCCTGATGCCGGATATGGAACGCTTGATGAAGGAACCTTTGCGAATTGGTCATTTGGCCGTTGCCGCTGTTTTTCTTGTTATTGCGTATGTGTATTTGGCGCGATCGGGACACGAGACCAGTTTACAGCCCTTGAATATTGAGATGCTGATGCGCAATGGATTGGAGAACCTGATCCCGGCTCGACCGAGAACCAAGGAAATCCTGATGGCCTTTCCAGCGGTGATTCTCTCCTTTGCATTGGTGAAAAACGGATGGAAATGGGTGGGAATTCCATTGGGGATGATTGCGACCATCGGATTTATTTCCGTAACCAATACCTTTAGTCATTTGCGGACACCCATGATTCTCTCTATGGAGAGAACGGCATACTCATTGAGCTTTGGTCTTATAATTGGCTGTATCGGCACCTGGGTGATCATGACGATCATTCAAATGATTCGACATAGGAGACGCGTATGAAGAAAATATTCATCTGTGGATATTATGGATTTGACAATCTAGGGGATGAAGCGATTCTTCGATCTTTGGTCGAAGGCATACGCAGCCAAGAACCGAGCGTTGAGCTAACGGTATTATCGGCCTCCCGTCATGAGACGGAAGAGGAATATGGGGTGAAAGCCATCAGCCGAAATGATTATCGCGCCTTGATGCACGCCATGAAATCCCAGGATGTAATTGTATTCGGCGGTGGCAGCCTTTTGCAGGATGTCACCAGTAGTCGGAGCATTCTTTATTATTTGGGCTTGATGTTTTTAGCGAAATTGCATGGTAAGCCATTGATGATGGTAGCCCAAGGCATCGGACCGATTCGGCGTCCGATTTTTCGGAAATTGACGAAGTGGATTTTCCGTTCAGCCAAGCATATTAGTGTGCGTGACCAGGTTTCCAAGGAGGAATTGGTTGCTATGGGGATCGCGCGCAACCGAATTGTATCTACCATGGATCCGGTCTGGGGATTCCATTCAGTTCCAGTGAGGGAAGACGCTGCGAAAAAAGAGAAGAAATCGATTGTTTTGTCTCTGCGTCCCTGGGGCAACCCAGCGGAAATGGAACGAAAATGGGTGGAGCTTGTCAATCGATTGCAAGTGGAATTGCTGGTGGATGTGGAGCTTTTGACCTTTCATCAGGCGCAGGACGCTCCGCTGTCGAAACGGATCGCGGAGAAGACTGGCTGTGCGTGGATGTCTCACACAACCAGTGTGGAAACGGTTCTGCAGCGAATTGGAGAAGCAGACTTGCTGATTGGTGTGCGGTTGCATTCGCTGATTTTTTCAGCGATTATGGCAACACCGATGATTGGATTGTCTTACGATCCCAAGGTGGACGCTTTTATGGACGCCATGGAAAGCGGCCCGATTTACGCGGTTGAGGCATTTTCGGTGGATCAAGTTATTCAGTTGGCGCAAGAGCGGATGAATGATTCTGTGTATCAAAACAAATTAAAGAATCGAAGCATGGAATTGAGCGCTCAGGCGAAGGCCGATCAAAAAATGATTATACAGGAGTTATTGCATGAATAAAGCGTATCAAGCCGTTCGCATTTTGGGGACGCGCGTGCAGAATACAAGCGAAGAGGAAACCTTGAACGTGTTGGAGACAGCCTTGGTTGAAAGTCGTCAAATGGCAGTCTTTACGCCCAACACGGAGATGATTATGGCGGCCTGGAAAGACGAGGCATTTCGTGAAATTTTGAATCGAGCGGAGTGGGTGATCCCCGATGGGATCGGTCTTCTTCATGCCGCGCGGATCCAGAAAAAACCCATTGAAAATCGGGTGACGGGGTTTGATACCTCGGTTTCCCTTTTGCAGATGGCGGAGAGATTGAACAAGAGTGTCTTCTTTTTGGGAGGGGCTGTCGGGGTAGCCGAAATGGCGGCCGAAGAAATAAAAAAAACACTGCCGAATCTCAAGATCGCCGGCACTCATCACGGTTACTTTCCCGGACTCCACATCGGCAAGGGCGGCAGTTCGGAGGAAAAGCTGGTGATCGAGAGCATCAATGCCTCCGGGGCTGAGATCCTCTTTGTCGGTTTCGGCATGAAAAAGCAAGAAATCTGGATTGACACCTATCGGGATCAGTTGAAGCCGACGATTCTAATCGGGAACGGCGGCACCTTGGATGGTTTGGCCGGGTTGGTTCAGCGGGCTCCCGAGATCTATCAGCGACTGGGGCTGGAGTGGCTCTATCGCTTGGCAAAGCAGCCGAGTCGCATTGGTCGGCAATTAGTCTTGCCACATTTTTTATGGCTGGCTTTGGTCAAGCGGGGAATGGTGGAAATCGAAGAGAAAACAAATTAGAAAAAAATGGATGTCTCACCCGAATATTCTGGGTAGAGGCATTTTTTTTGCGTATATATGGTAATAAGAGGATTAGAAAAAAACATTGGAGGCGAGACAGATGTATCAAGTTGAAACGAAGGACCTGAAAAGACGATGCGATCCAGAACTTTTTAAAGAAGTGGATGATTGCGGGGATATCTGTAAGGAGATCTTGGGTCAGTCCCGCGCGATAAAAGCGATTGAGACTGGGTTGTCCATCGATCGAAAGGGATACAATATCTTTGTGTCCGGCCGGCTGGGAACGGGACGAAATTCCAATACCTATGCCTTGGCTTCGGAGGCAGCTGCCAGCCGAACCATCGAGTCGGATTGGTGTTATGGACATAATTTTCGGCAGCCTGACCACCCTAGAGCGATTGAGCTGCCTTTGGGGCAATCCATGGTGCTTAAGAGTAATTTGGAATGGCTGATACAGCGTTTGATCGTGGAGTTTCCGAAGCATTTTACATCGAAAGTCTATGATGATCGACGCAAAAACATCATCAAGATCTATGCGCGGATGCGCAAGGAAGGGCTGGATAATCTGAATCGGATTGCTCATGAATATCAGTTCGAGTATCAGATTTCGGAGAAGGGATTGTTGTACTATCCCATGGTGGATGGGCATATTATGACCAACGAAGAGGCAGAGAAATTGTCTCCAGAACAAATGGAATCTCTTCAGGATCAATATTTGGAGATGAACAACCATACCATCGAAGAGATTCAAAAATTGAGAAAGACTGATGAAGATCAGATGGAAAAGCTCTTGGAACTTAGAGAGAAGGAAGCAAAAAAAGTAATTGATCTTTATTTGGACAAGATCCGAAACCGCTATACGGACAACAAACCGTTGATGACGTACTTTGCAGAAATGACAGAGGATATGATCAAGAATCTGGAGGAGTTTGTAAAGGCTTCTCAGCAGGGAAAAGAGCTGAATATTGGCGAATCTTTCTTCCTGCGCTATTTGATTAATCCCCTGATCTATCATGAATCTAATGAACATGCGGCGCCATTGATCCAGGAAGCGAATCCGACCTATGAAAATCTGTTCGGCACCGTGACCTATCGGCTACAAAACAATCTGGTCTATACGGACCATATGCAGATTCGTATGGGTTCCATCCACGAGGCCAACGGCGGTTATCTCATTATTCAAGCCTATGATTTATTGAAAAACCCCCATTCCTGGGAGGGATTGAAGCGGGTCTTGAAAAACGAAGTGATTGCGATTGAGCCGATCAACATGAATACGATGATTGCCCGGGTTTTAAAACCGCAGCCGATCCCTTTGAAGGTGAAGGTCATTTTAATTGGGGATCCACGGCTCTATTATCTGCTCCTGGAGAATGATCCGGATTTCGCGAAACTATTCAAGATTCGAGCGGATTTTGAAGGGGATATGGAGCGAAGCATGGAGAATGTGGTGAAGATGGGCAAATTCGTTCATTTTCAATGCGAAGAGAACAACCTTTTGCCCTTTGATCATTCCGCCATGGCGGAGATCGTGGAGTTCAGTTCCCGCGCTGTGGAAAATCAAGATCGCTTGTCAACGGAATTTAATCTGATGACCGATCTGATGATTCAGGCAGAAGCCCTTGCGGTGCAGGGAGAAAAGACGCTGGTGACCGCGAAAGAAATCGACGAAGCCATTGTGCAGCGCAATCAGCGGAACAATAAGTATGAGGAGCGATTGCTCAAGGCTTTTAATGACGGGGATTTGATCCTCGACACCCAGGGAGAAGTCGTGGGACAGATCAACGGTTTAACGGTTATGGATTCTGGGGAATACCGGTTTGGGATGCCATCCCGCATCACGGTTTCCACCTATGCCGGTGAAGAGGGTGTTGTGAACATCGAGCGTGAGATTGAAAGGTCGGGTGCCATACATGACAAGGGTATTTTGATTATCGCGGGATTTTTGGGCTCGAAATTTGCGAACCATAATCCGCTAAACTTGTCATCCAGCATCACCTTTGAGCAGAGCTATTCCTATATCGATGGAGACAGCGCATCCAGCACTGAACTTTATGGCTTGATTTCCAGCTTGTCGGAAATGCCGATCAAGCAATACATCGCCGTAACGGGTTCCGTCAATCAAAAGGGAGAAATACAGCCCATTGGCGGCGTGAATGAAAAAATCGAAGGATTTTTCAAGGTCTGTAAGATCAAGGGATTCAAGGGTGGAGAAGGGGTCATGATCCCGATTCAAAACGTTAAAAACCTCATGCTTTCTGACGAAATTATTGAAGCGGTTGAAGCAGGCAAATTCACGATCTATGCCGTGAGAACCATTGAGGAAGGAATCGCGATTGTGATGGGCGGCGAAGCGGGAACGGCCGATGAGAACGGCGAGTACCCGGAAGGAACCATCTTCGGGAAGGTACAGGAGCGCATCGATTACTTCGCGCAATTGATGAAAAGTCAGGATGACTAGCAAGATGCACAATGCATGACTGAATATTTGGTAGAAAAGTCAATGGAAAAAACCCTCTCGTTTCGCTACACTAAGAGTAGCTAAAAAAACGGGAGGGTTAATTTTTTATGGCAAACTTATTATTGAAGCATCTTCAGAAGGTGTATCCAGGCGGTGTTCAGGCCGTTAAGGACTTTAATTTAGAGATCAAGGACAAGGAATTTATTGTTTTTGTTGGACCGTCAGGGTGCGGAAAGACAACGACCTTACGCATGATTGCCGGGTTGGAAGAGATTTCAGGCGGGGAATTGTATATTGGTGATAAACTGGTCAATGATGTGGCTCCCAAGGATCGCGATATCGCGATGGTATTCCAGAACTACGCTTTGTATCCGCATATGACGGTATATGAAAATATGGCATTTGGTTTGAAATTGCGAAAATTGCCGAAGGCAGAAATTGATGAAAAAGTAAAAAAAGCCGGCGCAATCCTTGGCTTGGACGATCTCTTAGACCGCAAGCCGAAGGCTCTTTCCGGCGGTCAGCGACAGCGGGTTGCCTTGGGTCGTGCGATTGTACGGAATCCAAAGGTGTTTTTGATGGATGAGCCGCTTTCCAACTTGGATGCGAAATTGCGCGTTCAAACCCGTACGGAGATTTCAAAATTGCATCAGCGTTTGCAAACAACCTTTGTCTACGTTACTCATGACCAAACGGAAGCGATGACCATGGGCGATCGAATCGTCATTATGAAGGACGGTATTGTCCAGCAAGTGGGTACGCCGCATGACGTTTTCCATCAGCCGGATAATATGTTTGTTGCAGGATTTATTGGTAGCCCGCAAATGAACCTGTTTGATGTAACCGTAAGTGGTGATGTGGAAGATTGCAAATTAATATTTAAAGATGGAACTTCCATTGCTTTTCCAAAGGGGAAAGCCATGCTCTTGGAAGAAAAAGGTTACTTTGGCAAGACCTTGCGCATGGGCATCCGTCCAGACGATATATACAACGAGCGCGTCTTTATGGAGAGCTCGCCAGAGACTGCATTTGAAGCAGAGGTTGAGGTTACAGAGATGATGGGCAATGAAACGCATCTTTATTTAACTTTCAACGATACGCGATGCATCGCGACCATCGATTCTAGAAATCAAGTTAAGGTTGGTGATCGCATGAAATTGGCGATGGACCGCAACCGAATCCACTTATTCGATAGTGAAACGGAAGAAACAATCCGTTAAACTTCCCCTTTTATTCTGAAAAAACAGCGAGGCTTTTGCTTCGCTGTTTTTTCATATCCCTGTAATAGAAAAGGAAGGGTCTTTCTGGTAGAATAAGAGTAGTGCGAGGAAAGGCGGGGGCAGACTTGCGTAGAATCGAAGAAAAGATCAAAGAATGGGAAAAAGAGAGTGGAATTCCCCTCCTTTTGGGAGCGGATGCGGAAGGAATATGGATTGATTCCTTTTATGACCGCGGTCGAGAGATTGTGGTTAAGGCTGCTGCCGATTTGACGGAGCGAGAGATCCGATTGGTGCGCTGGGGCGTGGAAGCTGCGTTGAAAAATGAGGGAACAAGTGCACGCCATCCCTTATGGTCAATTTTATGCGGTGAATGCAGCCCAGAGGAACAACAGCAATGGTTGGAGGAATGGGGACTGAAGGGCGAGACCGGGTATCGGGTTGCCTGTTTTCATTTTCAATCCAGCTTGGATCAATGGCATCGCGACGCCTTGGGTGTCTTATTGGAAGAAGAAGGGGTTGTTGCCGCTGGAGCTGGACAAGAATTTCTTGTTTTGCTGAAGCGTGAGGACTGGTCTAAGTGGATTCACGACCGCCAGGGAACGGCAGAAGCGGAGTGGATGATGCGTGTGATGGTAACGATTGGCTTGTCCGTTGAGGCGGATCAGATTGCGGTTTCCTATCGGGATGCTATTGATTTGATGCGGCTTTTGCAAAAGGATCCGTTGGAACGCAGGTGGATGACGGATGAAACCGCGGAACTTTCCGTGCTGATTCATCGTCTAACGCCAGAGGCGCGCGAGATTTTGCGCGTTCGAGCAGAAGCTTTCCACTTGGAAGAGTTGGACGAAGAGGAATGGCATACAGCCGCTTCTTTCTGGAATCATAACTTGCATGGCAGCCAGACGGCGAAGGCCTTGTTTATTCATAGAAACACCTTGCAGTATCGATTGGAACGAATACGAAAGAAAACCGGGCTTGATCTGCGCGTGTACGAAGAAGCGCTGCGGTTTCAAATTGCCCGTGAAACTTGGGAGTTGGAGCAGTTGAGACAGAGGGGGAAGAGTGACAGCGATGATACGATTTGAGAATGTGTCAAAGATTTATAAAAATGAAGTGGGCGCATTGAGGAATTTGGATTTAGAAGTAGGGCGAGGCGAGTTTGTTTTCTTGGTGGGAGAGAGCGGCGCCGGTAAATCGACGATGATCAATCTTTTATTGAGGGAGATGAATCCTACCAGCGGGCGAATCTTTTTTGACGGCCAAGAGATTACGGAACTGAGTAATCGGAAGATCCCCTATCACAAGCGGGATATTGGTATTGTCTATCAAGATTTTAAGCTATTGAATCATAAAACCGTCTATGAAAATGTCGCCTTCGGCATGGAAGTAGTGGGAGCCAGCCGCAAGGAGATTCAACGGCAGGTGCCAGGGATTTTGTCGCTGGTCAATCTGAGCCGAAAATCCAGCCGTTATCCCCATGAATTATCCGGGGGGGAGCAGCAACGTGTTTCCATCGCCCGTGCCTTGGTCAACAATCCGAAATTGTTGATTGCCGATGAGCCGACAGGAAACCTGGATCCAACGACATCCATTGAATTGATGGAATACTTTATCCATATTTGCAACAAAGGAACGACCATTGTAATGTCTACCCATGACCATACCATTGTGGACCGTTATCGATTCCGTGTGGTGCGACTGTCTGAAGGCGAATTGGTAAGCGATATTCGCAGAAGGGGGGAGCGACATGAAGCAATCTAGTGGTTTCCGTCAAATTCGGGAAGGCTTTGTCAGCGCGTGGCGACATAAAGCCATGAGCGTCGCGTCGGTAGGAGCGGTTTCCGTTGCCCTGCTGATTCTGGGGGTTGCCCTCTTAATTGTTTTGAACGTCAATGCGACAGTGGAAAAGACAAGAGAGAACTTTGATCAGATTCAAATATACTTAAGCGATGATTTGGGATACACGGATGTAGTTGCCATGGGCAGAGCCATTGAGGACTACCCAGAGGTGTTGTCTCTCCAATTTATCAGCAAGGATGATGCTTTGGCTGAGATGCAGGCCAATTGGGGTGACCAGGCTGAACTCTTAGAGAACCTGGATACAAATCCGTTGCCTAATTCCTATATCATTCAATTAAACAGTATTTATTATGCGAAGAGCGCCCTATTGCGATTGTCTGGCTTGGGCGGAATTGAGAAAATTCGAAACTACAATCAGGATATGATCAATCGATTGATTGATATGACGGAAGGACTGCGCACCTTTAGTGTGGGTCTGATTCTGGCATTGATTTTGGTTTCTGTATTTATTATCTCCAACACCATCAAATTGGCTGTTGAAGGGCGGAAGGACGAAATATTTATTATGAAATCTGTCGGCGCGACCAATGGATTTATCCGGGGTCCCTTCGTGGTGGAAGGGATTATCCTGGGAATCGTGGGCGCCGGCATTGCCTTTGGTGTTTTACTCCTAGGTTATATGAACATTGCAAATCTCTTGGAACAGGCGGGTATTTCCTTTATCGCAGCCTACCTGATCCCAATTGAAGGAATTTTGCAGGATATTATTGTACTATTCGGTACCTTAGGCATTGGAATTGGTGCCGTGGGCAGCCTATCTGCTGTGAAAAAGCAATTAAGCCATAAGAAAGCGTAGGTGAGCCGTGAAAAAATGGATAAGTTTTCTCTTGATTCTAACGTGTGTTTCCTCCTTGGCCTTTGCAGGCACTAATTATGATGAGCAAATCGATGATCTGGAAGGGGAAAAAGATCAATTAGAGGATCGGCTAGATGATATGCGCGATCAGAAAGACGACGTGAAATCGAATATCTCTCAGAATCTAAAGGAAATACGCACCTTGGATGGCAAGATCCAAGAACGCGAAGGCGAGATCGATGAACTGGAAACGCGAATCCGCGGATTGCTGACGCAGATTGATTATAAGAAAATGGAATTGTCGGACTCGGAGAATGAATACGAGGCATATATGGCGCTTTTCAACAAGCGCCTTCGCGCCATGTATATGAATAGCGACATGGATTATATGGAATTGATGCTCACGGCACAAAGCATCAGTGAATTGGCCGTGCGACTGGACATGGTGTCTTATATCGCGGAAAACGATCAAAAGCTTTTAAAGGATTTGAACAATACGAAAATCTTGATTCGACATCAAAAATACGAACTGGAATTGTCGGAACAGGAGATGCGCACCAAGATGCAAACGGTTGTAGATGCAAAGAAAGAGTTGATGGACTCCTCGTCACAAAAGCAGAGCATCTATGACAACCTTCAGGATCAGTACGAAGCTTTGAAAAAAGCGGTAGACGAGATTGAAGCTGAAGAGAAAGCGGTTAACGATGAAATCAAGCGATTGCAGATGGAACGGGACTATGTTGGCGGGGAAATGGCTTGGCCAGCACCGGGTTACTATTATGTGACTTCTGAATTCGGGCAGCGGTTCCATCCGGTGTTGAAGCGCTGGAAACTGCATACGGGCATTGATTTGCGCGTGCCTTCCGGAAGCAAAATTGTTTCCGCCAATGACGGTGTTGTTTTGATCGCGAAGTATAATGTCGCTTACGGGAATTATATCGTCGTCGATCATGGGGGCGGAATTTCTACCCTCTATGCGCACAATAAGAAATTGCTGGTTTCAGCGGGACAAACCGTGAAACGCGGACAAGTGATCTCCTATTCCGGCAGTACGGGGTATTCTACGGGACCACATTTGCATTTTGAATATCGGATTAATGGGGAATACCAGAATCCATTGGAGTATCTGAAAAAATAACGGCGGGGGGATGACATGAGAAGAATTGGAAAGATTGTGGGGGTATTGTTCCTGATGGCGATCAGCGGACTCGCTTCCGTCAGCCTTGTGTATCAGCAAGGAGTGACGATTGACGGAAAGAAAATGGTAGACGAGGCGGAGTGGAATCTGGTTCAGGAAGAAATGATGGCATTTTCCAAACTGAAGTATATGGAGAATTTTGTACACGAAGAATTCTTGTACGAGACGGATGAAGCGCGCTTGAAGGAATACGAGATCAAGGGAATGGTAGCGGGATTGGATGATCCATATTCCCATTACTACACACCGGAAGAATTTCAGCAATATGTGGAAGATCAGATCGGCAGTTTCTATGGGATCGGAGTTTATGTGGTACCTGCGGAGGACAATCTGATTACGGTGGTTTCCCCGATCGAAGGGACTCCGGGATATGAAGCGGGCATTCAACCTGGCGATAAGATTATTCGGGTTAACGGTATTGATTTTACGGGAGAAACCCTGAATGACGCGGTGAAAGAGATGCGTGGTGATCTGGGAACTGAAGTAACCATCACCATTCTTCGCATCGCCGAAAACGGGGGACGGGAAATCTTTGATTTAACCTTGGTTCGAGCGGAGATCAACGAACAGACCGTTTCTTCCGAGCTTTTGGAAGAAGGGGTTGGCTATATTCGTGTCTTCCAATTTATGGAACAAACATCGGAGGATTTTCAGACGGCCTACAAGGAGTTGAAAGATCAGGGAGCAAGCTCTATTTTGATCGACTTGCGATATAATCCGGGTGGACTGTTGGATTCGGCTGTTGAGATTGCGGACTTCCTTTTAGGGGAACAAAAGATCACCTATACGAAGACCAAGGCCGGCGAGGTGGAGGAATTTTATTCCGACATTCGAAAGATAGACTTGCCTTTTGCATTCTTGTCCAACGGCGGTAGCGCAAGCGCCTCTGAGGTCTTGATGGGGGCTTGTCAGGATACGGGCAAGGCATTGATTATCGGTGAGCAGAGCTTCGGCAAAGGCATTGTGCAGGAGATCGTTCCATTGAACGATGGATCTGGTATTACCTTGACCATCGCAGAGTACTTTACCCCAGCGGATCGCAATATCCATGGGATCGGCATCACACCGGATATTGAAGTGGCGACCCCGGAAGACTTTGGACGCATTGATCCGAAGGAACGGGAAGGCGATCCACAGTTAACAGAAGGTATACGTCAATTGATGAAGTAAATGGATAAAAGTGGTGCAAATGAATGCGGGATTGAGACGCAACTCATTGCATAAAAAAACCGGATAGCCCATGGGCTATCCGGTTTTCTGTTATGCCACTTGTTTATATGGCTGCTTCATTCGATTCCGGTTTGGAATCACTGCCATCCGTTTCGACTAATTGATCAACGATCAAGGCGCAAGTCGCGTCACCGGTGACGTTGACGGCCGTTCGCATCATATCGAAGAGACGATCGACACCGAATAGGATTGGCAAACCGACGACCGGAATATTAGCTGCTAATAACACGGCAACAACCAATAGAGACGGACCGGGAACACCGGCTTGGCCGATAGAGCCAATCGTCGCGGTTAGGATAATCGCAATAAACTCAGGGAGACCCAACTCGACTCCAAACCATTGGGCAAAGAAGGTGGCTGCTAAAGCGTAATAGATGGCATTGCCGTCCATGTTAATGGTCGCACCCAAGGGAATAACAAAAGAGGTTGTTGTTTTCGATACCCCAAGATCTTTTTGACAAGTTTCTTCATTTAATGGAACCGTGGCCATGGATGATGCGGTGGAAAGGGCGAAGGCCTGCACCTTTCCGAATTTCGCAAAGAACTCTCGTACCGGTGTCTTGGTAAAGAGTTTGATTAGCAGACCATAGAATCCGAAGGTGTGCACCACAAGGGCCACCGTATAGAGAATCAGCAGTTTGCTGACACTGAGTAGAACGCCCCATCCGAAGGTGCCGACTGCATCTGCCATTAAGGCGAATACGCCGATCGGTGCAATGATCATGATCTTAAGAATCACGTAGACAAGGGCGTCTGTAACGCCGCCGATGATATTCAACAAGGGTTCCTTTTGTGAATCCTTCAGCGAGTTGATGCCAAAGCCAAAGAACAGGCTAAAGAATAGAATCTGTAGAATGTTTCCTTGCACCAGTGAATCGAAAGGATTCGTGGGTACAATGCCGATCAAAGTGTCCCAAAATCCTGGAACCGATCCGCGGGTCGCGTATTCGTCGGAGAACATGGTTTGAAAACTGTCCAACCCTTCTGTAACGCCGGGTTCGAAAACTTGACCCAAGATCAAAGCGAAGATTACCGCGAAGGCTGTTGTTCCCAAGTAAAAGGCGAAGGTAGTTGCTCCTACCTTTCCAGCGGAACTTGAGTTGCCAATTGCTGCGGCGCCGTTAATAATTGAGAAAAATACCAGTGGAATGACAACCATTTTTATAAGGCTGACAAATAGTACGCCGATTGGAGCTAGCATGCTTGCATCTTCTTGCATGACACCTCCAGCAATGATCCCTGTAATCATTGCGAGAATGATCCAGGTGCCGAGACTGCCGAAAAAACTTTTTTTCATTCAATCTGTTCCTCTCATAATGAATTTATGTCTTTATCATGCAGACATGTTGTAAGTATATCAAAATTCAAAGAGATGTAAAGAATAATTCACAAAGTTGTGGCGTGCGAGTAATAAGTTTATGACAAACATGAAATAAAATGATGATTTCTTGCAAGAAATTTCAGTTATAAATGAAAAATTCGTCTTTGTTTGGATTTGAAAAAAGAACCTCAAATCCCAATTTTTGGGGATTCTAGGTTCTCTCTATTGTTTTTGAATGTTGACTTCGCCGGAAGATAGGGTTTGTACGTCGGAAGCTTTTTCGACGACCAAACGTCCTTCGGAATCGATCTGAATGGCGCGCGATTTATTCAAAAAAACATGGGTGTGGAAGTTGATTGTTTCATTTAACAGTATGAAATGTTCGCCTGTGACGGTCAATGCAACCTCGAAAGAGCGGTTTTGATTCGAAGATTGTTATCAAGCCCAAGTTGATGATGGATAGATATCTATTGCAGGGTTATTGCGATCTGATCCATGTAATTGTTACTTGTGCATTTATATGGTATCGATGAGACCGTGCAAAATAATACAGGGGGTCAACGATTTCGTAGATAAATAGATCTTGCCTATTAAATAGCCCAAATACATTTGCATGCTAGTGGATAAGATTGAAATGATTGTGAGTTCATTCGGTGGTAGAGCATGAATCAATCCAAATACAACGGCTTGAATCATATTGGCTTTGGATTCTCTGATTCCAATGGAAAGCAATCCGCTTAATAAAAACCCGCGAAAGATCACTTCTTCAACAATGCTTGGATAGTAAATCTGTTGGAAAAAATTGCGGAAAAAATAATCGACTGGCAAAGCCTTCAGCGAGTCGAAATCAGTCGCGACAATGTACGGAATCTTGAGAAGGATAAAAAGTGCAAAAATATAGAGTAAGGTTTTTGCGTTGATCGACCAATTGAAATCTCTGAGGCGGACCTTGAAGAGAGTACAGCTGGTTATGGTTAAAATAATCGGGAGCTGAATCAATCGATAGTCATGAATCGTATTGGCTTTTTCCCATATGCCAAAGACTGTAAAACCATTTATGATCAAAAGATACAGTCCAAAAGCCAGAAAAAATGCGTGTAGTATTTTTTTGTTGTGCGGGATTGCCAGTTGATCGTTCTGGATATGATGCCGGAAGGCGATGATTGCATAGAATGAAAGAATCAATGGCACAATCATATGGATCGCATTAAAGATCATGATAGACAGCAAGCATGCAATGGAGAATAACAGTTCCATACGGGAAATACCGTAGCGGTCTAACCATTTTGGAAAAGACAGTCTTCCTTGAGGCGATGTTTTATACAGCCCCCACGGCAAGAGCAGAAAAGAAAATAGAATTAAGAAAGAATAGGTGCATAGATAAAAAATAATTTCTGTTTGCATTTGTAAGACTCCTATCCGAAAACCGTTGATTTATTCTGTCAACGAATTATAATCAGAAAAAGTATAACATAATTTCCCACATTTTTTCTTAAAAGAGTAACAATGGATAAAAAAAGAGCCATGAATCCCGGAAGTTAGGGAATGGCTCTTAAACTATGCTTTGCGGATACTGACTTCGCCGGAAGAAAGGGCTTGCATGCCGGAAGCAGTTTCGACGACCAAGCGTCCATCGGAATCGATTTGAATGGCGCGTGCCGGTTCCACAGAATCGCGGGTATGGATGTTGATTGTTTCCCCTAAAAGATTGGAGTGTTTGCGACATACATCCAAGGCGGACTCGAAAGAGCCGGTTTGCATCACATGGTTGTAATGGCGAGCTACGCTTTCAATGACGCGGGCAGCCAGTTTCTGTCGAGACTGAACCGTGTCTGTTTCAATTCGCAGAGAACTCGCGATGGTTTGCAAATCTTCTGGAAAATCCGTTGTAACTGTATTGACATTGATGCCAATTCCAATCACCAGATAGTGGAGAGCATGCATCTCGCCGCTCATCTCTGTTAGGATTCCGCAGATCTTGCGGTTCTCAAACAACAAGTCGTTGGGCCATTTTATGGAAAGTCCTGGAAGAACGGGCTCCAAGGCTTCCCAAACGGCGGCGGCGG
This sequence comes from Clostridiales bacterium, assembly GCA_013619125.1. GTDB lineage: Bacteria > Bacillota > Clostridia > Tissierellales > GPF-1 > GPF-1. Next base: position 58,350 of record JABXKS010000012.1, read on the forward strand.
CCATCTGAGTGAACAATGGGACCTGTTGAATCGGCAGGTCGGGCTTTAATATCATACTGAGATAGATGTTTTTATTTGCCGGAGAATGCCAATTGCGGCCTCGGCGACCTCGTCCTGTGGTTTGTTCGTCGGCAATAACAACGGTTCCTTCTTCGGCTTCCAAAGCGATAGACTTTGCGTAGTCGTTAGTCGATGATATACTGGCAAAGTGAATCATAGGATGGGCGGGAACGGAAGGTGTTAGATATGGCGCCAAGCAATCCGGAGACAGATGGTCCGGCTGATGAATCAGGCGATATCCTTTTCTGGAAACGGCTTCGATTTCATAGCCATTTTCCCGTAATTGATGAATGACTTTCCATATAGCAGCTCGGCTGACACCGAGGCCTTCACTCATCGCTTCGCCGGAGAGATAGTCGGATCTATTATTTAGCAGTAATTCGAGTATTTTTGATTTCATCTCTTCGCCTCCTTGGGATTATTATACCAGATTCCGGGGTATGAGGTTAAGCGTCAAACGAATAGTTGCACAGCAATGAAATTATGATATAATCAGAACAAACGTTCTAATTAAGGAGGCGATCCCATGTTCCAATTGCAATCGAATTATGTTCCACGGGGAGATCAGCCCGCAGCGATCGAACGGCTTACGGAAGGACTCTTGGATGGGAAAAAACATCAGACTCTTTTGGGTGTAACAGGATCTGGAAAAACCTTCACGATGGCCAATATTATCCAAAATGTGCAACGTCCAACTCTGGTCATTGCCCATAATAAAACATTGGCGGCACAATTGGTAGCGGAGTTTAAGGAGTTTTTTCCAAATAATGCGGTCGAATACTTCGTTAGTTACTACGATTATTATCAGCCAGAGGCTTATGTGGTGTCTTCTGACACCTTTATAGAAAAAGACGCATCCATTAATGAAGAGATCGATAAGCTGCGTCACTCGGCGACAGCGGCTCTTTTTGAGCGGCGGGATGTGATTATTGTCGCGTCTGTTTCCTGTATTTATGGATTGGGAAGTCCCATCGATTATGAAAACTTGGTGGTTTCTTTACGTCCTGGCATGCTACGGGATCGGGATGAGGTCATTCGAAAATTAATTGATATTCAATTTGCCCGCAATGACATTAATTTTATCCGCGGCACTTTTCGGGTTCGTGGAGACTCTCTGGAGATTTTTCCGGCGGATAGTTCGGAGCGAGCCATCCGTGTGGAGTTTTTTGGAGATGAGATTGAACGGATTGTGGAAGTGAATGTTCTGACAGGGGAACTCCTGGCAGTGCGGAACCACATTTCCATCTTCCCGGCTTCTCATTATGTTACGACACCGGAAAAGATTGAGAATGCAATCGGCAATATTCAGGCGGAGCTGGAGGCTCGACTGGAAGAGCTGAATCGAGAGACAAAACTGGTGGAAGCGCAGCGATTGGAGCAGCGGACCCGCTATGATATCGAAATGATGAGAGAGATGGGCTATTGCAACGGGATTGAGAACTACTCCCGTCATATCAATGGCTTGGAGCCCGGGATGCGGCCTTATACGCTGATCGATTATTTCCCGGATGATTTTTTGATGATCGTCGATGAATCTCATGTGAGTTTACCTCAGGTACGGGGGATGTATGCGGGTGACCGTTCGAGAAAGGAAAACCTGGTCAAATATGGTTTTCGCCTGCCCTCCGCTTTGGATAACAGGCCTCTTCAGTTTACGGAATTCGAGGGCATGGTGAATCAAGCCGTCTATATGAGTGCGACACCGGGTCCTTATGAACTGAGCCATTCTGAACGGATTGTCGAACAGGTGATTCGTCCAACTGGGCTTTTGGATCCAATTATAGAGGTTCGTCCTACAGAAGGACAGATCGATGATCTCTTGTCCGAGATCAAAAAACGGGTCAAACTGAAGGAACGAGTGTTGATTACGACCCTGACAAAACGAATGTCGGAAGACCTAACAGACTATTTGAAGCAGGCTGGTGTCAAGGTCAACTACCTGCATTCCGATGTAAAGACCATTGATCGAATGAAGATCATTCGAGATTTGCGAATCGGCGTCCATGATGTTTTGGTGGGGATCAATCTCCTCAGGGAAGGTCTGGATCTTCCGGAGGTGTCATTGGTTGCCATTCTCGATGCGGACAAGGAAGGCTTTTTACGGTCTGAAACCTCTATGGTGCAGACCATTGGCCGTGCGGCCCGTCACCTAAATGGCCGGGTTGTGATGTACGGGGATCGGATTACGAACTCCATGGCAAGAGCCATTGACGAGACGGAACGCCGCCGCGTCATTCAGGAATCTTATAACAAAGCAAACGGGATTACCCCGCAATCGATACAAAAATCGGTTCGCGCCATTATCGAGGCAACCAAGGTGGCCGAGGATGGCACGGAATACAGATCTACTGGCAACAGCTTCAATGAGAAGCGATTGCTGCAAGAGATCGAAGCTTTGCGTCAGGCTATGTTGTCTGCTGCCGAGCGATTGGAATTTGAAGTGGCGGCGGAAATCCGCGACGAGCTTCAAATGTTGGAAAAAGAATTACAATCAAGGAGTTAATCATGAAGGATAGAATCAAGATCAAAGGCGCCAAAGAAAACAATCTGAAGAATATAGACTTGGAGATCCCTCGCAATCAGATGGTGGTAATGACGGGGTTGTCGGGTTCCGGCAAGTCTTCCCTCGCTTTCGATACCATCTATGCAGAAGGACAGCGACGCTACGTGGAAAGTCTGTCCTCCTATGCGAGGCAATTTCTGGGTCAGATGGAAAAACCCGATGTGGAATTGATTGAGGGATTGTCCCCAGCCATTTCCATTGATCAAAAAACAACCAACCGGAATCCTCGCTCCACGGTGGGAACGGTGACCGAAATTTATGATTATCTGCGTCTTTTATTCGCACGGATCGGAAAACCGCATTGTCCGATTTGCGGAAAACCCATTGAATCTCAGAATATTGATCAAATGGTGGATGCTGTTATGTCATTGCCCATGGACAGCAAGGCAAGGGTTTTATCCCCGATCATTCGTGGCGAAAAGGGCACCCATCAGAAGACCCTGGAAACCCTGAAAAAAGAGGGCTTTATTCGGATTATGGTAAACGGGGAAGAAATGCAATTGGAGGATGAAATTGTCCTTAATAAAAATAAAAAACACAACCTGGAAGTGGTGGTGGATCGACTGGTGATTCGCAAGGGAATCACCAAGCGATTGACGGATTCCTTGGAAACCGCCCTGCATCTGGCAGAGGGAATGGCCATCGTGGAGGTTGTAAACGGGGAGCGTTTGACCTTTAGCGAAAAATATGCCTGCGATAGCTGCGGGATTGCCATGGATGAATTGGCGCCACGCATGTTCTCCTTCAATAGTCCTTTTGGGATGTGTCCAACCTGCAATGGGCTGGGAAACCATCGCAAAATTGATCCAGAACTTTTGATTCCCGACGAAGACAAATCAATCGCTGAGGGAGCCATTGAAATGTTCAATGGCGCCGAAGAAAACACCTATTATTACGAGATTTTTCGTGCCCTGACGGAGGCCTATAATTTTGATATGAAGCGACCCATGAAGGAAGCGCCGAAAGCCTTCCGAAAAGCTTTGCTTCACGGCACGGGTAGGAAGTCGATCACCATTACTTTCCACAGCCATTTCGGGGGAGACCGGGAGCGCACTGCGCCTTTCGAAGGAATTATCCACAACCTGGAACGGCGATATAAGGACACTCATTCCGATTATATGCGGAATCGAATTGAGCAATATATGGCAGAGATTCCTTGTGAAGTATGTGGAGGGCGTCGATTGAATCCCACGAGCATGGCGGTTACGGTGCATGGGATGAATATTATTGAGACGACAGAACTTCCCATTGGAGAGTCGAGAGCCTTCTTTGACAACTTGCCATTAACGGAACGAGAACAGATTATCTCTCGTCAGATCTTCAAGGAGATTAAGGCGCGGTTGCAATTTTTAGAGGATGTTGGACTGGGTTATCTGACCCTGTCTCGAAGTGCATCCACTCTCTCTGGGGGCGAGTCGCAGCGTATACGGTTGGCTACGCAGATCGGATCTCAATTGGTGGGGGTTCTCTACGTACTGGATGAGCCGAGCATCGGTCTTCATCAGCGAGACAACGCGCGATTGCTGCGTGCGCTTCGCGGGCTGACAAACCTGGGAAACACCCTGATTATCGTCGAGCATGACGAGGAAACCATGCGGGAGGCGGATCATATCGTGGATATCGGTCCCGGCGCCGGAATTCATGGCGGCGAGGTGCTTTGCCAAGGCACCATAGAAGATATTATGGCATGCAAGGAGTCCATCACAGGTCAATACCTGTCAGGTATCAAGTCGATACCCATTCCTGAAATGAGACGCAAGGGAAGTGGGGAGGTGCTTCGCATTGAAGGGGCGCAAGAGAACAATCTGAGAAATATTGACGTTGATTTTCCTTTGGGAACCTTCACCTGCGTGACCGGGGTTTCGGGTTCTGGAAAGAGCAGTCTGGTCAATGAGATTCTCTACAAGGGAGCCGCTCGCCATCTCTATCGCTCCATTGCCCATCCGGGCAAGCATAAAAAAATTGAAGGGCTAGATCAGATTGACAAGGTCATCGACATTGATCAGAGTCCAATCGGACGGACGCCTAGGTCCAATCCAGCGACCTATACGGGTGTCTTTAACGCCATTCGCGATCTATTTGCCATGACGCCGGATGCGAGAGAGCGCGGTTACAAGAAAGGTCGATTCAGCTTTAATGTGAAGGGTGGCCGCTGTGAAGCCTGCAAGGGCGACGGCGTAATCAAGATTGAAATGCACTTTCTGCCTGATGTCTATGTGCCTTGCGAAACCTGCAAGGGCAAGCGTTATAACCGAGAAACTCTGGAAGTTCTCTACAAGGGCAAGACCATTGCTGATGTTTTGGCTTTGAGTGTTGAGGAAGCCCTAGAGTTTTTCTATGCGATTCCAACGATTCGACGAAAATTGCAGACCCTTTTTGATGTGGGTCTTGGCTATATTCGCTTGGGACAACCGTCCACCCAATTATCCGGTGGGGAGGCGCAACGGATTAAGCTGGCCTCGGAACTGAGCAAGAAAAGCACGGGGAGAACCTTGTATATTCTTGACGAGCCCACAACGGGCTTGCATATCGCCGATGTCGACAAGCTGATTCATGTCTTGGACCGATTGGCGGATGCCGGGAATACCGTGGTGGTCATCGAGCATAACTTGGATGTGATCAAGGTAGCGGATCATATTATTGATTTAGGACCCGAAGGTGGCGCTGGCGGGGGCAAGATATTAACCACGGGCACCCCGGAAAAGGTGGCACGTTCGAAAAAATCCCATACGGGACAGTATTTAAAAGCGATCTTGGCGCGTGGATAAATAAACCCACAAAAATTTGTACCCCCTTGCTTTCTCTGATAGAGTAAAGAAAAGGGGGTTTTTTCCATGCGACTCAAATCTATATTCTTTCTTGCCTTGATCGTGGCTGTGGGATATTTCGGCATGCATTATTTGATCGGCAACGAGGGCGGTGATTATACTGTCGTGAATCCTATTAGTAGCAACATGGGCAGTCAGATGAAGCAGTCCTACGAGAGCTTTGAGGGAACCAAATACCGCACCATCGCTATTTTAGCGGGCAAAGTGTTCCATCTGGAAGCGAAGATCAAGACCACCTCTGGAGATTTGAACTTGAGTTTTATTGACCCCAATGGAAAAATTCTCTATTCCGTGAGCACGCCCGAAGAACCAATTGAAATTGACATTCTCATTCCTCTCAACGGCGAGTATCGCCTGCAAGTGGAAGGCGAGCATCAGGGAAGCTATGTATTGAATTGGGATGTGCGCAGCGCGGATAAATTGCAAGAATAATCGAAAAATTCCCTTTACAAAATGGAAATCATCCTGTAAGATAGGAAAAACAATCGAATACAGGAATGCGATGATCAAAACGAGTACCCATGGAAAGCTGTTCTAGCGAGTCGGCGATAGGTGAAAGGTCCGATACAGAAAACGATGGAGAATGGATTTGTGAGATGCCAGGTGAAACGCAAGGAGTACCCGAGGCCGGATCCCCACGTTATAGGGGCAGGATATCGAAGGAACATTCAATCGAATGACATTCAGTCGAATGATGAATCATTCCGTATCTGTTGAGAGAGAAAACACTTGTTTTGAGTGTTGGGTGGTTAAACGAAGATGATAATCTCGTCCCAAAGGGGCGGGATTTTTTTGTTTAATTGGATTCAAGTGTTTTCTAATCTGGGTGGTACCGCGGTTTCCATATCGTCCCTTTCGAGGGATTGATATGGATTTTTTTATGCACGATGAATATATCTTCGTTCAACAATTAGCGAAATGAACCAATTCGCGAATATGTGATTAAAACGAAGGTGGTCTGACTTGAATGGGATTCAAGGCAGAATTCATCGATTGATGAAGATGGTCAGGATTGAACAAGGTTCAAGAATGAATTCATGATGTTTTAAATTGGAGGTAGGGAATGAAAAAGCAGGTAAAAAAGGTGTATTGCAGCTCGATGCCGGGGGATCGTTTAACACCGATCAGCCTTTATGAAGATTATGTGGGCGGGGAAATGGGTTGTCTTTTAGAAAGTCGGGGCGACAGCCGCGGACGATTCTCCTTTATCGGGAAAAATCCTGAAGCGGTCATTCGGGCAGAAGCCAAGGGCATGATGATTCGCGACAAAGAAGGGGTTCGGTATCTAGAAACCGAAGCCTGGATGCATACGTTGCGAAAGTATATGCAGCGAATCGAATTGATCAATGATACGGAAATTCCATTTATCGGTGGTGCTGTTGGCACATTTGCCTATGACATGATCCGCCAGATGGAGGATATTCCCGAGACCAATTCCGACGAATTGATGGTTCCAGATTTGCATTTGATGTTTTTCTCGGAACTGTTGGTCTACGACCATCGGTATCAAACCCTGAATATTGTTATTTTGGATGATCCAGACAAGGAATCCCAAGTGAAGGCGCGTATGGCGGCTATTCGGGAAGAGTTGGAAAACCACAGGCATACAAAGGGGCAGGAACCCTTCTGCCACTGCGAAAGCAGGGTGATTCGATCAACGCCGGAAGAGTTATATATGGAGAATGTCGAAAAAGCGAAAGCCTATATCCGGGAAGGCGACATCTTTCAGACGGTTCTTTCCAGACGATGGGTCATGCAAACCAATGAGGCGCCGTTCAAGCTATATAGAAAACTGCGGATGTTGAATCCGTCCCCATACCTTTTCTACCTTTCCTTTTACGACTATCAGGTGCTGGGCAGTTCGCCCGAAATGCTGGTGAAGCTGACTGGAAAACGGATCAACACGGTTCCCATCGCGGGAACGCGGCCGAGGGGGGAAGACGAAGCCACGGATTTGCTTTATGCGAAGGAATTGCTGGAGGACCGCAAAGAGTTGTCCGAGCATGTGATGCTGGTGGACCTGGCGCGCAACGACATGGGGCGAGTAGCGGATTTCGATTCCATCACCATTCCGAAAATGATGGAAGTGGAACGGTTCTCCCATGTCATGCATATTGTCTCGGAAGTATCGGGACGAAAGAAAAAGGGAGAAGACGCCTTTTCGATTCTTCAATCCTTCTTGCCGGCCGGCACGCTGTCCGGAGCGCCCAAGGTGCGTGCCATGGAAATTATTGAAGAATTGGAAACCGTACGCCGAGGGATCTACGGCGGTGCCGTTGGCTATATCGGATATGAGGGAAATATGGATCTTTGCATTGCGATTCGCATGATGGTGCATAAACACGAAAAGCTGTATCTGCAGGCGGGGGCCGGCATCGTTGCTGATTCCGATCCGCTGAAGGAAGCGAAAGAATGCGAAAGCAAGGTGAAGGCTTTGATGAAAATTCTGGAAGGAGGCACCCATGATTCTATTGATTGACAACTACGATTCATTTGTCTATAACCTGTATCAGTTTTTGGGGCATTTTACCCGGGATATAACGGTTGTTCGCAACGATCGGATTACCATTGAGGAGATCGAACGTTTGGCACCGAAGAGGATTGTGATCTCACCGGGACCCAAATCGCCGAAAGACGCCGGGCGTTGCATCGAGATTATCCAGCGTTTCCATCGGGAGATTCCAATCCTGGGGGTTTGCCTGGGTCACCAATGCATCGGGGAAGCATTCGGAGCAAAGGTCGGGTACGCCAAGGAACTGGTTCACGGGCGGGCGGATACCATCAGCCATAGTGAAGCAGGCATATTTAAGGGCGTTGTCAACCCGACCCAGGTGGCGCGGTACCATTCTCTGGCCATCGAGCGAAACTCCTTGCCAGAAGAGTTGGTGGTAACGGCTGAAACGGAAGACGGAGAAATAATGGCGGTTCGTCATCGAGATTACCCGACGGTCGGACTGCAATTTCATCCTGAATCCATTATCACCCCTTTGGGGATGGAGATGATACAGAATTTTTTGAAGGGAGCGGAGCGATCATGATGAGAGAAGCGATGGAAAAGGTCTTGGATCATCAGAACCTATTGTCCAGAGAGATGGAAATCGTGGTGGATGAGATGATGATGGGGACTGTTTCCGATATTGAGATGGCGGGATTCTTAACCGCTCTGCGGATGAAGGGAGAAACCGTCGAAGAGATGATTGGAGGGGCGAGAGCCCTCAGAAGACGTGCGGAGGCAGTGGATGGCATCGAAGGGACGCTCTTGATGGACACCTGCGGCACGGGCGGAGATGGGATTGACACCTTCAATATCTCCACGGGGGTCGCATTTATTCTGGCGGCAGCCGGCATTCATGTGGTGAAGCATGGCAATCGAGCGGTATCCAGCCAAAGCGGGAGCGCGGATGTGTTGGAAGCCCTGGGAGTGAATCTCGATTTGACCCCTCAACAGGTGGTGACCTGCGTAAATGAAGAGCGGATTGGATTTTTCTTCGCGCCGAAATTTCATCGTGCCATGAAGGCGGTCGCCAACACCAGGCGAACCCTGGGAATTCGAACCGTCTTTAATATCCTGGGTCCCTTGTCCAATCCAGCCCATGCAACGATTCAAATGATTGGCGTTTATGATGCGGAGTTGGTGCAACCCATGGCAAAAGCCCTACGCGGACTTGGCGTGAAAAATGCCTTGGTGGTTCACGGCTTGGATGGAATGGACGAGATTACCATAACCGATAAAACCATGGTATGCGAAGTGAAGGAGGGGAAGATCGAGTCCTATGAATTGGATCCTCGGATCTTTGGAATCCCTTTTCGAAGCCTGGAGGAAGTAAAGGGCGGCGACGCGCAAGAAAATGCAGCGATCCTGAATCGAATCTTTGCTGGAGAAATGGGCGCGAAGCGGGAGATTCTGTTGTTGAACAGCGGAGCGGCGTTGTATTTGGCAAAAAAGGCGCCCTCCATTCAGGCCGGAATTGAATTGGCGGCTTATTTGATTGACAGCGGTGAGGTGAAAAGAAAGTTGAAACAGTTTGCTGATTTGACAAGGAGGTTGTCATGATTCTAGATAAGATTGTTTGGCAAACCCGCGCCAGCCTGCGGGAAGAGAGACGGAAGGTGGATCGCTTCGCATTGCGGGAACAGGCGGAATCAGCACCTCTTCCACCCTCTTTTTACGAAGCAATAAACGCGCCTGGATTGTCGGTAATTGGTGAACTGAAGCAGGCATCGCCTTCCAAGGGAATGATTCGGACCTCTCTGGATATTCCGGAGATTTTGAGCGAATACAATCAGGTAATGCGTGCCGTATCCGTATTGACGGAACCACATTTTTTCCTGGGGAGCCGAGAAAATTTCTTGGAGGCGAAAGCCCATACATCTTTGCCCCTTCTCAGAAAGGATTTCTTTATTGATCCCATTCAGATCTATCAGGCAAAGGCATGGGGAGCCAGCTGCATTCTCTTGATAGCCAAGATCTTGGATCGATCGCAACTGCGAGAGTTTCAATCGTTGGCGGAGGAACTGGGCATGGTTGCCCTGGTGGAGGTACATGACGAAGAGGATTTGGAAAAGGCCCTCGGTGTTGATGCGAGGATCATCGGCATCAACAATCGAGATTTGAGAAGCTTTGCCGTAGATCTGAACACCACGGTGCGGTTGAGGTCATTGATTCCCAACGATCGGCTGGTGATCAGTGAGAGCGGTATTCGCAGTCCGCAGGATTTGATTCCCTTGCAGGGAATTGGAATCGATGGCATTCTGGTGGGAGAAATGTTTATGCGGAGCAAGCGAATTGTTCAGGATGTAAGGGAGCTGACCCATGGCTTCTAAACCGGGAGTGAAGATCTGCGGAATTACCACGAAGAGGGAGATTGAGTTTCTCAATCGATTAGCGGTAGATTATATTGGGTTTGTCTTCGCGAAAAGCAAAAGGCGGGTGACTCTGGAACAGGCAAAAAAATTGCGAGATTCCCTGCGAACGGATATCCAAGTCGTGGGGGTGTTTGTTAATGAGTTACCGGAAAAAATCAACGAGATTGCGGATGCATGCCGCTTGGATATTGTGCAATTGCACGGCCAAGAAACGGCGGACGAGATGAAGCGAATCAAAGCGCCTATTTGGAACGCCGTGGGTGTAAAAACAAAACATGACATTCAGTTGGCGGAAAAATTCATTGATGAGGCGGTGCCTTTGGCGGAGGCGATTCTGCTGGATTACCGGGATGCCGGTTCGGGTCAGAGTTTTGACTGGAGGCTTATTCCAAAGGAGCGCCAGTATCGATTGGTGCTGGCTGGGGGAATTAATTCGGACAATGTGCGGGAAGCCATGGAACTGGTAGAACCGGATGTGATTGATGTGAGTTCGGGTGTGGAAGAGAACGGGAAGAAATCGAAAGAATTAGTGAGTCAACTCATAAGGAGGGTGAAGGAAAATGAATAAAACGAAGTTCGGCCAGTTCGGGGGTCAATATGTACCCGAAACCATTATGAACGCCCTCCACGAGTTGGAGGCGGCCTATCGCGACTATCAACATGATCCTGAATTTTTAAAAGAGTATCGGTATTACTTAAAGCAGTATGTGGGGCGGCCTTCGCCGCTATACTTTGCCGAAGGATTGACCAAGCGCTTGGGCGGTGCAAAGATCTATTTGAAGCGGGAGGACCTGAACCATACCGGCGCCCACAAGATCAACAATGTAATGGGGCAATTGCTTCTTGCCAAACGGATGGGAAAAACCAAGGTGATCGCAGAAACCGGGGCTGGTCAGCATGGGGTCGCCACTGCAACCGGCGCCGCCCTTTTTGGGATGGAATGCACGGTGTATATGGGAGAGGAAGATATTGAACGACAGGCATTGAACGTCTTTCGCATGGAGCTCTTGGGCGCTACAGTCGTGAAGGTGACCAGCGGCACTAAGACCTTGAAGGATGCCACCAACGAGGCGATTCGCTCTTGGATTCACCGGGTGGAAGATACCTTCTATGTGATTGGATCCGTTGTGGGGCCTGCGCCTTATCCGGAAATGGTACGAGACTTTCAAAAGGTGATTGGAGAGGAAGCGAGGGCGCAGATTCTCGAATCGGAAGGGTGTCTGCCAGATGCGGTTATTGCCTGCGTGGGCGGCGGTAGCAATGCCATGGGCATCTTTCATGCCTTTATCGGGGACGAAGAGGTTGACTTGATCGGCGTCGAGGGAGCTGGAAAGGGGATTGAAACCGGGTTGCATGCCGCCGCTATCGCAGAGGGAAAGGTTGGGGTTCTCCACGGAATGAAGACCTTTCTTTTACAGGATCAGCAGGGGAATATCACCCCGGCATATTCGGTGTCCGCGGGATTGGATTATCCCGGAATCGGTCCGGAACATGCCGCCCTTTATGAGCGACAGCGCGCGAGCTATGTTTCGGTCACCGACGACGAAGCCATTGAGGCTTTAAACGCCCTTTGCCTGAGTGATGGAATCCTGCCTGCTCTTGAGAGTGCTCATGCCATCGCAACTGTGATGAAATTGGCACCGACTATGCGTGCCGATCAGATTTTGGTGGTCAATCTTTCGGGCCGAGGGGACAAGGACGTGCATACCATTGCGGCTTATCAGAAAGGAGAATTATGATGAATCGAATCGATAAGACATTTCAAGCCTTGCAGGCCGAAGGGAAGAAAGCGCTGATCACCTATATGGTAGCGGGGGATCCAAGTTTGGAAGAAACCGTTGATTTGGTTGTCGCCAAGGCAGAGGCGGGTGCCGATGTGGTGGAGCTGGGAATTCCCTTCTCGGATCCTTTGGCGGATGGCGCCGTGATTCAAGCGGCCGCCCAGCGTTCTCTGGATCGAGGAACAACCACCGATGGCGTTTTTAAAGCGGTACGGAAAATTCGTGCGCTGTCTCAGGTGCCCCTGGTTTTTCTGGTCTACTTTAACACCATATTGGCCTATGGCCCGGAAGTCTTTTTGAATCAGTGCAAGGAAGCCGGAGTCGATGGCTTGATCATCCCGGATCTGCCCTTTGAAGAAAAAGAGGAGATCAGTCACTTGATGGATGATTCTGTTTATCTGATCACCCTGGTGGCGCCTACTTCGGAGCAACGGATTCAGGAGCTGGTTCGGGAGGCCAAGGGATTTGTCTATTGCATCTCCACCCTGGGCATTACCGGGGGAGGGACTGGGTTCTTTTCCGGATTGGAGGAATTTCTGGCAAGGGTGAAAAGTGAAACGTATACGCCTATCGCTTTGGGATTCGGCATTACCAAGCGGGAGCAGGTCAAGCCCTTGCTGCCCATGGTGGACGGGTTGATCATGGGTTCGAAAATTGTGGATGTGATCCATCAAAGTCAGGGAGATCCAGTTGAATTGGATGTCTTTGTACGATCAATAAAGATGGAGTTTGAATAGAAACAGGATGCCGTCAGGCATCCTGTTTCTATTTGTGATTCAATTGTTTTCGAAGTTCCGCCGGTTTGTTGGTGATGATGCCAGCGATGCACAAACCTTCTAGGCGCTTGGCCGCTCTTGCACTATTGACTGTATAGGTGTAAATGGGAATACCTCGCGTTTTGAGTTCCTTTACGGTTTCTTTGTCCAGGGTGCGGTAATTGGGGTGGTAGGTTTGAAAGTCATGGGTTTCCACATAGACCCAGGGTGCGATCCATCGCGCTTCTGTCAGTACGCCCAGGGGATGCGGTGAGCCCAAAGCGCGTAGGGTCATGAGTGCCGGGTGATCAAAGGAAGAGAGTACAAATCGATCTGGATTTGATTCAAGTTTCAAGACCTTTAATAATTCGGCTTCAATACCTGGATACAGGTCACTGCCGGCCTTTAATTCGATGTTGATCATCAAATTGGTATGACGGAACACAGCCAGGACTTCATCCAAGGTAGGCAAGGTCTGCTTCGGGAAGTCACCCTTCCAAGCCCCCAGATCATATTGAGCGAGGGTGGCGTAATCGGTTTCGGCGATGACTAGGGGAACGCCCGCGGTGCGTGTAAGGTCGAAATCATGGTGAACCACGAGGATCCCGTCGCTGGTTCTGTGAAGATCAAACTCCACGCCGTCCGCTCCTTCTTCAATGGCTTTTTCAAAGGCGAGCAGGGTGTTTTCGGGGTAATTTCCTGAGGCACCTCGGTGTGCGAAAATTTTCATTTTATCCTCCAGAATAATAAATTTATAGATTCATTATAACCCTTGGGGTTTTTTTTGTATAATAGGACTATGGAGACGAAAATAAGAACTGAAATAGAAAAAAAGAAGATAATGCGCGTCGCCCTTTTTGCGGGGGAATTAACCCTGCGCTACGGCGGGGAAACCTACCGGGTGGAGGAGACGATTGAACGTATGTGCCACGCGCGCGGATTGATGCATGTCAGTCCCTTTGCGGTGCCAACAGGGATCTTTTTGTCCGATGATCGTCTGGAGGGATTCAGCTTTATCAAGCGGATCAAATCCAGAAGCATCGACCTAAAGCGGATTACAGAATTGAATGATTTGGTAAGAAAATATTGCGGAGGAAAGTATACGGAAGACGAGATGCTGGATGCGCTGAAAAAAATCGCCGAGGATTCCACTTATCGAATCTGGCATGTCGTTGTTGCGGCGGGAGTCAGTGCGGCTTTCTTCGCTCTCTTGGCTGAGGGAGATGGACGAGGCTTTGCGGTGTCCCTTGCAATGGGGATGTTGATCGCGTATTTGCGGCAGACCATGATGAGAAAGACGTTGACGACCTTGATGGCCGATGGGATTTCTGGGTTTTTAGTGGCTGTTTTGGCGGTGACGGCACAACGTTTGGGCGTGATACAAGATTTGGCGCCGGTTATTATCGGAAATATGATGCCATTGGTTCCAGGTGTCGCCTTTACCAATGGGTTGCGCGACTTGATTCATGGGGATTTGGTATCGGGGATTGCCCGGGTGGTGGAAGCGATTTTGATCGCTTTTTCCATTGCCTTGGGGGTTGGAATCGCGTTGCAGCTCTTGGTGGGAGGAGGACTCTAAAATGGGAGACTTTATTTATGCGTTTTTTGCGACCGTCGGGTTTGCGGTTTTATTTCGAGCGCCCTTTCGAGCAATCGTTCCGGCAGGATTGATCGGCGGAGTGGGTTGGACAGTCTATGTGCAGTTTGAACAAAGCGGGATGGAATTGGCGGTTGCCGCCTTTTTCTCCTCGCTAGTGATTGGAATCTTGGGAGAGATTTTTGCGAAGCGATTAAAAATGCCAGCAACGACTTTTGTCGTTCCCGGCATTGTAACCATTGTTCCAGGTTATGCGATTTATCAATCAGTACTCTATTTGATACAAAGAGAGACAACAGCCGCTTCCATAGAGGCAGCCAATGTTGCATTGATTGGGGTCGGCATTGCCGTAGGAATTATGATGGCGTCTTCGGTCAGCCGTGTGATCCTTAGACGGTTTCGGGATACCAACGGGGGATATGGTGCATAGCCATGAGTCCTTCCAATTGCTTGGCGGTTTCGCTGGCTACGGGAATCAAGACTGGCGCATCGGATGCGTTCTTCATAAATAGTGTAGCCGTTGAATCGCTTAGATTGAATCCGGCGATTCGGTCATAAGGCAATAGACCGGTCGGATTTGCATAGGCGAAACGGCCATTGGGGTCTGGAATCATGATTCGCACATCGAATCCTGAAATTAGAATATGATGTCGGGTACACACGATTGACAGATTCTTTTGACTGGCTTTCAACAGACCGAAATAGGCCAATAGATCGATGCCTGTGATGGCGAGTCGAGCCAAACTAAGTGTGCGGATTCGGATCGCTGGCAAAAGAAGCACCAGGACGATGATCAGGATGCCGGCAGCGGCGTCCGTCAGGTGAAACTGCGGACAGGGAAAAATCAGCAGGCTGGTTTCCTGTTGGAGCTGGCGTTTGGCTTGACGGCTTTGCAACGCGCCGTAAACCGTGAAAAAGAATAGAAGCGCGGCGCCATAGGTCGCTGTGGATATCCATTCCGCCAGAGTCGGTTGAGACTGGATCCATCCGTTGACGGGGGTCGAGACGATGGCGATGGCTCCAAAACTTGCAAGAATTGCAATAAGCAGCGCAAATGCGCTTTGTGTTCGTTTCATTTTGTTCACCTCTCAATGAAATGATTATATCAAGGAAAATTCAAGAAACAAAGAGGGTCTTATGAATAAAGAGGTACAAGCGGTATTGGACAAGCTGCCAGGAACACCTGGCGTTTATATTATGCGAGACCAATCGGGGACTGTGATCTATGTGGGCAAAGCGATTTCTTTGCGAAATCGGGTCCGCCAATACTTTCAGCCTTCCAATTGGAAAATCCCCAAGGTGGCGTCCTTGGCGGAACAGATTGCCAACCTGGATTACGTGCTGACGGATTCGGAGATCGAGGCTTTGGTACTGGAAGCCAATCTGATCAAGAAGTATCAACCCAAGTTTAATGTGCTTTTGCGGGATGACAAGCAGTATCCCTATATTCAGGTAACCACCCATGAAATGTATCCGCGGGTGGTAAAGGTGCGGGATAGAGAGAAGATGCAGGGAAAGATTTTTGGTCCCTTTGTCAGCGGACATGCCGTTAATCTGGTTATGGCACATCTCAGGCGGCAGGTGCCGATGCGCACTTGTTCCCTAGCTTTGGACGGCACCCGAAAACTGAAGCGACCTTGCTTGAACTATGATTTGGGCCGTTGCTTGGGTCCCTGTCAAGGCGGGATTTCGACGGAAATTTATGAGCAACATGTGCAGCGAACACTCAAGGTGCTCAGTGGAAAAGAGCGGGACTTGCAAAAGAACCTGCAGGAGAGGATGATGACCGAAGCGGCGCAGATGAATTATGAAGCGGCCGCGGAAGTGCGGGATCTGCTGGAAGCCTTTAAGCAAATTACCGAGAAGCAAAAGATGGTGGAGATGAATCGAGAGGATCGGGACGTGGTCGGGATCGCTCAGAATCAAACCCACACGATTGCCTATGTGTTCTTTTTGAGAAATGGCAAGATCCAGGGTCACGATCACTTTCTTTTGGACGGGGGCGAAGGTCAGCCCGTTGGGGAGATCCTTTCCGCTTTTATTCGACAATTCTATTCCGGAACGGCCTATATCCCACGCGAAATTCATATGGAACTGCCTGCCGTTGATCTGGAGCAGATCGAAACATGGCTTTCCCAGGTGCGTCAAGGTCCCGTGCATCTGATGGTGCCGCAACGGGGTGAAAAGCGCAAGATGGTTCGACTGGCGAAGAAGAACGCCGAGAATTTGGTCAATCGTCGCGCCAAGGAAGTCCTTCATCGCCGCGAGCATGGGAAATCGTTGATGTCGAACCTGCAAGAGGTGCTGCGTATGGATACCCAGCCCAAGCGGCTGGAAGCCTATGATATTTCAAACCTGCAGCATGCGGAAATTGTGGGGGCCATGGTGGTCTTTGAGGATGGGGTCAAAAAGAATCAGGATTATCGACGCTTTAAGATTCGAAGTTTAAAGGGCCCCGATGATTATGAAAGCTTTCGAGAGATGATGCGCCGCAGAATTCAACGGGGATTGAAAGAGCAGAATGAAAGCGGCAATAGCCGCAAAGGATTCGCTCGATTCCCGGATCTGATTTTGGTGGATGGTGGAAAGGGGCAGATCTCTGCCGTACAAACCGTTTTGGACGAATGCGGAGTTGTGCTTCCCATCTGCGGGATGGTAAAGGATGATCATCATCGTACCCGTGCCTTGATTTTTGAAGGTCGGGAGATCGATTTGCAAGCCCACAGGCATCTCTTCCAATTAATCACCCAGATTCAGGACGAGGTGCATCGATTTGCCATCACCTACCATAGGAAGTTGCGCAAGAATACCATGGTGCGTTCAGAACTGGATCAAATCGATGGAATTGGAGAAAAGCGTAGAAATGCTCTGTATCGGGTATTTGGTACCATAGATGCGATGGCGGAAGCCGACGTTGCGGATCTGGCGGAGGTGCCGGAAATGAATAGACGGGCTGCGGAAGCGGTTGCTTCTCATTTTAAGAAGAAAGCCTCTTCCAAAGAGGCAGAAAATCCCATACAATAGAAGTGAAAACACGGAGGTGAAGACATGGCAGAAATTAAGGTAGACGAATTGATCGAGGAGTTGGGACTGGAAGTGATCCATCGTTCCGCGGATCCTACGATCTTTCTTATGGAAGCGGACATCAATCGTCCAGGACTTCAATTGGCGGGATATTTTGATTATTATTCTTCTCATCGTCTACAGGTGATTGGATTTGTAGAATGGTCTTATTTGGAAGAGTTGGCGGATGAATTACGCAATGAACGGTTACATCGCATGTTAAAGGAAGACATTCCCGCACTGATTATTTGTCGGGATCAAGAGGTGAACCCGTATATTTTGGAATATGCGAAGCAGTATGACCGCAATGTGTTCCGAAGCAAGTTGGCAACCTCGCGGTTTATTACAAAAACGGTCAATTATTTGGATCGCCTTTTGGCGCCGAAGTTGACATTGCATGGGGTTTTGGTCGATGTTGACGGCGTGGGTATTTTGATTCAAGGTGAGAGTGGTGTCGGAAAGAGCGAGACTGCCTTGGAATTGATCAAGAGAGGACATCGTCTCGTTGCCGATGACGCAGTCAAGATCAAGTTGATCGATGGAAAACTCTTGGGAAGGGCACCCGAATTGATTCGATATTTCCTGGAGGTGCGGGGAATCGGCATCATTAATGTAAAAGAACTCTATGGGGTGGGTGCGATTCGGAATTCCAAGACGATTGAGCTTGTTATGAAATTGGAACTTTGGGATGACAGCAAAGCTTATGATCGCATTGGCATGGATGATCATTTTACTTCCATCTTAGGAAAAGAGGTGCCGGAATTGACTTTACCGGTTCGTCCAGGTAGAAATCTGGCGATGATTATTGAGACAGCGGCGAAGAATCAGCGTCAAAAGAGCATGGGATACAACGCGGCGCAGGAATTAAATAATCGAATCTTGAAGAAAACGACAGGAGGAAAATAATTGTGAGGATTGGTATTGACGTAGGCGGAATGAGCTTTAAAGGTGGAATCGTAAACCCTGAAGGGGAGATTCTTTATACCCATGTGGAATCTACAGCGGGATTGGAAGGATATGCGGCCATGGAGGAGAAACTTTTCATCCTAGTGGATCAGCTGCTTGCAAAGGCAAAAGCCCAGGCTTGGACGATTGAGTCTATCGGGGTCGGGGTGCCAGGTCTTGCGGATGTGGAGTCGAATATGGTGGTATACTGCACCAACCTCGGCTGGAACAATGTTCCTCTGGGAGCTCATTTAAAAGCGCGCTACGGATTGCCAACCTTTATGGATAACGACGCCACTGTGGCTGGAATTGCGGAAAGCGCCAAAGGCTGTACGAAAGGCGTGGCAAATTCCGTCTTTATCACGCTAGGCACAGGAGTCGGCGGCGGGATCATTGTCAACGGCAAGGTGACCAGCGGAGCTCACAACAAGGGATCCGAGATTGGACATATGATCGTTGGAGATAATTTTTATACCTGCAATTGCGGCAATAACGGTTGTTTGGAGACCTTTGCTTCCGCCACGGCTTTGATGAAGGATTTTCAGCGACGAATCGAAGCGGGAGAGGCGACTGCACTATGTGTGGATGCCAACGGAGCCAAGGGCGTAACGGCAAAAGATATTTTTGACGGCGCCAAGGCAGGGGATCCTGCGGCGGAGATGTCTGTTACACGTCTTGCCAAATATTTGGGGATTGGCTTAGCCAATGTGGTGAACATGTTGGATCCTGAGGTGATCGCCTTGGGTGGCGGCGTGTCCAAAGCGGGCGACTTTCTTTTGAATCAGGTGGAAGCGGAGATGCGCAAACGCTTGGTTTTCAAGGAGGGAGATCAGACGAGACTGGAGATTGCACAGCTTTCTAATGATGCTGGGATCATTGGGGCAGCCATGTTGGCGAATTACAAATAATTCCAAACTATTAAGAAAATGTCTAGAATGAAAATCGTTTTCATTCTGCAAAAAAAATAGAACGAAAACAATATTTTGTAATAATTTGACGTAGCGAAAAACAAAATCTATAATGGTACTGTGTTAATAGATGTATCCTAAGAGGATACCGATTTTACAAGGGGGTCTTTGTTCATGGCGAAAGTTTTTAAAACGATGGACGGAAATACCGCAGCAGCTCACGCAGCGTATGCGTTTACTGATGTAGCGGCAATTTTTCCGATTACTCCATCTTCACCAATGGCGGAATATGTTGATCTTTGGGCTGCAAACGGTCTGAAAAACATTTTTGGTCAAACAGTGAAAGTTGCAGAGTTGCAATCTGAGGGTGGTGCTTCAGGTGCGGTTCACGGTTCTTTAGCGGCAGGTGCTTTGACGACTACATTTACAGCGTCACAAGGTTTGTTGTTGATGATTCCTAACATGTACAAAATTTCTGGCGAATTGTTGCCAGGCGTATTCCATGTATCAGCTCGTGCGGTTGCGGGACATGCATTGTCAATCTTTGGCGATCATTCAGACGTAATGGCAGCGCGCCAAACTGGTTTCGCGATGCTTGCATCAGGTTCTGTACAAGAGGTAATGGATTTGGGTGGTATCGCGCATTTGGCTGCGATTGAAACACGCATTCCATTCGTACATTTCTTCGATGGTTTCAGAACATCTCATGAGATTTCTAAAATCGAAGTGATGGATTACAAAGAGTTTGTACGTTTGACTGATTTTGAAGCGGTTAACAGATTCCGTAACAACGCATTGAATCCGGAGCATCCGGTAACGCGTGGTACGGCTCAAAACCCTGACATCTTCTTCCAAGCGAAAGAATCTGCAAACAAATTCTACGAAGTAGTTCCTGCAGCTGTTCAAAAGTACATGGACGAGATCACAAAAGTGACTGGCCGTGAATACAAATTGTTCAACTACTACGGAGCACCAGACGCTGAGCGAGTAATCGTTGCGATGGGTTCTGTAACAGAAACTGCGGAAGAAACAATTGATTACTTAATGGCAAAAGGCGAAAAAGTTGGTTTGTTGAAGGTACGTTTGTACCGTCCATTCGCGGCAGAAGCATTCTTGGCGGCAATGCCTAAGACTGCAACTAAAATCGCGGTATTGGATCGAACCAAAGAGCCTGGCTCAATGGGTGAACCACTTTACTTGGATATTCAATCCGTATTCTACGCGCAAGAAACACGACCAGTGATTGTTGGCGGACGTTATGGTTTGGGTTCTAAAGACACTACGCCTTCACAAATCAAGGCAGTTTACGACAACTTGAAATTGGACGCGCCGAAGAACCAATTTACATTGGGTATCAACGACGACGTAACTCATACTTCATTGGAAGTTGGCGAAACAATCGTAACAGAACCAGAAGGAACAATTCGTTGCAAGTTCTGGGGCTTGGGATCTGACGGTACAGTTGGAGCGAACAAAAACTCCATCAAAATCATCGGTGACCACACAGATATGTACGCGCAAGGTTACTTCTCGTATGACTCGAAGAAGTCCGGCGGTGTAACCGTATCTCACCTTCGTTTCGGTAACAGCCCAATCCGTTCAACATACTTGATCAGCGAAGCTGACTTTGTTTCTTGTTCAAAAGAAGCATATGTCAACCAATATGATCTTCTTGACGGTTTGAAAAAAGGCGGAAAATTCCTATTGAACACAGTTTGGACTGTGGAAGATTTGGAAGAAAAGCTTCCTGCATCAATGAAGCAATACATCGCCAACAACGAAATCAAGTTCTACATCTTGAATGCGACTGATAAGGCGCAAGAGATGGGACTTGGAAATCGTACAAACACAATTCTTCAATCTGCATTCTTCAATCTTGCGAACGTAATTCCTTTCGAGGAAGCGAAGCAATACATGAAGGACGCTGTAGTGAAGTCTTACGGTAAAAAAGGTCATAAGATTGTTGAAATGAACCACAATGCAATCGATGCTGGCGCGGATGCCGTAGTAGAAGTTTCAGTTCCTGAAGCTTGGAAGACAGCTACAGATGCACAAACAACTTTGGAAAACATTGCAGCACCTGCATTCATCGAAAACATCCTACGTCCAATCAACGCACAAAAAGGCGATAGCTTGCCAGTTAGCGCGTTCGAAGGCCGTGAAGATGGTACTTTCGACAACGGTTCAGCAGCATACGAGAAACGCGGCATCGCGGTAAACGTACCTGCATGGATTGAAGACAAGTGTATCCAATGTAACCAATGTTCGTTCGTTTGTCCTCATGCGGTAATTCGTCCGTTCCTATTGAACGAAGAAGAGCTTGCAAATGCGCCTGAAGCTGTGAAAACAACAGTGAAAGACGCGAAGGGCAAAGGATTAGAAGGACTTTCATACAAGATCCAAGTTTCCACTTTGGATTGTACAGGTTGCGGAAACTGTGCAGACATCTGTCCAGTACAAGCGCTTGAAATGAAACCACTTGCTACTCAAGTCGACACAGAAGTTCCTAACTGGGATTACATGGTCGGAAGCGTAGAAGACAAAAACGTAATGACACCAAACACTGTCAAAGGATCTCAATTCGTTCGTCCATTGTTCGAATTCTCCGGCGCATGTGCGGGTTGTGGCGAAACTCCTTACATGAAGGCTGTTACACAGTTGTTTGGTGATCGTATGATGATCGCGAACGCAACTGGTTGTTCTTCAATCTGGGGTGGTTCTGCTCCTACTACACCATATACAACAAACGCGCAAGGTCAAGGTCCTGCATGGGCGAACTCGTTATTCGAGGACAACGCTGAGTTTGGATATGGTATGGCTTTAGCGACTGAGAAGATCCGTGAAGCGGTTGCCATCCAAATGGATGCATTGACAAACATGGAAATTCCTGCAGACGTGAAAGCAGTTTGTGAAGAGTGGTTGGCTAACGCGCAAGACGGACAAGCGTCCAAAATTGCAGCAGCGAAAGTCAAAGACCTTCTTGGTAAAGATCTAGGCAACGAAGAAGCCAATGCGGCGTGGGCAGCAGTAGCAGAGAAGAAAGACTTCTTAGTGAAACGTTCACAATGGATTGTTGGTGGAGATGGCTGGTCTTACGATATTGGATACGGTGGATTGGATCACGTTCTTGCTTCTGGCGATGATGTGAACGTAATCGTATTTGATACGGAAGTATACTCAAACACAGGTGGCCAAGCTTCTAAAGCGACTCCAACTGCAGCCGTAGCGAAATTCGCGGCAGCAGGTATGAGAATCAAGAAGAAAGATTTGGGCATGATGGCTGCAACTTACGGTTACGTTTATGTAGCGCAAACTTCAATGGGCTCTAACAAGAACCAATTTATGAAAGCCTTACTTGAAGCAGAAGCCTACAAAGGACCTTCATTGATCATCTGCTACGCACCATGTATCAACCACGGTATCAAAGTGGGCATGGGCAAAACACAAGATCGCATGAAGTTGGCCGTAGATTCAGGTTACTGGCATCTATACCGCTTCAACCCAGAGTTGAAGAAAGAAGGCAAGAATCCTTTCACTTTGGATTCCAAGCCGCCAACTGCAAGCTTCCAAGATTTCCTTCAAGGCGAAGTTCGTTATTCATCATTGATGAAGACCTTCCCAGAAGTGGCGGAAGAATTGTACGCACAAGCTGAAGTAGATATGAACGAGCGCTACGAAGGCTACAAGCGAATGGCAGAAATGAAATACTAGAAAATAAGTAAGGGGGAGACGTTCGCGTCTCCCCCTTTTTCTTGTCTAAATCCCGGAAAATAGAGTATACTAGAAGGGATTAAAAATAAAGGATGAGCAGAAAATGAATTGGAATCAGCTATTTGAAAAACTTAAGGAAATCAATACGAAAGATCGGGTTTATCGAGACGAGCCCATGAAAAAACATACGAATTTTCGATTGGGAGGACCTGCCAAGCTATTGGTGATTCCTGAGACGGAAGAGCGATTGATTGAAACGATCACCACTTTGCGGGAAGCGCGTGCACCGATGCTTTTAATCGGCAACGGTACCAATCTCTTAATACGAGATGGGGGATTTTCTGGTGTTGTGGTGAAGATGAATCATCAGGGAATGAAGACTGTCACCGTGGAAGGAACGAAGATGATCGTTGAGGCGGGGGCTCTTTTGAGTACGGTTTCCAAACGCGCGCAGCAAGCGGGTCTTTCTGGACTGGAGTTTGCAGGTGGAATCCCGGGAAGTCTGGGTGGCGCTGTATATATGAATGCAGGGGCATACGGTGGAGAAATGAAGGATGTTGTCACCTCGGTTCGAATTCTGAATCAGTCGGGTGAAGTTGCGACCTTTGCACGAGAAGAACTTTCCTTTGGATATCGAACCAGCCGTTTTCATCAGATGGGCGACATTGTGTTGTCGGTGACCATGGAATTGATTGAAATGGACCCCAGTGAAATTTTGATGACGATGAAAGAATTGGACTTTAAGCGAACATCAAAACAGCCTTTGGACAAGCCTAGCGCAGGCAGTACCTTTAAGCGGCCGGAAGGAGATTACGCGGGTCGATTGATCGACGCGGCGGGTCTTCGCGGGCTTCGATACCGAGGTGCGCGGGTGTCGCCCAAGCATTGTGGATTTGTGATTTTGGACGGTGATGGTTGCGCCAAGGATGTGGAAGTATTGATTGGCATGATTCAAAAGACGGTCTTTGACCAGTTTGGCGTGTTCTTGGAGAGAGAAGTGATTATTCTGGGAGACGAGAAGGGAGACGGAGATGCATAGATCAAAACCCGAATCCATGGAATTTGTTATTGTAACAGGATTGTCTGGTGCGGGTCGGTCTCAGGCAGCCAATGTTTTGGAAGACTTGGGCTATTTTTGCATGGACAATGTGCCACCGCAATTGCTGCCACAATTCGCGATTCTGCATCAGGCTTCTGAATTCCGTGTGAAAAAGGTGGCTGCTGTGGTGGATATCCGCGGCGGGGCATATTTTCAGGATCTCTTTGATGTCTTGGAGCAATTTGAAAAAGAAGGACATAGCTATCGCATTTTGTATTTGGACTGCCAGGACGAAGTGTTGGTGAAGCGATACAAGGAACATCGGCGTCCGCATCCCATGAATCCGGACGGTAGCATTTTGGATGGGATTAAAAAGGAACGGCAGACCCTGAACCGAATCTTTGAAATGGCACAGCTGGTCATTGACACCTCCAATTTGACATTGGGTAAGTTGCGAGAACGGATTGTCGAGGTTTTAAATGGCGGAGACGGTAGCGATCTGTTTAAGCTGAATGTGATTTCCTTCGGATTCAAGCATGGGATCCCACTGGAAGCCGATCTGGTATTTGACGTACGATTTTTACCGAATCCCTTTTATGTTCAAGAGTTGCGAACCAAAACCGGGAGCGACAAGGAAGTGCAAGATTATGTTATGAATTTTGAAGATGCAGGCGTCTTTATGGAACAAGTTATAACGATGCTCAAATTTCTGATCCCTCGCTATCAAAGGGAGGGCAAGCAACGATTGGTGGTGGCCATTGGCTGCACGGGCGGCAAGCATCGGTCCGTTACCTTGGCAAACCGTATCTATGAAGCGATGGAGGCAAGTGAGGATTTTACTTCGAATCTGATTCATCGTGATGAAATGAAGGCGGGGAAATAGTATGGAAAAAATGAATCGAAAAGTGATTGTGATAGGCGGAGGGACGGGTACCTCCGTTCTTTTATCCGGTCTGAAACATTATTTTGATGATGTGGCAGCCGTGGTGACGGTGGCCGACAATGGCGGCGGATCCGGCGTTCTGCGGGAAGATTTGGGGATGTTGCCTCCGGGAGATGTTCGGTCTTGTTTGTTGGCGCTTGCGGATATAGAACCCGCCATGGAAAAAATGCTGAATCATCGCTTTACCCAAGGACGCTTAAAGGGGCAGAATTGCGGAAACCTTTTAATTGCGGCCATGACGGAAATATATGGAGATTTTGGCGTCGCCATCGAAAAGCTGTCTTCGGTGCTGCGGGTGAACGGACGCGTGTATCCCATGACCTTAAAGGATGTCAACCTGGCAGCCTGTCTTTCATCCGGTGTGAAGGTGGTTGGCGAATCTCAGATTCCCTTGGAAGCCATAAAGCGCGGCGAACGAATTCAGCGGCTCTGGCTGGAACCCGAAGAAGTGGACGCGCCGGTGGAATCGGTAGAAGCCATTGCTTCGGCGGACTGCATTATTTTGGGTCCTGGCAGCTTGTACACCAGCATTCTGCCTAATATTTTGGTGCCGGAACTGCGGGAAGTGATCGCCCGGGCGAAGGTACCGAGGATCTATGTTTCCAACATCATGTCTCAACCCGGCGAAACCGACGGATTTACCGTACAAGATCACGTGCAAGTGATCCGGGATCACGGAGGGATCGGGTTGTTTGATTATTGTCTGATTCATTCGGGCGAGGTGCCGGAGAATGCGCTGGAGCGGTATGAAGAGGACGGCGCACATTTGATTGGGTATTGCGAGAGTGAGCGCAAACAATTGCAGGCGTGGGGGATTCAACCCATAGCAGCTTCCTTTGTGGAGGTGTCAAAGGGATACATTCGGCATGACGCCCATGCGATTTCGCGGGAAATTCAAGCCATCCTCACCCACAAGGGGTAGGGAAATTTATACAGACTTTCTACAAATTATGGTATAATGAACCTATAATAAGTGATGGGAGAGTCCTGATGAGACGAGAAAAGAGTGCAGGAGGAGTAGTCGTATTTCATAATTCCATATTGTTGTTGAAAAAATTCAATGGCGACTGGGTGTTGCCGAAAGGCCGAATTGAACCCGGGGAATCCATGGAGGAGGCAGCCTTGCGCGAAGTTTTCGAGGAGGGTGGCGCCCGAGGAAACATTATCAAGTATTTACGGTCGATTGAATACAGCTTTAATTCGACACGATTCAACCAGAAGCAAAAGGTCGTAAAAAAAGTGCATTGGTTTTTAATGGAGACCAACAGCATGCGGTCAAAGCCGCAAAAGGAAGAAGGCTTCGTCGAGGCAAAATATATTTCCATGGCGCGAGCTGTAGAGATCGCAAAGCATGACGATGAACGTGACGTGATTCGGATGGCCATTGCAGAGATGAGGGTTGAGTAAAGAATGTCATTTTCTATAAAAGTTAAGAAGGAACTTTGCCGACTGGCAGTACCGCATCATTCCCACGCGCGTACTGAGCTTTTTGGATTTGCACAGACCCTGGATCTTGCTTGGGAAAAGGGCGATTTCGCCTTTGTTACCGAAAATGCAGCAACGGCGCGACGCTTCTATTCTCTGTTAAAGATGGTGGAACCGGAGGGTTTGGATCTAGAGGTGGAGCGACAGGTCTATAAAAAACGGCACAGTATTTATCAATTTGATTTTCATTCCGAGAATCTTCGGGATCAATTAATTCATCCGCCTGCCTATGAGCGCAGCGGGGAATATCGGGATTTTTTACGCGGGGCTTTCTTGGGAGCGGGATCGATCAACGACCCAGAAAAGACCTATCACCTGGAGATTGTCACTTTGAATCATGCCCAGGGGAAGCGGTTGGAAATCGCCATGGAGCACTTTAACCTAAAGCCCAAACATATCATCAGAAAAGACCATACGGTGGTGTATTTAAAAGAGGGCGAACAAATTTCGGATTTCTTGACTATTGTGGGGGCGACTGTCGCCATGATGGCTTTTGAAAATATACGTGTTGTCAAAGAGATGCGAAACAATGTGAATCGATTGGTAAATTGTGAAACGGCAAACCTATCGAAGACCATTAACGCGTCTGTAGATCAGCAACGAGCCATCCAAATCATTGAGCGCAACCACGCTTGGGAAGACCTGCCTGCGAACCTGAAGGAATTGGCGGAAATTCGCATGGCTTATCCGGATGCAAGCCTCCGGGAATTGGGAGAGTTGTTGCAGCCACACATTGGTAAGTCCGGTGTTAATCACCGTTTAAAGAAGTTAATGCAGATAGCTGATGAACTACATGACAAGGAGGAATAAAAATGCTGAAAGAAAGAGTTGTGGTACAGTTAAAAACTGGATTGCATGCGCGACCTGCTGCCAGGTTCGTTCAAACTGCCAGTGATTTCCGTTGCAAGATTACCATTGAAAAGGGCAATAATATTGTGAATGCGAAAAGCATTATGGGCATTATGGCCTTGGGCGTTGATCAGGGAGAGGAAATCGTTATCCGAACAGACGGCGAGGACGAGAAAGCCGCTTTGGATACGCTATTGGAAATATTAGCAAGCATCGAGTAAACATTCTTACGAATTATTACACAGCCTGAATTTTCTTAGTTCCCCCAGTATACTGGAGTGGAACGGAGGAATCAAGAATGTACAATCAAATATTAGGTGTATTATTGGGGGCGGCTGTAGGCGACGCCATGGGCGCCGCGACAGAATTGCGCACCCCAGATGAAATATTTAAAACTTTTGGCCATTGGGTAACGGAATTTGAAACACCGCCGGCAGATGTGTTTGCAGGCGGCCGGGAAGCGGGGCAAATCACGGATGATTTTAGCTCTGCTTATTTTACAATCCGAGCCATTTTGGCCGCTAGTGGAAAAATTACCCCGCAGATAGCGAAGGCGGGGATTTTGTCTTGGGCAAAAAGCGAGTATTTTGAGGCTTTTGCCGGCCCCACAACACGAGCAGCGATTCAGGAACTGATCGAAGAAGGACACTTGAAAGAAAACTCCCTATTGGGGAGATGCGGCAAAGCAACCAACGGCGCGGCGATGAAGGCTTTTGTCGGTGGTGTTTTTCAACCGGGAAATATAGATTCTGCCATTGACGCTGCGATTGCCATCGCCGAAGTGACCCATCCCTATCATCTCTGCCTGTCTGGTGCGGCTGCCATTGCGGCGGCGGTTAGTGAGGCCGTTACGGAAAAGGCAACGGTGGAGTCCGTCTTTGAGGCGGGTCTTTACGGCGCGAAACGCGGTGCGGAGATTGGCATTGAACGGGGCATGCAAATTGCAGGGCCATCGGTGTGGAAACGCATGGAATGGGCGAGGGAAATTGTTGCCCGTGAAGACGATCCGATCAAGGGGTTGGAAGAAATTCGGAATTTAATTGGTACAGGCATTCATGTATCGGAAGCGGTGCCCGCCGCCTTTGCTATTGTTCTGCTTTCAAAAGGGGATCCGGATAGGGGCATTTATTATGCCGTAAACATCGGGGATGACACGGACACCATCGCAACGATGGTGGGTGCGATTCTTGGGGGATTGAATGGCGCGTCCGGTTGGGGAGACAAGTACATCGCACAAATTGAAGGGAAAAATCAAATCGATTTACGGGAAATGACAAAAGAAATTTTCCGTTTGCAATCAAAAGGGGTGGACCATGTACACGGTATTTATCGGGAGCAACGCGATTGACGAATATTACGACTGCAGCAATTATCCCCGAGAAGGCGACAAGGCTATGGTAAACTTTGTGGGGAGCTATGCGGGCGGTATGGTTGCCAACTCAGCTTGCATCTTTGCCGCGACGGGGGGGGCTGCTTTGATGATCGATCAGATTGGCGTGACGACTTCTGACGAGTTGATTCTGCGGGATTTGACGGTTCATGGGGTGGGCACGGCAGGCATTACGCGTTCGCCGTCGACCCAAGGGTATCGTTGCCATATCTACCGCACAGAAACGGAAAGTACAATCTTTGTGGTCGAAGGACAGAAAGAGAAGTACCGCTTGAATGAACAGCAATTGAATTACATTGAAACCGCGAATGCGATCTATTCAACGGTGCATGAACTACAGAACTTGATTAATTTGCCGGAGCTGATGTCGATCCTTCGCCTTAAGAAAAACATATTGATGCTGGATGTGGAGGACAATTCCTTCACCACTTTTGAGGAAGATCAGGCGATTTTTAACGAAGCGTCCTTTATCTCCTTTAGCGAGTCCGGATTCAACAAGATCAAAGCAGAACTCGGGGAGCGGACCATTGAGCGGCTTTTGAACAATAAGGATAAAAAGATTTTGATTACCCGAGGCGCATCAGGCGCAGAAATTCATACCTTGGCCGGCATGATTATGCAAGATGGGATGCCCGCAAATGTCGTCGATACAACAGGTGCGGGAGATACATTTAACGCGGTCTTTCTTTATGGTAAAATAAAGGGAATGGACGATCGTGAAGCGTTGGAAAACGCGATTCGATTCAGTGCTATGGCCACGGAATGTATGGGGCCCAGGGGCTGCATTGAAGAGATAAAAACGGCATTTCAATAGAGTCCATTGGGCTCTATTTTTATTTTGTTAGATGAATAGATCTTCGTCAGCACATAGCAGAGGTAACAATCTGCTCAGATGCGACAAAACGATGATGGTCTGTCTTGAACAGGGTTCAAGGCAGAATTCATGGAGTGGGAGGAAAAATATGGGATTTACGCATTTGCATGTGCATACGGAATATAGTCTCTTGGATGGCGCCTCCCGCATAGAGGGTCTTTTGGACCGCTGTCAGGAATTGGGGATGAACCGCATTGCCATCACCGATCATGGGGTGATGTACGGAGTAGTTCAGTTTTACAAGGCAGCCAAGAAAAGAGGGATGGAACCCATTTTGGGTTGTGAGATCTATGTGACGCGAGAAGGAGAGAAAACCCAAAAGTCGGGACGAGAGCGGGACTATGCCCATTTGGTGCTTTTGGCGGAGAATCAAACGGGATACAAGAACCTGATGAAGTTGGTAACGGAAGGCTTTGTTCATGGATTCTATTATAAGCCGCGGGTGAGCATCCCATTTCTGCGGGATCACGCAGAAGGCATTATCGCTCTGAGCGCCTGCCTGGCAGGCGAGGTGCAGCAAGCCTTGCTCAGAAATCAGTACGATCAAGCCAAGAACATAGCTTTGGAATATGCTGAGATCTTTGGAGAGGATAATTTTTATCTGGAACTGCAGGACCATGGCATGGAAGAGCAGCGAATGGTAAACCGATATCTGCGTCAACTGGCTATTGAAACGAAGCTGCCTTTGGTGGCAACCAACGATGTTCACTATGTTAACCGAGAGGATGCTGCGGTGCAGGATGTTTTGCTCTGCATCCAAACAGCGAAGACGGTGGATGAAGAAGATCGTATGCGTTTCCCTTCGGATGAGTTCTATCTGAAATCCGAGGAGGAAATGGCGGAGCTCTTTCCACGGGAAGCGCTGGACAATACAGAGAAAATCGCAGAGCGATGCCATGTGGAACTGGAATTTGGCAATCTTCACTTGCCGCAATTCACCGCGCCAGAGGGGTTGACGAACCACACCTATCTGCGCCAGCTTTGCGTGGCGGGATTGAAGGATCGATACGAAGTCATCACTCCGGAAATCCAGGAGCGCCTTGAGTATGAGTTGGATGTCATAGAGGGAATGGGCTTTGAGGATTACTTCCTGATCGTTTGGGATTTCATCCGCTATGCCAAAGAAAATAATATTATGGTGGGACCGGGACGGGGATCTGCGGCAGGGAGTATTGTCTCCTATAGTCTCGAGATTATCGATATCGATCCCCTCAAGTACGATCTTCTCTTTGAACGTTTTTTGAATCCAGAACGGGTTTCCATGCCCGATATCGATATCGACTTCTGTTATGAAAGACGAAGTGAAGTTATTGACTATGTGATTCGAAAGTACGGATCGGATCATGTCTCTCAGATCGTAACCTTCGGAACCATGGCGGCGCGCGCTGCCATTCGGGATGTGGGCAGAGCCTTGAATATTCCCTACGGAGAGGTGGATCGGGTTGCCAAGATGATCCCTATGGAACTTCATATTACCATCGACAAGGCCTTGAAGGACAACAAGGACCTACGAGTCCTTTATAGTGAAGACTCCTCTGTAAAGCGCTTGATTGATGTTTCACGCGCATTAGAAGGAACGCCGCGCCATACATCGACTCATGCGGCCGGCGTGGTGATTGCAAAGGAGCCTGTGGACCACTATGTGCCGCTGTGTAAAAACGGAGATGTTATCGCCACCCAATATACCATGACGGAACTCGAGGAACTGGGGTTGTTGAAGATGGATTTTCTGGGGCTTCGAAACCTGACCATCATTCAGAAGGCTGTGGCGATGATCAAAGCGAACACCGGCAGGGAAATCGACTTGAATGAGGTGTCGTATGACGACGAAAAAGTCTATCGGATTTTTCAGGATGCGGAAACCCTGGGGGTCTTCCAATTTGAATCATCGGGGATGCGTAACTTCCTT
Source organism: Clostridiales bacterium (assembly GCA_013619125.1). GTDB lineage: Bacteria > Bacillota > Clostridia > Tissierellales > GPF-1 > GPF-1. Next base: position 89,916 of record JABXKS010000012.1, read on the forward strand.
AGGGAATTGAAGCCGACGCGGTTTGAAAATTTGATTGCCGCCAACGCCCTCTTCCGACCAGGTCCTATGCAACAGATTCCGAGATATATTGCGAACAAAAACAGCAGTGCGCCCATCCAATATACTCATCCAAGTCTGGCACCGATCTTGGAGGAGACCTACGGATGCATGGTCTACCAGGAACAGGTGATGCGGATCGTGCGGGACCTCGGCGGGTACAGCTTCGGTCGATCGGACCTGGTTCGTCGCGCCATGGCCAAAAAGAAAATGAAGGTCATGGAAGAGGAACGCAAGAATTTTGTTGCCGGCGCTTTGGAACGAGATGTCGACGAAAAATCGGCTAATAAAATTTATGACGAGATGATTGACTTCGCCAAGTATGCCTTCAACAAATCTCATTCGGCCGCCTATTCCTATTTGGCGTATCAGACCGCATGGCTGAAGGTCTACTATCCAGTGGAGTTTATGACGGCCCTATTGACCAGTGTTATGGGCTCGTCCGATAATATTTATCAGTACATCCGCGAAGCCAAGCGCCTGGGGATATCGGTGTTGCCGCCGGATATCAACGAGAGTGGTGCAAGGTTCAACACGGAAAACGGCATGATCCGATTCGGCATGGCTGCCATTAAGAATGTGGGTAGTGGTGCCATTGAGGGGATAGCGGCGGAGCGTGAAAAAAATGGACGCTTCACCAGTCTTTATGATTTTCTCAATCGTGCGGACCTGGGCGCGGTGAACAAGAGGACCGTGGAGAGTTTGATCAAGGCAGGCGCCTTGGACGGACTCAATTTGCGCCGGTCACAGATGCTGGCGATCTTCGAAGTAATGATCGATGAGGTTCAGAACCAACGAAGACGTACCTTGAGCGGGCAGTTCTCTCTCTTTGGTGAAGAGTCACCGGTAGAGATGGCAATTCCCATTCCCGATCTGCCGGCATTTACAGACCAGGAAAAGTTTGAAATGGAAAAAGAAATGACGGGTATCTATTTGTCGGGGCATCCCTTGGATCGCGTCGCTAAGGCGATGGAGCAAAACACCAGTCATACTTCCATTGCATTTAAGGAACCGGATGAGGAATATCATGTGGGAATGCCAAGAAAATTGCGGGATGGTCAAAGAGTGAAGATAGGCGGCATGGTTGCGGGTATGAAAGCATTAACAACAAAAAACGGCAAGCGTATGGCCTTTATGCAGCTGGAGGATCTAGAGGGATTGGTGGAAGTCATTGTCTTTCCGGAAGCCTACGAAAAGTATCACCAGCTTTTGAATCCAGAAGCGATGGTTTATGTAACAGGCAGAGTAAACCTTAGCGATGAAGAAGCCGCCAAGGTGATTGCCCAGGAGATTCGGGAACTAAAACCCATACGAACGCTATACTTGCGTCTGCCCAACCGAAATCAAGACCTGGAAAATAAAATCAAAAAACTCTTCACGGAGTATCCGGGCGATTCTGCTGTGGTTTGGCATTTTGTGAAAGACAGAAAGAGCTTTAAGACGCCCCAAGGCAACGGAGTGAAGATTACCGGACGTTTGGAAGAACGTCTTCGGGATCTATTAGGAAAAGACAACGTAGTCATCCGTTAATTGTGTGAAAACTCTTCCTTTTTCAGGGATTTTGTTATAAGATATTGAGTGATTTTTGTTTTATGCATGCAGAAATTTATATTAAGGGTGTATGGATTTTTGGAGGGGTATTTATGAAAGCAATTGCAGTATTAACAAGTGGAGGGGATGCTCCGGGCATGAACGCAGCAGTGCGTGCCATCGTCCGAAAGGCAATCTACCACGGAATGAAAATTTACGGAATCGAAGATGGTTATCAGGGCTTGATCGAAGACCATATCAAGGAGATGGACCTTGCATCAGTTGGGGACATCATTCACCGTGGTGGAACAGTTTTGCGTTCTGCGCGATGCCTGGAGTTTAAAACCGTTGAGGGTCGTGAAAAAGGGATTAAGAATCTTGAAAAGTACGGTATTAATGGTGTCATTGTCATTGGAGGAGACGGTTCTTTTGCTGGGGCGCAAAAGTTGGCTGAGATGGGGATTAATGCCATCGGAATTCCGGGAACCATCGACAACGACTTAGGCTATACAAAGTATACAATCGGTTTTGATACTGCGTTGAATACGGTTTTGGACGCGGTTTCTCGCGTGCGAGATACATCGTCTTCTCACAACCGAGTAAATGTGATCGAAGTCATGGGCCGCAATTGCGGAGACATTGCTTTATTCACGGGAATTGCCGGCGGCGCGGAAAGCATCGTGATCCCGGAAATTAAATTTGATATTGATCATATTTGCGAGCGTTTATTGCACGGCGTAAAGCGCGGCAAGAGACATAGTATTATTATGTTGGCAGAAGGCATTATGGAAGCCAAAAAGTTTGGCGAAGCCCTAGAAGCGCGCACCGGTCTGGAGACCCGTGTTACCATCCTGGGACATACCCAACGTGGCGGAAGCCCAACAGCCTTCGACCGTGTCATGGCAACCCGAATGGGCGCGGCTGCAGTCGATCTGCTTATGGCAGATGAAAGCAACCGAGTGATTGGATACGATGGCGCGGAAATATATGATATGGACATTCATGAGGCATTGGCAATCAAACATCAAACGCGCGAAGACTTATATGAACTTGCTAAGATCCTGGCGATTTAGGAGGAAATATGAAAAAGACTAAGATTGTGTGTACATTGGGTCCCGCAGCGGACTCGGATGAGATTGTTCGATCGATGATGGAAGCGGGTATGAATGTTGCCCGACAAAATTTCTCTCATGGCAACTTTGAAGAGCATAAGGAACGAATGGATCGAGTGAAGCGCATCAGCGCGGAACTGGTAAAACCCATTGCCGTTATGTTGGATACAAAGGGTCCTGAAATCAGAATTAAGTCCTTCAAGGACGGAATCGTTGCATTGACAACGGGACAGGATTTCTTTCTGTCTACCGATCAAGAGTTGATTGGGGATGAAAACGGCATCGCCGTGACCTATGATCAATTGACCGAGGATTTAAATGTAGGCAATATCGTGTTGATCGACGATGGTTTGATCGGCATGGAGGTTGTTTCCATTGAAGGTGACAAGATTCATTGTCTTGTTCATAATGCTGGCACTTTGAAGAATAACAAGGGTGTGAACTTGCCCGGCGTAAAGATCAAGCTACCGGCGATCACCGAAAAAGATCGAGCGGACATCGAATTCGGCATTGAGCAAGAAGTGGATTACATCGCCGCTTCCTTTATTAGAAAAGCCGAAGACGTGATTGAAATTCGTAAAATTTTAGAAGAAAATGGCGCTACTGAGATTCAAATCATTTCCAAGATTGAGAATCAAGAAGGCGTAGACAATATTGATTCAATTATCAAGGTGTCTGACGGCATCATGGTTGCCCGGGGCGACCTTGGGGTAGAAATTCCAGCCCAAGACGTACCGTTGATTCAAAAGCAGATTATCCGAAAATGCAACGAGTCTGGTAAGCCAGTTATTACGGCAACGCAAATGCTGGATTCCATGCAGGCGCATCCGCGCCCAACTCGAGCAGAGGTTGGCGACGTTGCCAATGCGATTCTCGACGGTACCGACGCGGTCATGCTCTCTGGGGAAACTGCTGCCGGCAAATACCCGGTAGAATCGGTTCGTATGATGGCGCAAATCGCTGTGAAAACAGAGAATTCATCAGCCTTTGAAGAGGCGATGAAGCGAAGAAACCTAGCTAAAACCCTTTCGGTAACCAACGCGATTTCCCATGCGACTGTAACCACTGCGGAAGAACTGGGAGCGAAGGCGATTATTACATCCACTTCATCGGGCCATACGGCACGGGAAGTTTCGAAGCATCGTCCTGCATGTACGATCATTGCAGTGACGCCATTCGATAGAATCATGCGACGGTTATCCTTGGTATGGGGTGTGAAACCTTTCAAGGTAGCCAAAGCGAAAGACACCGATACAGTCATTGAAAACGCCGTGAACCGGGCCATGGAAACAGACCTGATTCAATCGGGTGATCTGGTTGTGATCAGCGCGGGCATTCCAATTGGCATTCGTGGAGCGACCAACATGATCAAGGTGCATATCGCAGGCGAGATTCTACTGAAGGGAATGGGCATTGGCAGCCATTCCGCAACGGGACGTGTATGCATTGCCAACACGGAAGAAGAAGCGGAAGCAAAGTTCAAGTCTGGTGATATTTTGGTGACTCAATGCACGGCGAAGGACATGGTGAAATACATGGAACGCTCGGCAGGGATTGTTACAGAAGCCGGTGGGTTGACAAGCCATGCGGCTGTTGTTGGTCTGACATTAGGCAAGGTAACCATCGTTGGTGTAGACGGTGCAACAGAGCAGTTGAAAGACGGCTACATTGTGACCATCGATGCCCAAGGCGGGTTGATTTACAAAGCACAAAAATAGGGGGAACGGGCTTAGCCCGTTTCCATTTTTTCTGGATGAATAGATCTTCGTTGAACATTTAGCGGAGTGAACCAATCCGCTAATATGCGATTAAAACGAAGATGGTCTGTCATGAACAAGGTTCATGGCAGAATTCATTTTTATAGATGAATAGATCTTCGTTCAGCAAGTAGCAGAGGGTTCAATCTGATACGATGCGGTAAAACGAAGATGGTCTGGATGAACAAGGTTCAGGACAGAATTCATTATTATGGAGGGCTACATGAAAGTAGGCGACAAGTTACAGTTAACTATTGAAGATTTTAATACAAAGGGACAGGGATTTGCACGGCACGAAGGTATGGCTATTTTTGTGAAGGGCGGGCTTATTGGCGAAAAATGCGAGGTGGAAATCACCACCATGAAGAAGCAGTACGCCATCGCAAAAATCACCGAAACCATTCAGCCCTCACCCGATGAAGTGACCCCGGTTTGCCCCTTGGCGGGAACCTGCGGGGGATGTCAGATTCAGCATCTGGAGTACCAAGCTCAGCTGAGCTACAAAGAGCAAAGAGTTAAGGCGGAGTTCAAACGAGTCGGTATTGACGTTGAGCCACTTCCAATCATGGGCATGGAGAATCCATTCGGATTCAGGAATAAGGCGCAGGTGCCAGTTTCCGGCAGGAAACACAATATCAAGCTTGGTTTCTATCAGCAAAACACCCATAACGTGGTGGACACGGAAACCTGCTACATCCAACATGGCCTTCACAACAAGGTGATGAAAGAAGTCAGAACCCTGTTGAACAATGAAGGCGTGGTACCCTTCAATGAGCGAAGCCGAAAGGGATGGTTGAAGCATGTGATCGTTCGGGTTTCCTTTGATCAAACGAAGGCAATGGTGATTCTGGTCACTTCAAGCCGGGGTGATATGGACATGTTCCGTTTCGTAACGAAGTTGACCAAGGCGGTGCCGGAAGTGGCATCCATCTTCCATAACATCAACGGGATGGGCGGCAACCGAATTCTGGGTAAGCGATTCATTCATCTCTTCGGGCAAAAAGAACTGGTGGATACTATTGGCGATTTGCACTTTAAAATTTCCCCGGCATCCTTCTTCCAGATCAACCCGACCCAAACAGAGAAGCTCTATAACGCGGCACTAGAAATGGCAGAGCTCACAGGAAAAGAAACGGTCTACGACCTTTATTGCGGCAGCGGAACCATTTCGCTCTTCCTGGCAAAACAGGCCAAAAAAGTCGTTGGAATTGAGATTGTGGAAGCGGCCATTGAAGACGCGAAGAAGAACGCGGTAGACAATAACATCACCAATGCGGAGTTCCATGCAGGCGAGGTGGAAGAGATATTCCCACTCCTTTACAAGGAGGGGAAAAAAGCGGAAGTAGTGGTTGTGGATCCCCCAAGAAAAGGACTGGACCCGCAGGTGGTAGACACCATCGCAACCATGCAACCTGAACGAATCGTCTATGTTTCCTGCAACCCCAACACCTTGGCAAGGGATGTGAAGGCACTGACGGAACGGGGGTACAAACTCAATGAAGTGCAGCCTGTAGATATGTTCCCGCACAGTATGCATGTTGAGACTGTAGTAAGGATGTCAAGAAAATAAATAAGTGTGCTCGGAAAGGCTTGAAATAAGCCTTTTTTTGCGTTTAGGGATAATAACTGAAAGCAAGAAGAGGATGTTTTTTACTCTGTGGGAACTTGTCGAAAATGCCATAAAGTGCATGTACAGAGTGGTTTAGATGTTTTATTGAAATTAAGGGGAGTGAGACCGTAGGCTGAATGTGACTGGCAGACTATTCTGTTGATAGAGCTACATCTTGAAGTATAGATTATTAATAGAACCTTTAGCAGAATCACAATTGATTCTGCTTTTATAAATTGACAATATCGATATTCGATGTTACGATGTGAAAGTATTATATCGATAATCGATGTTATGTGGGGTGATCTAATGGCGCGAGAGAAGTATCAAACTTTAACAGAGCAAATGTTTTATATCCTTATTTGTCTCACACAAGAAAGTTGCGGTGTTGATATTATGAAAAAGGCAGAAGAACTTACAAGTGGAAGAGTTATTATTGGCCCGGGAACTTTATATAGTTTATTAGATAAATTTGTGAAAGAGAAAATTATTATAGAAACCAAAACCGAAAATAGGAAGAAAAATTATGTAATAACAAGCCTCGGCGCAGAAATGCTTGAGAAGGAATATCTTAGAGTGACAAAATTGAAAAACGATTATGAAATGCTGGTAACAGGTGGTGAAGAGCAATGAGTGATACAACAAGAAGAATAATGAATTTTAGATTTGACCGCTATGGAGAGACGGAAAGAAAATTGGAGCAACTGGCTGCAAAGGGGCTGTTTCTTAAAGATTGCGGATCTTTTTTATGGACATTTAAAAAAGGAGTACCGCAGAAATTAAAATACACGGTAACATATTTTTCTGAGGGCTCTGTATTCAATCCCGGCATTACGGCCAACCAGCAAACATATTTCGATTATGCAAAGGTCGCCGGTTGGAATTTTGTGACCCAGTCTAATCAGATGCAAATATTCTGCAATGAAGCCGACAATCCGGTACCATTTGAGACAGATGAAAAAGAGAAACTTGAAAATATAAAAAGATGCATGAAAAAGAGTTTTCTTCCGTCCGTGATTGTAATGATCTTGGTTTTTATATTTAATTTGGTTGTGCAGTTCAATTCATTCCAACTAAGTCCAATTGATTTTTTGTCAAACCCAAATCGTCTGCTTCCCGCTTTAATGATTTTAGCAGTTGTTATTTATGATATGTATTCCTTACTTAATTACTTTGCCTGGTGTAAACGCTCGGAAAAATCGATTGCCCTTTATGGTGTATGCGCAAAGCGCACAAATGCAGCTCGAAGAATCGTTGATACGGTTTTTATGTGTTTTATCCTTTGCAGCTCGGGTTACATTTTGTTTTACCTGGCCATTGAAACAAGCTGGTTCGGTTTTGTTTTGACCATCGCACAAATACCTATTCTGATGATGGTATTTCGGTCGTCAATTAAGTATTTGAAAAAGAAAAAAGCATCTGCTGAAAAAAATAAGGTGATATCGTTTGCGGTGCTAATTGTTGCCGACTTTACCTATCTGGCTTTACTCATGGCATTCATCATGCAATTCGGATTTAGTACGAGCGATGATTCGGATTATAGGACCGTCGATTGGCAGCTTACTAAAACAGAAAGCCATGAATTCAGGCTGTATAGCGATGAAATCCCCCTTACCTGCGAAGATTTATACGGACCAATCAACTATGACTATTACTCGTACGAAAGCGAGACGGACAGCACTTTCTTTGTTTCCAAAAGTGTTTATCGTCAAGATTCGCTGCCGGCAAAAGATTCCCCTCCAGAGATAGACTATGAAATTATAGAACCGCAATTTGATTTTGTTTATAGACTTGCAAGAAAGGAATTGCTTGAAATACCGGTTTGGCGTGACAACACGAGCTTCGAGCCCATGGACAATAAAACATTTGGAACGGTGGAAGCTTATCAACGCTATTATGGTGACACTCCAACAGGAGAGTATACTTTGTTTTTTAAGGATAGGATCATGATACTCGATATGGAAGAGCCGCTAATCCCAAAACAAATATCAATTATCAAAGAGAAATTGTATAAATAAATTCATGAAGTGAAGAGACATATGCTCCATAATAGAAAAGCAAGGTAGCCTACAGTGATTTTTGAAATCTACATTTTATACCGTATAATAAAAAAAATACCTTGCATTGGCCTGATACATGAAACGTGCCAATAAGTTCTTTACTCAAGATTTAAATGACTTTGGGTAATCGATTGATTTTATGGAACCGAAGAAATATGATGATAGAATAACGATCAGACCTTGTTTCTAATAATTTAACACGAGCTGTAGACTTTATTTT
>JABXKS010000013.1 GCA_013619125.1 Clostridiales bacterium
AGTAGGGCAGAGCATACAATGGCAGCAGCTGATACATCCCTTGGAATCTCTTTAAACCTGGATGGTTCGTAATCCCATTCAGGTGTGTAGGATGGATCATTGACAAAGTAATCCCAGTATGGGATTCCGTCCTCTGGCATACCAGGGAAGTTGATGATATAATCTGCAATCTTTCGATGCCCCTTGCTCAAGGAATCGTAGCTTAGGTTGATTTGTCTGATCAGATCGATTCTTTCCTTCATGGTTTCACCCCGCGAATTTCATCGCCAATTCTTTTCCGGCGTTAAAGGCGGCTTCATTCAATGCAAGTGCTTCTTTGGGCACACGATTTTGAATGGCTTGCTTTAACGCGCTGTCACTGACGTAATGACAGATTACATTCATTGCTGTAATGGACACGATATTAGCGACGATGCTTTTGCCCACTTGTTCTTTGGCCGTACCCAACAGTGGAAGGCGAATAATGTGGATATCGGTGCGATCGATCTCTTTTATTGTGTCATCAACTATCAGTATACCATTGGTTTTAATGGAATGTAAATATTTGTCGCATGCAGTTTGACTCAAAGAAAGAAGGCAATCGCATTTGTGAAACTTTGGAAAATCAATTTCTTCATCAGAAATGATGACTTCCGCCTTGCTGGCTCCGCCCCTCGCTTCCGGTCCGTATGATTGCGACTGGGTCACTTCCTTCCCGTCCAACATCGCTGCTTCCGCAAGAATAATGCCGCCCAAGATAAGACCTTGTCCACCGGTACCGCTTAATCGGATCTCTTGTTCCCTCATTTCAAATCCTCCTTTCCTTGCACAAAATCAATTATTTTTTGATACGATTCCGTATATTCTGGTGCTGTACGATTCATAAATTCACCGGTTTCCACATGCTCCAGTTTTTCCTCTTCCGAAAGGGTGGTAAATCGCGCGCTTGGTACTGCTCGGAATTTCAAAAAGTTCATCATATCAACGGCTGTGCCTTTTTTGTTCTTGCGTCCGTAGTAGGTTGGACAAGAACTGATGGCTTCTACCAGAGAAAATCCATTTTTCAGCAAGGCTTTTTCTATAAATTGTGACAATTGCTTCGCATGGAATACCGTTGAGCGAGCCACATAAGTTGCTCCGGCGGCCTGTGCCAAATTACAGATATCAAAGGGTTGATCGATATTGCCGTAGGGAGCCGTTGTCCCTTTGTCGTGAAATGGTGTTGTCGGTGAATACTGTCCTCCGGTCATGCCATAGATATAGTTGTTGTATACCACCGTGGTGATGTCAATATTTCTTCTTGCCGCATGGATCAAGTGGTTACCGCCAATGGCACTGGTGTCTCCATCCCCTGTGAGGACGATTACATGCAAGTGTGGTTTGGCTAGCTTGATTCCTGTTGCAAACGCCAGGGCTCGTCCGTGGGTCGTATGCAGGGTGTTGAAATCCAAATAGCCCGGAGCGCGGGAGGAACATCCGATTCCAGAAACGATGCAAACATCGTCTTTTTTCCATCCGAGTCTGTCAACCGCTTCCATGACCGCTCTGGTGGCAATGCCGTGGCCGCAGCCGGGGCACCAAATATGTGGCAGTCGTTCTTCCCGGAAGTATTTCGTTACGAGTTGGCTTGACATGTCAGCACCTCCGCGATTTTTTGATAGACATCTTCGGGATCAATTAATTCTCCTGCGCCATTTCCTAAAAAATGGATCGGCGTATCACTCTTCACAATCCGCTCAACCTCTTGCACATATTGTCCTTCGTTCATTTCGACAACCAAAACAGCTTTGGCATTCTGTGCCGCTTTTCGAATGGCCTCCTCTGGCGATGGCCATAGGCTGATCACTCGGAACTCTCCGATGCTCTTGCCCTCTTTCCTTGCAAGGCGTGCAGCCTTTCTCGCTGAGCGATAGGTGGAGCCGTAGGAAAGGATCAGTAAATCCACTTCTTCCTCGTTGTTGGTTTCTTCATAGAGACAAACGGCTTCTTGATCCTCAATTTTTTGATGCAATCGCGTCAATTGATTTCGCGCATTTTCTGTTGAATTGGTTGGAAATCCGGTTTCGTCATGATAAAGACCGGTAATATGATAGCGGTATCCTTCTCCAAAGGGCATCAATGCCGGTGTAAGGCTTTGATCGGGACGATACGCGTAGTATTCTTCTGGATCTCCGTCAAATCGACGGCGATTGGTTGGCACTAAAGCTTTCATTTCCGTTAGATTCACTTTTTCTCGCATATGGCCGACCACTTCATCCATCAACAAGATGACCGGGGTCATAAATTGCTCCGCAAGATTAAAGGCGTGAACCGTTAATGAAAATGTTTCAGATACGGATGACGGCGTCAGCACGATCATCGGATGATCGCCATGGGTTCCCCATCTAGCTTGCATCACGTCGCCTTGCGCAGGAGAAGTAGGTAGCCCAGTGCTGGGTCCGCAACGTTGCACGTTGACGATCACACAAGGGATTTCGGCCATGGCCGCGTAACCCAAGTTCTCTTGCTTTAAGGAAAATCCCGGTCCGCTCGTGGCGGTCATGGATTTGATTCCGGCAATCGATCCGCCGATGGTTGCTGCCATACTCGCGATTTCATCTTCCATTTGAATGAACTTTCCCCCATACTTTGGCAGCAAACGGGAAGACAATTCGGCTATCTCTGTTGACGGTGTGATGGGATAGCCAGCAAAAAAACGCATACCCGCATGCAAGGCGCCCATTACGCAGGCTTCGTTTCCCTGCATCAGTTTCGTTTCTGTCTCCATCTAGTCCTCCTCCAAATAAATCGCGTAGTCGGGACAGCGTTGTTCACAAAGCCCGCAGCGAATACAAAGTTCTTCATCTGTTATGGAAACCTTTTCCTCGACGATGGATAAAACGTCTTTTGGGCAAAAGGCGACACAAATACCACAACCCTTGCACCATGATTGATTGATTCGTAAGTGAACGTTCTTATTAGCCATGAGTACCCCCCTGTTTTGTCGCCTTTATAATACCATCACCATCTCAAATATGCAATTTAAATTTCATAATATTACGA
>JABXKS010000014.1 GCA_013619125.1 Clostridiales bacterium
TACCAAAACTCCTGACAAACCAACGATGCTTCCCGCAGACATATCAAACTCACCAGACGCCATGGCAGCCGTCATCCCCAACGCTACAATCGCAAGGGTCGAAATTTGTCGAATGACATTGACCAGATTATCCAATTGAGTAAATCGATCCGCTGTAATTGAGAAAAATAAGAAAATAACAAGGAGTGCGCCAATCGTCCCATATTTCCCAAAAAAACCATCCAGTTTAATTCTATTGTCTTGCGTTTCATTTAGTTGTAATGTACCTTCATTGCGTGACATACGATCCCTCCTATATTCCCAACGATGCTTCCATTAATTTTTGATGAATTCCCTCTGATCGATCATTCTTCACTTCAAGGACAATTTCACCTTCCCGCATGACATAAATCCGATCCGATAAACCTAATACCTCTGTAATGTCAGAAGAAACAACCAAACAACCTGCACCCTGCTCTGTCAATCCCGAAATGATTTTATACATCTCTTCTCTCGCACCTACATCTACGCCTTCCGTAGGCTCGTCAAACATAAAGATCTTCGCCATCTCCTGATCAGAGCCAATCCATTTCGCAAAAGAAACCTTTTGCTTGTTTCCCCCACTCAAGGAACTGACCTTCGTATGAATACTTGGTGTTTTAATACTCAATTGATCCACCATTTTTTTTGCGTTTTTTTGTTCTTTTAAAAATGAGATTCGCAACAATTGAGCCAACTCTTTTACATAAGGAATTGTAATATTATCTTTTACCGATTCATCTAAAAAGAGTGCTTTTGTCAATCGATCATCCGGGATCAATGCAAATCCATGACGAATCGCATCCGCTACTTTATTTATTTTAACGGCTTTTCCCTCTACCAACACTTCACGCTTGTTTTCATCCTTGCACCGAAAATCGTCTCCACAAATTCTGTTCGGCCAGAACCGACACTGCCAAACATGCCAACGATTTCTCCCCGGTGAACTTTCATATTGATGTGGTTGCACACCTCGCCATCGCTTATCTCTTTCGTTTCAAGCAAGCAATCACCAATCACGCCCGACCGCTCTGGGTATTCACTCTTTTGTTCGCGGTTGATCATCAGTTGTACAATTTTTTCTTTTGTCGCTTCTTCAGCTTGCAACACACCCGCATTTTTTCCATTTCTAAGTACTGTAATCCGATCGCTCATTTCTTGTACTTCTTCAAGATAATGAGTAATAAATACAATCCCAATATTCTCATCTTTTAAGCGTTTCATAACCTCAAATAAATGCACTCGTTCTTTTTCAGATAAGGCTGCCGTCGGTTCATCCAAGATCAGCACCTTCGGATTCTGATTCAAAACCTTTAGAATTTCAATCAATTTTCTCTGCGCCGGATTCAAATCTTCCACATTCTTTGTAATCGGCACCGACATGCCGAAGTACCGCATTAATTTCTCTGCTTTGATACGCAAGCGATCCTCGTGGATATAAGTCGCCGTATGTTCCTCTTGACCCAAAAAAATGTTTTGAATTCCTGTAAATGATGGGATCAAACTTCCCTCTTGCGTTACAATTCCGATGCCTTTTTGAATGGCGTCCCGCGGACTTTGCAAAACAATCGGCTCGCCATTTAAGTGAATTTGTCCTTCTTCTGGGATATATGTACCAGTTAAAACTTTCATCAGTGTCGACTTTCCCGCACCATTATGACCAACCAAACCATGAATTTCACCCTTTCTTAGATCAAAATCTACTTGATCCAAAGCCAGAACACCCGGAAATTCCTTTGATACTGATTCCATTTTCATAATTGTATCCATTCCGTTACCTCCTTATAAAGGGGCAGGTAAACCTGCCCCAGAAGTTTACTTGCTATAAAAGTCTGGTGATAAATATGTAGGAACGCCATCAGCTGGTAAGTTTGCATCTGTAATAAGCGGTGTATCTACATAGATTGTGGTAGTCGGTACTACAACATCAAACGATTCGCCCATAACAGCTGTGCGATAAATGATATCTGCAATTTTCTCTGACATCACTTCGAATCCCTGTGCAACAGTTGCTGATAAAGGTGAACCTGCAACGATTTGTTGTATCGCTGAATCATGACCGTCAATGCCGGTTACAAACATATCATCACGTGTGTATCCACGCGCTTCAATTGCTGCGGCTGCTGCCATTGCTGGTTCGTCCCAACCTGCCCAAACTGCATCAATATCTTTGCCATGTTTTGACAAGTAGTCTTCCATTGATTTCATTGTATCGTCATAGAAATTTGTATAATCGATATTATGGTCTTCAAGCATGGTGATTCCCGGAGACTCACTTACGATAATGTCCAATACTTCGCCACGTTTCCGTACTCCGTGATGCTCAGCCATTTTAAATGCGATAATGTTTCCTTCGCCACCCAAACGGTCAACCAAATAGCTGGATACTTTTGCTGACATTACGTAATTGTTACTTGTTACATCAACGACAAGCCCTTCTGTCCATCCTGAGTCAATTGAGTAAACTGGAATTCCAGCTTTCTGCGCATCTTCAAGAGCAGCTTTTGCAGCTCGCATATCTGTCATTGCTACGATGATTCCATCAACTCCGCGTTGAACCGCGTCTTCAATGTTTGCCGCTAGAGCTTCACCGGATCCAGCAGAATCCATTTCCGCTACATTCCAATCCCAATTGTTCTTTTCTACGTAAGCAAGTAAGCCGTCTTTTGCTCGCTGTTGCGAACTTGCTGACGCATTGCCGAAGATGTAAACGATTTCCAAATGCTTGTCAGGCGAACTGGCTTCAACCGCCGCTGGCTTTTCTGTCTGCTCCACTGCAGCTGTCGGCTCCTCCGTTGCTGCTCCCGAGCTTGAGCAGCCACTAAATGCGAATGCTGCTAAAATAATAACCAAAAAAATAGAATCGTCGCAAACTTTCTTAAGCATATATATCTGGTTCAGTCCCTGAAGGATTTCAAGAACCTTAAGTTCACTTCCCTCTAACTTATCAAATGGTCTTGCTCTATCAACGATTTTTTTAATTGTGACTATAAT